>NZ_BDFD01000003.1 GCF_001895085.1 Mariprofundus micogutta | reverse complement strand
TTCGTTTCCACTGTGATCACTCCTGTTTTTTCCTCCAACTAAATCATTAGCTGGGGATACTACAGGGGGGTCAAATTTGGACGCTGATTTACCCCTCTAGGGGGTCAATTTTGAACGCTGAATAACACCCCTGAATGTGAAGCTTACTTCTTGGCTGGCGGGCTTCCCCGCAGTGAACGTTGAGGTAATCCAGTCAACAGACCTTAAAGAATGCACGGACTTTGAGACATATGATGCGCAAAGCCCTCTTCACAGCAACATAAGCTTGTTGAAAAAGTTTTATGAGCGTAACGAGAGATCTGGCTTGGTTCGTGACTTTATCGGACCTTCTATTGATATAGGCTTTAGAGTGGCAAGCTTATCTACACCAAGAAAGATGATGGTTTCTGTGGATTTGGCACTTTTGGTAGCCAAAGTTAGAGGTGCGACGTCTCCTGAAGATAATCCTCCAATGCTTGACTTAAGGTATGATGGAAAGAAAATACTAAAGGGAGTTTTGGATAATAAACCTTATCCCATGTTCTGGATTGATACGATGCCAGACTCTGAGGAAGAGATTTCTAACCAAGAGGCTGAGATACTCGGCTATAATGTGTCGACAATTGAAAACATAAAAATTTTTGTTGATGAGTTTATTTCAACCCATGGTGGCGATCTATTTTGCTGTCTTCCTTATATCATAAACGATAAAGCAGCCTTGTTTAGTAAAAGACAACCACCTGCAAAACATAAAAGGGTAATAGACGCATACAGTGCGATGTATGACGGGGTTTCAGACGATCCGGAGTGATCACTCCCGTACTATTTAGAGTCCCCGATAAGGGATTCGTAAACCCCTCGCCTTTAGGCGACGGATAGATAGCCTTCCAAAGTATGCAAGATTATAAGCGCGGCAGTCACACGGTTTGGGATTGCAAATATCATGTTATATGGATGACGAAGTATTGATATTCGATATTGCAAGGAGATGTCGGACCACTCAGCTGGAGCTTTTCGGGGCGAAAATTATATTTTCGAATGCTTAGTTTAGATTATCGATATGAAAATACTTAAGATAAACGTTTTGAACCCTTGCAGTACAAATTATCAATGTGAAATATTGGCGAAATTCTTCTTGCCAGCACATAATATCGATGGAATTAAGATAAAGGCTTAGTTGGCCCTGATATTGCTGCGGCAGATATGTGTAGGATAGATCGAGGGATATATGGCATATAATACAAAGCAGATCAGCGAAGAGCTTTCCGTAAATCATCTGGGCCTGAAGAATCTTGAGGATGTATACTGGAATCTGCCAACCCCCAGTCTTTATGAACATGTGATTCGAAACCGTGAAGGCCATCTGGCTCATCTCGGGGCACTGGTGGTGCGCACGGGGCATTTCACAGGTCGAGCGGTGAAGGACAAGTTTATCGTTGATGATGAAACCGCTCATGACCGCGTATGGTGGGGTGATTTCAATCGCGCTATCTCCGAGGAAAAATTCGATGCCCTGTATGCGCGCGTACAGCGATACCTGGAAGGCCAGCATGTTTATGTTGAAGATTGTCTGGTAGGTGCTGATTCACGTTTTGAGAAGCCGCTAAGGGTAATTACACAGGATGCCTGGCATGCGCTGTTTGCGCGTACCATGTTTGTTCGCCCTGTAGATGTTGGTCGTGAGATTGGCACCAACGAACCTGAATTTACTGTACTGCACGTACCGCATTTCCATGCCATGCCGAGTCAGGATGGCACCAATTCAGAAGCCTTTATTATTCTACACCTGACTCGCCGTATCGCCCTGATCGGCGGCACGGCTTATGCGGGTGAAATCAAGAAATCGATTTTTACGATCATGAATTATCTGCTGCCGGATCAGGATGTGCTGCCTATGCATGCATCGGCTAATGTGGGTGTGGACGGCGATGCGGCTATTTTCTTCGGCCTTTCAGGTACGGGCAAAACCACACTCTCATCCGATCCTGAACGCAGGCTGGTTGGTGATGATGAACTGGGTTGGAGTGAGCATGATATCTTCAATTTCGAGGGTGGTTGTTATGCCAAGGTGGATCACCTTAGCCGGGAGAAGGAGCCTTTAATCTATAATGCCACGGAGCGATTCGGTTCCATACTCGAGAATGTCGGACTGGATGTGGCGACAAGGCGCGTGGATTTTGATGATACAAGTCTGACAGAAAATACCCGCGCAGCTTATCCGATTCAGGCGATTCCCAATGCTATATATCCCGGCGTGGCCAGCCAGCCGAAGAACATTATCATGCTTACGGCTGATGCTTTCGGCGTGTTGCCTGCAATTTCCAGGCTTTCACCGGAACAGGCGATGTATTACTTCCTGCTTGGCTATACAGCCAAGGTTGCCGGAACTGAAGCAGGCATTACTGAACCCCAGGCGACTTTTAGTCCATGTTTCGGGGCACCATTTATGGCACGCCATCCATCCGTATATGCGAAACTGCTCGGTGAAAAAATTCGTGATGGCAATGTGACGGTATGGTTACTCAATACCGGCTGGAGCGGAGGCCCTTATGGCGTGGGTGAACGTATGGATATTGATCTCACACGCACATTGCTGTCTGCAGCGCTGACCGGTCAATTGGATAAGATCAAATTTCAGCGCCATCCGATTTTCGGTTTGATGATGCCGGAAACGCTGGATCCGATTGCAACATGGGATGATCAACTGGCCTATGTTGATACAGCCAGAGAGCTTGCTGATCTTTTCAGGGCTGCATTCGAACCGTTTGAAACTGAAGTGCCACCCCAGGTGCTACAGGCCGGACCGGTATAACAACAGAACACAGGATAAATATGCACTATTACAGCGACATCAAGGATGCACCGAAAGAGATTGCAGATCAGCTTAAACCGTTGAACCGGCGCGGCTACCAGCTGGGTTGGGTTGCTGACGAGCAGAGAGCCGGGATGCCGGATGCGGCAGAGGTTGTGAGACTCTGGAATCAGGATAAAGCCGTGATGTTGCCTGCTGTCCTGAAGCTGGACGATTTTGCAACAGCGATTGATCGGGCACGAGCGTTGATGGAAGAGACCCTGGAAACAGGGGGGCTGTCGTCGTCACTGGAGGCTGATTTTTATAAGCAGCAACTGGGGGATGAATTTCAGCTGACAGCTTCATCGTTTGAGGAGCATGATGAGCAGGGTATCGAGAAGGTCTATTTCGATGCTGTGGTGGATGGCGAATGTGCGGCGGAGGATCTCTGGTGCAAGGCATCCTGGTTATCCTTTATCGAAGATGATGCATCACTGCGCTTTCGTTTCTCTTTTGGCATGGAGTGTCTGGAAGATGTGGCTGCCGATCCGAATCGCCAGCTATGGGGCGGAAAACTCTGTGATGTGATGTTCCCTGAATCTGCAGCCATCACAGAAAATGAGCCGATTGTATCACTGATGTCCGACATTGTTGGCGGCAAACCTGAGTTCGTTGAACGTATTGTATATTTCAATGCACCGAATGGCGGGGCCCAGATGCATCACGATGTGGAACGTGGTCATAATGGTGTGGTCTTTGCCCAGATTACAGGCTCCACCTTCTGGCTGGCGCTGGCCAAGCCGAAGTTGATGGATGAGCTGATCGATTTTGTTACTGATCCGGTCAATGGCGATGAGATTATCCGACTGCTGCCGGAAGCCAGCGACCGCATTGCTTTGGCGGAACTGTTATCTGACAAGGCAGTACTCTCAGCTTATATGGACGAATTCGATCACGAATTGGTGGAAGCGGTGATGGATCGCTCAGCTCTGTTTACGCATCACCTGATCAAGAAGGGATATGGCTATATCCTGCAGGCCGGTGATGTACTGCTCATGGGCCAGCGTGATCTGGACACCTGCGTATGGCATTCAGTGATCTGCCTCGGTGATGAACCGGGTGAAGCGCTCTCGTTTGCTGTGCGTGCTGAATCTTCGTAAATCAAATCCTCTGCGGTGATTTCTGGTCCGACTTTTCCTTATATATGATACTCATCATGGCTGGCTGAATCGGCATTCGGGTTATTCAGAGGCAGGCAGATGGTCAAGGTGGTTCCGTGATTGAGTTTACTTTCAGCATGGATGGAGCCGCCGTGTGATTTGATTGCACCTTCAACCATAGAGAGCCCGAGTCCGGTTCCTTCATCTTTGGTAGTAAAAAACGGATCAAAAATATGCTCCATTTCTGATTCATGAATACCACAGCCGCTATCTTCAACACAGAGATGGACAACGTGGCCATTGCAGCTATCACAGGCTTCAGATTGAGGACAGACCGAGCAACGGCGCTCTTCCAGAGTGACCTTGATGAGTTTATCCTCAGAGTTTCTGAGCGTATCAGTGGCATTGTTGATGAGATTTACGAAGCTCTGCTGCAGCTGTCCTGCATCACCAAACACAAACAGTTCCTCTTCGGGGAAGTTCGTTTGCACCTGAATCTCTTCCTCCATGCTAGATTGCAGACTTTTCAGCGTAGCTTTCAATAGCGTGGTGAATGGAATTTTTTGAATGTCATGCGTGCTATCCTGAGAGAAAGATAGTAGTTGCCTGATCAGGGTTGAGCCATCCATGCCCAACTGATGAATGTCATCCAGATGGCGTTGAACTGCATCTGAAGTGCTTTTCTTCTTTGCCAGATAGGCTTTTCCAATGATGCCTGAGAGAATGTTGTTGAAGTTGTGTGCCACTCCGCCAACAAGGGTTCCCAGCGCCTCCATTTTCTGGCTTTGACGAGCTGCTTTTTCCAGTTCAAGGCGTTCGGAAATATCCGAGAAAGTACCGATATAATATTGCAACTCATGTTGAGCATCCAGAATGGCACGAATGTGTAAGACTTCCGGATATATGCTGCCATCAGCCCGCCTGTTCCACAGCTCACCCTTCCATTCTCCATTGTGATTAAGCGCGTTCCACATCCGTTCATAGAAGGCTGAGTTTTGTATGCCGGACTGGAGCATGTTGGGGTTGCGGCCGACTGCCTGCTGAAAGGTATAACCTGTTGTAGCTTCAAAAGCCTTGTTTACATGCACCATGATGCAGTCAGCATCTGTGATAATCACACTTTCGCCTGCATTTTCGAGTGCAGCAGCAAGCATTTCAGTATGTGCGGCAGATACTTGCGCAGCCCGAATTATCGGCCTGATGACCCACCTCAGTGCAGGGTATGCTGCGATCAGCAGCAATAACAGACTGTCAGCGATAGCCAGCTGTATTTCTGAAAGTCGGGTCTCGATATGAAAATGGTTAAATATCAGCATGACGAGGATTTCTGCCGATAATACGATAAGTACCATTCTCACGATGAGGCTGATAATTCGTCGGGTGGTCAGAGTTTTACGGTGCATCTTATTTATATCGCATGATTCTCGCCGGGCATAAGTAAGTTTGTGAAATAATTGCTTTATATAGGAAAAGAACAAGGTGCCTCGTATTGAGGCGCCTTGTTAATTATTCAGGTTTGTTTAGGTGCACATCCATCTGCGGATAGGGGATGGATATGCCGTTGTCATCAAATGCAAGTTTGATTTTTTCGTTGAGGTCGAAGTAAACGCCCCAGTAATCGCCTGAATTGACCCACGGCCGCACATTGAAATTAACACTGGAGTCGGCCAGCTCGCCTACGGCAATCAGCGGCTTGGGCTCTTTCAGGATTCGCTCATCGGCATCAATGATGGCCTGCATGAGCTCCTTGGCTTTACGAATATCATCGTCATAGCCGATGCCGAATACCATATCGACGCGGCGGGTATCGCGGGCTGAGTTGTTGGTGATGGTGCCGCCGTAAATAGCCCCGTTGGGTACAATAATTTCACGATTATCACCTGTTTTCATGCGAGTGCTGAAAATACCAATCTCTTCTACGACGCCAGTTGCACCGCCTGCTTCAATAAAATGACCGACTTTGAAAGGGCGGAAGACAATCAGCAGTACACCTGATGCGAAGTTTTGCAATGAGCCCTGTAGAGCCAGACCCACTGCCAGACCTGCAGCACCGATCAGGGCGATGAATGAAGTGGTGTCCACACCGAGTTGATCAAGTGATGCGATGATGATGAATAACAGCAGCAAAGCATTGAGGATGGAGTGTACGAAGCTGACCAGCATGGTATCCATGCCCGCCTTGTTCAGCATCTTGTCAACGACGTTCAGCAGCATGCGTGCAATCCAGCGGCCGACAATAAAGATGGCCAGAGCCATGACAATATTGATACCCCAGGGTATAATATATACGTCGGTTAATTCCTGTATGTTCAATGATTCCATCGTGCCCTCCCAATGACTATTCAGCTTAGTTTAGTATGGAACAACCTTGCCATCAAATGCTATAAACTGTCCCGGGGAAAAATTACGCGCAGTGGCAATGACTGCGCACATTCCGCGTACGGATGTTTCGATATTGATCAGTCCGTTATTACCGGTCATATCTGTGGCGACCCAGCCAGGGTGAAGGGTGATGACATGCACACCATGCGGAGCCAGGTCCATGGCCATGGATTTGGATATAATCACCAGTCCTGCCTTGGCGGCGCGGTAGGCATAGGTGCCGCCGCTTGAATTGTCATCGGAAGAACCCATTTTTGAACTGAGGTTGGCGATAGTTCCTTTGGCAGTGATGACCCGGTCAGCCAGTTTCTGTACCACACGTAAAGGCCCCACACAGTCCACATTAAACACATCCAGCATGGCATCAGCAGTGATATTGCTGAGTGACTGGCCATCTTTGCCCGGGCCGTAGATGCCGGCGTTGTTAATCAGAAGATCAATAACTTCGGGCAGATCTCCAAGCGGATCCTGATCAAGGCCGACATCCCATTGCAGTAGATGCAGGTGCTCAGGTGCCAGATCAGCCAGGGCTCCCGGATTTGATCGATAGCAGGCCCATGCGTGGCAACCCTGCTCCAGATAGTGGTGCACAAAACCCAGGCCGATGCCTCGATTTGCTCCTGTGATCAATACGTTCATAAAACCTCCCATAGCTTGCAGGGCATTGCTGCTGTTACCATCGGCGCATATGGCACTGCTTACACGTGAATCTGACCACAGTATGTTGATGCTGCTCAAGGGCAGCAAGGTCGACCGTCTGTTATTGTGCGTATCACTGCTTGCTATCGTTATTTCATGGTTTGTGATTCAGTCCCGGATTGCTGCGGGTCCTGCTGTTGCCGAGATTTATCATGGGCAGGTATTGCTCGCCACTTATCCATTACCTCAACCCGGAGAGGCAGCACAGCGCCTCCATATTGAAGGAGAACTGGGAACGTCAGAGGTATTGTTGGATCAGGAGGGAGTTCGTATCGTGTCGTCGCCATGTACAACCCAGCATTGCGTACAGTCAGGTGTTCATCGACATGCAGGTGATATGATTGCCTGCGTACCGAATCGGATTCTGATCACTGTGCGCGGCAAATCGGCATCAACTTATGATGCCATTGTTGAATAAGATGCCTGAATCAATGATTCCCCGACCTTCATTGTCCGAACTTGAACGCAAAGGTCAGTGGCTGGCACTGTTGCTCCTGGCGATTGGACTGCATGTTTTTGAGGCGGCACTGCCAAGTCTCGGCCCATGGTTCAAACCCGGGCTGGCTAACCTGGTGACATTGCTGGTGCTGGTGCTGATGGGGCCGCGTGCTGCCATTGCGCTGGCCATCGGGCGAGTAGTAGTTGGCAGTTTTTTTATAGGCACTCTGTTTACGCCGACCTTTGTTGTTTCGATGGCCGGAGGCCTTGCTGCTGCAATGGTCATGATTATGGCCTGGCGTTGTATTCCGGGCATCAGTTTGATCGGTATAAGTCTACTCGCAGCTCTTGCTCATATGCTGGCTCAGTTTATAACTGTGGAGTCTTTATTTATTCAACAGAGCGCACTTTATTATGCACTACCACCATTATTGCTACTCTCCTGCATTACCGGCTGGATTAATGGGGCGCTGGCAAGGTATATTTCAGCCCGGCTGACAGATGAATTATAATATCAATACCGATCAGCGCCGTGTGGGCGCATCACTTTTCGCATCTATTGTTGCGCATCTGTTGCTCGTGCTGTTTGTCGGTCTGGTTGATGATGATAAACCCCTGCCGAAAAAGGACACACCACAGATTATGGATGTGGTACTTCTCGATGATGAGAAAACAAAACCTGAAAAAGCACCCGAAGATGCTAAAACCATGTCCAATCGCAGCGCTACAGGTGGCAGTAGTAAAGCACGGGACCGCATGACACGGCAGGCAAGAGCGCCGATGCCAAGCATGCAGCAGCGCAAGCCCAGACCAGTTGCCCCGCAGCAGCCGAAAACGCCTCCCGTACCCAATCAGCAGCAGCGCGCACGCTTGTTGGCCAAGCGCGGTACAACTGCAGATAATAGCCTGAGTAATAAGCGAGAGAAGAAAACCAGGCAGAAAGAGCCTGCAAAGAAGGCCAAACAGGTTCCGTTGGCTAACCTGATGCCATCAACTATGGCAATGTCCCGTTTGTCCCGCGATTTCCAGCGTGAGAAACGCTTGCAACAGAAGCTGTCCCGTGAAGCTGATATCCCGATTAATACACGCCAGGCCAAATATGCACCCTATGCACAGGCATTGGTACGGGCGCTGGAAGAGCAATGGCGACCCGGACAGGCTAATTATGAAGAGTTTGCCGAAGAGGCTCGTCGATCCCTGATTAAAATCTCGATTGATCGCAGTGGTGATCTGGCCGGTGTTGAAATTCTGCGACCAAGCCCGATACCGCAAATCAATAATAGTGCGCTTGAGGCTATTCACGCTGCAGCACCATTCAAGGTGCTGCCATCATCCTGGGGACTGGATAAAGTCAGTTTTTATCTGACCTTTGAGGTGGTAGAGGATCGATTTGTCTTCCGACCGATGTAAGGCTCTACTCAGTTGGTACGCTCTGCATGCCCGAAAACTGCCGTGGCGTGAAACAACTGACCCGTATCACATCTGGATCTCCGAGATCATGCTGCAGCAGACTCAGGTGAAAACCGTGCTGCCACGTTATCTGGGATGGTTTGAGGCTTTCCCGACAATTGAGGCGCTGGCTTCAGCATCTGCCGATGATGTGCTTAAAGCCTGGGAAGGGCTGGGTTATTATCGCCGTGCCCGCTTTATCCATCGCTCTGCACAGATGATTCAATCTGATTATGACGGCCGTTTTCCGAATGAGTTTGACGATATCATGAAGCTGTCCGGTATTGGTCGTTCTACCGCAGGAGCTATTTCATCTTTCTGTTTCAGCACGTTCACAGCGGTGCTGGATGGAAACGTGAAACGCGTGTTGAAACGCTGGTATGCGAAACCGGAAACCGGCGATAAAGAATTGTGGCTACTGGCCCAACAGGCTATTGAAACTGCAGACGATCCGGCGATCTGGAATCAGGCCATGATGGAGTTGGGTGCAACTGTATGTTCGGCGAAGTCTCCATCCTGTGAGCAGTGTCCGGTGCAGCATCACTGTGCTTCGGCCTTTCACGTAGATATTTCAAAGGAGATTCGTAAGCCGGTAGCTGTGCTTGATGTTCACTGGCGCATCCATCTTTTCATCTGTCCGGAGAAAGGGATATGGCTCAGTCAGCGGCCGGATTCAGGAATCTGGGCTGGATTGTGGACGCCGCCCATTACCGAACTTGAAGAGTGCCCTGAACAAGAACCGGCACATATCCACCAGTTAACACATCGACGCTTACATCTTTATCCCGATCAGTCTGAAACTGAACCGCGCGGAGATGGCCGATGGGTGCCGTCTATTGAAGGTTATGCCCTGCCTACGGGTATTCACCATTTATTGGAGAAAGTGATATGATCAGGTCTCTATTCTTAGCTGTAACCCTGTTGCTGCCGTTGGCAGCTCATGCGGCGAATCCCGGATCGGGCATGGTTGTGGCTGCACAGAAGAGTGCAGCAGAAGCCGGTGCTCAGATGTTAAAGCAGGGCGGTAATGCTTTTGATGCTGCTGCTGCGACGGCTCTGGCTCTGGGTGTGGCAGAGCCGGGTTCATCCGGTATCGGCGGTGGAGGTTTTTTCCTGCTCTATATCGCCAAAGAGGATCGCTATGTGATGCTCGATGCGCGTGAAATTTCACCGAGGCTGGCAGGCAACGGGGAAGTGTATGAAACAGCATCCAGCATTGACGGTCCACAGTCTGCTGGTGTTCCCGGCTTGGCAGCAGGCGTAGATCATCTGGTCACGCGGTACGGCAAACTGAACCGTTCAGTCATTACACAGCCTGCGATCGATCTGGCGAAGAATGGTTTTGTAGTGTCGCCACGACTGAAGGGCATGATCAAATGGCGAGGTAAGGCGTTCAATGATGTTGCACGCAATCAGTTCATGTCAGGCGAGACAATAAAACAGGGCGCACTTGCTGATACCCTGATCCGTTTCGCCAAAGGCGGGGCAGAAGATTTCTATCGCGGTGAGACAGCCGGACGACTTGTTGCTGATATGATACGGGATGGTGGTCTGATCCGTGCAGCCGACTTGGCCGATTATCGTGTTATTGAGCGCAAACCGGTTACCTTTGAGTACAATGCGTACAAGCTGATCTCTGCACCTCTGCCATCATCCGGTGGCATGACATTGGCGCATGTATTCGGTCAGTTGAAGAATGATGATCTCAAAGTTCTGAATCGGACTGATCGGGTTCATCTGCTGGTCGAAACGATGAAGCGCGCATACCGGGACCGCAATGAGCACATGGGCGATAGCGATTTCGTCGAGATTCCTGATCTGCTCAACGAGCATCGTTTAGCACGTTTGCGGGCTGGTATTCGTATGGATCGTGCTACGCCAAGCCGAGAGCTTGGCAACAGTTCCGATGCCATCGGGTCTGGCACCGATACGACCCATTTCTCAGTGATTGATTCCGAAGGCAATATGGTTTCGGCCACGCTATCAATCAACTACGCTTTTGGCTCCGCTTATGTCTCCCCATCCACAGGCATTCTGCTCAATGATGAGATGGATGATTTCGCCACTCGCCCCGGCAAAGCGAATGCCTATGGTCTGGTGCAGGGAGCGGCGAATGCCGTAGCGCCTGGCAAACGCATGCTCTCATCGATGACGCCAACATTCGTCATAGGCCCCGATCGCACTTTCATCGTAGGTACCCCCGGCGGTTCGCGCATTATCTCGATGGTGCTGCTCGCAAGCCTCGGTTTCATGCTTGATGAGTCAGCACCTGCCAATTGGGTGAATGACCCGCGCTTTCATCACCAGTTCCTGCCCGATGTGATCCAGCACGAACAGGAGGCTTTTAGCCCCGCAGTCAGCAAAGAACTGCAGGCGCGTGGGCATATTCTCAAACCGATGAATCGAAAGTACGGTAATATGCATGTCATTATATGGGATAGGATAGATAAACAGTTAACCGGCATTGCTGACCAGCGTGGTGAAGGAGCTGTCCTGGATGTTAAGTAAGGCAGAGTTGCGCTAACACCACATTCCAGGCTTTTGCCAAATTTACCCTGTTATAACCGCCACCACCGAGGGCAATGATACGTCCCTGAGCGAATTCATCTGCAAGGCGGCATAGCGATGCTGCAGCATGGGCGTGTGCCTTCGGAGTGAAGCACATGTCGGTAATCGGGTCGCCGGCAATCGAGTCGGCACCACATTGGAAGATAATGAATTCAGGTTTGAATGCGCGGATGAAGGCCTCGGCTTCGGGCCAGACTTTCATGAATTCCTCATCGTTTGCACCCGGACGCATTGGCAGGTTCAATTTGCTTCCCAGCGCTTCTCCAGTGCCGGTTTCATCGGCAAAACCGCTGCCGGGATAGAGATGGGCTCCATCTTCATGTATATCAACAGTGCACAGATCCGGATCGGACTCGAAAGCGTAAAAGACGCCATCTCCAAAATGTGCGTCGATATCCGCATAAGCGATGCGCCGGATACCGTATTCGCTGCGCAGTGTTTCAATAAGCACTCCAGCATCGTTGAACACGCAGAAACCGGCAGCCATATTGCGGCGTGCATGATGCAGGCCGGCGATCGGGATGAAACAACGAGGATGGGCGCCATTGATGGCCACTTCGGCAGCCGCCAGTACGCTGCCGACAACCGTGGCGGCAGCTTCATACACACCTTTGAACGCAGGGGTATCACCAAAATCCAGATAACCCTGACCTGATTCGGATTGGCTTATAACGCGTTCGACATATTCGGGTGTATGGAAGCGTTCAATGGCTCCACGTTCTGCCATAACCGGCGTGCTTATTTCTACTTGTTTATCCAGATTCCGGCTGATGGTCTCCTGCCAGAAAGCGTCCATTCTATCCGGGCCGAAGGGGTGTGCTTCAGCAAAACCGTAGCGGGCGAGTTCTGCACCAACATAGAGCTGAACAGGAGATTGTGAGTCAGACATATTGGCAGTATAGCGCAGTAGCCAACAGTTTCTTAAGGGGAAATATCAGGAAGCAGCAGTGGCGATGAATGCCCAGCCACCTATGAGAAGGGCAGAGCTGAAACAGAGAAATGCGACCCAGGCCATGGCGAAGACAATATTTTTCCTGCCTGCCTGATATGCTTTCCAGCCAAACCAGCTGGCAAAGCAGCCAATGGGAATTGAAAAGAGCAGAAAGATAGCCAGCATGATTTGCGCAAGCCTATAGGGCTGCCCGGCGTTGCCAAGAGCAATGGCAACCTTATGCTTGTCGTGTCCGGCAACGAGGTGTGATGCATGATCAGGAAGCTTCAGAAAATGTGGAAGACGGCTGCAGTCAGTACGAAAGAGCAGCGGGGACATGATGTGTCTCTGGCCGTTGCAGCTTTGATGGTTGAAGTGATGCGTATGGATGGACATCTGCATGAAGCTGAACGCAGCAGTATGATGGTTGCACTGGAAAAACGCTTTGACCTTTCCGAGACAGAAATTCATGCATTGATTGAACAGGCTTCTGCTGAGGTGGATAAAGCTCTGGACCTGCACCAGTTCACCTCGATTGTGGTCAAAGGTTTTTCCACTCAGGAACGAATCGTCATTCTGACTGAGCTATGGGCTGTCGCGATGGCTGATGGCATAGTGGATCCCTATGAAGAACAGATTATCCGTCGCATGGCTGATCTGTTGGGTATTCATCATACTCAGTTTATTGAAGCGAAACTCTCTGCCGAACTGCAGTTTTAGGGTTCAGGGTGTTTTGAGGCGTCAGAGTTTGTGCCTTGGCGGGGTCAGGGTAACCTGTATCGAACCGATTTCATTGGCATGGTCCTTAGGCGTAGGCCAGGTCGGATAAATCATGTCTGCAGGTAGACTCTGATATCTGGCAAAGCGTTCGATCATCTTCTGGGTATAACGGATGCGTTTGATTGTTTCAGCATCAATTGATTTGCCCGTCCACTTGGGTACCAGATCAAGTGTCCAGCCGGACCTGTTTTTCAGGTCGCGAAGTGCAGAACGCAGTCTGATCCTTTCGTTTAATGACAGGCGACCTTCTTCGCGCAAACGAATACGTGTGCCGATGATGGGGGCTTCTGTATTCACGGGCTTTGCTTTTGTGTCAGGGGCATCTGTTGTGTTGCCGGTAGCAGCCTGCTGTAAAGTCCGCTGCATTGACAGGCCCAGTCGATGCAAATCCAGCGGTTGCGTGTTCCAGTCGCCATGATTTTCGAAGTTGAGTGAGATGATATCGTTGCTCTGGCTTAATCGTTCCAGCAGTCCCTGAGTACTGAAACCTGTCCGCTCAATCATGGGGTCATCAGGAGAAACCCGGGTCTCTGTAACGGCACGCGCCAGTTTCAGTTTCACCAGGCTTGCATAACTATTACCCGCTTCGCCATCTTTGATATTCAGTTGTGCAGAAATCCGCCCCCGGACCAGTCGTGGCATGCCTGATGCAAACATCCAGTCGTGCAGAAAAAATGGCAGGCTGTTGTCAATGGATACTCTGCCCTTGAATCGCTGATTGTCAGATAAAACATACCAGTGTCCATTCAGGGAGGCCTTGCCCTGACCTACTCGCCCATCAGCGGTGATGCTTGCCCAGTGATCCGGTTTAATGCTGTTGATCTGGATATTCAGTTGTTCCATCCATGTTGCATCATTGTTACCAATGCTTACCCTGCCGTTTTCCCAGTTTAGCTGGCCAATTTCCCAGTTCGATGTACTTAGCTTCTTTTTCCACCAGCTGATGTGAGAGTGAGGAGTGTCTGCTTTGCGATCTGTTGCAGGCAGGTAGCCGGGCAGCGGTTTAAGTGCGGTGGTGTAGTGCCAGTCATTGGCATTGAACAAGTCTATCTGCTGGCTATCAAGCTCCATACCCACCGGTCCGAATCTTGTTTCAACCCGTTTTGCCGTCCACGTATCACCTGCATGGGAGATTTGTACATCAGCCGCAGAGGCTTTTCCGTGTGCCCGCCATAGCCCATCTGTGATTGAGACACTCAGATTTAAATCGCTTTCACCGGAGAGACCCATGGATCTGTTGCTATCACCCTGCAGGGGTATGAACGGACGCAGCAGGGCAAGATCGATATGATTTCCACGTAGTCTGAATTCTGACTTTTTGACAGCTCCATGTTTGTAGTGCGCCTGACCGTTCAAGCGCCACTCTGCAGGCTGTGTAGTATCCTGGTTGTTGACTGTCTCATCATGCTGTTGCATGGAGCGCAAGTTAAAGTTGATTTTATCCGACAGACTCCAGCTGCAATAGCCCTTAAGCTCGGGTAGCAGCAACTTGCCCTGACTCGTCGCCAGGCCAAGTGTCATATGACTAACGTCTATCTTGTCGGCGCTGATGTCCCAGTAGCCGGTATGTCGATTGCCGTGGCTTGAGTTGGCTGGCCGGACTGCATGCTGATGTGGTTGAAAGATCATCAGGGAATGATCTGTTGTGATACTTGCGGCATGCATTTTGCGGCTGCTGAAATTCAGCCATACATCTTTTAGATTGATCTCATCCCATGTCCAATCGTGGCGATTATTTTCCGTCTGATGCGAATCCGCATAACGCACCTTGCTTAGCTTGGCCTGCGCAGTGGAGAGGTTCCAGTTGTTATTTTTTTGTATCCATCGTAGGTCTGCATCAAGCAGGGCATGACTTAGTGTTTTTTCCGCGAACGAGGGCAGGCTTTTCGCCCATAATTGGACAGGCCAGTCTCTGGCTGCCACATCCAGTTTCCACTCGTTTTCAATCTGATTGCCGGACCAGTTGATCTCATGAGAAGGCGCTGTATTGGGTTCGTCCGACAGCTCTGCTTTACCCTGGATGCTTGTGCTGCCGTTATTGTTGATCGTCCAGTTCGTTCGCCCTGATAATAACCCATCAGTCTGCACCAGCCCCAGCGCATTGGTGAGAAGGATACTGTCAACATTGCGCCATTCAGCTTCTCCTTTAGCGCTCCATTTATTTTGCTTTTCCGGTTTGTCATGGTAAGACCACTGCCACTGTACGGGGGCACCAGCCAGTCGGGCACGGGCCGAAATGTTACGTACCGCTTTCTGAATTTTCAGGTCCATGGATAGACTATCCAGCTTGATTGGCGGTGTCAGTTTGTCTTTGAGATACAGTGTCAACGAAGCGTTGGATACAGTGAGTGATTGCGTGGCTTGCCAGATTCGCAGCAGTTTTTGATCATCTTTCCAGGCAGCTCTTTGCTCAGGGTTCCAGACTACGGCATCAAAACCGATGATTTCAACCTGGCCTATTTTCGGGTTTTCGCCCGTAAGAAGTTTCGGGTTAGCGTGGATAAACAGGTGTGCAATGGCAAGTGAATCACGTTGTCGCTCCAGTTGTACATTTTTCAGAATCAAACCATTCCTCAATAGATGATAGCGGACGCTGCCGATATTAATGCCAGCCTCTTCTCCCCATTGATGAATCAGGTTTTCGGCTTGCTCCTGAGCTCTGATCTGAATGGACAGATGCATGGCAACAGACAGCAGTGAAACAACTGCAATGGCAGCCAGATACCAGCGTGCACCCGGTGGAAATATCCCCACCGGATGGCGAAACAGGTGTGGACCTTTCAGATGAACCTCATCGAACAGAACACATTATACGCTAGGTCGCTGCAGCTGCTTGATCACGCTCTGATCTTCCAGTGTGGAGATATCCGAGGTGATTTCGCGGCCGGCAGCAATATCGCGCAGTAAGCGGCGCATAATTTTACCTGATCTGGTTTTAGGCAGGCTATCGGAAAAGCGGATTTCATCCGGTTTGGCTATTGCACCGATCTCTTTGCCGACGTGCGCACGCAATTCTGCAACCAACCCATCAGTCGCCTCGCATTTGAGTGTGACAAAGGCGCAGATTGCTTCACCCTTGATGTCATCCGGGCGACCAACGATGGCGGCTTCAGCAACCGATTCATGGGAAACCAGCGCTGATTCGATCTCCATCGTGCCGAGCCTGTGCCCCGAAACATTGAGTACGTCATCCACGCGGCCCATGATCCAGACATAGCCGTCTTCATCCTTGCGGGCACCGTCACCGGCAAAATAATACTGGCCATCAAACTTTCTCCAGTAGGTATCCACGAAACGCTGATCATCACCCCAAACTCCGCGCAGCATGGATGGCCACGGCTGACGAATAACCAGCAGGCCTCCGCCCTCGGTAATCTGTTTGCCTGCTTCATCGACAACAGCCACATCAATGCCGGGCAAGGGCATGGTAGCTGAGCCCGGCTTGGTCGGTGTGGCAAACGGCATGGGGGCAATCATATGGCCGCCGGTTTCAGTCTGCCACCAGGTATCAACAATCGGGCATCGTCCTTTTCCAATGACATTGTAATACCACATCCATGCTTCCGGATTGATAGGTTCACCAACGGTCCCGAGCACACGCAGGCGGGAGAGGTCATGTTTCTGCGGCCATTCATCCCCAGCCTTGATCAGGGCGCGGATAGCGGTGGGCGCGGTATAAAAGACTGTAACACCATGATCGGCACAGATTTTCCATAGTCTGCCCGGATCAGGAAAAGTGGGAACGCCTTCATACATCACTGTCGTGCCACCGCAGGCCAGAGGCCCGTAAATCGAATAGGTGTGGCCGGTGATCCATCCGACATCGGCGGTGCACCAGAACACATCGGAATCAGCCCTGAAGTCGAAGGACCAGCGCATGGTCAGGCGTGCCCATAACAGATAACCGGCTGTTGAGTGAAGGATGCCTTTGGGTTTTCCGGTGGAGCCGGATGTATAAAGAATAAACAGCGGATGTTCTGAATCCACCGCCAGTGGCGGGCATACATCTGATTGTACCTTGAGCGCTTCATGCCAGTCGATATCACGACCATTCGTCCAGCTGACTTCATTGCCTGCGTGACGAACTATGAGCACATGTTTAAGGCTGCGGCACTCTTCCTGCAGCGCTTCATCAACACTGGGTTTCAAGGCATGTGTACCACCACGGCGACCACCACCATCGGCAGTGATGATCAGTTTAGCCTCAGCATCCTGAATGCGATCACGCAGTGCCTGGGGAGAAAATGCACCGAAAACCACAGAGTGCACAGCGCCAATACGTGTGCAGGCCAGCATGGCAATGGCAGCTTCAGGAATCATCGGCATATAAATAACAACGCGGTCGCCGGCCTGTATGCCGAGCTCTTTCAGGGCATTGGCTGCCCGACAGACATCAGCAAGCAGGTTACGATAAGAGATACGGCGTACTTCACCGCCTTCCGCTTCCCAGATAATGGCCGTGCGCTCCCCCAGCCCGGCTTCGACATGGCGATCAATGCAGTTTTCAGAAAGGTTGAGCTTCCCACCCTCAAACCAGCTGAAAAAAGGGGCCTTGCTACGATCAAGTACACGGCCGAAAGGTTCATTCCAGTGTAAATGCTCACGCGCCAGTACCTTCCATGTTTCATCGAAATCTGTATCAAACTGTTCGCGTAAGGAATAATAATCATCCATAGATGCAATATGACCTTTGTGTCCCTGCGGGGGATCAAAGCTGCGATTTTCTTCCAATATACTGGTAATAGATTCAGACATGGCGGTTGCTCCTTTCAACTCATTTCTAGCAGGCCTGCGCGAGCGCGACAACAGGCTTCCGATTGTGTTGGAACAGGCTATCATAGCGCATGATGAAAATCAGCGTCGTCAAGACTAGCCTGTCGAGCGAGTTGCAGGCCAAAAAGCTTGCTGAAGCTTTGCTTGAGGCGCGGCTTGCAGCTTGTGTGCAGATTAGCGGCTCCGGCCTGTCTCTTTATCGCTGGCAGGATAAAGTAGAGCATGAGCAAGAGTGTTACATGAGTATCAAAACCAGCACAGAACTTTGTGATGAGGTCGTCAGCTGGTTGCATGAACATCATCCCTATGAAACACCTGAGATTGTCTGGAGTGTTTGTGAGGCTAGTCCCGATTATGCAAACTGGCTTGCGGATATGGTGAAGTAAGTAATGTGCTGGAGCTGCGACTTACAGCCGTTACGAAATAGAGCGTTACTAGTGGAGAGTTGAATGATTGAAGTTACATATGCAGGCGCGTTGCTGGCCGGGCTGCTGTCTTTTTTGTCGCCCTGTGTGTTGCCGCTGGTTCCGGCTTACCTGTCCTATATCTCCGGCGTATCGGTTAATGAACTTCGCCAGCATGATGCACAGGCAGGTTCCGCGCGCAGACATGCGCTGATTCAGTCGCTCTGGTTTATTGCCGGATTCAGTCTTGTATTTATTGCTCTTGGCGCATCCGCATCACTGCTTGGTCAGTGGATGCTCTCCAATATGGCAATACTGGCCAAGTTTGCAGGTATTGTGATTGTAATTTTCGGCTTACACTATGCTGGCATAATACGTATTCCGTTGCTGATGATGGAAGCGCGCTTTGATGCCGGTGGCGTTAATGCCAAACACGGCATTGGCGCTCTCGTGCTGGGCTCGGCATTTGCCTTTGGCTGGACTCCATGTATTGGACCCATCCTTGGTGCTATTCTCGCTGTTGCGGGTGCCCAGGCGGAAATGATGCGCGGCGTTGCGCTGCTCGGAGTTTACTCTCTTGGTCTTGCCATCCCGTTTTTGCTCGCGGCCCTTGCAACCGACTCATTCCTGCGTTGGTCTCAGCGTTTCAAACACCATTTTGACCTGGTGGAAAAGCTCTCCGGTATCCTGCTGATTATTGTCGGAGCAATGATTTTCCTCGGCAGTTTCAGCATTGTTTCAGGCTGGTTGATTGAATGGTTCCCGGCTCTGGCTGATATCGAAGGCTCATTCTCCCAGTGATACGACTTACAGATCGGGTTTGAGTGCGCTGGCTGAGAAAATGATTCTGATCATCAACACCGGCAGCTCCTCGATCAAGATGGCCCTCATTGACATGCCGTCGGAAAAGCTGTTGGCCGAAGGTATGGCCGAGCGTCTGGGTGAGGCGGGTGCATCAGTAAGCTGGACGGTTGCGGATACCACGCAGAGCTTTGATATCTCCGGCGCGGAACATCTTGCTGCCATGCAGCAGATGCTGGATAGCCTGTTCCTGAAAGTGAACAAACAGCAGATTACGGCTGTCGGGCACCGGGTCGTACATGGCGGTGAACGTTTTGTTGCTCCTGTCCGGCTCGATCACGCAGCCATGGCTGAGATTGAATCACTATCGCATCTCGCACCGCTGCATAATCCGTCGAATTTACTGGGTATTCGCGTTTTGATGGAGCATTTGCCAGCCATTCCCCATGTTGCTGTTTTTGATACAGCCTTCCATCATGCTATGCCGCCACATGCCAGTCTCTATGCCGTCCCTTACCATTGGTATAGTGAATATGGCGTGCGTCGTTACGGCTTTCACGGTACCAGCCACCACTATGTCGGACAACAGGCTGCCGGGTTGCTGGGGCGAGAGTTTGATGATTGCCGGTTGTTAACAGCTCATCTGGGTAATGGCTGTAGTGCCGCGGCGATAGCTGGCGGAGTCAGTGTGGATACCACAATGGGTATGACCCCGTTGGAGGGGCTGGTCATGGGTACCCGCAGCGGTGATGTTGATCCGGGGCTGCATGATTTTATAGCCAGACAGCGTGATGATTCACTGGCGACGATTACCGATGCTCTGAACCGGCAGTCGGGGCTGTTGGGAATATCCGGGTTGAGTAATGATATGCGTACCTTGCTGGAAGCGGCGGATGCCGGTCATGAGCGTGCCCGGCTTGCTGTAGACCTGTTCTGCTACCGGCTGGCAAAATCTTTGGCATCTCTGGCGGTAGCCCTTGGCCATATTGATGCGATTGTGTTTACCGGCGGCATCGGTGAACATGCAGAAGCTGTGCGTGCTAAAACGGTGCAGCAGTTGGCTTTTCTGGGAGCAGAACTGGATGGATTGAAAAATAGCCTGCATGGCAGCCAGTCGCACGGTTTTATCAGCGCTGACGATGCGAATGTCTCTGTTCTGGTTGTTGCCACCGATGAGGAAAAAATGATCGCCCGTTATGTCTGTGATGTTCTGGACTGAGGAATAGCTATCTATATGAGTCATACTTTTTTACTTGTTTCCACTGGTTCTGGGGCGGGCTTGACAACGGTCAGTCTGGGGCTGGTGCGGGCACTGGATCGTCTAGGTATTCGTGCGGCATTTTACAAGCCGGTGGCCCAGTTGCATGAAAGTGATCATGGTGCTGACCGCTCTACCCGGTTGATCGAGCACTGCACCGATATCGCCACACCTCAACCGATCAGTCTTGCGCGTGCGAAAGCACTTCTGGGATCAGGGCGGGAAGGTTTGCTGATGGAGGAGGTGATTGCGCTGTACAGGCAAAGTTCCCGTCATGCTGATGTGGTGATTGTCGAGGGGCTGGTCGCAGATAGTCATGCCGGTTATGCCACGCGTCTGAATACTGCGATTGCCAGAGCACTGGATGCCGAGGTGATTCTGGTTGGCAAACCTGAGGCCGGGCTGGAAGATGCCATTGATATTACAGCGAATGCATTCAGTAGTGAGAATGGCAGCGCATTGATAGGTCTGATTATTAATAAAATCGGTGCTCCGGATGATGAGTCCAATGTCAATCTGAAAGCTGACACTTTACAGACCCGGTTTAATCAACAAGAGGCAGAAGAGAAGGGGGGCGATCTGGCGCGCCAGATGGCTGGCAAGTCGTTTCATTATATTGGGGGTATTCCCTGGGATGCTTCTCTGAATGCGCCGCGCATGTGTGATATTGCTGATTATCTTGGTGCTACAATCCTGCATGAAGGCGGAATGAAGTTGCGCCGGGTTCAGCGTATGGAACTGTGTGCCAGGTCTCTGAAAAATACGCTTGCTGTATATCAGCCGCATACGCTGTTGATTTTTCCGGGTGATCGCGAAGATGTGTTTGTAGCAGCGTGCATGGCCGCCATGAACGGTGTGCGCATTGCCGGTATTCTGTTAACCGGCGGTTTGAGACCGAGTTTCGGGATGCTGAATTTGTGCGAGCAGGCGATTCAGACAGGCATCCCTTTATTGCTGGTGGAGAGCAGCTCTTTTCAGACCGCAGCCAAACTGGTGAATATGCCTGCGGAAGTCGCCGCAGATGATATTACCCTGATTGATCAGGCCATGGATCATGTTGCGAGCCATCTCGATACAGAGTGGTTAAAAGCACGTTGTGAAATTGATCGCAAACCGCGCCTCTCTCCGGCGGCGTTCCGGTACCAGCTTATTCAGCAGGCCAGCCAGGCAAGACGTTGTATTGTGCTTCCTGAAGGTGAGGAGCCCAGAACAATCATGGCCGCCTACCAGTGCCAGCAGCGCCAAATCGCTCAGTGCATGCTTCTGGGTAATCCGGACAGGATTAATCAGGTCGCTGCATCACTGGGTATTAAACTGGATGCCGGGGTGCGAATCATTGATCCGGTGAGCGTGCGCAGTCGTTACATCGAGCCGATGACAAACTTACGGCAGCATAAGGGACTGAACAGCCAGATGGCCGAGGATCAGCTACAGGACCGTGTTGTGCTGGGAACCATGATGCTGGCTATGAATGAAGTGGATGGCCTGGTTTCAGGTGCTTTGCATACGACTGCGAATACGGTGCGGCCTGCCTTCCAGTTGATAGGAACCAGTGAATCAGCCGAATTGGTTTCATCAATATTTTTCATGTGTCTGCCCGATCAGGTGGTGGTATATGGTGATTGCGCCATCAACCCGGACCCGAATGCCGAAGAACTCGCTGATATCGCAATTCAGAGTGCGGATTCAGCCGCCCGTTTCGGACTTGAACCGAGAGTGGCCATGCTCAGTTACAGTACCGGTGAATCGGGTGCAGGTCACGATGTCGACAAGGTGCGCCAGGCTACGCGTATCGTACGTCAGCGCAGACCTGACCTGCTCGTGGATGGGCCATTGCAATATGATGCTGCTGCGATTGTCTCCGTCGGCAAGAGCAAGGCACCGGAAAGTCTGGTCGCAGGTAACGCCAATGTTTTCGTCTTTCCCGATCTGAATACGGGCAACACCACTTACAAAGCGGTGCAGCGCAGTGCCCGGGTCGTAAGTGTCGGGCCAATGCTGCAGGGGCTGAAAAAGCCGGTGAATGATCTCTCTCGCGGTGCTTCTGTAGAAGATATTGTCTATACCATCGCATTAACTGCGATTCAGGCAGGCTGAAATGGCCCCTGTTTTTCTGCTAATAGTTGACCCTGATTCTATCTGGTGATTCAATAGCAGCATTATGCACGAATCCCCCCAACAGGCACTTGAATCGCGAATTGAACAACTGACAGAGCATCTGTCTGAAATTCGTCGTAATATGGAAAAGACGATCGCTGATAATCATCGTATGCGAGAGGTAGTGCGCATTGCGGAAAGCGAATTACGCAAGCGTCGAGACCAGGTGCAGAAGCTGGAAGGTGAGCTTGAAGGGCTGCAAAACAATAAACTTGAAGCCAGGGCGCGTGTCGAACATGCCATGGAAAAGCTGGATGATCTTATTTCTCAACAAGGCGAACCATCATGAGTAATCCGGTTGAAGTGACCCTGCTGGGTCGTTCTTTCACTATCCTTACAGATGAGAACCCTGATGATGTTCTGGCTGCAGCCGAGCTGGTACAGGAACATGTGGAAGAGTTGCGTCAAATGGGGACAACGGTTGCATCCGATCGATTGCTGATGCTGGTTTCCCTGAACCTTGCAGGCGAGTTGTTGAAGAGTAATCAGTCCAAAGTTGACGGCGTTGAAGGCTTGATCGCGGCTTTGGACGGTGTAGTATCACAAGCAGAAGGTTTAGCAAAAGCGCCCCTGCGTTGATCGAACGGCATCATGTTGCCTGAGCCGATACTTGTCGAATGGGAGCTTACCTACTTTGGCTGTGAGCGTCCCTTAAGCGGGATACCTGAAGCCGAGGTGCGGCACCCACCTCTTGTTAGAGGGTTCGACGACTTTTTGCCTTTACGCCAACGCGGGGGCGCCCTTTTTTCTGTGTCTATCAATTCAAACAAAAGGTTATCTCATGGATAAGGCGAATATTCGCGCCGCTGCAATCGAGCAGCGTAAATCTTTAAGTCCTGATCAGCGTGAATTGTTTTCGAACACTATTATTTCATCATTGTCGGATTATCTTTTACTACAGAATGACAGACCACAAAATCTGTTGATCTATCGATCCATGCGCTCGGAAGTGGCAACCGATACGCTGCTGAAAATGAACGATTATCGTCTTTTTGCGCCTGTTACCCATCATCATGAGCATATGCAGTGGCATGAGCTAACTGATGCAACCGGCTGGCAAACAGGCCTGTTCGGTATACTGGAGCCGAATGGTGGCCCATTATGGGATGGGGAGCAGGGCAGGACGACTCTGTTATGTCCTTTAACAGCATTTGACCGTCAGGGTAACCGCCTTGGCATGGGAAAGGGTTGCTTTGATTTCTGGCTGGCGGACCAGCGTAAACATATCCACCAGATCATCGGCCTGGCTTTTTCATGTCAGGAAGTTTCACACGTGCCTGCTGAAAGCCATGATATTCCAATGAATTGTATTATTACTGAAAAAGAGGTGATTCAATGTCCGAGAGGGTAAAGATACTGGTGATCGGAGATATAATCGGCAAAGCGGGGCGAAGGGCGTTGACCGAACACCTGCCTGCTTTGATTGATTTGCATCAGATCGATTTTGTAGTCGCCAACGGAGAGAATCTGGCGCACGGTTTTGGCCTGAATGAGCGTGTGGCAGAAGAGATGTTTGCACTCGGCGTACATGTTTTGACCAACGGCAATCATTGCTGGGATCAGCGAGAGTTTCTTGAATTGGTCGATGAAGATGATCGTTATGTGCGACCAATGAATTTCACCGAATATGCACCGGGTCGCGGCTGGACGGTTCAGGAAACGGGCATGGGTCACAAAATTGCCGTGATTAATCTGATTGGTCAGACATTTATGGGGCCGTGGGATTGCCCGTTTGCCGCTGTGGATCGGGCGATGGATGAGATCCCGGATGATGTGAGTGCAATTCTTGTCGATATGCATGCCGAGGCAACGAGTGAAAAGATGGGCATGGGCTGGCATATGGATGGTCGCGCATCTTTTGTTTACGGGACTCACACGCATATCCCCACCTGTGACGAAATTATCCATGCATCCGGAACAGCCTATCAATCTGATATCGGTATGACCGGCTCTTACCAGTCTATTATCGGCATGAAGGTAGAGGGTGCACTGTATCGCATGGTGCGGCGTCTGCCTCAGAGGTTTGAAGCAGTTGAGCGGGGTGGTTCTATTTTTGCGACCATGGTCAGCATCAATCCTGATACACGCATGGCGACTTCTATTGAGCGGATTCATATTCCACCTGCTCAGTGACTCAAATAACTGATTAAAGTGGTCGGCTTTTCAACCGATATGATACTGTCAGGTTTCATGGAGGGTTGTATGGCGCATTCAAGCATCTGGGAAACAGATGGTTTGTACAGGAAGTTTAGTGGTGACATCAGCGGATACGAGATTCTTCAATCCAATATTGAACTGCAGGGCGATGCCCGGTTTAAAAACATAGAATATGTTATTAATGATTTTACGGATGTTACATCCCATTCCGTTGAAGTTGTGCATACGGAAGCCTACGCATCAACAGATCAGATTGTCTCTCATACCAAGCACAGGCTTAAGATCGCCCTTGTTGTGCCTCAGGTTGAGATGCTTGCTTTAGCTGAAAATTATTGTGAACTGATGAAAGGGCAATTGTTTGAATGTGATATTTTCCGGAGCCTTGAGCAGGCCCGGTCCTGGCTTGAGCGTTAATAGTCGCAAATCACAATCCATATTTTTGACATAAAAAAGGGCTCAAAAGAGCCCCTTTATCGTTGGGTTGAAAAACCTTAGCGGATGGAGTCGACCTGGGTGGCTGAATCCGGTGTGTCGGCAAAAGTTTTCAGTTTTTGTGCGCGAGAAGGGTGACGCAGCTTGCGCAGCGCCTTGGCTTCAATCTGACGAATACGTTCACGTGTGACACCGAACTGTTTGCCAACCTCTTCCAGCGTATGGTCGGTGTTCATGCCAATGCCGAAACGCATGCGCAGTACTTTCTGCTCACGATCTGTCAGGTTTTCCAGTACATCAAGTGTTGCTTCTGCCAATGCTGCACTGACAGCAGAATCGAGTGGATTTTCGGCATTATCATCTTCAACAAAGTCACCGAGTTGTGAATCCTCATCATCACCGATTGGTGTTTCCAGCGATACAGGTTCTTTGGCGACTTCAAGAATTTGTAATACCTTCTCTACAGGCAGTTCCAGATGTTCTGCCAATTCCTCGGGTGTCGGTTCACGACCGATTTCCTGAGCAATCTGACGGGAAACGCGCATCATCTTGTTGATGGTTTCAATCATGTGAACAGGGATGCGAATCGTGCGTGCCTGATCTGCAATCGAGCGGGTAATGGCCTGGCGAATCCACCATGTAGCATAGGTGGAGAATTTATAACCACGGCGCCATTCGAATTTTTCAACGGCTTTCATCAGGCCGATATTTCCTTCCTGAATCAGATCAAGGAAACCAAGGCCGCGGTTGGTGTATTTCTTGGCAATGGAGATAACCAGACGCAGATTGGCTTCAATCATTTCGCGTTTGGCCTGACGCATTTTGGCTTCACCCATGGTCAGTTTACGCGCTACTTCCTTGAGCTCATCAACCTCCATCTCGGTTTCCTGCTCAACACGTTTCAGGCGGCGCTGGTTTTCCTTGATTTTGCCTGTTACAGGTTCAATCGCCTCAATCCAGACAGCATCCTTGTTCGCTTTCATGGTATCATCTACCCAGCGTTCGTCAGTTTCACGTGGCGGGAATGTTTCCAGGAACAGTTTACGTGGCATTTTTGCTTTTAGCGCATGGTCACGGATGGTGCGCTCAAAGCGGCGAACACGTTCTACTGCATTTTTAAAGCGTTGAACCAGTTGATCCAACTGGCGTGGCGCAAATGGAATGCTTACCAGTTCCATTAACATGGCATCGAGAACTTCGCGGCTTTTGAGTAGCAGCTTTGCATCGTCAGGCTTCTTGGCCAGTTTCTTTTTGATTTCAATAAAATCATCATGCAAGGTCTTGGCAGTAGCGAAATGGGTCAGCGCTTCTTCCAGCTGTTCTTCCTTGGTAATGATGGTTTCCATCATTGGTGTGCCATCAGGGGTGGCCGTACGGGCCTTGATAGCCTGGGAGAGTTGTTCGCCGTCCAGTTTTGGTGCAGCGTCTACAGGTTCATCATCTTCATCTTCACTGCGACTCATGCGATTTTCATATTCTTTAATCGCGGCGGCATTTACAACTTTTTCATCAACATCAATGATGTCGCGGAAGTTTGGTTCTTCGCCGGTTTCCAGCGCTTCATCACGGATTGAGATAATGCGCTCGCCGAGCAGCATGATTTCTCGGAATGTTGACGGGCAGAGACAGATCGCCTCGTGAACCTGCATACGACCTTCTTCAATCCGGCGGGCAATTTCGATTTCGCCTTCACGGGTCAGCAGTTCAACGGTACCCATTTCACGCAGATACATACGCACAGGGTCATCAATACGGACCACGGTGCCCAGTTGAGAGGTGTCGGCGCGCAGTGCGGAGTCTTCTTTGCGCAGACGATCCTTGCGCATGGCATAAGCACCGGTAGGGGCACGTTCAGGATCAACAACCTCAACACCCATTTCGGTGAATACGTTGATAATCTGCTCAACACGGTCAGCAGAAACCAGTTCACCAGGCAGATGTTTGTTGAGCTCATCATAGGTGATGTAGCCGGCCTGTTTGCCTTTGGCCATCAGCGTGCCAAGTTCGCGGATAGTAACTTTCTCAGGTGTTTTAGACATGCGGTTAAGCTCCCGTATCGTTCAACTGTTCAGTAAGTTTGCGTTGCTGGCCCTGCAGCTCTTTTAAACGCTGTTGCAGGCGCACCGATTCATTGAGATTCGGCCCGCGCTTCAAACGCAAACGAATATCATTGGATTCCATATCCAATAACAGACTTTCGTATTCAATATCCTGAACGGTTGCCTGATTCACCCAGCGAGAAATCAATGTTTGACTATCAGGGAACTCCTGAGTCAATTGTCTCGCGATGTCAGTATTATAATCTTTGGCATCCGCTATTATCGAAAAAGCGCGCAAGTATAACGAGACAATGCCCTCATTGCCAGTGAAAAAATTATGGGCGATCTCGGGAAGGTTTTTGAAGCGTTCAGGCTTTTGCATAAGTGCAGATATAAAGCGCTCCTCAACCGTGTTCAGCTCAAGCACAGGTCGAGGGGCTTCAGCTGTGGGTGTGGGCTGGCGGCGCTGTTGTTGAAGTGAAATACCTGTTGCCCTTTCCACTTCCTGTTGCCATGCCTGACGCAGGTATGTATCGGTCATTGTGGCCAGCATGGCGTCCGCTTTTTTGGCCATACGGGCACGCCCGTCAGCACCCTGACCTGCCAGATTCTTCAATCCCAGCAGCCAGGTTTCCAGTACCGGTTTGCCCTCATCACTTAAACGTTTCCGGAACGCGTCAGCGCCCTCAAGTTTGAGCAGGGAGTCCGGATCCTCGCCTTCTGGCAGATAGAGAAAACGCGGTGTCAGTTCGGCTTTCAGTAATGGCATCATTCTTTCCAGGGCTCGCCAGGCCGCCTGTCTGCCGGCACGGTCACCATCGAAGGAGAACACCGGCGAATCGCAGAGTCTGAAAATTTCACGAATCTGACGCTCGCCAATGGCCGTACCCAGAGGAGCAAGGCCAATCTTCAGATCGTGGGCAGCCAGTGCCAGTACATCCATATAACCTTCAACCACGACCAGTTGCCTGGCCTTGCGTATGCTGTCCCGGTGTTCGGAAAAGCCGTAGAGCAGTTCCGATTTATGAAACCATTTGGTTTCAGGTGAGTTTAAATACTTTGGCTCACCAACTCCGATTACGCGGCCACCAAAACCAACTACGCGACCACGCCGGTCACGAATGGTAAACATCAGGCGATTACGAAAACGGTCTCCATATCCCCGTTCACCCTTGAATAGCAGGCCAACGGCTTCAAGCTGGGCATTGGTACGTGCATCATCACCAAATACCTTGTTCATAAAGCCATAGCCATCAGGCGTATAACCAATGCCGTAATCACGGATGATAGCTGCGGGCAGTTCGCGCTGTTGCAGGTATTCAGCAGCTTTGCTGCCGCCGGGGCTGGCAAGTGCACGGCTCATGGCTTCAGATGCTCGTGCCAGCATGTCATAAGCCTTTTTCTGGCGCGCTTCATCACCGGGCTGAGTCTGAGTGTCTTTGGGTACTTCCATGCCGACTTTTTCAGCCAGATATTCCACCGCTTCCGGGAATGAATAGCCATCATGCTCCATAAGAAACTGGAAGGTTCCGCCACCTTTGCCGCAGCCAAAGCAGTAGTAGAGCTGTTTATCGGGTGATACTGAGAAAGAGGGAGATTTTTCGTGGTGAAACGGGCACAGGCCCATCATGTTGGAGCCGGATTTTTTCAGCTCGACATGGCGGGAGATTACCTCCACCAGATCGGCGCGCGAAAGCACCTCATCAAGGAATGCTGGAGGAAAATTAGCCATACACTAACTTGTAGTATTTAACCGGTTCAGATGCAAGTGGGCAGGATAATTTAACTCAGGCGTGATTTAACGATGCCGGAGAGTTTACCTATATCGGCACGCCCTTCGGCCTTGCCTTTAACGATGCCCATAACTTTACCCATGTCGCGCATGCTGGAGGCTCCGGTATCGGTAATGGCCTGATCAATAATGGCGATCAGTTCATCTTCAGAAAGGGGTTCAGGCATATAAGTCTGGAAGATTGCAGCTTCAGCCAACTCTTTCTCACTCAGGTCTTCACGACCGGCTTCAGTATACTGCCTGGCTGCATCCAGACGCTGTTTGATCAACTTGCCTGTTACGGCAAGTGCTTCGCTCTCTTCCAGCGCATGACCGAGTTCGATCTCTTTATCCTTGAGCGCAGCACGCAGCATACGAATCGAGGAGAGTTTCAGTTTGTCACCTGCTTTCATGGCAGCTTTCATATCATTGGTTAACTGTTGCAGCATTTATTACTCCATTTGGTAAAGCAGTCACTTTTTACCACGAAGGGCACGAAGAGAGGCAAACTTGTTGATGCGTAGATGAAGACGCATCAATCATGATATTGTCTGAATGTCTGTTCAGATTCTGATCTTCCTCAGCATGTAACTCGCGACCTCTGCGGTAAAATGTCTTTCAGGTTTGTAAACAAAAATGCCGGACACAAGGCCCGGCATTTTATCTTTTGTTACGCGAGGGCGAACTTAGTAGTCGCGGTTCTCACGCATACGTACACGGCGAAGGCGTTTCATCAAACGCTTGCGTGCGGCAGCTTCTTTACGTTTTTTGGCGATAGAAGGCTTTTCATAAGCTTCACGGCGACGGCATTCGGAAACGACACCACCTTTTTCTACCTGTTTGCGAAAGCGCTTCAGCGCAATTTCAAACGGCTCATCAGGGTTAACTTTAATTCCTGGCATGTAAAAACATCACCCCCTTGGATTGATCCAAAAAACTGTGGCCTACAGACTAACGTCGTTTGGCTCGCCCTTCCTGCCTTGCGGCGCTAGCTTCGCTTGCAACCTGTAAGGGTATAAAAAGGGCGGCGGATTATGGCAAGCAATGAGCACAAGTCAAATCAGAGCTTAGAGAAACAGGGTTCCTCTTCGTCTGCGCTGCTGCGTGCTGCATCTAAAGTCGGCGGATGGACGATGATTTCACGTATTCTCGGTTTTGTGCGTGATATTTTTCTGGCGCGTGTTCTTGGTGCAGGTCCAGTTGCCGACGCCTTTTTCGTGGCATTCAAACTGCCCAATTTTTTCCGTCGCATGTTTGCAGAAGGCACGCTTACCGTTGCACTCGTGCCGGTGTTGTCAGATCAGCGGCAGCAGGGGGAAGAGCAGGCGCATCGTTTCCTCAATGCCCTGGCTACACTACTGTTGATGGCGGTCACCGGTTTTACCGTGCTCGGTATTCTGGGCATGCCCTGGCTTTTATACCTGTTTGCACCGGGTTTTGCCGATGAGCCGGATCGCTGGACCATGTCGCTGGAACTGGCGCGCTGGATGTTTCCCTATCTTGCCCTGATTTCATTGGCTGCGATGTCCTGGGCAGTGCTCAACACATACAAACGTTTTGCTGTGCCTGCGGCCAGCCCGGCTCTGCTCAATGTGGCAATTATTTTTGCAGCTGTAGTGCTTGCCCCGTTTTTTGATAACCCAGCTCTGGCCCTGGCGATTGGTGTTGTGCTCGGTGGTTTGTTGCAGCTGCTTATCCAGTTTCCTGCCCTGAAACAGATCGGTTGGGTGCCCCGACTCAGTTTTAATTTCAGTCAGCCAGCCATTAGAGAAACATGGACCCTGTTTGTCCCTGCGGTGCTGGCGATCGGGGCCGTGCAGATCAATATTCTAGTCGGCACCATACTCTCCACACTGCTTGATACAGGTGCTGTCTCATATCTCTATTATTCAGATCGTATCGTGCAGTTGCCACTGGCCCTGTTCGGCATTGCTATGAGCACAGCGCTACTACCCACGCTTTCCGGCCACCTTGCCAGAGGAGATCAGGCTTCAGCCGGTGAAGATTTGCGCTCAGGCCTAGTCTGGCTGACCTGGATTACCATGCCAGCAGTGGTTGGTGCATTTTATCTGGCTGAGCCGATTGTGATGACCCTGTTTGAGCGCGGTGCCTTTACTCATGCCGATAGCATTGCCACAGCGGATACACTCAAAGCATATGCTGTCGGCCTGATTGCATTCTGCTGGGTGAAACTGCTGGCAAGCGCCTGTTATGCGGGTAAGGATGCAAAAGCGCCGATGCGTTATGCAGCTATCAGTGTGGCGGTGAATATTGTGCTGGCAGTCATTCTTATGCAGTTCTGGGCTTATGTGGGACTGGCGCTTGCTACTTCGCTTGCGGCTTTTGTGAATGTGGTCATGTTGTATACGCGCCTGACCAAAACCTACGGAGCTCTGTTTACCGCTAAAACGGCATGGCGTCTGGCCAGTGCATTGGCCGCCAGTGTGGTGATGGTGCTGGCGCTGGCAGGCTTTGAGATGCTCTTGGCTTTCCCTGATGATGGAGCTATGCAGTTTGTCTGGATAGCAGGCGCAATTTTCGGGGCTATCGCAGTGTTCTTTGTTTCTGCTTTAATATTGGGAGAGAGGGCTTTGTTATTACGCTTTTTGAGGAGAGGCAACCGTGCGGCGTGATGTGATTGTATTCGATATCGAGACTGTGGTGGATGCTGATGCGGCTCGTCGTCTGTTACGATTACCTGATCTGACCGATATCGAAGCCCGCGATGGGCTCAGTGATTATTTTCTGGAGAAAACGGAGGGGCGTAATGATTTCCCGCGTCAGCCATTTCATCAGGTTGTGGCAATCTCTTACGGCCACCTGATTCGCGAACCGGGTGAAGAGGGCTCGGAGCTACTGATGCGCAGACTGGCAACCGGTGGTGATAACAAGAGTTCCGAGCAGGAGTTGCTGGAAGGTTTCTTTCAGCTGATTGAAAAACGGGCGCCGCAACTGGTCAGTTTCAATGGTCGTGGTTTTGATGTGCCGGTATTGAAATATCGAGCTATGGCCTATGGCCTTTCCTGTCCACGCTGGTTCAGGGAAGGGGATAAATGGAACAACTACGATTCCCGCTATTCCGCTGATTATCATTGTGATTTGCTCGAAGTGCTGTCGGATTTCGGCGCATCGGCGCGCTGTTCCATGGATGAAGTGGCTGCCTCGTTCAATGTGCCGGGAAAACTGGAGACAGCAGGAGATAATGTACGCGAGATGTTCGAGGCCGGGCAAATTACTGCGATTCGTGACTACTGTGAAACCGATGTGTTGACGACGATGCTGATTTTTTTGCGGCATCAGCTGTTTGTCGGTGCATTAACTGAAGGTTCTTATGCTCGTGCAATACTTGGCCTGCGCAACTATCTGGAGGCGGAATCTGGATTCCGAAATCATCTCGCTGAATATCTGCAGGCCTGGGATCAGTTAGTTGGAGCCTGAACACCATACCTATCTGGCCAGAGCTGTTCGTATCTTTGAGCTGACCCGGCGTAAACGGTTTTCCAAGGCGGCTTTGAGCGAGTTGGTGGACGGTGATCCTGATCCGGCAGTACTGGAATTGATTATTGAACAGTATGGTATCAAACCGCCAAAGACCCAGTTCAGCAAAAAGATGATTGCTCTGGCTTATAAGCGGGCACTGCAGCGGGCCAGGGAATCCGGACTCGCTTGAGCGGGATGCTGACTGTTTATATCAGGGCATCATCAGTCAGCATCATGTATGGTTTATACTAGGGCCTGTTCAACTAATTTTATGGCGTCAATTCGGCCCTCGCGCCTTGATTGCCCTGATTCAGGCGTGTGCTTCTGATTCAGATGATAGCTACCTGTAACAGTTGTCATGAGCATTTCAGAGCCACGCCGAACAGTTCAGAACATTGAGCCGCAAAGAGTATCATCAAGGAAGATAGAAAAAGGCCCCGGTGAAGGGGCCTTTTTAGATTGGGTTAGTGTAAAGCCTATTGCTTTGTCGTTGTTGGCATATCAATTTGCCAGATATGAAAGCTGTGTGAGGCAACGGACTTCACCTGATGCCGGGCAATCATGTCACGTGTGACGGCACGATCAGAATGGAAATAGATGTGGCCGTTTTTACCCATGCGTGCAGCGCCATCACGGGCTGTATCATAGGTGATTTGTGTGAGGTTCCGTCCATCGGTACCGATAGCCCAGATATCCCATTGTGATTTACCCCGATGTTTCAGGTCGACATTGGCGCGGTTTGAAGTAAACAGGATCCATTTGCCATCGGCACTCCATGACGGTTGTACATCCACACTCCTTGCGTCGGTCATCTGGATCAGATCGGAGCCATCGATATTAATGCGAAACAGGTGAATGCTGCGGCCTGCCTGCATGGAGAATACGATACTCGTGCCATCCGGCGAGAGTGACGGGTTGATGCCTTCAGCCAGAACTTTCTCAGAACCATTTTTATGGAAGCGGACAATCTCGGAAGTGAAACCGGCAAATTCCCAGTTATTGAAATCATCACGTCTGGATTTTTTTACTTTCGTTTTTTTATAATTCAGTGGTTTCAGGCGCGCTGCAATGATTGATTCATCAGACAATACAATGGGTTGTGTGAGTGCGCCCTGCAGTGGCTGGATGCGGCGTTGCATGCCTTCACCATCTGAAATTTTTTCCCACAGACCCAGACCGCCAGCCCGATCAGAGAGATAATAGACCTGGTCATTATTCTTCCAGCCTATGGAATCCAGTGCGCGTGCATCGATAGAGACCAGATTGACCGGGTCACCATTTTCACTGAGGCGACGGGAAACCCATGCCTGCTTTCCTTTTTGAGAGACAGTAAGCAGATGTCTTGCATCAGGGGAGGGTTGCGGAAACATTTCACTCTCTTTGCTTTCCAGAGTCAGCAGTTGAGCCTTGTCGGCAGGCGCTGCCATTTTCGCAGCTCTGCCTGATTTGACATTGGCATCCAGCCATTCCAGCACATCTGCAGCCTGAGCTGCAGGCATGGCCAGTAAAAAAGCCAGTGTCAGCAAAGTTAAACGTGTCATTGTAAACTCCTCTCTCAAAAAGATGGCGCAGCCTGATCGGTAGATCATAAATATGGCGTGGATCGAAAATGAAAAAACCTTAATGGGCCAGAGGCGAATAAGGCCCCGCAAAAGCTGAGCCATACAAGCCGAAGCGATGCTTAAGCTTCGGCTTCGAGCAGTTCCTTAAGGTTGGCAAAGTCCATTTCCAGTTCACGTTGAGCGATATGACCGACCACAGGAGAAGCGACCTTGAAAAAGCGACCAACATCGATACTCAAAGTGCGATGAATAAGCGTGCTGTTTCCCTTGCTTTCGAACTTCATCGAAGTTGCAATCGGAAACGGACCGGTGGTGCTTTTCGCTTTCCAGAAACTTCCGTCCGCATTACGTTCGGTGACCATCCAGTCCTGTTCAATGACGCGGCCCAGGAACTTCTCTTTTACATGATAGATCGTACCGACTGCAGGCGCACCCTCGGTTCTTTTTTCAGATTGAAGCACGGATGTTTGCCACATCGGATCATTTTCATTGTCATCGACAAAGGCAATAACCTTTGAAACAGGGCAATTGATTTCCACACTGACTTCAAGCTTGCTCAAGGGCATGATCTTCTCCTCGCAATGTCTGCGTTGATCCGGAGGTCAGTCGCGCAATAGCTCGGTAATGCCGGTTTTTGAACGGGTCTGCTCATCCACCTTTTTCACGATCACAGCGCAGTACAGGTTCGGTCCACCGGACTTGCCCGGCATGGAACCGGAAACAACCACAGAATACGGCGGTACTTCACCATAATATATTTCGCCTGTTTCACGATCATAAATGCGGGTCGATTTACCAATATATACACCCATGGAGAGGACAGAGCCTTCACGAATGACACAGCCTTCAACGACTTCTGAACGCGCGCCGATAAAGCAGTTGTCTTCAATGATGGTCGGTGTGGCCTGCAGTGGTTCAAGCACGCCGCCGATACCTACGCCGCCGGAGAGGTGTACGTTTTTGCCGATCTGGGCGCATGAGCCAACAGTGGCCCAGGTGTCCACCATGGTGCCTTCATCAACATAAGCACCGATATTCACATAAGATGGCATCAGTACGGTTTTCGGCGCGATATATGCGCCTTTGCGCACAGTTGCATTCGGCACAACACGCATACCACCCTTGCGGAACATATCTTCGCCCCAGTTGGCGAATTTCTGCGGAACTTTATCGTAGTAGTTTGTGCCGCCACCATGGATAACCTGATTGTCGTGCAGCTTGAAATAGAGTAAAACACCTTTTTTCAGCCATTCCTGAGTGATCCAGTTGCCTTCAGCATCTTTTTCTGCGACTCGTACGCCACCATCATCCAGCAGCTGGATGGTATGTTCTACGGCATCGCGGGTTTCGCTCGTGGCTGAGCGCATGTCCCACTCAGCTCTGCTATCCCATGCACTTTCAATAACTTTCTGTAAATGATTCACGGATAAACTCCCTGTTCTTCTATGACAATAATTTAATAACGAGTCTACCGCTTCGGCCGCTGCAATCCAGCCCGAAGAGACTCTGGGTTCAGATTACAATTTCTTGCGGCCTTTCATGGCTGAGGAATTCCATGTTCGACATGGTCAGACCATAGGCTCCGGCCAAACCGAATACGGCGATATCACCGACATCCGCTGCTTCCACATAAACGTCATTGGCCAGTTTATCTGCACCTGTACACAGGGGACCGCCAAAATAGACTGACTCATTTCTGATCTCTTCCTGACTGTCGAACAGCTTTTCACGCTGTAGTCTGACCAGCGCCAGTGGATGGTTGATGGCAAGCGCAGCAGGTCTGCGAAAATGATTGATGCCACCGGCACAGATTACCTGCTTTTTGCCACGCGAGTCTTTGATGTCGAGGATTTCGGTGCAGAACCAGCCTGAATCTGCAGCCAGATAGCGCCCCAGCTCCAGAAAGAACGTGCGTCCCTGATAGCCGTATTCTTCAATCAGGTGCTGTAAGCCATCGGCATAAGCCTGCGGGTCAAAGTCGTGGCTGGTCTCCAGGTAATCAACACCGAAACCACCGCCGAAATCAATGGTATCGCAGATCACGCCATCAAAGTCAGCTTCAATCTGTTTGGCCATGCCGAATACCAACTGGCAGTTTTTCAGCAGATCATTGACGCAGAGCACACCCGATGCCGCATAAACATGCAGGCCGCGGAAGTTGAGCGAGTCCAGTGCCAGAATTTGCGGTAGCACATCTGCCAGTTTCTCTTCATCAACACCGAATTTTTTTGAGCCGCCGGAGAAGGTGGTCTGGGCCTCATGAATGTCAAAGTCGGCATTGATACGCAGCAGGATATCCTGTGTTTTGCCTGCAGCGGCAGCAATGGCATTCAGCCGATATGCTTCAGTCAAAGATTCAATATGTACGGTACGGATACCGTTTTCCACTGCCCAGCTCAGTTCTTCCGGCGATTTGCCGGGGCCGGTGTAAATCAGTCGGGATGCATCAAAGCCGGCAGCAACCGCTTTTTCAGCTTCACCAAGGCTGGCAATTTCAATGCCCCTGGCATCGGCTTTCAGTGCTGCGGCAAGAAATGCAGCATGCGGGTTGGCTTTCATGGCATAAAATACTTCCACGCCTGCAGGCATGATGTCTGTCAGGAGCTTGATTTTATTGCACATTTCACTGGTGTCATAGATATAACAGTTCAGCGTTTTACCGTCAGCGGCAAGTTCACGAAGTTTGTGTTGAACATTTTCAGGGGTCTGCATGATTAAACTCTCACTTGTTTCAGGCGGCGGGCAAGCTCGGCTGCAGCATCCGGCCCATCGACAAGGGCTGCGCGGACATATCCTGAGCCCGGGTTGATGCCCTGTGCATCCTCGGCTCCCAGATAGGAGCCTGGCAGGATGGTCACATTCTGTTGCTGATATGCAGCCAGAGAAAAGGCTTCATCATTGCTAACTGGCAGCCAGACAAAGAATGAACCGGCAGGGATATCACCACCATAAACATCAAAGAATGCTTCTAGACTCTGGCGGTAAACTTCCAGATGCGCTTGAACATGGGGTTCGTCCGACCAGGCGGCAGCGGCAACATGTTGTAAAGGCAGCGGTGTGGCAGGCCCGGTATAACTGCGCAATTTGCTGAATCGTTTGATCAGTTCGGCATCACCGGCAATCAGGCCTGAACGCATGCCGGGCAGGGCCGAACGTTTGGATAGCGAATTCATCACCAGACAACGGGAAAAACCTTCACGCCCCAGATTTTCTGCAACCTGCATCAGGCCGGCAGGTTTATCGGCCCAGTAGATCTCCGAATAACATTCATCGGAGACAACGTAGAAATCATGTTTGTCGGCTAAGGCCAGCAACTCTGCATAATAGGCCTCATCGGCAATCCAGCCGGTTGGATTGGAGGGCGAGCAGACGTAAACCAGTGCTGTATCAGCCCATACCTCATCCGGAACGTTGGACAGATCCGGCGCGAAACCTGTCTGGTGATTGCATGCCAGCAGATAAGGCTCAGCTCCTGCGGTATAGGCAGCACCAAGATAGATCTGGTACATCGGATTGGGCATCATCACATAGGCTTTGCGCCCTGACAGCTTTTCAGCATCGGGATTCACCAGTGCATGCGCGATGGCAAACAGCGCTTCGCGTGTACCATTGGCACTTAATACCTGCGTGCTTGGATTCACATCGCTTAATCCATAGCGACGAACCAGCCATGCAGCGATCGCAGTGCGCAATTCCATGCCACCAATTGTGGATGGATATTTGGAAAAACCGGCAAGCTGTTGCTGAAGTGTCGGGGCAACAAATGCGGGAAGCGGCAGGCGTGGCTCTCCGGCACCTGCATCAATATGGTCCAGTTCAGTATTGCCGTGAGAACCTGCAAACAGTGCCTTCAGGCGTTCAAACGGGTAAGCGCCGAGTCTGTCCAGTCGCGGCTGTTGTGATTTGTTGTTCACTTTATTTGGATAGATCAACGCCACGGGCAGTAATAATCTTGCTCCATGGACCAAGGTTACCTGTTGCATCGATCGCACGGATCCTGAACAGGAATGCTTTTTTGTCGGTTTTCAGGCTGATCAATTTAGTGGTTTCCGAGTTCACCATTTTAGCTTGCGGCAGGCGCTCATCAAAGCGGCGCCAGAAACCAGGGCACTGGCAGTAGGGGTCCATTTCGGTGCGGTCGATCTGATATCCGACACCTTCAGGGATACCCTGCAGTGTAAATCGCAATTCCAGCACATTACCGGCAACCTGATGATATAACTCATTCAGGGAAGGTTTGACAGATGAGCCGTTTGTCATCTGAGGAGCCTCTTTGCGGCCACAGCCGCTGAGCAGCAACGTCGCCGCCATCAACAGGATGAATCCATAATGTATTCGTTTAGTCATGCTGGCTCTCCAGTCTTGTATTCCATTCGGCAACCTGCTTGCGCACCTGATCAGGGGCTGTGCCACCGATGTGATTGCGTGCAGCAACACAGTTCTCTACAGAAAGGAGGCGCACCATATCTGCACTCAGTCGTGCGTCAATATTGCTGCAGGCAGACTCATCCATTTCATGCAGTTCGATGCCTGCTTTTATGCAATGGCCTACCGATTTGCCGACAATCTCATGCGCATCACGAAAAGGGACACCGGCTCGCACCAGCGCATCGGCAAGATCGGTTGCGGTTGCAAACCCGGAAGATGCAGCGGTGTGCATGACCTCGCTGTTCACACTCATGCCCGGCAACATGTCACCGAACACGCGCAGGCAACCTTCGAGATTATCGAAAGCATCGAAAATGGCGGTTTTGTCTTCCTGCATGTCTTTGTTATAAGCCAAAGGCAGCCCTTTCATGGTGGTGAGAATGGCAACCAGACCACCGATAATGCGCCCTGATTTTCCGCGCACCAGTTCCGGCATATCCGGATTTTTCTTTTGCGGCATGATGGATGAGCCGGTGCAGAAGGCATCGGGTAGATCAACAAAGTTGAACTGGGCGCTCATCCACTGGATCAGTTCTTCGGAGAAACGTGAAAGGTGCACAGCGCAGATAGATGCCGCAGCCATGAGTTCCATAATAAAATCACGATCTGATACGGAGTCGAGTGAGTTTCTGGTCGGTCCGTCAAAGCCGAGAGACTCTGCAGTTTTAAAGCGATCAATATTGAATGTGGTGCCAGCAAGTGCTGCCGAGCCCAGTGGGCACTGGTTCATACGGGTTCTTGCATCGGCAAAACGGCAGGCATCACGATCGAACATCTCCACATAAGCCAGCAGGTGATGGCCGAGTGTGACCGGCTGTGCTGTCTGCAAATGCGTGAAGCCGGGCATGATGGTGTCGGCATGTGTTCCGGCCAGAGTAAGCAGAACCGATTGCAGACGGCGGATGCGATGGATCATGGTGTCGGTACGACTGCGCAGATACAGGCGGGTATCAGTTGCAACCTGGTCATTACGTGAACGGGCTGTATGCAGGCGTTTACCCGCATCGCCGATTTTTTTGGTCAGCTGGGATTCGATATTCATGTGCACATCTTCCAGTGCAATGGTGAATTTGAATTCACCGCTCTCGATTTCACCGAGCACTTCATCCAGGCCACGCAGGATCGAGTTCAGGTCTTCCTGCGTAAGGATACCCTGCTCACAGAGCATACGGGCATGTGCCTTGGAGCCGGCGATATCTTCGGCATACATACGTGCATCCACATCGGTGGAGGCATTAAAGGCTTCTACAAATTCATCGGTGGGGGATTCAAAACGACCGCCCCAGGGTTTTTCAGACATATCGGCACCTGCTTACAAGATTTGGCAACTATAGCTTTGCTTGTCGGATAACGGAAATATAACCAGCCCTGAGTAAAGGAAACCCTGAAAAACTACGTCCATATAGTTTTTCAGCACGCAAAGGAAAAAGCGTGGTTTTGCCTTTGCTCACAAAATTAAGCATTTAGCATGCATGATTTTGGCAGGCCATCCGTGGCCTGCATGGATTCTCTGAGTTTCTCAGAGAATCCTTAATAATGCGGTGGCGGAACTTCTTCATCCGGTCTCGCCAGCCCTGAATTGCTACCCTGTTTAAGATGTTCATCCAGTCGTTTCATCGCCTTTTCCAGACGGTCAATCTGTTGCTGTTGACGGATGATCACATCATTGAGTTCATCAATAATGTGATCCTGATAGGAGATCTTGGTTTCCAGTTCGATAAGTCGCTTTTCCATAAGGCGGAGTCTACTTCACTGCAGCGCGTTCAGCGACAATCATAGCCATTGCAGGGGATGCTCCTGCAGAGCCGAGGCCTGTTCTTTCAGTGAAAGAATATGCTGTTCCCAGTAGTGCTGACTGTTGAACCAGGGGAATGCCGCTTTGAATGCGGGGTCATGCCAGCGTTTCGCCAGCCATGCGGCATAGTGCATCATGCGAAGGGTTCTCAGCGGCTCGATCAGTGACAGTTCGCGACAATCGAAATCGTGGAACTGGCTGTAGGCAGTAAGCAGGGTATCCAGCGAAGCATTCATCTGATGACGGTCACCCGAGAGAAACATCCACAGATCCTGAATGGCCGGTCCCATGCGGGCATCATCAAAGTCGACGATGTAAGGCGTACCATCTTTGCCTGCTGCACTATCCCAGAGAATATTGCCGGGATGGCCATCGCCATGCAGACGAATTTGTTCTGCATCCACATCTTCAAACCTGTCTTCAATGATGTTCAACAGATCTTCAGCCAGCTTTTCGTAGGCGGATTGCAAATCAGGCGGGATAAAATCGTTCTCCATCAGAAATTCATAAGCGTCATCACCGAAGCTGGCTACATCAAGTGTAGGGCGGTGTTTAAAGGCGGAGACTGCCCCCAGCGCATGAATGCGGCCTATATATCGGCCGAGTTGCTGCAGGTGGTCATCATTTTCCAGGTCCGGCGCACGGCCTGCTTTGACTGGAAAGAGTGACAGGCGGTGATCCTGATAACGGTGCAGGGTTTTACCATGCAGCGTTAAGGCTGGCACGGCGGGAATCTCCAGTGTAGCCAGTTCCTGTATAAATTGATGCTCTTCCAGAATTGATTCGTCCGACCAGCGGCCCGGACGATAGAATTTAGCCACCAGTGAAGGTTCATGTTCGATACCGACCAGATAAACACGATTTTCGTATGAATTCAGTGCCAGCTGATGGCCATCGCAATGGAAGCCCAGATTCTCCACGGCCTGAATCACCTGTTCAGGTCCAAGCTCATAAAATGATTCCTGTTTTGTCATGCGGCCAGACTAGCACAGTCAGTTTAAAAACCTTCAGAATGCATCTGCAGCCGGTGGAAAGTTTTGTGCGGTCAGTCACCGACGTCTGTAAAAACCTGCCGCATAGTTGACCTATGCAACGACCTGTCCTTACCTCAACCCTTTTCATCCGTGCGGGCCTTACCCTGATTATATGGATGCTGGCGCTGGCCACATTGACTGCCTGCTCGACGATGACCGTAAAAAAAGAACCGGAGCCGACCAAGCCGGCAGTAAAACAGAGTGCTAACGAGAAAAAACAGAAGTTCTTTGCTTTTATGAAGCCGCATATCGAAAGCGAGAATCAGCGTATCGCAATTCAGCGAGAGAAATTGCTCAGGTTGCAGAAGAAGCACTCTCTCAGCGGCAGCGATTTGAAATGGCTGCAGGCACTGGGCAATGAATACAAAATAAGCATCAAGCAGCAGCCAGACAAGGCTGAGTGGCAGAAACTTGTGAAACGTGTGGATGCCATTCCGCTGGAGATGGCACTGATTCAGGCTGCCAATGAGTCAGCCTGGGGCACATCCCGCTTTGCCCGCAAGGGCAACAACTACTTCGGGCAGTGGTGTTACACAAAAGGTTGCGGCCTTGTACCGAAACAGCGCGCTGCCGGAGCAACTCATGAAGTGCGCCGTTTTTCCGATGCACGTGAATCGGTCAATGCCTATATGCGCAATATCAATACCACGCGTGCTTATGCGGATTTCCGCAGCTTAAGACAAATCTCCAGAAACAAGGGCCATGATCTCAATGCTGAAAAGCTGGCTGTGGGATTGAAGTCCTATTCCGAACGCGGCATGGCATATGTGAAAATCATCCAGTCCATGATCCGCAGTAACAGGGAACTGATCGCCAGCAGCTAATAGAAGGTGACGGGAGTGCTGACCGAATAACTGATTTCGGCCTATCAGTCATTCAGACCTATAGAGATAGCTATCACATGAATTGCATATATGAATGCGTCTTGGGTCATCTTCTGACTCCCATCCGGCACTGCTAATATTCTCTGACTTGCAGCTCGGACAATGTAATCCTCCAAGTGAAATACTTCCATGCGCTTTGATAAATTCACCTATTGTTGGCAAGTCCTGCCAGACCATAAATGCTTCTCTTCTCATTGACCAAACCTTCAATTGAACCCCCATCCAATATGAATAAATCTGATTGTAGACCATGATTTAAAATTTGTCTGTCCTCCAAATGGGGGACAACAGACAGATGGTTTTACAGCCCATTAGTTTGCTGGCGAAAGAATGGCTGCTTGAGGTCAATTTCGGTTATTCAGTAGTTCTGACTGTGCTATATTTCATTTGCTTGATAAGCTTTATCTAGGCTTATGTTTCCTGGGAGGTTTTTTGATAAATTTCAGAGCTCTTTCTCGATTAGGCTGGAAGGCCTATTTTCAACAACAGCTTACGCTTGAAGAGTGGGAAAACACCAGGGTGGGTCGGGTTGTCTCTCAGGAGAGGGGCATGATTCATTTGCAGACCTCAGAGGGCAAAAGATCGATACATATTTCAAAAAGCATGCCTGTATTTGCAGTGGGTGACTGGATTGTTCTGGATTCAGCATACAGCTTTATTCGTCCGCTTGACCGGTTCTCACTGTTTTCCCGTAAAGCGGCTGGAACAAAGGTTTCAAGCCAGTTGATAGCATCCAATATCGATACTGTATTTATCGTTAACTCCATGAATCAAGATTTCAATCTTAACCGTATAGAGCGTTATCTGGCTCTGGCCAATGAGGCTGGAGTTGATCCGGTGATTGTATTAACGAAGTTGGATGTTTGTGAGAATCCAGATCAGCTCTTCGAGCAGATCAAAGGAATGGCTTCGTTTCTTGAAGTGATTGCAGTGAACTGCCTTGATGCGGAAAGTGCCAGTCAGCTTGATGCTCGGTGTGTAGAAGGGAAAACAGTTGCATTCTTGGGCTCGTCTGGAGTCGGCAAATCAACGCTAATTAATACACTGATGGGAGAGCACGTGCAGAATACAAAAGCCATCCGTGAAGATGATGCGAAAGGACGTCATACCACAACGTCAAGATCAATCCACATCCTTCCTTCAGGGGGCCTACTACTCGATACGCCGGGTATGCGGGCATTGCAACTGGCTAACTGCGAGCAGGGGATTGAGGAGACATTCAGTGAAATCAGCGAGCTTGCCAATCGTTGCAGGTTTAAAGATTGCCAGCATGAAAATGAGCCCGGTTGTGCTGTTCGTGCGGCAATCGAGGCAGGCAATATAGGAGAGCGACGACTTTCCAATTATATTAAGCTGATGAAAGAGCAGGAGCTGAATGCCGCCTCTCTAGCGGAGAAACGCTCTAAAGACAGAGAGTTCGGGCGACACATACATACCTATAAAAAATCGAAGTTGGGTAAAAAATAACTACGCTATATGCGCCGTAGTTTTTCTTTGAGTGGCCGAAAACAGCCAATGGACCGGATTAAACTCTATGCGCGCTCAAGAATGATGAAAGTGTAGGGGTGCTGGTTTTTCTCATCCGGAGTGTGTGATTCGCGATAGGTTTCTTGCCATGCGCTGCGGTCAAATTCTGGGAACCATGCATCACCTTCAAACTCGCTATCGATTTCGGTGATGTATAAACGCTCGGCATGATCGAACAGCAGTGCATAGATTTCTGCACCCCCCATCACCATGATCTCTTCAGCTTCGGGAACGGCTGCAATGGCCTCATCGAGCGAGTGGATCACTGTGCAGTCATCAATCTGCAAATCAGGCTGGCGGGTCAGAATCAGATTGGTACGACCGGGAAGAGGGCGTCCGATAGACTCATAAGTTTTACGGCCCATCAGGATGGGTTTGCCCATGGTCGATTTTTTGAACCAGGCCATGTCTGCAGGCAGGCGCCAGGGCAGCGCATTGTCGCGGCCTATCAGCCGGTTCTTATCCTGTCCCCAGATGAAGGAAATCATATCAGTCACTTACCTTTTGCAGTCGGTTTTTATCAGTGTGGTGGAATAGTGCCTCAAAGCCGTGCACCTGCAGTTGCGTATCTTCGAAATAGCTGAAGCTGCCATCATCATGGATATTCACATCCAACTCATAACGGACAGTTTTGAATGCCTTATCGAGGAATGGATTGGAGAGTATGCCTGCGATTTCCGATCCTGCATTGGCAGAGAGTGAAAATGCTTTGTCGTTTGCAGCAGCTGTACCGATAGCGTTGACAGTGACTACGCGCGGTACCATAAAGCAGCGCATGACCTGGTTGGCATAAGCATCCCACATCCAGTAGCCGAGTTCTTCATGAAACGGATCATCTTCATTCAGTGGCCATGCGGTGGTTGAGTAGCGCAGGCCATAAAGCTCCTGTATGCCATTTTTTACCGGTCCCATCGGTTCAAATACAATGCGTTCACGGTATAAAGATTCGACCGGCCCATCCTTACCGGGCGCAACATCAATACCCTGATCACCCTCCCATATTCCAGCCAGAGCTGCCAAAGGTCCCAAGTTTTCAATAATGTTATCTGATTCACTCATGGTTAAGTCCTCAATTAAATTGCAATCGGGGCGCGAATACCGGGATGGCATTCATAACCCTCCAGTTCGAAGTCATCATAGGTGAAGTCGAAGATGTTTTTTACATCCGTATTGATGGTCATAGTCGGCAGGGCAAACGTCTCACGTGCCAGTTGCGTTTCCACCTGTTCCATATGATTGGAGTAGAGGTGCGCATCGCCGAAGGTGTGTACGAAATCGCCGGGCTTAAGGTCGCATACCTGGGCGATCATCATGGTCAGCAGTGCATAGCTGGCGATATTGAACGGAACACCGAGAAAAATATCAGCACTGCGCTGATATAACTGGCAGGAGAGTTTGCCATCGGCAACATAGAACTGGAAAAAGGCATGGCAGGGGGCGAGCGCCATTTTGCCGTTGGCCACATTGGCCTGCGGGCTGATCGATTCATCGGGCAGATCGGAGGCATTCCAGGCCGACACAATCAGCCGGCGAGAATTGGGTTTGGATTTAATCTGCTCAATCAGTTCGGCAACCTGATCGATTGATTCACCATTCGGGGTGGGCCAGTTACGCCACTGATAACCGTACACCGGGCCGAGAGAGCCATCATCCGTCGCCCACTCATTCCAGATGGTGACGCCATTCTCCGTCAGGTATTTGGTATTGGTATCACCTTTCAGAAACCACAGTAGTTCATGGATGATTGATTTCAGATGCACTTTTTTTGTCGTCACCATCGGGAAACCTTCCGAGAGATCAAAACGCATCTGATAGCCGAATACAGATTTTGTACCCGTACCGGTGCGGTCACCCTTCTGGGTGCCGTTATCACGCACATGGCGCATTAAATCTAGATAGGCTTTCATGTTTCCCCTCGCAGGATGGTCGTAAGTTGGATAAAGTCGCGTCTGTCATGAATCATGGCAGAGAGTTAAGAGCCTGTTAACATAAAATCCCTGTGAATGGGCTTCAGGAGAGGTAAATCATGTATATGCGCTTGATGACTATTTTGATTGCAATGGGCTGTTTAACTTCGCCTGCATCGGCGGCTCCAATGACTGCCACGGATAAAATCGTCAAAACATTCATGGAACTGGATGCCAATGATTCCGAAGGTGTATCACGCAGTGAATACAGAGCCATGATTGAGCAGCGCATGAATCAGCGGTTCAGAGAGATGGATGCCAATCGCGATGGTGAAGTGACTGCAGATGAATATCGGGAATTCTGGCTAACTAAAAAAGCACAGTGGTATCGTCTGCAGCGCTAGTTTTGTTGTGTGACTGTCTAACGCGTCATACGAACCCGGATCACAACAGATCTTTTTCCGATCGTTGAATGGCGAGAGAGCAGGGCGCTGCCCAGCTTGTTTGCCTCATTTTGTGATGCTGCAATGGTGACTGTCTCATTCAGCGGCACAGTTAATTCCGTAGCTGCACCAGTAAGCTCCACGATGGCATTGTTACGAACATGCGGCACGGCATTGTAGCGCATATTGGCGGTATTGGACGGTGCTCTGTTCGGGTTTTGTGCAGTGCCAAGATCAATCAGCATCTCTTGTTGCCCGGAAACCTGAGCAGTTTTACGCTGCATCCATGGGGTAATGCGCACGCGCACCTGATCGAGTCCTACCGGCCATGCCTGCACCTTGAAGCCAGAGGTGATGGGTATCAGTTCCACACTATTCATTTTCACCAGCCCGTAACCCGAAAGCCATGCTCTGGTTTCGCGGCTCAGTGTTTGCAGGGTGCCGACTTCGATACTGCCCGGTTCATTTGCGCTGATGCGCAGCTGGAAGCTGCTGCGGTTATTCGATCTGTTGCCACTGTTATTCAGGCGAATGCGAGCCCAACCGCCGGATAGGGCCGGGGATAGCTGTGCCGATGACAGTTTTGCGCTCGTGCCACTGTCTGAACGGATATCTTCAATCTCAACCTGAGCCAGGAATTGCTGAACCGGCTGATCCATCTGTTTCAACAGTGCTTTGGCCTGTTTGATATGGGAGCTGTCATCTTCCAGTATAAGGATGCGGCGTGAGGTGATGACGGCCACCTTGCCATCGGCTGATAGCTGACTTTTTGCAGCATCTGCTGCCTCCTGCATAGGCAGGAAAAACACTTCAATGATTTCGGATGCCGCGAAAGCCGGCGCTGACAGGGACAGCCATACAATACATCCCGCAAGCAGCCTGATCATGCTGCAAACTCCGGGTGTTCTTCTATAAGCCCGGCAGGATCCTCGTGAATAATCACTTCGCAGTCAGGGTATTCTGCCATGATGCTGGCTTCCACTTCATCAGCGATGGCGTGTGCCTGCCTTAGATTCAGGTGATCATCCAGTTCAAGATGCAACTGAATGAATGTTGTTGTGCCGGACCTGCGTGTACGCAGATCGTGCAGGCCTCTTGCTTCAGGATGGGCGCGTACAATGGCCTTGATCTGGTCACGCTCTTCAACCGGCAGTTCGCGGTCCATCAACAGATCCAGTGACTCCTGTGCAATTTCCCATGCGCTGTAGAGAATATAGGCGGCGATAGCGATGGCGAACACAGGGTCGAAACCTTCCCAGCCATAAAAGGCGAGCAGCAGCGCTACAATGACTCCTGCATTAACCAGCAGGTCAGTTTTGTAGTGCAGGTGATCGGCTTTGATTGCAGTGGAGTCAGTTTTACTGATCACATGTTTCTGGAATATGAGCAGACCCATGGTGGCGACTATGGACAGCACCATGACCGCGATCGCGACCGGCATGGCTGCAATCGGCTGTGGATGCCATAGGTGTGAAATAGCTTCAAGAACCAGAAACAGCGAGGAGCCGGTGATGAATGTTGCCTGTCCAAGCCCTGCCAGAGCCTCTGCCTTGCCATGACCGAAACGATGCTCTTTATCCGCCGGAGCCAGTGCATGACGGACAGCCAGAAGATTGATGATAGAGGCTGCTGCATCGAGGCATGAGTCGATCAGGGTAGCCAGCAGACTGACAGAATCACTCATGAACCATGCTACTGCCTTGGTAACAATCAGTGTCAGGGCGACTGTTGTGGAAACGTAGGTCGCCAATTTCATCAGGCGTGCTTTTTCTTGCTGTGTAACGCTACTCATGTGCCCATTGTGCCGTAATTCTGAAGCGAATAAAGGTGTAATAATGGACTGCATTTGTTTAGGCATGACATTGCTTCGGATGCATACCATGATAAGCCCATGCGACAGCTGATATCACCGCACCAGAATGAGAGGCCGGCTGGCACTGAGATAAGCTTGATTGTACTGCATGCAATCAGCCTGCCACCCGGTGCGTTCGAGCTGGATCATATCTGTAAGCTGTTTATGGGGTCTCTGGATTGTGCTGCCCATCCGGATTTTGAGACGCTGCAGGGTTTACAGGTGTCGGCGCATTTTGTTGTCGACCGGAAAGGCCATATCACGCAGTTTGTTGCCTGCGACCAGCGGGCATGGCACGCAGGCCTGTCTGAGTGGCAGGGCCGTAGTGGTTGTAATGATTTTGCCATTGGTATTGAAATGATTGGTGATGAGCAGCGACCATTTACGCAGGCACAGTACCGTGAGACGGCGCGCTTGTGCCGGGTACTGATGCAGCGTTACCCATCCATTTCGAGCAATCAAATTGTTGGTCATCAGGATATTGCACCGGGACGGAAATGGGACCCCGGAAAGCAATGGCAGTGGAATAAATTCAAACGTTCATTACGCAGAATCAGGCGTCTGGATCTGGAGGTTTTATGACAAGTTGGCTGGAGCTCTTTCCATCGATGCATCAATTGCCGGTAACGCTGACCAAAGAGCTTACCGGTCTACAGACGATGAAGGTGCCGAAAGGGACTGTTCTGTTTCGGGATGGAGATGCCTGTCAGGGTTATGTGTTTGTGCTCGATGGTTCGGTACGCGTGCAGAAAATGGACCCTGAGGGGCGTGAGATTGTGCTGTATCGGGTTGAGGATGGGCAGACCTGTATGCTGACCACCTCCTGCCTGCTTGGAGATAAGGCCTATCCGGCCGAAGGTGTTGCTGAAATAGAAACTGAGTTGGCACTCATTCCAGCCCAGCGTTTTGATGAACTGCTTGCTGACAGTGCATTTCGCAAGTTTGCACTGGGCATGATATCCGAGCGTATCGCTGATTTGATGGCCTTGATAGAGGATGTTGCTTTCGGACGCATGGATGCACGTTTGATTCGACGACTGATGGAACTCGATGATGGTTCTCACAAGCTCAAATTGACGCATCAACAGCTTGCCACGGAACTTGGAACGGCGCGGGAAGTCATCAGTCGTATTCTGAAAGATTTTGAACGGCGTGGCCATGTGAGCCTGGGCCGGGGAGAAGTTACGCTGATCGATCTTGATGCACTTTGGCACATTGCCACTACGGATGTGTGACAATATCACGGTTTTGTCATGTTTATGGGTCTAGACTGCCGCTATTATAAGTAACAAGTGACCTGAGGAGGTTGATGATGAACGCAAATGTAGGAACGATTGATCGAGTATTCAGACTGGTGGCCGGTGCGGCAGCGATTGCTTTCGGATATATGGGTGGGCTTGAAGCACCATGGAACATGGTAGCGATTGCTGCCGGTAGTGTATTTGTACTGACAGCAGCGATTAAATTCTGCCCGCTCTATGCAATTGTCGGAGCGAGCACATGTAGTAAATGTAAAACATCCGAAGGCTGATCTTAATACAGCTTCATGCGAAAGGCGTCCTGCAAAGGGCGCTTTTTTTGCGATATGATCTATGTTGCATACTTGTCTAATAATATTATTGATTAATAATATTATTATCTATATACTCTGTCTGCTTGTTAAAGATGCTGTACTAGGAGGTCAGTGATGAAAGCAAATCTTGGTGAGATGGATAGGTTTTTCAGGCTTGCGTTTGGTGCGATCCTGATTGGAGTAGGCACTGTTTTTGGTCTTTTTGCCCCATGGTCATATGTGGTTGGCGGTGTATTGGTCGTAACAGCGTTATTGAGTTTTTGTCCGCTGTACCCGATGTTGGGTATCAATACGAGTGAGAAAGTCGCTTGATCTGAGCGAAAACTAAGCAGCAGCTCACTGTATTTATCGTGACAATATGAGATGTTTTACGGAGATGAGTGCTTCTGCGCTCAAATGACAGCACTCTATTCTTGAAAGGCGGCCATGGAGGGCCGCTTTTTTTTGTGCCGGCACCAGACTTAAGCTTTTATGCTACACTATTGTGGGATTTGATAGATCAGAGGGGGTGGGCATGTCACTGTTGGAAATTTCAATATTTTTTGCCGCTCTGGCAGTCCCGCTATCGATGATGCTTGCGCACGATTATCGCATTGCCCTCGAACAGGGTGTCGGGATTATGCATTTGCCGGCGTTCTTTAATCGTTACAGTACGCTGCTTGTGCTTACCAGCGTGTATGGCGGCATCTATTATGTGCTGCTTATGCTTTATACCGGCGGTTTCCTCGATAATAACCAGTCGGTAAACATTTATGACTGGGATGATTTTTTTGTTCCTACGGCATGTATCTCGACTTTGAGTATTCTGCTCTTCGGTTATCTTCTGCAGGCGGATAATGCCTTTTATCTGGATTCTCTGATCAATGATAAACACGAAACATCTGCAAGGCGGGGACTTGTTCTTCGCACATTTCGTTCGGTCAGCATCGGTCAGGTTGCACCGGGGGTGTTGTTCCCGCTTTCAGTCTGCCTGTGGGCACTGCACGGTGCATGGCTGTATAACATCTACAATATCGTTATGCGGGCGAGTAATCAGGACCTGATGCCGCGGCTGTTTTTCTCGGGTGCGGTTCGCATGATTGCCGTGCTGTTTATCTCTGTACTGGTTTATACCGTCTTTCAGGCCCTCTTCCAGCCTTATCGCGAGTCGGATGGCGATAATGCAAAGGCACTTGTGGTGAAGAAAAAAGGAGCTGCCTCCATGCTGGTGGCCGTGGCGCTTATGACTGGCTTCTTTCCTATTCAGGCAGTGGAAATCACCTGGCAGAAGATCAAAAGTTCACAATTGATGAGTGAGTTAATCTCACCTGCAGCAACGCTTTCCATTGGCCATGTGCAGGGCATGAATACATTTATGCGCGAACGTTTGTTTGAAGAGGGTGTGGTTGATATCCATCAGCTGGCGAAGCTGGGCAATCGCCGGGACCTGTTGCACTCCCGCATTGAGAATCTGGTCTCGGAAGAACAACTGGATGACTGGATTGATCAGGCCGACTTAATGCTGCATATACAGGATATCGAATTGTTGCGTCTGTTACGCAGTACAGGCTTGCGAACCCGCAGCCAACTTGATCTGTTGACCAAACCTGAGAGCGGCCAGCAGCTGGATCGTTTCCTGAAACAACTTGACGGTGAGAAAAGAATACAGGTTCAGCAGTTTATTCAGGCATACAGCCAGATTCCGCACTGAAATCGATGGCGGGATTTCAGCCTCCGCGCTGTTTTTTGCGTCGGGCTACCGTTTCGGTTTTAAGCTGGCCGCAGGCGGCTGAAATATCACGGCCGCGTGATTCACGGACTACAGCGATAATGCCTGCCTCCACCAATACAGAGCGGAATGCAGACACAGTTGTTTCATCAGGACATTCATATGCAGCCCCCGCATACGGGTTGAACGGTAGCAGGTTGACCGTACAGCCCAAGCCTGAAACCAGTTCACATAAACGCCCTGCGTCTTCAATGGAGTCATTTACACCGGCGAGCATGACATATTCGATTAATACACGTTTATTGCCACGCTGTTGTATATAATCAGACACTGCCTGCATCAGTTCAGCGATGGGATACTTCCGGTTAATCGGAATGACCCGATTGCGTACTTCATCTGTCGTGGCATTCAGCGACACTGCCAGATTACAAGGCAGGCTATCTTCCATCATACGGTAAATGGCAGGCACCAGTCCTGAAGTAGAGAGCGTCACTCGGTTGGGTGAGAAAGCCATGCCTTTGGGGTCGGTGGCGATACGCAGAAATTGGGCCACTGCATCATAATTGTGCAGGGGTTCACCCATACCCATCAACACCAGATTGCGTACATTGCGCTGACTGATCTGCTGACCAGCCATGACTTCAGCAACCATTTCCTCAGCACTCAGGTTTCGCGTAAGACCGGCGGTAGCGGTAAGACAAAAGGTGCAGCCGACAGCACAACCGACCTGAGTGGAGATACACTGGGTGAGGCGGCCGGGCCCCTGAATCAGAACCGTTTCCACCTCTTTACCATCTTTCATTTTTAGTAGTAATTTGCGTGTGCCATCGTCGGCCAGCTGTTCAGCGCTACACTCGGGTTGAAGTAGCGTTACATGTTGCCCCAGAAAGTCTGATAGCGCTGTTGGTAGTTCCTGAATGGCTGATAAGTCCGGATTATTGTAGCGAAAAACTGATGCGAGAATCTTCTCGGCATGCACAGCTTTAAAGCCTGCCTGCTGGCAGAGATCAATAAGCTGATGATGCTGTAAACCGAGTAATTCTGTTTTCATGCGGGATGATCAGATCCTATAAAAAAAGCGCATGTGTAGCTGACTACACATGCGCCTGGATAACGTGGTTTGATCAGAATCAGAGGCCGTATTTCGCCTTGTTCTGAGCAACTTCTTCAGATGATGGAGGTGTGTGATCTTTCACTTCAGCCAGATCAAACGACTCGCGATCAGAATCGCAGAGCTCATTGAGTTCGATATCGGAGATGAATACTTCCGGCACATCTTCTTCAGGATAAATCGCTTCCCAAGGGCATTCCGGCTCACATACCGCACAGTCGATGCACTCTTCAGGAGAGATGTAGAGCAGATTTGGCGTTTCCTCAGAGATCTCTTTTGGTTGGTAGAAACAGTCAACCGGACATACGGCTACACATGCAGTATCTACACAATCTTTACACAGCTGGGTGACAACAAATGCCATGAGTCTTTACCTCACATATCGAATTGGCGGCGCAGCCTAGCAAGCAGTTGCTGCAATGGCTACTGCCACGGGATTAAGGGTATTCATTCAAGCTGACCTGCTGAATACGTTCGTTCAGTCTGGCAAGCAGACTGGATGGGGTTTTGGCTTGTCTCCATTCGTATACGCTGACAAAGGCCATGACCTGCTGCACATAACGGCGGGTTTCATTGAACGGGATAGCTTCTACCCAGGCTTCAGCGGCATCAAATGAGCTGCGCTCCAGCCATTTGGATACCCTGTGCGGGCCGGCATTATATGCGGCAGCAGCCAATGCAAGGTTGCCGAAACGCTTCTTCTGCTGGGCAAGATAAGCCGAACCAAGTTTGATATTGGTGGCTGGAGAGAACAGATCGGGTCGCCTGCTTTTCATCTTCAGCTTTTTGGCAGTGGCTCGTGCGGTTTTTGGCATCAACTGCATCAGTCCGCGTGCCCCGACATAGGAGGTGGCCCTTTGATTGAAGGCGGATTCCTGGCGGATGATGCTCCATATTGCAGATGTGCTGAGGCCTGTTCGTTTCGATTCCCTCAATACGGATTTCTCATGGGCGAGAGGAAAACGACCTTCAAGTGCATCGAGTCGGTCAGCCTTGAATGCAGCGCGAATCACTTGATCATGCCAGTCCCATGATCTGGCGAGAACAGCGGCAGCTTCCCATCTGCTTTTTGGTGAGCTGCTCAGGGCAAAGTGCCATTCACGGCTGGCTTTATTGCTGTTACCCAGCTGTAGCCATTCATATGCACGGATAATTGCCGGTTTTTCTTTTATCGCAGCCTGCTCGGTTTTTGAAGCCTGAAAATCAGAGGATTCAATATTAAACGGCAGGCCCAGGCGCTCGGCACTTAAAAAACTGTAATAACCGCGTTGAGTTGCCAGCTGCATATACAAAGCACCGGATTCCTGAGTCTTTCCTGTGTTTTCAAGCGCACGGGCTTTCCAATAGAGCCAGTGACTTTGCTGTTGTTCATTTGCAGGCATGGCATCAATCACCCGGCTGGCTTTCTGCCACTGCTGATCAAGTATATGCAATCGAACCTGCCAGCTTCTGGTCTCTTCATTCTGCTCGCGAGCCGGCAGCTTTTGCAGCCAGTCTGCAGCTTCTTGCATATGCCGTTTGGCCGCACGCAGGGCGATACGTCTTTGTTGTGCGCTGTAAAATTCCGCTTCGATCTCTTTATTCGCTTTGCCCTTCAATGACTCCAGCGCATGCCAGGCCTTGAGTGGATCTTTTCGTGCCAGCCGGTTCAGTCCATCAGCCAGAATCAGTCGGGACGGCGTTGCCGTCATGGCACCTGGCCAGGCTGAAAGATGTTCTTCCGGCTGCTTTTGAACCTGTCGCCAATACGCCAACCATTGCTGTTCTGTCTTGGGTAGTCCTTTTGCCAGTTTTTTGGCTTTGCCCCACTTGCCCTTGTGTATGAATGTTTCTATGCGTGTCCATCGTTCTGCGACAGTAGGATGCCCCTGTTTTTTCCAATTCTGGTGCAAGCGGTAGGAAAAGTCGGAGACTTTTTTTCCATTCATCCAGCGTTGTGAAAATTGCAGCAGAGCAGTTTCCTTAGCGCCTATATGCCAGAGTGCAATCATGGAAATTTCCGGTACGCGCCTGATATCCGATGGCGATTTTTCAAGCAGTTCCGAGACTTTTACCCATTGGCCTCGTTTGGCCAGGTCTTTTATCCAGGCAATACGCAGATTGATTGATTCGGGTACATCGGCATGTTGCTCAAGCAGAGATGCAATGGCGGTATCGCTACCTTTTTTGAGGTCTTTGCGGGCCTGCCAGATATCGAGATACGGGGTGAGCGGATAACTACCCAGTTTGGCTTTCAGTTTATTGTACGATGCCATGTTGTTCTTATTCAGGGCTTTGCGTGCCTGTTCGAACCACTGTCGTTGCTGCTCGATGGATGAGGGTGAAGAAGCAGCCTGTGCCCAGGGCGCACATGCCAGCATCAAGATAATGATTAAACCTGTTAAGCGCATATAAGCCCTTCCTGAGTTTTATCCCTGAAGCCAGCTTAGACAGAAAACGCTCTGGTAGCCAGTCGTTTATAACCGGGTGTGACTTTGAGCGTCAACCGAACCGGAGATCAACCCTGATAAAAGGAAAACTCCTCGACGACTTTTCCACCTCTGAAATGCTCTTCAACAATACGATCAATAGCAGCCTCGTTCAGATTACAATACCAGACATTGTCCGGATGAACGACCATCACAGGGCCTTCCATACATACACCAAGGCAGCCTGCACGGTTAACGCGTACTGAGTCCGGGTCACCCACAATAAGGCCGGCCTGGGCGACCTTTTCTTTCAGGTAGTTCAGCAGGGGTAGATTCTCTCCACAACTTTTACCACAGCACATAATGGCATGGCGTTTGAATGGCATCATCATTGGTTTGGGCATCTTTAGTCCTTCCAGCTAATTCTTTCGTTCACCACGTCACCGATGATTACTATCGACGGCGAATGCGCAGTAATTTCACCGCGAGCAGCTTTTTCGAGTGTGCTGATTATGGTGTTTTCATCATCCAGTGTTGCAGCGTGAATGATGGCAAGTGATGTTTGTTGTGCAAGTCCTGCTTCAAGCAAACGGTTTGCGATCTGCGGCAGGTTTTTTGCCCCCATATAGAATACCAGCACAGGAAAGGCCTGAGTTAGAGCTTTCCAGTCCATGCGGCTCTTCTCACTGGCTTCATGACCGGTGAGGAAGGCCAGTGTCGCATTCACCGAACGATCAGTGACCGGGATGCCGGCCATGGCTGGGGCCGCCACGCCTGCTGTGATGCCGGGAATGACCCGGAACCGGATAGTGGCTGCAGCCAGAGCGCGCATCTCTTCGCCACCACGACCGAAAACAAACGGATCGCCGCCTTTCAGACGCACTACCCGTTTTCCTGCTTTGGCCAGATCAATCAATGTTTCGCAGATATCGTGTTGCTTTGCCGAAGGGCGGCCACCGCGTTTACCGGCCTCAATCAGATCACTGCCTACAGCAGCCATATTCAGTACATCTTCGGAGACCAGTGCATCGTAAACAATGACATCGCAATCGCCGATCAGTTTTGCAGCAGCCAGCGTCAGCAGGCACGCATCACCGGGCCCTGCTCCGACAAGGGCAACTTCACCTGCTTTGATGGGTGCATCAAGTTTCATGTATGCTCCCTGAACATGTTGGCAATCAGCCCGGCAAAACCTTCATGTTCGCTGAGCACCGGCGCGAGAGTCACGTCGGAATGAGAGGATTCGGCAATCATGCTGTGGATCCTAGCAAGACTGCACCCGTCAAACAGCAGCATCGGTTGCAGGGTTACTTGTTTGAGACCATCGGCGTGCCAGTGATTTAACACAGAGGTGACGGAAGGTTCAGAGTGCATGGAGGCCATGGCCACTTTGCTGCAAGACTTGTTGTTGCTGTGGATTGCGGCAGTCAGCGAGGTGAACCCACTAAAGCGGTAGAGAGCGAAGAGTACATTGATGCGTTTACTCTCCTGAGTCAGATGACCATATACCATTTTGACCAGCGCATTCGCATGTTCGTTTAACGATGGCAGCAGCGAACAGTTTGAAGCTTCTACCAACTTTGGAATATCTTCTGTGACATGGTTGCCTGCCCCGAGAAACAGTGGTAATACAGTTGCCCCGTTGGCTAGCCGTTCATTGGAGAGAAATGCTGCGCCTACCTCTTCGCCAAGCAGGCAGGATACTTCATCGGCAAGGTTGTTCACCTGTTTGGCATGGTTTGCATCGGATGAGCCATGGGCGAGCAGTATTTTCAAAACTCGATACCCTGTGTTGCCGGAATGTCGGACTCAAATGCGTGTTTAACCATACGCATTTCGGTGACGGTATCGGCAACCTCAATCACTTCGTCCGGGGCATCACGGCCGGTGAGAATCAGATGCATCCACTTTGGTTTCTCATCTCGAATGAAATCAGCGATCTCCGAACCTGCAATCCAGCCGTAGGATGCGCAGTAGTTGATCTCATCAAAGACGACCATATCGAACTCATGCGATAGAACTTTCTCTTTGCACAACTCCCATATCTCGCGGCTGGTTTTAATATCCTGCTCCGGATTTCTGGTGTCCCAGGTGAAACCATCACCGAGCGCATGCCACTCGATATTATCGAAAGCTTTTGCCGCTCTCTCTTCGCCGGTTTTCCACTTTCCCTTGATAAACTGGATGACGCATACCTTCATGCCCCAGCCGGCAGCTCGAAAGGTGACACCGAAAGCGGATGAAGATTTTCCTTTTCCTTCTCCGGTATTCACCAGCACAATACCCTGTCGTTTGTCGCGTGCTTTCAAATTCCATCTCCGTATTCCGGCATCAAAAGCTTACCCTGCCTGATTAACGGTGTATCAAACAAGCTTGCAAGTCTGTCGACATCAAGCATTTGGCCGGCTGGCCCGGCTTCTGCATGCCCCTGACCATCAATCAGAACGACCTGATCTGCAACAGCCATGGCCTGCTGCAGATCATGCAAAACAGTCACGATGGCGCGGCCTGCATTGGCCTGCTTTTTCATCATATTCAGACATTGCACTTGGTGTTTGATATCCAGGTGTGCTGTAGGCTCATCCAGTAACCAGATTGGTGCCGGACGCAGCATCAGAGCTGCCAACTCCACGCGCTGGCGCTCACCACTTGATAACTCTGCCAGTGGCCGGTTCAGCAGAGCCTCAATTTCCATCGCCTTAGTCGCTGGAATCAGATTCTCTTCTCCATCACTGGCAAGGTTCAGACGCTGTTTGACAGTCAGTCCGAATTCAGTGGGTGGCAATTCTCCTTGCCATGCAACCTTTGTGGCGATTTCCATTCTACTGTATTCACTCATAGCCGTGGCCTGCAGTTGCAGATCCCCATCTGCTGGAATCAGGCCGGCAAGTGCGAGCAGAAGGCTGGATTTTCCTGCGCCGTTGGGGCCAAGAATTACAGTGATCTCAGCTGAGCGGATATAAAGGTTGAGATTGTTGAATAACAGATCGTCACCGCGCTGCAGGCTGAGCCTGGATGCATGCATCAGGTTTTCCATTATGAACGCCTCAACAGCAGAAAGAGGAATACAGGCACACCGATCATGGCGGTCAAAACACCAACCGGTAGTTCGGAGGGCGCTACTATTGTACGGGCCACACTATCAGCCAACATCAACAGTATGCCACCACCTATAGCAGATGCAGGCAGTACAGCTCTGTGCAGGGAGCCAAACAGCAGACGCATCAGATGCGGGATCACAAGGCCGACAAAACCGATGGTGCCGGCTGCAGTGACAGCAATGGCAGTCACCGCAGATGCAAGCAGAAGCAAACGATTTCTCAATCGTTTCACTTCTATACCGAGCGCTTCGGCATGCCTCTCTCCGAGCAATAGAGCATCGAGTGAGCGGGATAAGAAGAATCCACATACCAGTGCTAGCCCCCAGGTTAACAGTAGCAGCGGAATGGGTAGATCAGAGTGGGATAAATCTCCCATCATCCAGGCAAAGGCCAGGCCAAGCTCCGATCTGGGAAGCAGGGCGAGTAACAGTGCCAGCAGGGCAGACCAGAACGCAGCAAGTACGACGCCTGCAAGTAACATGCGCCCGGAACCGAGATGGGCAAAGGCCATGACAATAGAAATGCCGATCCAGGCCCCGACAAATGCTCCGACAGACATGAGTAGTGCCGATTCCGGATAGATCATCAGAGCTGTGACCGCACCGACTGAAGCGGAGCCTGCTACACCTAGCACATAGGGCTCAGCCAGGGGGTTTCCGAGTAATACCTGAAACCAGGCTCCGGCCAGCGCCAGCAGGCCGCCGACAGTGAATGCAATGAACAGTCGGGGCCAGCGTAGCTCCCAGAGTATTACTGCATCCTGACCGTTGGCTGCGAACGGATTGATCCACTGCTCACCCAGACCCAGACAGAGCAGGGCGGCGACAATCAGCATTACAAGTACCATTGTCCATTTCACAGACTGGTTCACGGAATCTGATCCAGTTGCTGCTGCAGTTGAGCGATACCTTCGACAATTCGTGGAGACGGGCGACTGATCAGGTCGGGATTGATGGCGATGACATAAGCCGTGGGTAGCCACTGCTTCCAGAAGGCCTTGCGGCTTTCAATATTGCCGCTGCGATTCGGAATGATAATCACTGCCGGTTTGGCGCGAATCACGGCTTCGATATTCACTCGCATGGTTTCGACATTATTGCCGGAAAATACATTGTCGCCACCTGCTGCATCCAGAACCTGTGTGATGAAGCTATTGCCGGCTTCAGTCATCAGCGGATCACTCCATACCTCGAAAAAAACACGATGACGTGTATCTGTTTTGGCTTTGATTTCAGCCAGTCTGGTCTGCAACTGGCCGACCAGTAGCGTTGCCTGTGATGCATGGCCTGTCTGTTCACCAAGCCGATGCAGATCATCAAAAATATCTTGTAGATTCTCAGGGTGGGTCACGACAATGAGGGCGCCATGTTGTCGTGCTGTTTCCAGTCCTTTCAATGAGGCGTTGGAAGCGATCAGCAGTGTGGGTTTGAGTCTGAGGGCAGCTTCATGATAGAGGCGTGAGTAGTTGGCGATAACGGGTCTGTTTTTTACTGCATCCGGAAAATCACAGTATTCGGAAACGCCAACCACCTCATCACCAGCACCGATGGCATAGAGCATTTCACAGGCATGCGGAGAAAGGGCGAGGATACGCTCCCCAGCCCAGGCGCTGCCCACAGAAAGGCAGGTTAGCAGCATGCATATAATGATTCTCACAGGCGTTTGAACCTTAGGCGAAAACGATAACTGCCATCATCGACAGGAAAAGGTTGCGCTCTGCTCACAGTTTGCATGGCTGCCCGGTCGAGCATGGCATAACCCGAGCCCTGCAGTAGTTTGATTTGATCGGCAGAACCATTATGGCTGAGAACAAAGGCCACATCGACATGACCTTCAATGCCACGTCGGCGTGCACTGGCAGGATAAAATTTGAATGATTCCAGGTGGTTCCTCACCAGTGTGTTTATCTGCTCATGTTGTGCGATATTAGAGGCAGACTGGCTGACTACTGCTGCCGCGATCTGAGATTCAGTTTCACTAATAGCCGAAACAGGCTTTTCTGCTTCCAGAGCCTGGCTGGCAGCCTGATGCATTGAACTCCTAGCTGGTTGGACCACAACAGCTGCAGGTTTTCTTTGTGTGACTTGTTTCGGCGCTTTTGCTGAATTATTTTCAGAGATGGCTGGTTTGGAGGGCAAGGTAGCAGGCTTTTCTTCAGGGATGGCTTCAATGCTGACAACTTCCAGCACGGTTTGCTTTTGCGATACAGCACTGCTACTGCCGCTCAGATCCAGCCATACGACAAACAACAGGCCATGGATGGCAGCAGATGCCACCAGCCACGGCCAGATGGGTTTGATCCTAGAAGTTATAACTCACTCCGCCATGGATACTGATCGTTGCAGCGGGGTACAGGCCGAAGGTACCAGCGCTTGGTGAAACAGCGCCTGTACTGATATATTTCTTGTTCGTCAGATTGTCTACACGCACGAAAACCTCCACACCCTGCCAACGATAGGATGCAGCAGCATCGACTAAAAAGTAAGCGGCTAATTTCGGGCGACTGTTCAACTGATCGTTAATCAGATGGGATGCACCGACATAGGTACTGTGTAGCGTGGTCGAGAAAGCTTCACTCCAGTCCGATTTCAGATTCAAACCAAAGCGGCTCTGCGGCACACCGGGAATGTGATTTCCGCTGAAAGCTCCACCCTGGAATGTGGCACGAACCTGTGTGAAATTGGCGCTGATCTGGGCAAAATCATGGGCATGCCAAAAACCTGCAATGGTTAGTACACGGTGCAGGGTTGGATCGACATAATTACTGTTGGTGCCGAAGAAACCGATGGTTGGATCCAGATAAATTTCATGTTTCAACTTGGCATGCTGATAGGAGACTTCCAGCCAGGCAGATTCCGCCTCATAGCGCAGCGCAGCATTATAATGCATACCTGTCTGAGGCAGGAGATCGGCACGGAAGTTCGGAGCAAATGTGGGGAACAAATACTCGGTACGCTCATCCAGACGGGGCAAGCGGATGGAACGATTATGATTCAGACGCAGTCGAAAATCACCAAAGCCGATAGAAGTACCTATATCGTAGGCATTCAGTCGATTGGAAGCAGTGCTGGTGCCATCGATCAGGGCATCATTTACTTTCTCGGAGCGAAAGCCACCTGAAACAACATAGTTACTATCAGAATCAGAAACTGTGAACTGGGCGTAATAACCACTGCGGTCACGCTTGGCATCAAGACCGGCAACCGTACCTTTTACCTTGTCGATATCTGCGCCGGCAATCAGTTGCGAATTAAAATCAGCATGTTCATGAGAAACAGTCATCTTCGGGCGAATGGAGACCGTGCGCAGCACACTTGTGGAATCAAAAGGGAATAAGCCTCCAAAATGAGCAGAGGAATCACGACGACGAAATGAAGCAGGGAGATCCAGTTCGACAGGGCCGGCATTGATTAACAGACCTGAGTTGATGAAATCATCGGTGGTGCTGCCATAATCATCCGGTTTCAGAGTCTGCTTTGGATTGGTGTCGATCTGAGCCTGTGTCAGCGCTCCGGGCAAACCGAAGCGGTCTGTATGATGATTGCCGCTGCCGTACCACATGATGTTATCGCTGATGTCGGCCTCAAAACGTGCACCTGCATCGTAGCGCTCATATTTACTATTATCGCGATAACCATCGGTTTTCTGGCCGGAGAAGTTAGCTTCCAGACGCACCTTGCCGGTATCAGCACCTATGCGTGCTTTGCCATTCTGGCTGCCAAAGCTTCCGCCACCCAGTGCAATCTGGCCGCCGGATTCCGGGATGCGGGTGATAATGTTGATCACACCGCCAACTGCTCCGTCGCCATACAATACTGAGCCTGCACCATGCAAAATTTCAATGCGTTCAATCTGATCGATGGGAATCTGTGTCCAGTCTGCTTCTGCCAGATCAGGATTGCTGATACGACGTCCATCGATCAATACGACTTTATTCGAGGCTGCCGAATCCCCGAATCCCCCCAGGTCAATCACCGCTTTAGCACCAACGCCGGAAGTGTCTCGCACAGTAATGCCAGCCTGACCTTTGAAGAGGTCAGCTACATTTACCGCATGTGAAGCCTCTATCTCTTCTCTGCTGATGATGGTAACTGGTTTTGATGACTGAATCGAAGGCGATTCGATTCTGCTGCTTGTGACATCGAGTTGCCCCAGGTCCTGTGTTTGAGCGATGCCTGTTGTTGGCATGGCTGCCATACAAGCTGCCAGCCATAGTATATGTTTCTGTTTCAAAGTGTTCTCCGCGCCCGCCGCGCTATATTGTATTTTGGCGGTTGTCAGGATCAGAGGAGAGTGGGAAGCGGATCAGAAGAGGCAGATGGGGAGCCAACAGTCCGGCAACACCTCCCTCCGAGGCCATCAAACCGATGATATGCAGGTATTTCCCGTCATATCGCATTTCAGGCCGGTCTCCTGGCTTACCTTCATCCGCAGCGGTTCTCCTTCCCGGTTTCCCAGTGGGTTTGAACAGCGTTGTCAGGTCTACAGTAGCGGGGGCTGCGCCGGAATTGGATCATTAAGACCCGCACCGGACTTCCCGTTTCACCCATAGTCTTTCGACTGATCGGGCACCCAAAACAGCGCGAAGCTTAGCGAGGGGGGGTAGCTTAGTCCATGAGCTTGAAGCCGGGTGTGATTTTTCGCACTGCATGAAATGTAAATCTTGCTAGTGTGTTTGTAATCTTGTGTTTGGAGAGTATGAGTATGCTGAATGTAAAAAGAACGATGATGATTATGTTGCTATCGCTGATGATACCGGCCCTTGCCTGTGCAGGTGAAATCAAAACGGAAGTGATCTATCCGAAAGATGCGATACCTGTCGTAGGGGGTCAGAGCGAGCTTGCGCTCTGGGTTGAGGATGGCAGAAAAGAGACAGTATTCGGACGAGCTGTTGACGGGGAATATCTGGTTTCAGCATCTGATGTGGCAGCATCACTATATGCACACATGACTTCTTCCTTGAAAGCTGCCGGTTATCAGGTTGTTCCTTTTAACCCCGATCACGCCAATGGCATGCTGGTCCGTATTCAGTCCATTACATATTCAAGTGAGCGAGAAATGTTCAAAAGCAAGGTGGGGGTTAAAGTGGCGCTGGAGGTCAAGATGAACAGCTCAGATGTCACACGTACCTACCGCGCTGCCGTTGAGCAGCAGTTTGCCCTGAGCCCCTCGCCAGAAGAGAACGGCAGCACTATCGGTAATGGTCTGTCGACCGCTGCTGCGGCAGCACTGGCTGATTTGAAGTTGGCCGAAGCAAATCCTGCAGCGGAATAAAGACAGTATCATTCCGGGTATTTATCTCCAGCAGGGCTGCATCGGCGCAGTGAGATATGGCTGACGCTTATTGCAGTTCCGGCATGCGGTAGACATCCAGTCGTTGTTCGAGATTGAAAGGCTGTTCATCGAGAATTGTGGCGCGAATCTGAATGTCTATGCTCTGGCTTGCCAGTGTGAAACTGCTCTGCTTCTGCCTGAGCAGGTTGAGATTCTGCATGGCAATACTTAACCCCTGCTCAGCCGCTTTTTTAAACCATGCTTCGGCCATATGTCGATCAGTTTTCACACCGCGGCCAAGGGCGTACATATAAGCCAGAGAATTCTGGGCCTGCGCATATTTCTGAGCTGCAGCCTGTTGATACCAGTGCACTGCCTTTTTATCGATTTGTTCAACACCTTCGCCTTTACGATAAAGATTGGCCAGATTGAACTGTGAGGGAGCATACCCCTGTCGGGCTGCTTCTTCGAACGATGAGGCAGCTTTGCTCAAGTCATAATCAACGCCTTGTCCCTGTTGATACATCAGGCCGATAATATTACGAGCCTCGTTGTCGCCTGCATCTGCTGACTGTAAAAACAGTGTATAAGCTTTTTTATAATCACCTGCCTTATAATGCAGGATGGCGAGATTGAATGTGGCATCAGTGTCGCCCAGAGATGTGGCTTTGCTGTACCAGTGAATAGCCTGTTTCTCATTATACAGGACACCACGGCCAAGATGATACAGCAGCCCCAGCAGGATTTGAGATTGCTGGTTTCCGCTGGCCTCGGCTTTTAAGAGCCATTCTGCGGCGAGTTCATCATTGTGCATGACATGAACGCCGCGCAGATATAACAGCGCGAGATTATATTGTGCCCGGCCATCTTCTTTGGCGGCTGCCTTGAACAGTGTATAGGCTTTTTTCAGATCACGGTCTACACCTCTGCCCTGCAGATACATGGCAGCCAGATTGTTCATGGCTTTGCTCTGATTCTGATCGGCTGCTTTTTGAAGCCATTGAACTGCTTGTTTGTCATCATGCTCAAAACCCTTGTTCTCGTCATAGAGAATGCCGAGATTGGTTTGCGCATGGGTAATGCCTGCATCTGCTGCCTTGTGTAACCATAACAACGCATCTTTACTGTTTTGCACAGTGCCCATACCTGTCGCAAACATGGTGCCGATGGCTGCTGCAGCCAGCAGATGATTCTGTTTCGCCGCTGCGAGATACCAGCGCGATGCTTCGCTTGCTCCTGCGGCTTGTTTAATCAGCAAATTGGCAAGATGGAATTGCGCCTCGGCATTGCCACTGGCTGCACTTGCCCTTAACCACTGTTCTGCAGATTTCACATCTTCATGGATGCCTTCACCGCGTTGATAGAGTCGGGCCAGTACAAACTGGGCTTTTGCATCACCATGGGATGCCTTGTTTTTCACCTTGTTGATCATTTGTTGCTTAAAAGAATCGGCTTCAGTGTTGTTGGCTTTGGCTGACCTGATCGCCCAGTCCAGTGCGAGTGCTTCATCTTTTTTTACACCCCGTCCGTCAGCATAGAGCATGGCCAGACGAAGCTGGGCGGCGGCCAGATTGTGTTCGGCAGCTTTGCGATACCAGTGAGCAGCACCGACAGGATCGGCCATGTCTACACCACGGCCGGTTTCAAGCAGCTTGGCCAGTTCATATTGAGCTTTCAGGTGGTCCTGGGCTGCGGCAAGTTTCAGCCAGCGTAGAGCTTGTGCATCATCGCGCTCTACGCCCTTGCCATCGCGGTACAACATGGCCAGATGGAATTGCGCTTCCTGATTGCCGAGCTTGGCAGCCTGACGAAACCATTCTGCCGCCTCATCGAAATCACCCTGATTGAAAGCAGCTTTGCCTTGTGCCAATCCGTCAGCATTCAAATCGTTGTATTCAGTGTTGGTTAGTAGCAGGTATGAGAGTACTGCGGTGATAAGCAGGGCAGCGATGAGAAGTGGACCTTTCAGTTTCGTAACCATCGTTTAAGCCTGTTTGCCTGTCATGAGCTGTGAATCAGAGCCCGAGTTCCGGCCATAAATCGTCTATGCGCTTTTTCACATCCTCATCCATGACAATCGGACGGCCCCATTCGCGGTCCGTTTCACCTTGCCATTTATTGGTTGCATCGATGCCAACCTTGGAGCCGAGTCCTGCCACCGGAGATGCAAAATCGAGATAATCAATCGGTGTATGTTCAGCCATGGTAAAATCGCGAACCGGATCACAACGCGTTGTGATCGCCCAGATCACTTCATTCCAGTCCCGGCAATCGATATCCGCATCCACAACGATAATGAATTTGGTATACATGAACTGCCTTAAATATGACCAGATACCGAACATCACCCGTTTGGCATGCCCCGCATAACCTTTGTTGATCGATACTATGGCCATGCGATAGGAGCAACCTTCCATAGGCAGGTAAAAATCGACAATTTCAGGGAACTGTTTTTTCAGGATCGGTACAAACACTTCATTGAATGCCAGTCCCAGTATAGCCGGTTCATCAGGCGGTTTGCCCGTGTGCGTGGAGTGGTAGATAGCGTCACGCCGCATGCTGACAGACTCAACGGTAAACACCGGGAACATTTCTGTTTCGTTATAGTAACCGGTATGATCACCAAAAGGACCTTCTTCAGCATATTCATCAAGGGAGACATAACCTTCAAGCACAATTTCGGCAGATGCAGGCACCTGCATATCTATGCTCAGGCAGTTTGTTAACACTGTTTTTTCACCACGCAGAAGCCCAGCGAACTGGTATTCGGACAGCGTATCCGGGATTGGCGTCACTGCAGCCAGTATTGTGGCCGGATCTGCACCGATCACAACCGCGCAAGGGAAGCGCTCGGCCCCTGATTTTTTTGCTTCCAGGTGATCCTGAGCACCACCGCGATGTTTGAGCCAGCGCATGATCAGCTTGTTTTTGCCTATCAGTTGTTGGCGGTAAATGCCGAGATTCTGGCGATCTTTGTTCGGCCCCCTGGTAACTACCAGTCCCCATGTGAGCAGTGGTGCCGCATCTTCCGGCCAGCAGCGCTGAATAGGGAGTTGATACAGATCAACATCATCCCCCTGCATAACCACTTCCTGCCAGGCTGCCTTTTTCGTGACTTTGGGCTGCATATGCATGACTTTTTTCAGAATAGGGAACTTGTCCCAGGCATCGCGTAAACCCTTCGGAGGTTCGGGCTCTTTCAGATAAGCGAGCAGTTCACCAATATCGCGCAGTTCCTCAGCCGATTCCCGGCCCATGCCGAGCGCAATGCGTTCGGCAGTACCAAACAGATTGGTCAGCACAGGCATGTTCGAGTCTTTAACGTTTTCAAACAGAAGGGCAGGGCCTCCGGCGCGCAGTACCCGATCCGAGATTTCGGTGATCTCCAGTTCGGTGCTTATCTCTGTTGTGATACGTTTAAGCAGGCCTCGCTTTTCCAGTTCAGCTGTAAAGGCGCGCATATCGGAAAAACTCATGCTGTGGTATTATCCTCGATATCAAATACGGTATCCAGTTTGGCTAGCGAGAATACGTCTTTGACGTTGTCCCTGAGTCCGGAGAGTACAAAACGACCACCGGTAAGTCTGGACCATTGCAAGCCCTCCACCAGTGTGGCGATACCGGATGAGTCCATGAAGTCCACCTGCTCGAGTGTGACGTGAATCTCCTGCATTTTCGTCGTAAACAGAGGTTTTAGCTGTTCCCGTAATCGCGTGGAAGTATGAATGGTGACGTCACCGATAACGCGTAATAACACATGCGTATCATCCTTGTCTTCACGTTCGAAATTAAGCGTTACATCCATTTTGTTCTCCATCATTGATGTTAAATATCAGGCGCCAGTGGTTGCCGTCTTCAAGACTTTCATGTTCGCAGTGATCCGACACCTTGCAGATCAGTCTCAAGCCAAGTCCGCCCGGGGTAAGGTTTGCAGGATCCGGTTCATGGTTTGCGGCGGCCTTGATATCACCGCTCCATACCACGGAGGCAAAGTCTCGAAAATCGAAGATCAGTACAGGCCCTCGATCTGACTCGTTGCAGATACAGGTTTCCATCTCCACGCGACCGGCCTTGCCGCCATATGCGTGGGTTGCAATATTGGCAAACAGTTCGTCGACAGCAATGGCAACCCTGTTGCTGCGTAACTCATCCATACCGGCACGAGCGGTCATTACCGCAACCATGGAACGAAGCACATGGATGCAATCGCTATTGCAGTTCAGCTGCAGGCATAATTTTCCGACATGACTGCTTTCTTTTTCGGAAAAGCTCACGTCTTGAATACAGGGGGCTACCATCAATGATCCTCTTTTGCGCTCGAAAAGTTTGTATCCTTTTCGCTTGCTTTGCCAAGCTTGTCTTCGAGCTGCTGTAAACGCAACTGCAGGGCTGAGCCTTTTCCTGGCGGACTGATGTTGATGAGTGCTGTGAGAACCTGTTTTTGTCCTGCATGACTGTTGAGGGCAGTGTATATGCTTAGTGCGCGCTCCAGTCTGTCCTGACGCGCAGCTTTTTCGATGATCGTAAGTTGGCCCTGTAGCAGCAGGGCATGCGCAGTCAGACGCGGGGCGCCAATCTTGCGGCAATAAACCAGTGTCTGTTCACTTTCGGCCAGACTGTTCCCATACTTGCTCTCGGATCTGGCCAGAAGCGCAAGCCCCATATGGGCCTCAGCTTTCATTTTCAACAGATTCTGTTTATTTTCTGTCTCGGAGGTGACAGTCAGATAACCCTGTTTTGCCAAAGATGTTTGTTGCATCAGTTGCGCCAGACGTGCTGCCTGCAGGCGAATATCTGCTGGCCACTGACCGGCTGTAAACAGGCTCGCTGGAAACTGTTGCAGGTTGAATGAATCCGGAAGTTTTGCTTCACGTTGCTGCATCAGGGCAAGTGCCAGTCTGGCACGCATATGCATATTGGAATCATGATGGCGGTCGGTGAGCTCAATAACCCGCAAGTAAGCTTTCTCTGCACCGGCTATATTCTTTAATGCAGTGCGTACGATGGCCAGATTATACCAGGCGTGGGATACGAGATGGATGTCATCTGACAGTTGCGATGAGGTGAGTGCCAGCTTGAAAGAACGCTCAGCAGATTGCCAGCGCTCATACTTCATGGCGGCTAAGCCGTTCTGGATATGATTGTTGGCCTTCAGGATATAAGGGTTCTCTGGTTCGGCAATCTTATGGCTGCTTCGCCCGGCGCATGAGCATAACAGCCCAATGAGCAGTAGAGAGAGCAGGTATGCAGCACTGCGTGAGAGGGATAGACGCTGTCTCAAGGCTGCATCTCCAGCACTGGAGGTGCTACAGACCGTTCATCATCCTGCGCAGGTTGAGCTTTCCCGCCGACCAACCATGAGTTTTGCAGTGCTTTCAGGAGTTGCTGCATTTCTGCGATGGTGACGCGGGATTCACGTGCTAGACCCGGTAGTTCAGGTGTCAGTTCGGAAAGGTCTGAAGCTACCGAATCGAGAGATTTGGACAGCTTATTCACGTGATTAATCAGGCTGTTAATACGTTTCAGGCTTTCCGGTCCCTCTTTGGAAATCTGTTGAGTCAGGGGTCTCAGGTCAGATAATATCTGTGACGTTGAATGCAGCGATTTAGCCAGTTGTTCACCAACATGGCTGTCTTTCAGGTCTTTGGTGAGGCTCTGCAGGTTTTCCAGTATCTCTGCTAGATTCACAACCAGTTTGCCTACATTTTCACGGTTCAGATCCTGACTGAGGGCGTTAAAACGTGCTCCCATCTGGCGGAAGTCGCTGTTCGGGTCATTCAGCCATGTGGCGAGCTCAGACAGCTCTTGCAGCAAGGTGTTAGCATTTTCCACGGCTGGTTTTATATCCTGCAGCAGTTGTTCAATGGTGGCGGCAGTTTCGTATGTGATGACCTGTCCGGGTTGTACAACAGGTTTTTCAGAATCACCGGAGGTGATTTCAAGCGTTTGTTCTCCAATCAGCCCTTCTCTGACCAGGTGAACTATAGCGCCCTCATGTAGCATGGGATGATAACGCTCCAGCAGATTCAGGGTGATGCGAACGGTGCCGTCATCTTGCAGATCCATCGCTTTGATGCGGCCAACGGTGAAACCCTGAAACTTGATGGCCTGACCTTCGTAGAAGGATGCAGCTGATGGTGGAGAGAAGTATAGTTGAAACTTTTTCGCAAACAGATCGCTTTGCAGGCTGACAGCGAGGATAATGGCGACAATGGTGCCTATGCCGAGTAAGACAAACCAACCGACCTGACGTCTGACATTTGCAACAAATTCGGCCACTTATTCTCCTTTCCTGCTCTGAATGTCTTTGTGTTCGGCTTTGACTGTCAGCGTACGAGCATAATCCAGGCCAGAGCCCTCTTCAGGGCTGGCAGTCAGATAAAGCAGACCTGACCCTAATCGCTGAAGAGCGCTCATGCTAATATCTTTAAACTGTTCCAAATGTTCAGGAGGCATGCCGATATGCACCTCCTGCGCTACGATAATGGCTGGTTTTATCAGCAGGCAGCGTCCCAGGCTAATCAGCGCGTGGGTGAATGTGGTGCGTTCGCCGGCCTTTTCATCCAGTGCTGCAGTGAGACCGATCAGGTTGGCAACATCCACCAGTTCATCTGCGGCCTGTTCAAGGCGGGTATGGTTTTCGTGATACAGGAATGGCAGTAGCAGGTTTTCCCGCAGGCTCAGGTTGGCAATAAGGCCACGATGACGAATCATGCTGCCGACGGACATGCTGAACTCCCGACTTCCCGACATCTGAAGTCCGCTATCTGTTTGAAGCCACATTTTCCAGTTGTCGGCACATGATTCGTCGCAGGGAGAAAACATATGTTGCATAAATGCATACTGGCATGGGTAGTTCATCACCAGACGGACAAATTCACCGTGGGCCACATGTGATGCCGGAATGAGGGTGTGTCCAAGGTGCAGCTCATCCCAATGCAATACATCACTCATGCCAGCGCCTGTATGATGGCGATGAAGGCATCACTCATCAGTATTAGCATCAGAGCTCCCAATACACCCTGTGTTGCATGTACCGGGATCAGGTTGGGTTCACGGCCAACATGGCAGCCCCGGTTCAGTAGCATGATGGCACTGAGCATGGGATACAGTGATCCCTTGAAGATGAGGATAAGCAGTTCATTAAAGCTGGTGCCTTTCCTGACTTCAATCAGGAAGTCTATGAAGTTGATTTCATAACTGAGTGAAACAAGCAGTCCGCCCAGCCAGATTGATACAAACACAAAGACGAAAGTCAGGATCAGGCCGCACAGGGTAAATGCCATCAGGCGAGGCCACAGCAGGTATTCCTGCACACTGATCCCCATGCTGCGCAGTGCCAGGTCTTCGCCGCGCACGTGCATGGTACCCAGTTCCGTCACTACAGCGACACCGGAACGGGAGAGAAGCAGGATGGTGACAATCAGCGGGGCGACTTCCTGCACCAGCAGGTTTGAAATCAGGCGTCCGATCAGAGACATGTCCTGTATACTTTTGGCAAAATCAACGATGTTATAAACGGCCAGGACTCCCACGCCCAGCGCAACCAGTATAACCCAGGGCAAGCCCTGCACACCTGTAAAATAAATCTGTCTGAACGCGACATTGGTGACAGCCGGCTTGGATAGCCAGGACATTCGCAGCCCAACGACCAGAATGGATAAGGTCATCTGGAAGATGCGGCGCAGCTCGGAAAACATGTGCAGGCTAATGGTGCCGACCCGGTCGGCTCGTTTGTGAAGCTGCATCATCATGTTGCGCTGCGATTCCATGTTGACTTTATATGCTGATTGTCAGGAAAGACAAGTGAGATCTGTCACATTGTATGTTCATGAGGTGTGTTGAAAAAGCCGGGCTTTCCCTGATGCATGCATTTGAGAAGCGTAGGCTTAAGAGCCGAACCACTCTGTGGGAAGATTGAAAAGGCGTTCAACAATGCCGGGGGAGGCGAGTCCTGCATCTTCGGCGCTCACAGCCTCAACCTGAGCATCGGTGAATGGCCCATGCATATGATAAATCTTTCGCATCAGGCTGTGTGATTTGCCGCCGAGAAGGTCGCGGAGCAGCGGTATTTTAGCCAGCAATGCATCCAGATTCTGGAGCGGTTGCGCAACCAGATAGAGATCGATGTTCGCTTGATTGATATCCATAGTTCCCTGACCCACGAGATCAAATGCAGATGATCTCAGGGCAACATTTCTAATCTGGATATTCTGATTTTGCATAATGGCTTCCATCTGCAGGCGTTCATACATGATGCCCGGTCCTGAGAGGTCCTTACGTTGCCCCAGCAGCAGCTTGTATAATTCTGTAAGGTTGAATGCAGCCAGTAGTGTTGTAAGCGTGCCGCCCTCCAGAATTCTCCCATCATCCACGCGTAATCTCAGTCTGCCATCAATGCCTTGCCACCAGGGCTGATTCTTGAGAATGATGCCCTGACCTGAAAATAGCAGGTGACCATCGCCATTACTGAAGCGTTTGGATAGATCGCCGAATTTCATCAAATGCCCGAAGTCACCGCCCAATTCGGCAAATCCACGCCAGTGCATGCCGCCCTCGCTTTCGGGTGTGAGTGTGGCGGACATGGTAAGGGTTTGTTTTTCAACATGAGCGGACAGTTTGCGCAAATCCACTGTGCCTTTGCCGGGAAGCGAGAATATGGCATCTACATCAGTGATGTTCAGTTGTGCGGTGCTTATTTTTTTTGCTTTGAGCCGGCCAAGACTGTTTTTGGCTGAAGCCAGCTTGATACTTACACCATTCATCTGTGCATCATTCCAGTCGAAGCGTTCAATATCAGCGGTTAAAATCCAAGATTGCTCAATAAGTTGATCCGGATGATCAAGTGCTTCAGGCAGGGCATTACGATTTAAGTAACGCACTTTTGTTGATAAAGACCAGGGTGTGTCGGCGAAGGGAATTCTGATATCCAGAGAGCCACTGAATGAAGGGGTGTGCAGATCATTCAGATAAAGGCTGAATGCATCGCGGTTGATTTTCACAATGCCGCTGTGAATGAGAAGGGCTGCACCTTCGCTTTCCAGCTTTGTCATATGGATGGTTGGTATCGCCTCATTGAGTTCCACATCACCTGCAAAATTGATGCGATAGGCTTCCCCTGCATCTTTGCTGGAGCCCAGAAGATGCTGCCATCCGGCAGCTGTCATATCGATATGACCTGACCATGTTTTATCAAAATGTAGTTCTGTTTTGATCGTGCCGTCTGCATCTGATACGGGCAATTGAAAGTGGGCGGCTACTGCAGAAAAATCGCTCTCGCCTTTGGCATCCATTTCGGTAATGCGCCAGTTACCATCTGCACCGGCTGCTGTACTCAGCGATAGCGTTCCTTGCATGTGCTCGGATTGAAAATGCATGCCGGAAATATTCAAGCCATGTTGCTGGTCCCATTGCGCAGATCCGGTTGAGAGCTTTAGCGCTGCATCATGGATGGATACATTCCAGTCACCAATAGGGTTCAGTGTTGCTGTGGCCTGTGCAGGTTCCGGTTGACTGGGATCCCAAATCAGCTCAAAAGTACTGCTTGCTTTAGCCTGACCCCACTGCCAGTCAGAGATATGGCTCGGCCCGAACCAGCGCAATAAGGATGCGACATCGACATCGGATTGTCCTGAAACATGAAGCTCCAGCGTCTGCCATGGGATATACAGGCTGCCGGTTGAGTGGCCAAGCTGTCTGGGTAGTTCGGCATCAATAATGTCGGCATTCAGTCCGCTCTGATTGAGTTTTACACTGGCATGGGTCTGCAGAAGAAAGTCTTCGGAGAGCCCCAGGGCGATGTCGGTTTGTTCAATCTCTGCTGCAAGTTGGTACTGCATATTTTTCCATGCATCAGATGTGGGCAGCGAAGACAATGGGTTCTGCCATGTCAACGATAGCTGTCCTTTGATCTGTTTGGCTGACCCTGCCTGCATCATGGAGAGCCAGTTTTGCCATGCTTCATCGCCAAGCGGGCGTAACCAAGACCAGATTAACGGCATGGCCAGCTGATCGGATGTCGCGGATGCAGTTAATCGGCCCTCATGCCATTTGCCATTTGCTGAGATGCTGTTGTCGCCCAGCGCCCAGAAGACTTTGCTGATATCTACTTGTTCCAGCTGGATGGGCTCAAGCTGCTTCATCCTGATATTCATCTCTGTTTCGATGCGGTTCAGGCTATAGGCATAAATAGTTTCGGGGAAAAGGGTTACAGGCTGCGCTGACTGCGCTGACGCGAGGATATGCCAATCGTGTTGCGAAGTTCTTTGCAGTTTTATGTTGATTCTGGGGCTGCCTTGCATCTGCTGGCGCATCTTTTCCGGTAGCCAGTTAATATGACTGCAGGACATAGTCAGCTGTTTAGGCAGGCCATCCGAATCAAGCTGCGCATGCAGGGACAGTACAGATGAAACCGCATCAAGCTTGCTGCTGTCACCATCAAGTGTTAGACGAAGTCCGGGCAGCGAGCCGTGCATCTCTTTATAGGACCAGTTTAAGGTGACATCTTCGAGAATAATCTGCTCGGCAGGAATCGGAGCGCTGGACTCCGCATTATGACGCAGGTTCAGTGTGCCGCCATTGAGGCGAATGCGATCAGGTTGAATGGCTCCGGTGAGCAGGGAAGAGAGTGGCAGTCGTACGGCAACACCGCCATCATGAAATGCGACGTCTTCCTGGCTGTTGATGAAGTCCAGTTTGTCGGAACGTAGCCACAAATGCCCGGCCCAGTACCATGACAGACCACCCAATTGTACCTTTTTGAGTTCAAGGTTCTGGGCAAGATATTGCTCGATGCTCGGACGTAGCGAGTCGAGCGTAGGAGATTGCCAGTATACCCAACTGCCCGCTACAGTGATTGCCAGTAGCAGTAGCAGGAAGACGCGCCGGCAAGATGCCAGCGCGCGTTTAACCAGTTCGCCTTTCATGGCGGAGTGTTTTATCTCGGTCAGCTCTGGTCTTTTTCTTTCAGCTTGGCGATTTTATCTTCGAGTGTTTTGAGCAGGCCCGCATAACCACCCGCATCCAGTGTTGATTTGAAATCCTGATAGAAGGTGCGCACCATGCTGGTGCCTTCGATACGAATGTCATATACCTGCCAGCCGGTTTTGGTTTGATGCAGGCGATATTCAACGGGAGTTTCACGCGTGCCATCGATGACGGTCGACTCGACACGTGCTTTTTTACCTTTCATTTCGGCATCGGCAAACACCACTGTCTGGCCTTTGTATTCATTCAGACGGTTGCCGTAAGAACGCTCCAGTAATTCACGGAATACATCTGTGAAATGAGCGTGGTCATCCGCGCCGAGCTTTTTCCATGGTTTACCCAGACTACGTTTGGCCATAGCCATGTAATCGAATTTACCTTCGACGGTGTTACGGATGGCATCCCGGTCAGCCGTAGTCAGTTTGCTCTTGTCGGTACGACTATCCAGCACATGAATAATCTGGTTTACCGTGCTTTCAATAACTGTTTTTGGATCGTTTTCACTGCCAGCGGCGTTTTCAGTTGCCCATGCCGGCATGGCAATCAGGAGTGTGAAAAGTGCGATCATACTGTGTTTTATCAAATTCATGCTGTAACTCCTTTCCTTTGATAGTGCATCATAGAATGCATGGATGCGGCGGCGAAGCGGAATGATTACTCCTTGCCGCTGAAAATATACTTGCTGATCAGATCTTCAATGTTGATGGCTGATTCGGTCTCTTCAATTTCACTGCCTGCGACCAGCGCATCGTCTTCCATGCCCTGGGTGATACGGATGTAGCGGTCACCGATAATGCCCTTGGTGCGCACCGATGCGAATGCATCTTCAGTAATTGCCACGCCTTCGTGGATGCGGAGAATCATGGTTGCGTGGTCGTTATCGGTCAGGCTGACCGCATCCACACGGCCGATAATGACACCGGCCATCATAATGTCGCTGCCTTTGCGCACGCCACCGGCATCGTCGAAGTCTGCGGTCAGCGTGTAACCGGATTCACCAATACCACCGACCTGGCCGACTTTCAGAGCCAGCCATGCAATGGCAACCAGCCCCAGGAAAACAAATACGCCGACAGTCATTTCCACTTTTCTATACTGTTGCATTACAAACTCCTATTACAGGTAGAACGAGGTTAAAATATAGTCCATGATCAGCACGCCCACAGAGGCAACAACCACGGCTTGCGTGGTTGCTTTGGCAACACCTTCAGTGGTTGGGGTGGCACGATAGCCCATGTAGGTACAGATCATGCCGATCATGAATCCGAATACGACTGCTTTTACCCAGCCGCCGTAAATATCATGCATGGTGATTTTGGCAATGAGTTCAGCCATATACGCGCCGGGATTCACGCCCAGTAGTTCAACACCCACGATATAACCCGAACCGATACCAACCACATCAAAAATGGATACCAGCAGGGGAACGGCAATGGTGGTGGCAATGATACGCGGCAGCAAAATGCGCTGCTTGGGATTGACTGCCATCATTTCCAGCGCATCAGTCTGTTCAGTTACACGCATGATGCCAATTTCAGCTGTAATACTGGAGCCCGCCCGCCCGATGATCATGAACGCGCCAAGCACAGGACCGAGTTCACGAATGATCGACATGCCTACGCCCGCACCAAGCAGTGATTCCGAACCGAATTTTGCCAGTGTGTAATAGCCCTGTAGTGCCAGCACCATGCCGGTAAAGGCACCGGTAATGATGATAATGGCCAGTGATCCCACGCCTAGCGCATACAGCTGTAGAACGAAATGTTTGCCCTGCCAGGGGCGGACAAAAAACAGTGACAGGGCCTGCATGCCGAGGCGGGTACCATCACCGAGTTCTTCAATGCCGCGCATGGCATAGCGGCCAAGGCTGCCGAAAAACATGGATATAGCGGATGATTTACCAGACATTTCGTTACTCATGATTCCAGCCTTACTGTACCCGGTCTGTGAGTCAGGTCATCAATATAGGATGTTGTACTGCGTGAGAAGGGGATTGGCCCATCAGGACGGCCTTCAAGGAACTGGCACACGCGCTCATCGGTGCTCTCCCTGATCGAATCCGGCGGGCCTTTGGCAATAATGCGTCCCTGCCACATCAGGATAACATGGTCTGCAATGGCAAGGCCTGCGGAAACATCGTGGGTGACCACGACCGAGGTCATCCGATTCATTTTAGAGGTATCATGTATCAGCGTGCTGATAACACCAGCAGAGATCGGGTCCAGACCGGAAGTGGGTTCATCAAAGAAAACAATTCGGGGATCCATGGCCATGGCACGGGCGAAAGCCACGCGTTTGGCCATGCCGCCGGAGAGCTCTGAGGGCATCAGGTTTTCAAAACCGCGCAAACCGACCTGCTCTAGTTTCATGGCAACCATGGTGCGAATCACATCTTCATCCAGGTCGGTATGTTCATGCAGTGGAAATGCAACATTGTCATATACATTGAGCGAATTCAGCAGGGCTGAATACTGAAACAGCATGCCCATGCTTTCGCGTACTTCATACAGGCGTTTGTCTGGCATGTCGCACAGATCTTCATCACCGTACCAGACGTGGCCTGTGGTGGGTATTTCCAGGCCGGAAAGCAGACGCAGCAGGGTGGTTTTTCCTGAGCCGGAACCACCCATAATTGCAGTAATGGCACCCGTCTTAATATGGATATCAGTCGATGCTACTGCATCCACATCGCCATATCGTTTGCTTAAATTCTCTCCACGGATCATGGCCGGAGGATAGCACAGCAAAAGCGCTTTGCACGCTCAAGGATGGCATGGCTCGATGTGAGACGCTACATTACGCGCTGTTTTATTATAAATGCAGGATTGGAGTTGTTTCGATGAATTTCGCAGATCGTGATGGATTAATTTGGTTTGACGGTCAGATGGTAGATTGGCGTGATGCCAAGGTGCATGTGCTGACACATACGTTGCATTATGGCATGGGTGTTTTTGAGGGTGTTCGTGCCTACCATGCTGATGACGGTGCTGCGATTTTCCGACTGCAGGCGCATACTGACAGGCTGTTTCGCTCAGCCAAGATTATGAATATGGATATGCCTTTTAGCAAAGAAGAGTTGAATGATGCGCAGTTGGCGGCAGTTCGTGAAAACGGACTGGATTCGGCTTACCTGCGCCCGATGGTGTTTTATGGATCAGAAGGTATGGGACTGCGTGCCGACAACCTCAAAACCCATGTTATTGTTGCCGCATGGAGTTGGGGAGCCTATCTGGGTCAGGATGCACTGGAGAAAGGAATTCGTATTCGCACCTCTTCTTTTACCCGCCACCATGTGAATATTGCAATGTGTAAGGCCAAAGCCAATGGTAACTATATCAATTCCATGCTGGCTCTCTCCGATGCACAGCGTGATGGTTATGACGAAGCACTATTACTAGATGTTGATGGTTTTGTGGCTGAGGGCTCCGGGGAAAACTTCTTCATGGTTTACGACGGGGTGATTTACACGCCTGAACTGACCAGTGCCCTGGATGGGATTACGCGTCAGACCGTCATGCAATTGGCGAAAGAAGAGGGTTATGAGGTGCGGGTGAAGCGCATTACCCGCGATGAAGTCTATGTAGCTGACGAAGCTTTCTTCACAGGTACAGCTGCCGAAGTTACCCCGATCCGTGAGCTGGATGGCCGCAGCATCGGTTGTGGCTCACGCGGACCTGTTACAGAAGTCTTGCAGAAGAAGTATTTCGATGTGGTTCATGGTCGCAGTGAGGCGCATAAGCAGTGGCTGGCTTATATCTGATCCGGATAGCGTGAGACGAAAAGGCCTGAATTGTGCAGGCCTTTTCACTTGGATCGTTTGACTCTTTGATCAGAGGAAATTGATAGCGACCAGAATGCCTACTGCACTGAGGATTAACGCGACCATCATAAAGTTGGAGCCTTTAAAGTCTTCATTCTCCCCTGGCATGGGGTTGCGCTTCCACGAATTGTCCAGATCATCGAGATTATCATTGTTTACACCCATCCGGTGTCCCTCTATGCATTCCATTGTTTATCTTGTTCTTCCTGATGCAGATAGTTATAGACCAGGATTGCCAATTCCGCCATCTCCTGAACCGAGGATTAACCGGGACGTAGACCACATTACTAAAGAAGAGGCATGCTTTTGATTCAGTCAGATCGGAATTTTGATGATTTAAGTGAACGTTTTGCACGTAATATCTATGGTAGTGCCAAGGGTGAAGTGCGTCTTGCCATTGTCTGGGAACATCTGTTGCAGACTTTGCCACAGCTCAGCGAAGGTAAACCGCTGCGTATTCTTGATGCCGGTTGCGGATTGGGTCAGATGGGGTTGAAGCTGGCAGAGATGGGGCATGAGGTGGTGCTTTCCGATCTTTCTGAAAAAATGCTGGAAGAGACGCGTACCTTGTTTAAGGAAAAACGACCGGAACTGGAGCCGGTAATGATCCATGCATCGGTACAGAATTTGGATTCTGAAATGCATGGTCAATTTGATCTGATACTGTTTCATGCTGTGCTGGAGTGGCTGGCAGAGCCGAAACAGACTCTGCAGCACTTGCTGAGATTCATCCGGCCGGATGGTTTTCTCTCACTGATGTTTTATAACCGCGATGCACTGGTGTTTCGCAATCTGATTCGCGGCAACTGGCGTAAAGCTGAAAGTGATAAGCTGCAGGGTGAGGAGGGCGGACTTACGCCATATTATCCGTTAACGCTGGAAGAGGTTCAGGGCTGGCTGATGGAGTGGGATTGTCCGGTGCTCAGTCGCGCCGGTGTACGTGTGGTTTTTGATTATATGGATCGCAAAATGCGTGAGGCACGAGATGTTGAAGAGGTGGTGCGTATTGAGATGAAGTACGCCAGAAAAGAGCCTTATCTTCATATGGGGCGTTATCTGCATCTGATTGTTTCTAATGCATCGAAATAACCGATTGCGGAAGGTGGTTACTTAAAAAAGCCTGAAAAGGCCATGCCGAGCATGAGAAAGCCAATGAGAAACAGAGCAATGCCAAGATAACGCTTGAGCGGATTTTCCTGATCGTGTTCCTTTTTGCTCATGATGCTCTCCCAGTATCTCGCTGTAATAGCGAATTCTTATGTTTTTTGCGCCAGAGGTAAATATGGATCTCTCTTTACTCTTTAACAGTGCCGCTACTTCCGGTTAGGCTGCGCCGCCGTTTTTGAATTTAGGAGAACCCATGACTGTTCGTACTCGTTTTGCCCCATCACCAACCGGCATGTTGCATATTGGCGGTGCCCGTACCGCGCTGTTTGCCTGGTTGTATGCCCGTCACTTTGGAGGCGAATTTGTACTGCGCATCGAAGATACTGATCGCGAACGCTCAACCGATGAAGCAACGAAGGTAATCCTTGATGGTCTTGCATGGCTGGGACTGGACTGGGATGGTGAGCCCGTTTTTCAAAGCGCCCGCGAGGCTCAGCATGTAGCCGCGGTGGAAAAGCTGCTTGCTCAAGGCAAAGCGTATAAATGTTATTGCAGCAAAGATGAGCTGGATGAGATGCGTGAGGGGCAGCGCGAAGCCGGCCAGAAAGCCATGTATGACGGACGCTGCCGCAGTCGTAAAGAGCATCCTGAAGGAGCGCCATATGTGGTACGTTTCCGCTCTCCTGATGAAGGGGAAACCTGGGTAAAAGATCAGGTGCTGGGTGATGTCTGCTTCCCCAATAAAGAGCTCGATGATCTGATTATCATGCGTACAGATGGCACGCCGACCTATAATCTGGCTGTAGTGGTGGATGATGCTGATATGGGAATCACCCATGTTGTTCGAGGCTCTGATCACCTGAACAATACACCGCGTCAGATTCAGCTTTATGAAGCACTCGGCCTGATACCACCTGCGTTTGCTCATATTCCACTGATTCACGGTCCTGATGGAGCTAAAATGTCCAAACGTCATGGTTCCGTGGCGATTACCGAATACCGCGAACAGGGTTATCTGCCACATGCAGTGAATAATTATCTGGCCCGTCTCGGCTGGTCACATGGCGATGAAGAGGTGTTCTCCGAAGCTCAGTTGATTGAACTGTTTGATCTGGCACAGGTTGGTAAGGGTGCTGCCCGTTTTGATCAGCAGAAGCTGGACTGGCTTAACGGCCATTGGCTGCGCGAGTCAAAAGCTGCGGACCTGGTGGCCGAAGTCAGCCGTCTGCTGGCGATCGATGTGTCGGCGGGCCCTGATCTGGAGCCTGTGATTGCTTCATTGCAGGAGCGTTCTAAAAACCTGGTGGATCTGGCAGAAGGCGCACGCTTCTTTTACGAAGCTCCCACAGCATATCAGGAAAAAGCTGTGAAGAAGAATTTCAGGGATACCACATGGCCTCTGCTTGAGTCCTTTATTGCACGCATTGAAGCCATGGAAGATTTTTCAGGTGAAGCTGCGCATGCTTTGATCGGAGAAATTTGTGAAACCGAAGGCGTGAACATGGGTAAACTGGCTCAGCCGATCCGCATCATGGTTGCCGGTGGCCCGATTTCACCGCCGATCGACCTTACTCTCGGCCTGCTAGGTAAAGATGAAACACTGGCTCGCTTAAAGTCGGGAATCACTGCGCTTAAATAAAACGGTAATATTTACTCTGAATGCCCTGAACAAAGGGATAGCCATTCGAGAGTGTTTATGAATTCACGGAGAATGCCTGGGCTTGCGTCCAGGCTTGGCTGATTTAGCTTGCCAGCATGACTGAAAATACTTCCCTTACTGATAATCCGATTCTTGACAGCATTACGGCTGAACTGCCGCTGTTTGATGCAATTCAACCTGAATATGTGCTGCCTGCGATTGATGCGGTGCTGGCCGAAGCACGGCAGGCAGTATCTGAACTGATTGAGCAGAGCGATCCCGACTGGGATTCGTTGATGCTTCCGCTTGAAGTAATTGATGAGCGCCTGGGGCGTGTTTGGGGACCGGTCGGGCATCTTAATTCGGTATGTGATTCGGATGAATTACGCCCTGTTTATCAGCAGGCTGTAGCTAAGATGACCGAGTGGTCGAGTGAACTGGCCCAGAATGAAGAGCTCTATGCTGCCATTCGCAAAGTAGCTGAACGCCATGATTTCACCGATCTGTCTGCCGAGCGCAGGCAGGTGGTTGAACACGCGCTTCGTGATTTTAAACTTTCCGGCGCTGAGTTGGAAGGGGAGGCGAAGGCGCGGTTCAAGGCAATCCAGATGCGGCTGTCCGAATTAACAACAGCTTTCGGTCAGCATGTGCTTGATGCAACACAGGCTTTTGATCTGCACTTGAGCGATGAGGCGGATGTTGCAGGTTTACCTGAATCTGTTTTGGCCTCTGCCTCACAGCGTGCTGAGCTATCCGGAAAAGAGGGCGGCTGGTTGATTACACTCGACGCCCCGTCTTATGTGCCGTTCATGCAGTTTGCAGAGCATCGTGGTTTGCGTGAAACGATGTACCGTGAATATGTCACACGTGCATCCGGGGGTGAACTCGATAACGGACCGGTGATTGATGAGATTCTGAGTCTGCGTAGCGAAGCTGCAGATTTGCTTGGATTTGAACACTACGCAGCATCATCTTTGGCCAGCAAAATGGCGGAAGACGTAGATGAAGTAACCGGATTTCTGCGTGAGCTGGCAGCAAGGAGTAAGCCGCAGGCACAAGCGGAGTTTGCCGAACTGCAGGCTTTTGCTGCGGCCGAGTTGGGTATTGAAGACCTGCAGGCGTGGGATGTGGCTTATGCCTCAGAAAAGCTACGTCTGAAAACTTATGCGATTTCTCAGGAAGAGCTGAAACCCTATTTTCCGGAACAGAGTGTTGTGAACGGTATGTTCGGGCTGGTTGAGAAGTTGTACGGCTTGTCGATCAAAGAGAATACGGATGTGCCAAAATGGCATAACAGTGTGCGTTATTTTGAAGTGTCAGGTCAGAACGGAGATCAGATCGCTGCCTTTTATCTTGATCCGTATGCGCGTGCACACAAGCGCGGTGGCGCATGGATGGATGAGTGCATTGTGCGCTGCCGTAAATGCGATGGCTCTTTGCAGTTGCCGGTGGCTTATCTGGTATGCAATTTTGATGCGCCGGTAGGAGATAAACCGGCACTGTGGACACATGATGAAGTAACAACACTGTTCCACGAGTTTGGTCATGGTCTGCATCATATGCTGACCACGGTAAGCGAGTTGGGTGTATCAGGTATCCGTGGCGTGCCATGGGATGCAGTGGAACTGCCAAGTCAGTTTATGGAAAACTTCTGCTGGGAGCGGCAGGTCGTTGATCTGTTTGCGCGTCACTTTGAGACGGGTGAAACATTGCCGGATTCCTTGTTCGACAAGATGCTGGCGGCAAAGAATTTCCAGTCAGCAATGATCATGTTGCGCCAGATCGAGTTCGCCCTGTTTGATGTCTTGCTGCATAGCGAGTTTGACCCGGCCGGTGAAGAGACTGTGCAGCAATTACTGGACCGTGTACGTGCCGAAGTTTCAGTTATCGCACCGCCTGCGTTTAATAAGTTCCAGAACAGTTTCTCGCATATCTTTGCCGGTGGATATGCGGCGGGTTATTACTCCTATAAATGGGCTGAAGTATTGTCAGCTGATGTATATGCCACATTTGAGGAGGAGGGGGTGTTGAATGCGGATACGGCTTCCCGTCTGCGCGAAGAGTTGTTATCTGTTGGTGGTAGTAAAGAGATTATGGATGCCTTTGTGGCGTTCCGGGGCCGTAAGCCGAGCGTCGATGCATTGCTGCGCCATAGCGGGCTGAATGTTGAAGGAGTGGAAACATGAGTGATCAGGTGACAATCGTGGATATCAAGATGCCGTTTATGTCGATGGTAGTATTTATGGTGAAAGCGGCCATCGCATCGATTCCAGCATTTATTATCCTCTCCATTTTCGGCTCGATTACATTTGCGCTGCTCGGGGCAACATTCGGATCAATCGAGACCTATTTCGGCCCGACACAGTACTAAGGTTGCTCTGAATAACTACGTCCATGTCGTTGTTCAGCACGAAAAGGAAAAAAGATCGATTTCTCCTTTTCTCACATAATCTAATCACTTGTAGTGCGAGGTTTGGTCGCCCATGGCCTGTGCGGATGCTCTGATTTATTCAGTTCTCCCTGATTCAGACGGAATGATGCCTGCAATCATACTCTGACAGGTCTATACTAAAGTGTGCCCGATGTTTCAGAGCCATGGAGGTCACCTATGATTGATTTTGATCTGAATATGCAGAATTTAATTCTCACAGTGCGGCCCTGTGGCCCGTTATCAGAGGATGATTTCAAAAAGGTTGCCAGGCGGGTGGATGCCGTGATTGAGAAAGATGGTGATCTTCCCGGCTTGATTATCCATGCCGAATCATTTCCCGGCTGGGATAGCTTTGCCGGCCTGCTCAGTCATTTACGTTTTGTCAGGGATCATCACAAGTTTATCAAAAAAGTAGCCATTGTGTCTGATGCTGCAGTGCTGACGATCTTTCCTCGTATCTCTGCCCACTTCATTCGTGCAGAGCTCAAACACTTTCATTATGAAGATTATGAGGCGGCGGTGGAATGGATTGAAGATAAAGAGTCGCCAGATGAGTGATAGCCGGGGCTCATATCGAGAGCAGGCCTTAAAATTATTCCCCTGGGTATGCGGTCGTTGTGGGCGTGATTTTGCAGGCAAACAATTACGCGAATTGACAGTTCATCATAAAGACCACAACCACAGTAATAACCCACCCGATGGCAGCAACTGGGAACTACTCTGTACCTACTGTCATGATAATGAGCATCAGCGTTACCTTGAAGCGGATGCTCAGGGTGATATCAAACGTGATGAACCCGAAATGACAACCTACAAGGGGTTCGCCGGGCTGGACAAACTATTAAAAGGCGACAAGAACACAGGCTAGCTATCTGCGGGACTTTAGCTTTTTCCATTCCGGCTTGCTTGAGCCGTAGCCGGATCATTGCCCTCGGAGTTGCCTGTCTGAGCGGGCAACAATCACCTGCGACAATTTGCCCTATTATTAAAATCTCTTTCGTCACTACTCTTCGCCCCCACCTACACTTTTGAGAGGCCTTTTTTAAATATCAGGCGAGGGGACAAACCATGAATATATATTATCGGCAGGCATTTCTGGCGGCATTGATTGCAGCTTCCAGCCACGGTGTTGCTCTGGCGGAAGATACAGGGCTTCCTGTCATCGATGTAACCGGCTCAGCTGTGACCGATACGCAGGCGCCGCATTGTGAAATTATTCCTCAGAAAGAGCTGAAATCTCTGGCACCGGCAACCAGTGACTCAGCCAGCTTGCTGAAGAATATTCCAGGCCTCAACCTTCAGGGTGGGGGCGCTGTTTCCAGTTTACCTGTGATTCGAGGTCTTGCTGATGATCGTCTGCGAATCAAGGTTGATGGTATGGATCTGATTTCTGCTTGTGGTAACCACATGAATCCAGCTCTCTCCTATGTGGATCCGAGCAATGTCGGCAGTGCAGCGGTCTTTGCCGGCATTACACCTGTCAGCATTGGTGGTGATAGCATCGGCGGTACTATTCTGGTTGATTCCGAAGAAGTGGAATTTGCCAAACCCGGAGAGGGAATTCTAAGCAAGGGTGAGATTGGCGCATTCTATCGCAGCAATGGCAATGTTCAGGGTGGCAATGTGGCCGCGACAGTGGCCAGTGAAAATGTGAGCTTGAGCTATCGTGGCTCAACGGCCAAAGGCAAAGATTACAAAGCTGGCGGTGACTTTAAACCGGCCGGACTTGCAGCGGCAGGTCGGGGCTGGCTGGCTGCTGATGAAGTTGGTTCAAGCATGTACAAGTCGACCAATCAATCGATCGCAATGGCTGTACTTAATGGTAACCATCAGTTTGATGTGAAGCTGGGGCTGCAGGATATCCCTTATCAAGGCTGGTCAAATCAGCGCATGGATATGACCGGAAATGACAGTAAGCAGGCTAACCTGCGTTATGAGGGGCAATACAACTGGGGCGAGTTGGAAGCACGCGCCTATTATGAAAATACCAAACACGCCATGCAATTCGGTGAAGATAAGCTGTTCTGGTATGGAAACCCTATGCCAATGGCTCCAAATGACGGCGTTCCCTGCACACCTTCTGCAGGCATGATGGGCTGTGCTGCGGGTATGCCTATGGATACAGAAGGGCTGAACATCGGTGGTAGCATCAAAGCCAATATCCCACTTTCAGCAGGCTCCCTGCTCAGGGTGGGTGGTGAGACCCAGCAGTATCGGTTGGATGATTGGTGGGACCCATCCGGTAGAATGATGGCACCTAATACCTTCTGGAATATCAATGGCGGGAAACGTGACCGTCTGGCTCTTTTCAGTGAATGGGAGTCCGAATGGAATTCGGACTGGCTGACGCAGTTTGGTGTACGTTATGAACAGGTCACGATGGATACCGGCACGGTGCTAGGGTACAATAATATGGCTGTCTATGCTGCTGATGCAGTTGCCTTCAATGCCGCCAATCGCAAGAAAACCGATAATAATATTGATCTGACGGCGCTGGTGCGTTTCACGCCGACAAACACACAGACGATTGAGTTTGGCTATGGTATGAAAACCCGCTCACCGAATCTTTATGAGCGTTACACCTGGTCAACCTTCGGCATGGCCATGCGCATGATCAATATGGCTGGTGACGGCAATGGTTATGTGGGTAACCTGAACCTGAGGCATGAAACTGCTCATACCATTAGTGCTACGTTCGATTTCCATGATGCTGAAAAGAAAGCATGGGGAGTCAAGGTGACGCCGTATTATAGCTATATCAAAGACTATATTGATGCTAATCGCATAGCTAACCACGCTGCTACGACTGGTTTTGTTTATCTTCGCTTTGCCAATAAATCAGCCAAGATGCATGGCGTTGATGTGTCCGGCAAGCTCTCTCTGGTTGAAGGCAGTGACTTCGGAAGCCTCTCTGCCAGCGGTATCCTGAACTATGTGCGTGGCAAGAGTATGGCGACTAACGATAACCTCTATAATATCATGCCATTGAATGGCCGGATCGGGGTTACACACCGCCTGAGCGGCTGGACTAACACTGTTGAGGTTGAGATGGTCGCTGCCAAAACGAAGGTTTCGAAGGTGAGAAACGAGGTTCCGACTTCTGGGTACAGTCTGCTTAACCTGCGCAGCAGTTATGAGTGGGAACAGGTGCGCATTGATGTAGGCGCTGAGAACCTGCTCGATAAATTCTATAATGATCCGCTGGGTGGTGCTTATCTGGGGCAGGGCAAGACCATGTCGGGCACCATTGTACCCTGGGGTGTCCCTGTTCCGGGTATGGGGCGTTCGTTTTATGTCGGTATGACCGTCAAGCTCTAGGGTCTTATGGCAACTACATAGCCACGAATGCCCCTGGGTGTTCGTGGCTATTTTTTTATTTCAGCGATGTCTTCCTGATTGATATCAGGGCCTAATAAAATCGCTATCCATTTTGTGCCTTTACGCTCTTCCAGAGCCAGTTTTACCACCATCGTCAAAGGTACTGATAATAACATGCCGACAGGACCGAGAACCCATCCCCAGAATACCAGAGACAGGAACACAACCAGAGTCGAAAGGCCAACGCCTTTACCCATAAAACGCGGTTCAATCACATTGCCCATAACAAGATTTACAGCAATAAAACCGAGTCCGGTTAATACGGCATCACCCAACCCGAGTTGAACCAGCGCTAACAGCACGGCTGGCACTGCGGCAATGATTGAACCGATATTGGGAACAAAATTAAACAGGAATGCCACGAGCCCCCACAATACCGCGTGGTCCACACCGAGCAGGGATAGCCAGAGAGTGATGCAGGTGCCGGTTGCAAGACTCACCCAGGTTTTGATGGCGAAATAAGAGCTGACGGTGCTGGAAAACTTTTCAAAAGCCCCGGTTGAGGGGGCTGATTCACCCATTGCAGCCCATTTATGCGGCAGGGCTGTCGCTTCAATCAGCAGAAAAATCACGGTCAGCACAATGAGGAATGTATTGGTCAGCGCATTGCCCAGGCCCGATAACAGGTTGCCTGCCATGCCCATGGCAACAGATGGATCGAGGTTTTCACGCAGCAGTTGCGTATTCAGGTTGATGCCGAGGCTGGAAAGCCAGGTGGTCAGGTCGGCAGTCTGCTGATGCAGACGCGCTTGATAGGTCGGCAGATTACTGGAGAACTCGGCAACCGATGCACCGACAAAAGCGCCCAGCAGGCTTCCAATCAACACCAGTACCAGTGTGATAATCAGAACTGAAATGGCTGCTGAAATGTTTCTATCCGTCAGCCATTTCAGGGGTGGCAGGCAGATGATGGCGATAAAGGCTGCAAGCAGGAATGGCACCAGCATCGAGGTTGCAGCCTGCATGCCGGCCACGACCACCACAAAGGCTGCGGCAGAGATTAAGAAATTGTGGCCGGATTGCGTTTCCATAAGCTATTGGTAACTGCTCAGTCGCTCATCTTCAATATCAAATGCGGTTTCGCCGCTTGCGAACATCAACTTCAGATAAGGTACACAGCCTTCACATTCCAGTCCGCAGCCGGTTTTGGCCTGAGCTGTTTCAAAGTCCGGAAACTCTTTCAGCTGCTCAAAGGTCTTGTTGATACACTCACAGCGATTGACCTTTTCATCACACATGCGGGTTCTCCTGATCGTTGGTTTTGTGTTGCAGGATCGGATACTGGCCCAACTGATGATGAAACGGCAAGCGCAGCATGAAGCCCAGCTGATGTGTCGGCGCCTGTTGCAGGTGCTCCAGACCGATACGCATTGCAGCGTGTCCTTTTTCAGGTTGGGCCCGGTAGGTGCCGAACAGCCGATCCCATATCGAAAGATTGAAGCCGTAGTTACTGTTGGTCTCTTGTTTGATGATGGAATGATGTATCCGGTGCACATCAGGGGTAATCAGGAGCAGCCGTAGCAGTGCATCCAGTCGTCGGGGTAATTTCACATTGGCATGGTTGAACATAGCCATGCCGTTGAGCACAACTTCAAAGATAATTACCGCCATAACCGGCGCACCGAGCAAAACAACACAGCTGATTTTTATCAGTAGTGAGATGATGATCTCGATGGGATGAAAACGCAGCCCTGTGGTGACATCAATATCTCGATCAGCATGGTGAACCATGTGCAGTCGCCATAACAGGGGCAGCGCATGGAACAGTAGATGTTGTGCGTATATAATCAGATCAAGCAGGACAACTGCAGCGAAGATGGTGATGGGGGCAGGCAGTTCCAGCCAGTTCAGTATTCCGAACTGGTGCCCGGCGGCCCAAACGGCAGCGCCTGTTGCACCTGCAGGCAGCAGCAGACGCACGATCGCGGCATCCAGAATGACAATGCCAAGGTTGGCGCCCCAGCGTTTGCGCCCCTGAGTCAGCTGCTTGCGCGGGGCAAACAGCTCTAACAGAGCCATGCCGATAAGAATGGTGAAAAAGAAAGCGAGTCTGATACTGGATTCATCCATGTCGCCATGCTGTATGAAAACCAGATAGAGGAAAACGTTGGTTGCACGCATAGCGCGTAAATTCCCCTTGGTGATGTTTGTCATAGTTTGTAGTTTGAAGCGACTTATGATGGCAGTCGCCACACAGGCATGGCATCGTGTTTTTTGCTATACTTGCGAGTACAGACGATGAAAGCATCGCCGATAGTTATTGAGAATGTGATTGTTTGACGGAGGAAAGAGATGAAACGAATGATGATATTGGCAACCCTGCTGGGACTGACCCTGACTGGTTGCATAAGTAATGATGATCCAAATAAGAATACCAAGCAGGGCGCTGCTGCTGGTGCTGCTATCGGTGCTATTGCCGGTGCTGTGATCGGTCATCAGCAGGACCGTTCCGGTGGTGCATTACGCGGTGCATTGATTGGTGGTGCAGCCGGTGGCGCATTGGGTGCCGGTGTTGGTTATTATATGGACAAACAGCAGGCTGAGTTCAATCGTGTGCTGGCTGAAGAGCGCCGTGCCAATCAGATCGAAATTGAACGTCTGCAGAACGAGAATCTGAAGATCACCATGAACTCAGAGGTTTCTTTTGATTACAACTCGTCACAGCTGAAACCAGCATTCCACAATACACTGGATAAAGTGGCTGATATTCTGAGTCGTTATCCTCGTACAACGATCAAGGTGACCGGTCATACCGACAGTCGCGGTTCAGCTGAATATAACCAGCAGCTCTCTGTGAAACGTGCACAGTCAGTAGCCTGGTATCTGGCAGATCGCGGTGTCAGCTCAAACAGGGTCATTGCCGATGGTCGTGGTGAGTCTCAGCCAAGGGCAACCAATGAGACAGAAGCAGGACGCCAGCTGAACCGTCGTGTTGAAATGCTGATTATTCCGGATCGGGATATTCAGTAACAGCTGACTGAGTTTGTAACTCAAGAGCCCGGCTATTGGCCGGGCTCTTTTATTTTCCAGACAGTGCCATAAAGAGACTGTTTGGAAATCGATAGTGTGACAGATTGAAGACAAAGTTGATTTTTGGCTTAATTTTACTGGCATATTGCTATTAACTGACATACAGTGCGCATCGCAGAACATGATTATTGATGGTTTTAATGGACAATTGTAGGGCTCGTTCCTTGAATTTTGCCACTAAATTTCTCGTCTGAAGCATGAATGCAGATAATTATATTTAGAATAGAGGTACATTTCAAAATGGCTACAGGAACAGTTAAATGGTTTAACGACACTAAAGGCTTCGGCTTTATCGCTCAGGACGACGGCGGCGACGACGTTTTCGTTCACTTCTCTGCAATTCAGGGTGACGGCTTCAAGTCACTTGTTGAAGGTCAGAAGGTTGAGTTTGAAGTAGAAGACGGACAGAAGGGCCCACAGGCTCGTAACGTTTACCCACAGTAAACCGTCTAAGTAAGATTTAAAAGCACCTCGCCTCGGCGGGGTGCTTTTTTTTGTCCTCCATTTGGGGGACAGACATCAATTAAAAATTGAGTAAGCTTGCCGGGCTAAATCCGGAGGGGAAGCTTTATGGTTAAGTCTGTAGCTGATTTCATGAGCACGTATAGGTGTATGGTAATGGCGATATTATTGCTTATGTGCTCTTCAACAGCGTATGCAGCTAGCCTTGCACCAAGCTTGAAACAGCAGTCCAGTCTATGGGGCGGGGGAGATGGGGCCGAAGTCCTCCATGCCATCCAAAAAGTGATAGTTCGCGAAGACAAACATTGGGAGGAGGTGCAATACTACTCCATTCAGGTCAATGATCTTGATGCTGCAAGAGACTATGGCCGTATCGTGATTCCGTATAATCATTATTACAACAATATTGAGCTTGAGTTTGCCAATGTTCTCAGCGATAAGGGTGTGATCAAAGCGGTTGCTAGCGACGCGATTCAGAGGCGCGATAAAAGCGGGCAGGATTTTTATTCTGAGGACTCGGAGTTGGCATTTTCACTGCCTGATATTAGCCCTGGTTCAATAATTGAATTTCAGTTTCGTATTCAAAGTGAAAAGTTGACCATGCCTGATTTATTTTACAATCGATCCGATAACTACTGGTTTCAGCCTACAGCTGGAGGGGATGGGTTTAGGGCAGATCCAGTGCGTGAAGCGTCATACGAATTAAACCTTCCTAAGCAGATGCAAATCCATATCAAAGAGTTTGGTCCGGGCAAAACGGATTACGATGTTGCTAATAAAGCCAACAGACAAGTACACATGTGGAGTTGGGATAGGTTGCCTGCAATTTCGATTGAAGGGAATATGCCTGATTTTGATACGTTGAGAAAAAGAATCCGAGTGTCGACCAGCAAGCAATGGATGGATGTTGATTCATGGTCCTGGAACCTTGTCCGAGACAAATTTCAGTCAACTTCTGCGGTTTCAAAACTTGCTAAGAAGATTGCTCGCCCCGGTGACAGCAGGGATAAGAAGATCAGAGCTGTATATGCATATTTGCAGCAAAATATCCGTTATGTTTATGCCCATCTGGGGCGTGGTGGATATGAGCCGCATATTGCTGATGAAATTATTCAAAAACAGTATGGCGACTGTAAAGATCAGACTATATTGGCAGTTTCGCTGTTGAGGGAACTTGGTATAGATGCCTATCCTGCACTGATTGCCACCAGACGTGTTGGCCAGCCTGATATGGATATGGTCCATTTAAGTTTCGATCATATGATTGTACATATTCCCCAGGCAGATGATGGACACAACACGAGATGGATGGATACAACCTCTGATCGAGGTCTTTTCCCCGGTATATATAACAGTCTGCTTGATCAGCCTGTGTTTGTTCTTAATGGTCACGGAGGCAAATTAACGACCATTCAGCAAGATGATTTATATGAGAATCTCGCAAGGCTGGAAATAGATTTTACCACCAATAAAAATGGCAGTTTAAATGTTGTGATGAATACTTTTCTCTCTGGGGAATATGAACAGTATTTACGTGACTGGTGGTTAAGAGATCACAACCGTAAAACGAATTTAAATAGAATGGTTTCTGGGCTTTTTACCCTTGAAAAAGGTGATGTGAAAGTGGACGCCGAAGTGCTTCATCATAATGATCTATGGAAGCCGATCGCCATTAAGGCTGAATTTAATCTCAAATCAGAAAATGGAAAAAAAGAAATATTTCCTTCTGTAGCCATTTCCCAAGTTTATCGTATGTTCAATGCCCGGGGGGTCCTTCCGCTTCCGGCATCAAGGGAAAATGACTGGCTGGACAAGCAGCCTCATACCCTTCAGATCAAGGCTAATTTCCATGATAAAAAAAGACGATTTCCTGTGGTTGTACACTCAGGCGGGTTTGTGGATAACGATTATTATGTTGTGACCCAGAGAGGTGAAAAAAGGGAAAAAGAGTATTCCATATTTATGGAATTTAAGCAGAAAGCTCTTTCTCTATCCCCTAAAGGGTACAAAAAATATTACTATGCAATTGAAAACCTGCATAAAAATAGCGGGAGTTGGCTTATCGCATATGACGAAAATGAGAAGAATAATTCATTGGCCGAATTGAAAGCGAAAAGTGAGGGTGAGGGGGGAGAAGAGTCTAAACTAAAACTCGCCCGTCATTATATTAAGCAGGGGCAGTTCGAAGAGGCCCTGAGAATTGCTACTGCTGTTGTCGAGTTAGATAAAGAAAATGGACAAGCTTGGTATATCCTTGGGGTTGCTCAGGGCTACAATGCGATGATTAGCGAATCTACCAAGTCATTCACTCAAGCAACCACACTAGGTTATACCCCGTAAGTGACGTGTACCCGATGAGATTATATTCTATTTTTCTGGCACTGGCATTTTTCTCTATCAATTCATTGCCTGTAACCGCTTACGCAAAAGCAGGGTCTGACTCTGCAATAGAACTCTGGGAGAAAGGGCGTACTGAGGTTCGTCGTGGCTTAGAGAGTGGCAGTAGTAGTACGCTGAAAAAAGCAGAAAAAATATTGAGGGATGCTCGTTCTCAGATGCCTGACAATGTTAATCTGCAAGTTGAATACTATAGGCTTCTATACCACCTCGTCGGAGAAAAGGACTTTAATAAACAAGCTCTGGAGAAGGAGTTTTCTCTTTTGCATCAAAAAGCGAAGGAGGTTGTTCATCCTCCAGTGATGCTTGATATTCTCGATGCATTTCAGCGGGACAGGCCGAGCCTGTTTACAGAACCAGCAACGTCTGAAGAAAAACTGAATCTTTTAAGACAGGCGATCAGGCAGCAACCTAAGTCTGTTCTTGCTTGGTATATTCTTTCTGTACATCAGCAAAATGAACACCGTGAATTCCTTGCTCTAGATGCAGCTTTGATGGCGTTAGAGCTTGATAAAGATAATGGCAGTGCTCTCTATCAGGCCGGAGAGTTATATAATATCATTGCAGAAAAAAATACCTATGTTTATGAAGAGACTGAAGTTTTAGGTAAGGCTGCAAGGCATTTGGCCAAGGCAGTGGCAATAGTTCCAAATCATGGAAGTAACCTTTATGCGTTGAATCTGTTGGGCCAGATATATGTCAGACTTGGGTTATTTCCTCTAGCTATGGAGGTTTCGCAGAAAGCCAAGGCTCGGATGATATTTGATGGTATTTTGCTCCACCCTGCGGCATTGACGGATGCCCTTATCTATCTCGGCAAAGGAGATGAGGCGGTGGCATTGATGAAAGTCAGTCGTGAGGTGGACGTTAAATTTCTTTCTCATCCTGTTTCAAGTGCAGCTAAATCACCTGCTAGAAAAAGCCGTTTTGCTGCTGCAAATGTTTTGAAAGGCGATTGGAAAAGAGCATATACTGAGTATGTGAAAGTCGTGAAAAAAACCGATTCACCCAAACTTAAATGGATTGCACAGTGGGTACATGACGTTTATGGCAAAAAGTCACCACGCTTTGTTAATATGATGAAGATGGAAGAGGCTTTTGAACCGATCAGCGAAGGAGCTTCCACTGATCCATGGATCAAAAAAATCAATGATTATTTAACAGATGCGAATAGAGATGAGATGGCTTTGGTTAGAGATGCGAATGGGACCTTTCAGAAGGTAGAGGCTCATTTCTATACTGCCTTGGCATTGTGGATTGGTGGGGATGCCGAAGGTTCAAAAAGGCATTTAAGAGAAGCTGTAAAATTAAAAGCCTATGGTTATCAAGAGCATTTTTGGGCAACTGTTTTTCTAAAGAGTGAGCTGTTTTCAGAAAACAAAGGTTGAGTTTAAAGTAGAAGGCGGACAGAAGGGCCCACAGGCTCGTAACGTTTACCCACAGTAAACCGTCTAAGTAAGACTTTAAAGCACCTCGCTTCGGCGGGGTGCTTTTTTTTGTCCTGATTTTGCAAGGTGTTGGTAACTGTTTTGAGCATCAACGCATGTATTACCCAGAACAAGTGCCTGAAGCTGCTTGTTCAGGGTAATATAGCAGGATTAGCCGCCGTACTGGCCCAGATTACGGAGGCGCTCGGCGCGCTGGGCGAGCAGTTGATCCACAGGCAGAGCCAGCAACTCATTCAGTGTTTTTTCCAGGGTGTCGGAGATCAGTTCCGCCGCATCTTCGACATTGCGGTGTGCTCCCTCCAGAGGCTCGGCAATGATGCCATCGATCAGGCCAAGTTCCTGCAGGTCTTCAGCTGTTGGTTTCAGAGCTTCTGCTGCTTCATCAGCATGCGCACGGTCACGCCAGAGAATGGCTGCACAGCCTTCAGGAGAGATTACCGAATATGTGGAGAACTGCTGCATATACATGCGATCTCCTACTCCGATAGCCAATGCCCCACCGGACCCTCCTTCACCGATTACAGTACAGATTACCGGTACTGTAAGTGCTGCCAGTTCCTGCAGGTTGCGGGCTATCGCTTCACTCTGGCCGCGTTCTTCAGCATCGATGCCGGGCCATGCACCGGCTGTATCGATGAAGGTAAGAACCGGGATTTCAAAGCGTTCGGCCAGTTTGAGCAGACGCAGTGCTTTGCGGTATCCTTCAGGCCTTGGCATGCCGAAATTACGTTTCAATTTTTCTTTGGTGTCGCGGCCTTTCTGGTGGCCGATCACCATAACACTTTTGCCGCGGAAGTTTGCAATGCCGCCTACAATGGCACCATCGTCAGCGAATGCACGGTCACCATGCAGTTCCTGAAAATCATCAAACATGTGTGGGATATAATCCAGAATATACGGGCGGTCAGGATGACGCGATAGCTGACAGACCTGAGCGCGTGTTGCCTTGCTGTAGGTCTGCTCGATCAACTTGGACCGTTTTTCATTCAGCTTTTCGACCTCTTCAGCGATATTCATGCCTGAGCTTTTGCCCATGCCGGACAACTCTTCAATCTTTGAGGTTAGTTCTGCGATCGGACGTTCAAATTCCAAATAACTATAAGCCACTTCAATCTCCTCGTTTATCCACGACGTGCCTGCTGTTTGCGCGGTGGTTGCCATGGTTTGCAGCGCAGGCGTACAGCATCCGGTCCAAATCTGGCATCCAGTTGTGCCTTGGTAGCATCATTCCAGCTGATGCATGGGCCGGTGATCAATTTCGCAAGACTAGCGTCTGGAAGGCGTACATGGAATGAGAGCCTTGCGTCGCCCCCGCTGGCCATGGATTTTAACCTTGCCAGTGTCATTTCATCCCAGGCAATGCTGGCAGCAGTAATCTGAATTTCATGCACCAGTTCGGGTAGTATTCCATCCAGTGATGCGATTGCCTCAGCTATCAATACCGGGTCATCTTTTGACTTGTCCACTCTGGCGGCGACCAGGATGGGTGCATCGCCGTGCAGCAGTTCAGAGACCTCGGCGTACAGCTTGGCAAAGCAGATCATTTCAGACTGTCCATGCAGGTCTTCCACTTGCACAAACGCCATAGTTCCACTGCGCCCGTTATACGGTCGGATGCTCGAAACACCGACCGGAATGACGATCTGACTGTCCTGCTCACGATCAGCCAGTTCGGTCAGGTTGCAGTCGCCAAGGCCACTGGTGCGGTTCAGGAATGCTTCCAGAGGGTGGCCTGTCAGATAAAAGCCCAGGACCTCTTTTTCAGCCTGCAGAATTTCACCCGGATTCCACGGCGCAACATCAGGGAAACCACCTTCACCGGCTTCAGGTTCGGCGACTTCAAACAGGGCTGACTGGTTGGAAGCATACTCCTTGCGCTTACGGCCAAGCATTTCCACCACTTCGGTGAGGCCTTCAAGGGCAGCTCGCTGATGAGGAACCAGGCCTTCGAGGGCAGCTGCTTTGATCAGTGCTTCCAGAACACGTTTGTTCAGGGTGCGCCCCTGAGATCGCATAATCAGCGCTTCAAAGTTATCAAAGGCGCCATTTTCGCGACGTTCGTTCACCATCTCCTTGATGGCTGCTTCACCGACACCTTTGATGGCGCCAAGACCGTAGCGGATGCCATCCTTTTCCGGTTTGAATTCCCAGTCCGATTCGTTGACATGCGGTGGCAACATCTCGATATCCATATTGCGGCAGTCAGTCACCAGAGCGGCAACCTTATCGGTATTACCCATATCACAGGTCAGTGTGGCGGCCATGAATGCCTGCGGGTAATGTGTTTTCAGATAAGCGGTCTGGTAGGATATCAGCGCATAGGCAGCCGAGTGTGATTTGTTGAATCCGTAACCGGCGAATTTCTCCATCAGATCGAAAATCTGTTCAGCCTTGTCATGGTTGACCTTCTGTGTTTCTGCACCTTCCATGAAAATCTTACGCTGCTTGGCCATCTCTTCGGGTTTCTTTTTACCCATTGCACGACGCAGCATATCGGCCTGACCGAGCGTGTAACCGGCCAGTACCTGGGCGATCTGCATCACCTGCTCCTGATACAGGATCACCCCATTGGTCTCCTGCAGAATCGGTTTGAGCTGGGGCAGCAGATAAACAATCTCCTGACGGCCATGTTTACACTCGATGTAGGTGTCCACCATGCCCGATTCCAGCGGCCCCGGACGATACAGCGCAACGAGTGCGATAATATCTTCAAAGCAGTCAGGTCTCAGACGCGTGAGCAGATCACGCATGCCGGATGATTCCACCTGGAATACCGCGCCGGTCTGGCCGCGCTGCATCAGCTTGAATGTGGCTTCGTCATCCATCGGGATGGTGTCGATATTGAGAGCCTGAGCTTCAGGGCTGCTGTCGTATTTCTTGATCAGCTGGCAGGCAATATGAATCACGGTCAGTGTTTTCAGACCGAGGAAGTCGAACTTGATCAGGCCCATCTTCTCGCTGTTGCCCATATCCCACTGAACAACTTTTCCCTCTTCGCCAGCCACTTTGAACAGTGGTGCTGATTCATCCAGATCCTGACGTCCGATAATCACACCGGCGGCATGTTTACCTGCATTACGGTGGCAACCTTCGAGACGATCGGCCAGTTCAAACAGGCGGGCGACCTCGGGGTCATCATCAATCATTTTGGCCAGTTTCGGCTCTTCTACCAGCGCTTTTTGCAGCGTCATTTTCAGATCGTTGGGGATCAGTTTGGCAATCAGATTGACCTTGGAGAGTTCCATACCCAGTACGCGACCGACATCGCGGACCACGGCTTTGGCCTTCATCTTGCCGAAGGTAATAATCTGGGCAACTTTCTCTTCACCGTATTTCTCGGTGACATAGCGAATTACCTCTTCACGGCGGCTCATGCAGAAATCGATATCGAAATCGGGCATCGATACACGTTCAGGGTTCAGGAATCGTTCGAACAGTAAGCCGTATTTGATCGGATCGAGATCGGTGATCTTCTGGCAGTAGGCCACCAGAGAACCTGCACCGGAACCACGGCCGGGGCCGACAGGGATATCATGATTTTTAGCCCACAGGATGAACTCTGATACGATGAGGAAGTAACCGGGGAAACCCATGCCTTCAATAATATCGAGTTCAAATTCAAGCCGTTTATCATACTCCTCACGATTTGCATCGGGGCAGCCAGCCAGAATCGCCGGCCAGCGCAGGTCGAGGCCTTCGCGTGCCTGTGAACGCATGTAGGCATTGAGTTCCATATCATCCGGCGGCACAAAATCCGGCAACTGATAGTTTCCAAAGCGGAGGTCCACATTACAACGATTGGCAATGTGTATGGTGTTTTCCAGTGCTTCGGGGATATCGGAGAACAGCTCTTCCATCTCCTCATACGACTTGAGATAATATTCCGGTGTAAAATGACCTGATACTTCATCATTGAGAGTACGGTTCTGCTGCAGAGCCAATAAAGCTTCAAATGAGTTGAAGTCGTCACGATCGAGAAAGTGCGCGTTATTACTGGCTACCAATGGAATATCCAACTCATGTGCCAGCTCAATGACCTGACGGTTTAACTCTTCCTGACCATTAGAGCCGTGGCGCTGCAGCTCTAGAAAAAAGCAGTGTTCGTGGAACATGTTTTTATAGGCAAGTGCTGCAGCTTTGGCACCTTGTCTATCGCCTTTTTGTAGCAGTTGTTCCACTTCACCATTCAGGCCGGAAGAGAGTGCAATGATACCGTCGGCATGTTCAGCCAGATATGGTTTGCCGACACGCGGTTTGTAGTAAAAGCCCTCCATGTAGGAGACGGATATGAGTTTCAACAGATTTCGCCAGCCGTGATTATTGCGGGCCAGCAGTACCAGTTGCGGAAAATTTGGTCCGCGCGGTCCTTCGGAGATTCGCACGTTATGATCGTCGCAGAGGTAAACTTCACAGCCCAGAATAGGTTTAATACCCATTTGCATGGCTTTGGAATAGAACTCGATGGCACCAAAGAGGTTACCGTAATCGGTCAGTGCGATGGCCGGCTGCTTAAGCTCTGCCGCCCTTTTCAGCATATCACCCACCCTGAGGGTAGATCCTAACAGGGAGAAATCCGAGTGGTTATGCAGGTGGGCAAATGGAGCAAAGCGCATCCCGCGAGCATAGCGGCCGAGTCCGATTATTGCACCTGTCGATCAACACAATCAGGTCAACAAAAGATACAAAGTGAACGAATTCACTGCAGTTACTTCTGGGGGGCTCTGATTATTCGTTCGAGCTTTGTTTGGGGAGCCATGCAGGACTCGAACGAATGGTCGCAGTTAGCCGGAGGTTTGGTCTCCGCCCCGCTCCAGTTTTACTTTTTTGACTACCAGCATCGCTTCGACCAGTACCCAGCTGGCGAGCAGGAAGATGGCTGAGCCCACTGAGGCGACGATCCACTGCTCTTTTGCGATGGCGCCGAAAATGCCCATGACCATGCCGGCGATGGTGGCGCCGAGAACGAGTAGCATCGGCAGCAGGGTGTAGAGGATCGGTTTTTTCTTGCGATACAGATAGATCGTGACGGTCAGCAAGGTCAGTGCTGCGAGAATCTGGTTGGTGGTGCCGAACAGGGTCCAGAGGAACAGGCCTGCCGGTTTACCGTCGACCTTGAAGAAGGCGAAGAAACCGATGGCTGCAACAGCAAGGAAGGTGGCGATATAACGGTTGCCGAGCGCTTTTACACCAATCGTCTGACCGATCTCTTCCAGATTGAAGCGCAACAGGCGTGCGCCGGTATCAACCGAGGTCATGGCAAAGCCCACGACAACAACAGAGATGAACGCCGCAGCGTAATCGAGTGGTACGCCGAGTTGATGGATGAAGTTGGCATTGCCCTGAATGAATACGCCGAGTTTCTGGTGCAGACCCGCAGCTTTGTCCCATGAGCCGTAAAATGATTCCCATTCGGCACGTGATGAAAATGCACCTGCTGTTGTGGCAAGCACTGCCAGCAGAGCTAGCAGTGATTCACCGATCATGCCGACATAACCGACAAAGGGCGCATCGGATTCTTTGTTCAGCTGTTTCGAAGTCGTGCCTGAAGCAACCAGCCCATGGAAGCCGGAGACTGCACCGCAGGCAATGACGATGAACAGGAACGGCATCAACGGCGGTGCTCCAACAGGGTTCGGATTGATCGCAGGTGCGACCCAGTCAGGTGAGAGCACGAAGAAACCAGCCATCATGGCAAACAGTGCCAGATAAAGTAGTAGTGAATTCAGGAAGTCACGCGGCTGCAGTAGCAACCAGACAGGTAGTATGCTGGCGACAAAGGCATAGATGAGCAGTGTCCAGGTCCAGTCGCCAGCGGTGAATCCGGTGACAGGCATTTCCAGGCCGAGATATGTTGTGGTCAGCATCAGTACGAAGCCGAGCCCGATCATGGGCCATAACGGCATGTTCTTTTTATAAACCATAAATCCGATAACCATGGCAATGAGCATCAGTGAGTAGGTAGGGAATACTGCTTCCGGATGTGAAGTCGAAGGGATGTTGGCTGCATCGGGTGCAGCAAAGAGGCCCGAAATCACCAGTACAAATACACCCATGGCCAGAGCTACGAGGAAAAATATCACCAGCAGAAAGAGCAGGCGTGTACGTGGACTGATCACATCGCGGGCAATGGTTCCGACACTCTGCCCTTTATGACGAATGGAGAGCACGAGGGCTGAGAAATCATGAACGGCGCCGACCAGAAGCGTGCCGAATACCACCCAGCACAGTGCCGGTACCCAGCCCCAGATGACGGCAATCGCAGGCCCCAGCATGGGGGCAAGACCGGCAATGGAGGCATAGTGATGGCCGAAGAGGATATATTTATTGGCAGGCACATAATCGACATCATCGCGTAGCGCATGAGCAGGGGTTTCGTTGACATCATCCAGTTCAAAGACTTTCCTGGCGAGAATACGCTTGGCATAAAAGCGGAAAAAAATTAAATAGAGGCAGAGTACGGTGACTGCCATAACTACAGGTGACATCTGTTATTCTCCCACATAGAAATAACGCACGATCAAGGCTTGGTTGTGCAGAGGGGCGACGCTACCCTAGTGTCCTATCCCATAGAAGAGCGCACTATCAGCGAATGCTGGCGGGATGTGCGGCAAGGCGCACGATGAGTAGGACTGGCCGAAGCCAATTCAAACGAGTGCAACACAGCCGAACGCCCGCCAGTATTCGCCCGAAGGGAGCCACCCCAAAGCACCAATGCGGTGTTACGTCCCTTGCCAAGGGCATGCCATTGCCTGCGGGTCGCGCCTTGCTTTGGTGTTTTGGGATGACTCTGATAGCGTGTTCTTCTACGGGACAGGGCACTGCTATCCACGATGGACAAGAGGTGAATGAATGAGATTTCTGCTGCTTATATTTCTGGGCCTACTGGCTGCCTGCCAGCAGCAGGATGAATCCCTGCAGCAGGATGCAAACCTCAGCCCGGTAGTAGCCAGGGTTGGCGGTGTTGCTATTCATGAGTCGGATATTGATGTCGAAATGGCCAATATGCCGGATACCATGTACCAGTATCGTGATGATCCTAAAGCACGAGGTCATATATTGCGTTCGCTTGTTCACAGGCAGGCCATCAGTCAAAAGGCCAGACAATTGGGGCTGGATCTGGACCCTGCCATTCAGCAACGTATCGAATCGGTGCGTCGTCAAATCCTGATTGATGCGGCCAAAGAGTGGCAACTGGTGAATATGAAGAAAATCCAGGATGCTGAGATTCAGGTTTATTATAAAAAGCATCTGGATGAATTTACTGTGCCAGAACAGGTGCATGCGCGTCATATTCTTGTGCGAACAGAAAAACAGGCTTGGGATCTGTTAAAGAAACTACGCAAAAACAGAGCATCCTTTACTGCGCTGGCGGCGAGTCAGTCGCTGGATGACAGCAATAAATCTCGGGGTGGGGATCTGAACTGGTTTCCACGTGGTGTGATGGTGAAAGCTTTTGATGATGCGGTATTCGAATTGAAAAAACATGGTTTGAGCAGGCCAGTCAGGACCAAGTTCGGCTGGCACGTGATAGAGCTACTGGGTAAACGTGAGGCGGCTCTGAAATCGCTTGATGAGGTACGTGTTGAAATTATCAGCGTATTGCAACATCAGCGCCTGCAGCAGTGGTACGGAGAAGTGGAAGCGGCTGCAAACATCACGATTGAAAAACCGGAGTACCGCTAAGCCGGGTGTAATCCCTTTCAAGGGGCAAGCTGATAGCTGGTAACGCAGATCAGCCGTATTAAAAGCATTTACCGCAAAGTTTTGCAAAGGAAGTCAAAGACCCGGCTGGCAAAAGTAGAGGTATGCATCGGATCGCTATAGTGGGGTCAACACAATAAAAACCTAACATACTAAAATGTAAGTGTTTGCTCTGCGAGACTTTGCGTACTCTGCGGTGAAAGATACCTATGTGCTGTAAACATAGGGTGCTGTGCGATGGTCTGGCTAAAGACGCTGTAAAACCACCTGTGCGAGGGCATCGATATGCGCATTACTATCATTCAGGGCTGGTATGTAGCGGTATCTTGTGCCACCGGCTTCAAGAAAATAGTCGCGGTTTTCAATGCCGATCTCTTCAATGGTTTCCAGACAATCTGCAGCGAAGCCGGGGCAGACTACATCCACCGTGGCCGGACCTGATTTACCCCACGCCTTCAGGGTTTCATCTGTATAAGGTTGAACCCAGGGGTCTTTGCCGAAACGTGACTGGAATGCCAGTTGTGCCTGCTCTTCATCCAGTCCCAGGTTTTCGCGTACCAGCCGGGCTGTTTTGCGGCAATGGCAGGGGTAGGGGTCACCTGCCTGGAAATAGGATTCGGGAATGCCGTGGAAGCTCATCAGTAGACGTTCAGCTTCCCCGTGCTCCTGCCAGTATTGTTTAATACTATCACTCAGAGCTGCGATATAGGCTGGATGATCATGATATGCATCGATCATACAAAGTTCAGGCACGCGCCGCCATGTTTTCAAGGCATCGCTCACGGCATCAAATGTTGAGCCGGTAGTGGTAGCTGAATATTGCGGATAGAGCGGCAGAACGATGATTTTGCGGCAGTTCTTCCGGCGCAAACTTTCAAGCCCTGTCTTAATGGATGGATTGCCATAGCGCATGGCAAGCTCAACATGCAGCTTATCACCGCACTTTTTCTGTAAAACCTGCTGCAGCTTGGCGCACTGTTTTTTGCCGATAGCCAGCAAAGGCGATCCTTCGTCACTCCAGACCTCTTTGTAGGCCGCTGCCGATTTGGCCGGACGTGTATTGAGAATGATGCCATTGAGAATCAGCCACCATTTCCAGCGTGGCTCTTCCACCACACGCGGATCCCAGAGAAACTCCTTCAGATAAGTACGCAATGCTTGCCTGGTCGGTGCATCAGGCGTGCCGAGGTTGGTCAGCAGAATGCCGACGCCGGCCTGCTGATCATGATCAAAGTTCTGTTGAGCGCTGAAATCCATTCAATCTCCAGGAGAAATAGTTAGGTAATATAACGAATGCGAAAATCATTGCAGTTATCGGGCAAATGACCAGCAGAAAATTCAATATGATCGACAACTGCGAAATCCGGCCCCTGCTTTAACCACTGTTGCATAGAGGCGATTTGAGTCGGGTTACCGCAGATGCAGGCTTCGACACTACCATCCGGACAATTGCGCACCCAGCCTGAGATGTTCAGGCGATTGGCCTGAGCCTGAGTATGATAACGGAAGCCAACGCCTTGTACCCGCCCCCGGATACAGGCGATCAGACAGTCTTTCATGGCTCATCCGGCCTTAATATGGTGTCACTGGCTAGTTTGTCAGTTTGCGAGTGGTCGGTGGAAAAGTGTAAACCGCGCGATTCTTTGCGCTGCTGGGCGCTCTGAATAATCAACTCGGATACCTGCGCCAGATTACGCAATTCAAGCAGGTCCTGACTGACCGGATGTTTCCAGTAATAAGAGGCAATCTCTTCCCGGATAACGCGCAGGCGACGGCGGGCCATACGCAGCCTGTCATCGGATCGTACAATGCCGACATAATGCGCCATCGTGGCGCGAATCTCATCCCAGTTTAATTTAATCTGGATGCGTTCTGTTTCCGGTACAATGCCGCTGTCATCCCATGACGGAATGGGCGGTGAATCCGGCACATGTTCCCTGAGGATATCCTTGGCGCAGTAGTCGGCCATGACCAGACACTCCAGCAACGAGTTGCTGGCCAGTCTGTTGGCACCATGCAGGCCCGTACAGGCAGTTTCACCAATGGCATGCAGCCCCTCAAGCTCGGTTTTCCCATGTACGTCGGTTTGAATGCCCCCGCAAACATAGTGCGCTGCAGGCACGATAGGGATGGGTTCATTCAGCATGTTTAAGCAGAGCTGTTGCAGGCGGGCATGGGTATTGGGGAAATGATCCAGGATCAGATCCTCACCCATGGGCCGGGCATCCAGATACATGCAGTCTGCGCCCTGTTTTTTCATTTCATGGTCAATGGCCCGGGCGACAATATCACGCGGAGCCAGTTCGCCGCGTTCATCATAATCAAACACAAAGCGCCTGCCCTGTTTGTCTACCAGATGCGCGCCTTCACCGCGCAGAGCTTCAGAAAGCAGCATATTGGAACCCTGACGGTGGAACAGGCAGGTCGGGTGAAACTGAATAAACTCAAGATTCATCACAGCACAGCCTGCACGCCAGGCCATGGCAATGCCGTCGCCGGTGGAGGCATGCGGATTGGAGGTGTAGAGATATACTTTGCCAGCCCCCCCTGTGGCCAGAATGGTATGGCCAGCTTCAATGGTGAGGACTTTTCCTTCAGGGGAAAGGACGTATGCGCCAAGGCAGCGGTTTGTATCTGTGCGACCAAGGCGACTGGATGTGACCAGGTCAATGGCGGTATGTTGCTCCAGTCGCATAATGTTCGGGTGTGGTTTTATGCGTGATAGAAGGGCGTTGCTGATGGCTTTGCCGGTGGCATCCTGAGCATGGGCAACGCGACGGTTGCTATGCCCTCCCTCCTGAGTCAGGTGCAGTTCACCATCCTTCCGATCAAACTGTGTGCCGATCTCAACAAGTTCATGAATGATGGCATTGCCCCGATTGACAATGGCCTCCACCACATCTTCATGGCACAAGCCGGCTCCGCATCTGATGGTGTCCAGCACATGTGATTCGGTGGAATCGGAATCGGAAAGCACACCTGCAATGCCACCCTGAGCATACCATGTGCTTGAGTCCTGAAAGCTACCCTTGTTCACCAGTATGACTTTACCGTGCTGTGCCAGTCTGTTGGCCGCAAGTAATCCTGCGGCACCACTGCCGATAATCAGATAGTCAGTTTTCAATCTGTATTGATCCATGTGTAGCGAACTCTAGCCGTATAATGTTGATTAGAAACCATTTGAAATACTCAGGGGATGGCGCGACGAGATCAGATTAGTGTAATATGCGCCATGCTTCTTCTGACGAAGCAGTGGATCGTGTGAAAGAATGCGAGTATCGGAGTGATATGGAACAGCAGGTTGAAGTCATCGCAGTGGAAGGAAATCAGGCGCTTGTGCGTGGACAAAGAGCATCCGCATGTGGTGGTTGTGCTGGAAAAACCTCCTGCTCAACCATGGGATCATGGATTGAGCGCGCCATTGAGTTGAAGGTGAATAACAGTGTTTCAGCTGCTGTGGGTGATCAGGTGTTGCTTGAAGTGCCTGATAGTCTGCTACTGAAAGTCTCATTTAAGCTGTATGCATTACCCATGCTGGCCTTTGTGTTTGTCGGGCTGGCTATGCGCTCGTTTGCCCTGCAGCAAGGCTTGCCACATGCTGAGCTGTTGGCCGCTGTTGCGGGTTTGGCAGCTGTGATTGTCACATTTGCCTGGCAGATGGTCTCGCCTTTAGGCAAGAAAACCAGTCTGGATATCAGAATGGTCAAGGTAATTCGGCAGGCTGAATCACTGGTCGGCTAACAACAATTTCGATTTTAACACATCATTTTCATCTTTTATTCATCTTGGTTGCTTAAAAAGCGGCCTGACTACATTTCAAGGAGTGCAGATTGAGTTATTTTAGAGTCATGGTTCCAATGTTTGTGGCAGCAGTGATGTGGGTTTCTTCCGCTCATGCGATGCCGGAGAGTTTTGCAGATCTGGCGGCTGAACAGGCTGATTCGGTAGTAAATATAAGCACCACCCAGCATGCGAAACAGAGAATGCAAGGCATGCCTCCGGGAATGCAGCTTCCGCAGGGTTCACCATTCAACGATTTCTTTAATGATTTTTTGCGCAACATGCCTCAACAGCAGCAGGAGAAACACTCTCTTGGTACCGGCTTCATTATTTCAGCTGATGGCTATGTGGTAACCAATAACCATGTGGTTGATGGTGCTGATGAAGTGATCGTGAAGATGCGTGACGGCACAGAACATGAAGCAAAAGTTATTGGCGCGGATTCAAAACTTGATGTGGCCTTGCTGAAGATCAAAGCCAAGGGTTTGAAAAAGGTGAAAATAGGCAACTCCGAAGCCTTGCGTGTAGGTGACTGGGCAGTTGCAATCGGTAATCCGTTCGGTCTGTCCCAGACAGTGACTGCAGGTATTGTATCGGCGAAGGGACGTGTGATCGGCTCAGGTCCGTACGATGATTTCATTCAGACCGATGCAGCGATTAATCCGGGTAACTCCGGTGGTCCACTATTCAATACCAGAGGCGAAGTGGTCGGTATCAACACGGCCATTTATTCGCGCAGCGGCGGTAATAATGGTATCGGTTTTGCGATTCCGATTAATCTGGCCAAGCCGATTCTTGATGAGTTGAAAGAGAAAGGACATGTGACACGCGCCCGTCTGGGAGTGCATATTGCTGATATCAACAAGGAGACAGCCAAAGCGCTGGGTCTGAAATCACGTGATGGTGCACTGGTGCCGCAGGTTGAAGCCGGATCGGCAGCTGACAAGGCTGGTATCCGCGCCGGTGATGTAATTGTTTCTATCGATGGTACACCGATTCGTAAGGCGCATGATCTGCCGATCAAAGTGGCGCGTCACGCACCTGGAGATAAGGTGAAGATCGGTATTATCCGTGATGGTAAAGCCAAAGTGATCACCGTGAAGGTTGAGGCGATGCCGGATGAGCAGACTGCTCAGAACGGCAACAGCAGCTCTGGTGTGAGCAAGGTGCGGCTTGGTATGGTGCTCGAAAATCTGACCTCGGATCTGGCGGCACGCCTGCAAACAAGGGTTAAAAAAGGTGTTGTGGTTTCACAGATCCAGCAGGGCCTGCCTGCATCACGTGCAGGTCTTCAGCGCGGTGATGTGATTTACCGTATCAATGGTAGCGATATTAAAAATATGGCGAGCTTCTCCAAAATGGCCGGCCAGTTTAAACCCGGTGATGTGCTGCGTGTGATGTTGGATCGTCGCGGTGATCAGGTCTTTGCCCTGATCAAGCTGCCGAAGTCGAAGGCTGATAGATAACTGCCTTATGACTATCCCTCATCTTCAGTTAATGAGCCGGCGCGTCTGCTGCCTTTGCGACGATGCCAAGGCGGTGCTTGCGACTCTGGCTGATGAGGGGCTGTGCACATGGGAAACGGTAGATGTGGACCGGGATAAAACACTGATGGTATCCTATGGTCTGGATGTGCCTGTGCTGGTGTTTGAGAACAGAGTATTGTTCAAACACCGGCTGGTAGAAGACGAGCTAAAAAAATCACTGACTGAACTTGGTCGGCAGGATGCTGTAGGGATATGATGAAATATCGCTGGTTACTGGTTTTGGGTATTGTGGCAGGCATGGGGGCCATCGTCTGGCTGGCGCTTCCGAAGGCAACAACAGCAGCGATGAAGCAGGGACCGCAACTGGCAGCCTTGCAGTTACCTGACCTGAAGGGCCAACTGCACGGTATTATACCGAAGGGTGAAGTTGTGTTGCTGAACTTCTGGGCAACATGGTGTCCGCCTTGTCGTAAGGAAATCCCGTCCATGGCCGAGCTTCACAATAGATATGCCGGGAAAGGCCTGAAAATAATTGCTGTATCGGTGGACAAACACCGTGATGATCTGATCACATTTGTTAACGAACACGATATGCCGTTCCAGGTGTTGCATGATGGTACGACCTATGTTTCACAGCAGTTCGGGGTATTCAGGTTTCCTGAAAGTTTCCTGATTGGTAAAGACGGCAAAATTCGCCATCATTTGATTGGCGCTGTTGACTGGGAGTCACAGCCTGTGTTGGATTCAGTCGAGCAGATGTTAAGTGAGCCATTCAGTGGGGTCGTCAGTGGAGAAAGTCAGCCAGATAATAGCTGAAACAGATCAGGACGCTTTAAAGCAGCGTATCAATGTACTTCGTACAGAACTGACAGAGCATAATTATCGTTATTATATTCTGGATGCTCCGATGATTACGGATGCTGAATATGATCGCCTGTTACGTGAACTGACCACCCTTGAGACAGAGCTGGCTGAGCCCGTTCCTGCCGATTCCCCCACGCAAACCGTGGGAGCGCCGCCTTCTTCTACTTTTCAATCCAGAAAGCATGGGGAGCAGCTACTGTCTCTAAAAGATGTTTTCGATAAAGATGCAGTTGAATCATTCGTACAACGCTGCAAGAAAGAAGTTATTGATGATGAACTACATTTTATTGTTGAGCCAAAAGTCGATGGGCTAGCAGTAAACCTGCGTTATGAGCAGGGAGTTTTGACGGTGGCAGCTACACGTGGAGATGGCACCACTGGTGAAGATGTCACTGACAACGTCCGAACCATTTCTGATATTCCTTGGCAGTTGAATACTGATGGTTTTCCTGTGCCTGATGTTCTGGAAGTACGCGGTGAAGTATATATGTCCAAACAGGCATTCGCTGAGTTAAATGAGAGGCAGGACACTGAAGGCCTTGTTCTCTTTGCTAATCCGCGCAATGCAGCAGCTGGATCATTACGCCAGCTAAATGCGAAAGTGACGGCTAAGCGCAGACTTTGTTTCTTTGCCTATGGTGCAGGTATAGGGGGCAGGGTATTGGCTTCAAGTCAGTCCAGTCTCCTTGAACGTTTAAACTCTTTTGGATTTGCTGTGCAAGAAACTGTGCTGGTCAATAGTGTGAATGCTTTACTTGATAGGTACCAAGTTCTTTTGGAAAAGAGATCCGTCATGCCATATGAAATAGATGGCGTGGTTTATAAGTTAGATGAATTTCTTTCACAAGATACTATTGGGGCTGATGCCCGATATCCTCGCTGGGCAGTAGCGCACAAATTTCCTGCTGAAGAAGTTGAAACTACTGTTAAAGAAATCATTTGGCAGGTTGGCCGCACTGGCAAGATAACGCCTGTGGCAGATATGGAACCTGTAAAGGTCGGTGGTGTAACTGTTTCAAGAGCCACGTTGCATAACCTTCAGGAGATGACCAGGAAAGACATTCGAGCTAATGATAAAGTAGTCATTCGTCGAGCAGGAGATGTGATCCCAGAAGTAGTTCGTCTGTATGAATTTGGCAATAACAGAGGGCTTCCCTCATCAGCACCTAAGAAATGCCCAGTTTGTAACGCTCATTCTGAAAGAAATGAATTAGAAGCTGATATATACTGTTCTGGTGGATTGTCTTGTTCTGCCCAGTTGAAACAAAGGCTAAAACATTTTGTTTCAAGAGGGTGTATGGATATTGATTCAATGGGTGCCAAATTGATAGAAATGTTGGTGGATGAACCGGGTGATTCAAAATTAAAGTTATACTCTATTGATCAAATATATCGAATTGATTTTGATGCCTTGGTGGGTCGAAAAGGTTTTGGTGAGAAGAAAATTAGTGCACTAAAGAAGGCGGTTGAAGCTAGTAAGGCAAGGCCTTTATCAAAATTTATTTTTGCACTTGGCATTCGGCAAGTCGGTGAAGTTACAGCTTTCTCTTTAGCTAAGCGCTTTGGTTGCATTGAGAGGGTTAGAGATGCCAGTCTTGAAGAGTTGCAATCAATTGAGGATGTTGGCCCAGAAGTAGCGAAAAGTATTAAGTCATTTTTTGAGGAAGACCATAACATCCGAGTTTTGGAATCATTTAGAACGAACGGTTTGTGGCCAAAAGAAATTGAGGCGACTTCAAATCTTGTCGATAACCCATTTAAAGGGAAAACTATTGTAGTGACTGGAACACTTGAGAAAATGAGTCGGTCTGATGCTAAAGAAAGATTGCGATCATTGGGGGCTAAGCCCGCTGGGTCAGTGTCAAAGAATACTGATTTGGTTATTGCTGGTCCGGGGGCTGGATCAAAATTGGATCAGGCCAATAAGTTGGGCGTGAAAGTGATAGATGAAACCGAGTTTCTTTCTCTTCTAGAGGAGGAGCAGATCTCTGAACCTGAAGAACCCAAGCAGGATGTTTTATTATGAAAGAGTATTATTCATCTTTTAGGTGGGCAGTTCCCGTTGCATTTTCTGATGCGGTGAATCTGTGCAGGTTTGAAGAAGGGGACGTTTTTTATGACAGTCCTTTGGCGTATGGCGATTGTTGGAAAGAAGCGGGGGATAAAATTGGCTTCTCTTTGCAAGTGAGGTATCCAGCGCGTTCAAGTACTGCGGTAAAGGGTGCAGGGGCAGTGTTCGAAAAAAACTGGTCTTCTGAAGTTAGGATTGACCTGTACGAAAATCTAACGCTGACGAAGTCGATCACAACGACTCAAGGGAAACTCTATACGGCACTTTGGAAAAATGATTTGAAAGTTTTAGAGTCAAAAGAAACTCTAGCGATGCCAATTAGATTAAAGCATATAATGAAGTTGCTTAAAAAAGCTCCTAAAGAACTTTCTAATTACTCTAAAAACCATCTTACATTTGTTTTGCCTAGAGATATGGCGAACCCTGTTTCAAAAGCGAAGTATCAAAAAATTAAAGCAGCTTTGGCGGAATGTCTTGAGGGTGATCCAATTATTCTATCGCCAAGCGAGGCTGGAATAATAAATTGTGCTGATATTGCACCAACGCTAGATGTTGCTCTTTTCAAGGTGAATCTAAACAGCGAAGAAAAATTGATTGATTTGATCAAATCAGCTGTATATGCCCCATCCAAGAATGCAAAGATAAGCATGTTTAGATTGGCTAGCCATGGGTTTGTTGTTTGAATAAGAAGTCACAGGACAACGCTATGATCAAGTTCCTTGTTCAAGGCAGTTCAGAAACTCCATATACTGTTACTTTTACTTTAGATGGTAGCAATTTGAATGTTATTTGTACCTGCCGGGCTGGTGAAAATAGAAGTAGCTGCAAGCATTGGATGTCTATTCTTAGTGGAGATGTTGGGGGTGTGGTTAGCGCCAATAAGGATGACATAGTAATTGTAATGGATTGGTTGCATGGCTCTGCCCTTGAGTTGGCATTTAATAATTTTAAAGATGCAGAGCATGTGTCTGATGTGGCTAATAAGCGTAAATCTCAGGCTAAACGAGCTTTGAATCGAGCTATGAGACAATAAATTAAACTGGCAATAGACTTGCTTAACGCTGTTTTAATCATTAAATTGGCACTCTTACAGCTTGAGTGCTAAAGAAGACAATCAAGTTTTAGAGGTGATATTACGTGACAGCTGCAACACATGAAATGACAAGTCTTTCTCTCTTTTCGCGCGATGTGCGGAAAGTGGATCGTCTCGACCGTGAGGAAGAGAATCGCCTGTCCCGACTCTGGCATGACAACGGAGATCGTGAAGCTGCACGTCAGCTTGTCGTGGCTAATCTCGGTGGAGTAGCTGCGATTGCCCGTGAGTATCGTCATTTTGGTTTGCCGGAGATGGATCTGATTCAGGAAGGCACGATGGGCCTGATGCATGCTGTGAAACGTTTTGATCCGGATCGTGGCTTTCGCCTGATGACTTATGCATCGTGGTGGGTGCGTGCATCTATTCACGATTTTATTTTGCGTTCATGGAGCATTGTAAAGCTAGGCACCAACAAGCTGCAGCGGCGTGTGTTTGCAGGTTTGCAGAAAGCCAAAAATGCCATCGCCGCTATTGATGGGCGCCATGCTGATGAGGTGGGCGCGGATTACGGCATGAATGGTGCCGAATATCAGGAGGCTGCGAGCGCATTTTTGCAGCGTGATGTTTCATTGGATGCCGAGTGTGAAGAGGGCTCAGCCCTTGTGCATGCATTGCCGGGTAACGATGCGACACCTGAGCAGATTGTGCTTGAGTCCAACTGGGAAGATCATCAGAAGGGTATGTTGTACAAAGCTCTGAATAGCCTGGCAGATCGGGATCGTTTGATTGTCGAGCGTCGCCATCTGGCAGAAGAGCCGGCAACGTTGAAGGAGCTGTCTGAAGCTTTTGGTGTATCCATTGAACGCGTGCGCCAGCTTGAGGCACGAGCGATGAAAAAGTTGAAACAGGCTGTCGCAAACTAAGAACTGCATACATTAGTTTATATTTCAGGGGCGGTCCGGATGGACTGCCCCTTTTCTTTCCTTCTTCCAGACATCATCATCCGGCTTTGAGTTTATTTAGGTCATAACAGGCCTTTCCGGGAGTGTTTGCAGGTGTCTGATCGTTACGAAGCACAACAGATTGAAGCTAAATGGCAGCAAAAATGGGATGCGGCAGGTATTGATGCTGCGCGCGATGATGATGATCGTGAATCTTACTACTGCCTGGTGATGTTCCCTTATCCTTCCGGCAATCTTCATATGGGCCATGTGCGCAACTATTGTCTCGGTGATGCTGTCGCGCGTTATAAGCGTATGCGCGGCTTTAATGTATTACATCCGATCGGTTGGGATGCATTCGGACTTCCAGCAGAAAATGCGGCGATCAAACATCACCGTCCGCCAGCCGAATGGACTTATAGCAATATCGATCAGATGCGTAGCCAGCTTAAACGCCTTGGACTTTCGTATGACTGGTCACGTGAGATTGCCACATGCAGGCCCGAGTATTACCGCTGGGAACAGTGGATGTTTACACGTCTGATGGAAAAAGGCCTGGCCTATCAGGCTGAAGCCGAAGTGAACTGGTGTGACCCCTGCCATACAGTGCTTGCCAATGAGCAAGTGGTGGATGGCGTCTGCTGGCGTTGTGATACGCCCGTCATCAAGAAGAACCTGAAACAGTGGTTTATTCGAATTACCGATTATGCAGAGGAGCTGCTGGCTGATCTGGATAAGCTGACCGGTTGGCCGGAAAAAGTGGTTGGTATGCAGCGCAACTGGATTGGTAAATCAAGCGGTGCGGAGGTCTCATTCGGTATCGAAGGCTCGGATGAAACACTGGATATTTTCACCACCCGTCCTGATACATTGATGGGCGTGACCTATATGGCCGTTGCTGCGGCGCATCCACTGGCGCAGAAGGCTGCAGAAAACAACCCTGAGCTTGCCGTTTTTCTGGACGAGTGCAGTAGAATATCAACCAAAGAAGCCGATGTTGAAACCATGGAAAAGAAAGGTATGGCAACCGGCTTTCACGCGATTCACCCGATTTCAGGCGAACTGGTACCGGTCTGGGTAGCGAACTTCGTACTCATGGGGTACGGCACAGGCGCTGTGATGAGCGTTCCAGCCCATGATGAGCGTGATTTTGACTTTGCCAGAAAATATGGCCTGCGAATTCAACAGGTGATTAAACCTGCTGATGGTGATTGGGATATAGAATCGGCGGCTTTCACCGAAGCCGGTATTCTGATCAATTCCGCTCAGTTTGATGGTCTGGCTTCAGCTGATGCGAAGCAAGCTATCATCGAGTGGTTGAGCGAAAATGATAAAGGCAGTGAGCGGGTACAGTACCGCTTAAGGGACTGGCTGGTTTCGCGTCAGCGTTACTGGGGCTCTCCGATCCCTGTGATTCATTGTCAGGATTGTGGCGAAGTGGCCGTGCCGGATGATCAGTTGCCTGTTATACTGCCAACCCATCTGCAGCCGACCGGTGGTGCGTCACCGTTGAATGAATGTGATGAATTCAGGCATACCACCTGTCCCAAGTGTGGCAAAGCTGCTGAACGTGAGCTCGATACCTTTGATACCTTCATGGAATCATCCTGGTACATGAATCGCTATACATCTGCGCGCAATGAACAGGCCATGGTTGATGCCGAAGCGATGAATCGTTGGGCCGCCGTGGATCAGTATATTGGCGGAGTGGAGCATGCTGTGCTGCATCTGTTATATGCCCGTTTTTATCATAAGCTGATGCGTGATGCAGGGCTGTTTACCAGCGAGCAGGGCGGTGATGAGCCGTTCAAGAACCTGCTTACACAGGGTATGGTGCTTAAAGATGGTACCAAGATGTCCAAGTCCAAGGGTAATACCGTGGATCCGAAGGCGATCATAGAAAACTTCGGTGCCGATACTGCACGCCTGTTTACACTGTTTGCTGCACCACCGGAGAAAGAACTGGAATGGAATGATGCCGGCGTAGAAGGCGGTTTTCGTTTCCTGAAGCGTGTCTGGCGCCTGCTGGAGCGGCTTGATCTATGTGAGGGTGAAGATGAAGCTGCAGCTGTAAAACAGGTGCGCCGTACTATTCATGCAACCATTCAGCGTGTGACACATGCTTTTGAACATGGTTTCGCATTTAATGTGGCGATTGCCGCATTGATGGAGTTGGCCAATGCCCTGCAGGATTACAAGCCTGCAGGCACGAGTGGAAAAGCTGCCTATCGTGAAGGTGTTGAGGCCCTGGCTACCATGCTCGCCCCGTTTGTACCTCATTTTGCCTGCGAATTGGCAGAGAGGCTCGGTATGGCAGAGATTGCTGTGGTGGCAGGCTGGCCTGAAGTGGATGAGGCGGCACTGGTGCAGGATGAGATTACACTGGCTGTGCAGATTCAGGGTAAAAGGCGTGGGGAAATCATCATTGCCAAAGATGCAGGTCAGGATGAGGCATTGGCAGCAGCTCAGGCTGATGATTCAATCAATAAGTGGCTGGACGGTATGCAGATCGTCAAAGTGATTCTGGTACCGGGTCGCCTGCTTAATGTTGTAGTGAAGCCGCAATGAGACATATCCTGCTGACCGCTGTGCTGGCGATGACGCTGCTGTTGAATGGTTGCGGCTATCATCTGGTTGGTCACGGTGAGTCTTCGGGCGCTATTCCTGCCGATATAAAAACAGTCACAATCAACGTCTCCGGTGACAAGCAGAAGGCGCTCTCTATATTCAGAAATCGCCTGTCTTCAGAGAGCTTTGCGCTGGTGGATTCAGCAGAGGTAGTTGATGCCGATGCGCATGCAGTATTACATGTGAATATTCAGCCGGTGGCTTTTGTTCCATCTGCTTATGATGCGGCAGGCGTGGCGACGCAGTATCAGATGACCTATAGTGGTTCCCTGTTTGTGCAGCGCTCTGGCCAGCGGGTTTGGCAGAGCGGCATATTGTTGCAGCGTGGGGATGTCTTTGTGACCGGTGGGCCGGCAAGTATCGAAGCATCAAAAGAGCGCTTGCTGCGAGATTTGCGTAAGCAGTGGGTGAATGATGCGCTCGGGCGTCTTCGTTCGGGTTTCTAAGTGTTTCTACTGAAGGTGATTTAATATGCGCCTGAGGCCAAATAGCCTGATTCCCCCCGAATACAATGCCTATTACCTGCACGGAGAAGATGAAGATGCTATCTTCGAAGCGGCAGAAGCACTGCTGGCCGCAGGTGATAAACAGGCTCATCGTCTGCGTGTAGATATTAATGAGCTGGCAAGAATCGAGGAAGCATCAAGAAATCAGGGGTTGTTCGGGCCTTCCACCTGTTATGCGCTGATTCGCAATGCACAGTCTGCCAATCCGAAGCAAACCGACCATCTGTTAAGGCTTTCAAATGCTGTGCTCGATGATAATCGTCTGATTATCTGTGCCCCCGGCATTGATTGGAAAAAAGCGCTGAATAAAAAGATGAAAGCGCAGTCCGATGTGGCGGAATGTGAGTTTGGTAAACCCGATGAATCCAGCTTTGCCCGTTGGCTGGAGAGTGAAATCTCTAAGGCCGGTTTAGATGTAAAACAGGATGCGCTGTTATGGATGGCTGAAAGTCTTTGCGGTATGCGTCTTGCTGCCAGGCAGATGATTGAGCGCCTGAGCTGGTATGATAATGGCAGGGGTGCAGAGATCGGAGCGGATGTTGTGGCCGAGCTGTTGGGTGAACGCGCACCGGGTGCTCTGGATGAATGGTGCCATGCAGTGGCGATGCGAGAAGCGCGTGCAGTCGGGCTGGCCCGGCATCTGCTGAGGAATCAGCAGGTTGCCGAAGTACAGATGATTTCATGGTTGGGTACACGTATGCAGCAGCTATTGATGTATCGCTGGTTTGCTTCACAGGGAGATCGGAACCCGTTAATGGCGGCCAAGGTGTTTGGCGATGCAAGGTCGAAGGTCGGAGCTGAATCGAAAGCCTGGGCAGGAGCAGAGTTGTCACTTGCGGTTAAACGCATTGTTGATGCGGAAAAACTGATCAAGGGTGCCTCGGTTGAAGATAATATCACTGTCATTGAGCGTTTGACTCTGGATCTGATTGAGCAGGGTAGATTAAGCGTATGAGCTGGCTCGATTTCGAATCACAGCATGTTTGGCACCCCTATGCTTCGATGCTCAATCCCGGGCCAGTTTATCCGGTGAAACGGGCAGAAGGCGTTTTTCTGGAATTTGAAGATGGAACTCGTGTGATTGATGGCATGTCATCATGGTGGTGTGCCATACACGGTTATAACGTACCTGAATTGAATGCTGCATTGCTTGAACAGTCTTCGAAAATGTCGCATGTTATGTTTGGGGGGCTTACACATAAACCGGCAGCAGAGCTTGCCAAAAGACTACTTTCTCTTGCGCCTGCCAATATGTCTCATGTGTTCTTTTCCGATTCCGGCTCTGTATCGGTGGAAGTGGCGATAAAGATGGCCCTGCAATACTGGCAGGCGAAGAGTTGCCCTGAAAAGCACAGATTGCTGACAATTCGGTCGGGTTATCATGGGGACACTTTTGGCGCGATGAGTGTCTGTGACCCAGAATCCGGCATGCATCATCTGTTTTCAGGCGTGTTGGCTCAACAATTGTTCGCTGACCGACCCGCTGCAACTAACGATGATGAGTGGGATGAATCACAGATCGCCGCATTTGAATCCAGAATTAAAACACACCACCATGAACTGGCTGCAGTAATTCTTGAGCCCATCGTCCAGGGGGCGGGCGGCATGCGTTTTTATGCGCCTGAATTCCTGCGCCGGGTTCGCTTGTTGTGTGATGAGTATGATGTGCTGTTGATAATCGATGAGATCGCCACGGGTTTTGGGCGCACCGGCACGATGTTTGCCTGTGAACAGGCTGGCATCAATCCGGATATCATGTGTGTCGGTAAAGCCTTAACCGGTGGTTACCTGAGCCTGGCTGCAACCCTTTGTTCTGCTGCAGTTTGTGGGGGTATTCATGCCGATAGCAATGATGAACAATCCGGTGTGCTCATGCACGGGCCGACATTTATGGCTAATCCCCTGGCCTGCGCGGTAGCTGTTGCCAGTATTGATCTCCTGCTTGCATCTGCATGGCAGCAACGTGTGTTGGATATTGAGGTGCAGCTGAAAGAAGAGCTGGAGCCATGCCGTGGCTTTGATTCTGTCGCAGATGTGCGAGTTAAAGGTGCTATCGGTGTGCTTGAGATGAAAGAGTCAGTTGATGTGGCAAATGTGCAACGACTGCTGATTGAACAAGGGGTATGGCTTCGCCCATTCGGGAAGTTGCTGTATACCATGCCGCCATTCGTGATCAGGCCAGCGCAGTTAGGGACCCTTACATCTGCGATGAAACAGGTTTGTGGACAGATTTGATCATTTTGTTTCTCAGCCTATAATGTACTCCTTATGGCTGTAACTCTGGGTTTGATGTTTCGCATTGATGGTTTTCCGCCAGCGGCACCTGTGCCTCCTTTGCAGCAGGGGATGCAGCCTGTCCCTCCAATTATTGAAGCGCACAAGGTGGTTGAGCCTACTTTAATGGCAAGTAGCAATGGGGCTCGCAATAATATGATGGCCCGTTCCGGTTATTTCGGGCCGGACAACCAACAGCCTCTGACCTACTCGCGTAAGGGTGGTGCTTCTGCAGAGTTGTTGAGTGGTCGCCTGCTTGATACATACGTCTGACTTATCGCATGAATAACAATTTGAGTACGGTCAACCATGATCGTGATGTGACTGGTATGACTTATGTTTACCCTGTGATTTCCCGTCGTGCCGGTGGTGTATCTGTCGGCATCAATCTGAATCCGAATAATGCGTGCAACTGGCACTGCGCATATTGTCAGGTTCCGGGTCTTGTGCGTGGCGTGGCGCCGGATATTGATCTGCACCAGTTGCACTCTGAACTGAGCACCATGTTGGAAGATCTGATACGCGGCACATTTATGCAGGAGCGCGTTCCGGAAGGTAGCAGGGCGCTGTGTGATGTGGCCATTTCCGGCAATGGTGAGCCCACCAGTTGTGCTGCCTTTGATGATGTCATTGCTGTTATTGTGCAGGTGATGCGGCAGTTTGATCTCTGTGTTCCGCTGCGTCTGATTTCTAACGGCTCTTATGTGCATAAGCCGCATGTGCAAAAGGGACTGGCTTTGATGGCGCAACATCATGGCGAGGTGTGGGTCAAGGTGGATAGTGTCACCGATGATGGTATTAGCCGAATGAACGGTGTAAAAATGCATGCAGCTAATTTATCGCAGCAGGTGTGCTCCGTTGCTGTTGTTTGTCCGACATGGATTCAGACCTGTTTCGTGGCATGGGATGGGCAGCCGCCTTCAGAGCTGGAAATGACATCCTATATTGAATTTCTGAATGCCTTAAAAGAAGCAGAAGCTCCGATTCGCGGTGTGTTACTGTATGGTCTGGCGCGGCCATCTCTGCAGAAGGAGTCAAAGCATCTGAAGGCACTGGATAAAGGGTGGATGGAGCATGCTGCTGCCAGAATCGGCCAGACAGGTCTTGATGTGAAGCTGTCGCTTTAGAGCCTGCTCATCGGCTGGAGTCGTTTAGAATTCGTCGAGCAGGCCTTCCAGGGTGTCTACATCAACGCGCATTTTTCCTCGCCCTTCACCCTGAATAAGAATGCCATCTTTTTTCAACTGACTGATGGCGCGTGAAATGGTTTCGCGGCTTGTCGAGAGTTGATCGGCAAGCAATTGATGGGTCGGTAGTACTGTGGAATAGCGGCCATCAGCATCCTGCTGGCTGAAACGCTGACAGTGATCTACAAGGTAGGAGTAGAGGCGATGCGGCACATCCATGCTGCTTATGCGCTCAAGAACACGGCTGGTTTTTCTCAGTCGAGAAGCAACTTCAGCCAGAAGTTTTAGTGCAATGGCTGGTTGATCCATCATCAGAGGCACCAGATCCCGTCTGCGAATGTTGGCAAACTTGGAGTCTTCCATGGTGGTAACATTGGCTGAGCGGGGTTCTTCATCAAGTAGCGACATTTCACCGAAAAATGAGCCTTTGCCAAGCAGGGCCAGTACCACTTCACGCCCTTCAGTGGAGTATGTGGAGATTTTTACCTCCCCACTGAGAATAACAAAGAGCGAATCACCTGGATCATGCTCCTGCACAACAATGCTCTTTTTGCGGATATCAATGCTACTGGCCAGAGAGGCCACGGCTTTTAATTCACTCTCATTCAGTTCGGAGAACAGTGGTACTTTCCGAAGCAGTTCATGCATTTCCATTGTTTACTCCATTGTGCATCAGTGAAACGGGCCAGGTGGCCAGCGTGCACTCTCCAAGATGTGGCTGCATCTGCTCCAGCGCCTGTTCGATGTGTTCCTTGGTGTCGATTGCCTCGATCACCAATGGCAGGCTGGTCGCCAGATCCAGAAAAGAAGCGGAATGGATGCCATGCTGCCCCAGCCCTTCAATGCCACGCAATACGGAAACGCCAGACAGTCCTGCCTGTTGGCAGAGGCTTAAAATAGCCTCCATCGCCGGTTTGCCGTCGATTCTACTGGATTCGCTTAAATAGATGCGCAGGCATGAGCCTTCAGTCAATGTCATCCCTCCATTTCTTGTGCAAGTAGTCTGTAGAATGTGAGGGGAGCTGACAAGTGGGAATGTGATGGTAGGTCACGCCCTGCATGAGATGACATGCTGCTCCATTGTCAGGGTTTAGAAATTGATTGCTTGTCTGGATAGTGAAACGGACAGTTGTGATCAATGCCGAATTCACATTGATGGAAGGCCCCGATTTTATCGTTTGAGCCCCGGTGTTCATTTTCACAGGCAATCAGGGCCGTGATGAGTGCGATAAGTGTTTCTGCATGGTATGGCTTGTTCAGAGTGTAGCAGAGTTGGCTGGCTGCAAACCGGTGGTGCTCTTCATCCGCATAAGCGGTAATCAGAATGATTTTCTGAAACGGTAGATTGTTGCGAATTTCCACTGCGAGGTCATAACCGTTGATGCCCGGCATTGTGACATCAGTCAATACAGCTATGGGGGGTATAAAGTCAGGGTTGTTCAGGTACTCAAGGTACTGAGTGCCGGATTCAAAACAGAGGGCTTCATGCCCTGTTCTTACAATCAGCGCTTTAACAAGATTGCGAATCTGTTCTTCATCATCAATGATATGGAACATACAGGTCAGTATATCAATCCGGTTTTTAAAGTCATCATATCGATTCCTTCCTGCGCTTTGATACCTGCCATGCGAGGCCCTGTTGTGAGATGGAAATGACTGTTTGAATTAAGATATGTAATGCTTTTGAATGGCTCGTTATGAAAGAGCGCTATTGCCATAAATGTGAAAGAGTCACTCAATACAGTCGGAAATTTGGGGTTGGAAGCTGGATATTGAGCGTGCTGACTCTGGGGCTCTGGCTGATTGTGGTGAAGTTGTTTTATAAGAAGCGCTGTTCAGGGTGTGGTTTAACCCGGAAGCAGGCGAATAAAATTGCATTTCCGGCAGAATACTGGGCTCCGGCTGTTATTCTATTATGCATACTTTTCTTTATCATGGTCTTATGGTCTGCCCTGACCTGAAGTAGCCTTTTTCCGAGAGGAGTGGGCATGCCTTTTGGCTACATGTGAATGGTGACAGGTAAGGTAGTGCTGGCTAATAATTTCCATTCTTTATACGCTTGCAGATTGAGGGATATATGCTATAAGTAATCGAGCAGGCATATATGCAACGAGCGGGGGCTCATATGGATGTGAGATGGATGATGTTTGGGAGGCTGCTAAAGCTGCAGCTTCTTGCCTTGGTATTGATGACGCCATTGAGTGCGTTTGCAAGCTCTTCTGTTCTGTATGTGGTTGATTCATCAGGTAGCATGTGGAGTAAGGTCGATGGCACAGAAAAAGTGTATCTGGCCAGAAATGCCTTATCTGCATCTATTGCGAGACTCCCTTTAAACGTTGATGTTGGCCTGGCTGCGTATGGCTATAGCAAGAAAGGCGACTGTAGTGACGTAGCGGTTCTTGCCCCGCTCGGGTCATCGCGCGCATCGATTATGAAAAAAATGAATTCTTTTACTCCAAAGGGCATGACTCCATTGAGTCGCAGTATCGACACTGCAGTCAATGAAATTAAAAGCCGTGGTGGAAAAGGAACGGTAGTATTCCTTAGTGATGGTGCTGAAAGCTGTCGGCGTGATCCGTGCAAGGCTGCTTCACTGTCCGGAGATAATATTCGTATCCATGTCGTCGGTTTTGGTGTGAAATCGTATGACTTATCCCAGCTTCAGTGCGTTGCCGCAAACGGTGGCGGAAAATATTTTGCTGCAAATGATACTAAATCGCTTACGGCCGCATTTGCTTCGGTAGCGCGTGAAATTGCAAAGGATAATGTGGTTCCCGCAAAAGGGTCCTCTTCTGCGGCAAGGACGGGGGCGAAGGCTGTAGGTGTCGCAGTTCCGGCTGTTATTGAGATTCCAGCAGGTCAGAAAGCGGCGGCTGAGAAAGCAGCAGCTGAGAAAGCAGCGGCTGAGAAAGCAGCGGCTGAGAAAGCAGCGGCTGAGAAAGCAGCGGCCGAGAAAGCAGCGGCCGAGAAAGCAGCAGCCGAGAAAGCAGCAGTCGAGAAAGCAGCAGCCGAGAAAGCAGCAGCCGAGAAAGCAGCGGCCGAGAAAGCAGCAGCCGAGAAAGCAGCAGCCGAGAAAGCCGCAGCCGAGAAAGCAGCAGCCGAGAAAGCAGCAGCCGAGAAAGCAGCAGCCGAGAAAGCAGCAGCCGAGAAAGCAGCAGCCGAGAAAGCGGCAGCTGAGAAAGCGGCAGCTGAGAAAGCCGCAGCTGAGAAAGCGGCAGCTGAGAAAGCGGCAGCTGAGAAAGCGGCAGCTGAGAAAGCGGCAGCTGAGAAAGCGGCAGCTGAGAAAGCGGCAGCTGAGAAAGCGGCAGATGAGAAAGCGGCAGCTGAGAAAGCAGCTGCAGAGAAGGCCGAGGCAGACAGGATTGCGGCCGAAAAAGCGGCAGCAGCTAAGGCTGAGGCGGACAGGGTTGCGGCAGAGAAAGCGGCAGCCAGGAAAGCCGCGGAAGAAAAAGCAGCTGCAGAGAAGGCCGAGGCAGACAGGATTGCGGCCGAAAAAGCGGCAGCAGCTAAGGCTGAAAGGGCCAGGCTTGCAGCTGAGAAGGCGGCAGCCGAGAAGGCAGAAAGGGCCAGAATTGCAGCAGAGAGGGCGGCAGCGGCCAAGGCTGAAGCAGATAGAATTGCAGCTTTTGATGATGATAATTCATGGGGCAGAGAAGATGTCCAACATCGCCCGGGTTTGATTTATAGCGATGAATTTGATTCTGGTTACTTGTCGGAGCACTGGCAGGTGGAAAACCCTGCGCCCGCATTGCTGCATAATGATCATGGTAATCTCATTTTAATGACGAAAAAATCATCGATTGCCAAAGGAACTGTCCCCAATCTTCTTGTTTTGAAACATGAGGAGGTTTATGGCGATTATGTTGTATCAATAAAAATGGATTCTGAATTCAGTACTGGCAAGGTAGGCAAGACGAAGCAAGAGGCTGGCTTGCTGATGTACAAAAAGAATCGAGAGTTTCTGGCTTTGTTGGCAAGCATTGAAGATAAGGCGACATTTTCGAAATGTGGGGGTAAGGATTGCAGACAGGTGGTCAGGGTTGATCTGATCAAGGATCTTGATGGCTCACGTACGTATTTTGGTTCCCCGTTCTGGATTGCCTGGCAGCCGCCTGCTTCGACTGCAATGGCAACCCGATTCACAGTGCATCTGAAAATCACCAAGCTTGGTTTCGAATACACTGCATCAGCCAGTCTTGACGGGAAAGATTGGTATGAGGTTGGCAAGGTGCCGCTATATGGCAGGGATTTAAATCCGGCAATTTTTGCCAGTAGTAATTCGAACTATCCGTATGCGCTGGTGAAGTTTGATCACATCAAAATCAGTCGTGATGGAAATTGAGCTGTGAAGAAAATTGTAGTGAAGGCTGGTGGAGTGTGTGGTTTGAGTAGCTGGCGGCTTGGCGATTGTGATTAATTTTTTTTAATAAAAGTTTGCATGTCATGGAATTTATACTATATTAACGAGTAATTGTATCTAGGGGATAAAGTGATTGTTTATATTTCAGGGGGTAAGACCGTGTTGAATAATGTCATGTTTTTCATGAAAAATGTTTTATGTGTAACGGTGGCTTTCGTGCTGCTGTCAGGCCAGGCGGAAGCCAAGATCGGGGATGCGTTGAGTGTTTCCGGCAAGCAGGCGGTAATTTATGCTGCTCCAAATACAGCTTCCAGCAAGGTGATGAACGTTGATTCCAAATCGAAGCTGATTGAGATGGAGCGTCAGGCTGGCTGGGTGCTGGTGACAGCGAGGCCTTCCGGAGTTCAGGGCTGGATGGAAGTGAAATCCATTAAGGCTGCAAAACGTGCCCCTTTGAAGAGGGCTGCGTCATCTCCTGCAACGGCAAGAAAGGCACTGAGTGCACTGGGTCCGGTGAGGACAGTTACGCTTGAAGACCTCGGTTACAGGAAAGGGCATACGTTCAGAGGTTCGCAGGCAGGCCATGTTCAGGATTTCTATTTCAAGACCCCAATGGATTCAAGCGTCAGGGGTGGTGTGTTCCGTTTGTCATACCGCGCTTCACCGATGTTGCACGGACTGTCTAACATCAGGGTTTTCGTGAATGATGTTCCTCTTACCCAGATTGTGGCCAAATCAGATAACCTGAGGCATGAGGATGCGATTGTGCTTCCTGCTTCAATGTTCCGCGGTGGCATGGTTAAGGTGAGTGTTGAATCAGGTACGCTGGTGGATAAAAACCTCTGTCTTGATATTCGCTCCGGTGGCGGTTTCCTACATATTCTCCCGGATACAGCGATGGATATCACATATAGCTCAATTGATCGCTCGATTCGAGATACCTGGCGCATGCTGCCGCATACGGTCAGCGTATCCCTTCCGGCAGGCAAGCTGGATGCGGCTCAGTTTGCAGCTGCCATGTCAGTCATGGAATTGCTGACCAATGCCGGCAGGAAGATCGATATCAAACGGCTTCCTGAAGTTGGTAATATCGTTATCGCGTCAAAATCTGATATTGTTGCAGAGTTTAACCGTCGTGGAGCAAGGCTGAAAAAAGGTTTTGTGAAGCTTAAAAACGGTGATGTGTTCCGCACTCCTACAGACAACCTGAATCTGGTTAAATCCGGAGGTATGGTTTCTCTGGCAGTATCCGAGCCATATGATGTACAGCCACTGTATCTGATTGATGGCCAGTGGGAGCAGCTTGCTGCAGGACGTCATTATGATATCAATAAACCTGATTACTTCTATTCTCTGAGGGCATTGCCGAAAGACTCGAACAGTGAGTATTTTACAATGCCTCTTCACCAGTTGAATACAGAGCCACATTATGTGGCGCGTGAGACTGTCTGGAGCACTACGCTCTCTCCTCATGATCTGCCATCAGGCACTCGTCTGGATATGTTGAGTCTGAATATTGTTGCACCCGTGCGTTGGGATGCTGATCCGACATATGAGCTGTACGCATTCCTGAATAATGTACTGGTGTTTTCAAAACGACTGGAAAATGATGGTGCGAAACATAATTACTCCATTCCTCTTCCGGTTGAGTATCAGCAGCAGTACAATAACCTTCGTTTTGTAGTGCAGCATGATATCGTATCTGGTGACTGTTTTGGTATTATGCCAACTGACTTTGTGCAGATTACGCCTGACACATCAATCATTGTGAAAGCAACGGACACAGAGCCAACGAAGTTCTCCGGCCTGTCCCAGTATTTCTCATCAGGCTTTGATACAGTTATTGCCGAGAAGTTCCTGAGTGATCCGGAAAATGCATTGCATCTGATTTCCAGAATGGCTGCTGATCTGCCTATTATGATGGATTATTCAAGAGTCAGCTTTGTAAAAGAGAGTGAGGCGATTGACCCAAGTGGCCCATTCGTGGCATTTGGTAATTTCAACCTGGACAATATCGATGCGCCTGTGCGTATGGATAAGGGCCCTGTTGAAATCCGTGATAAAGATGGCCAATCGTTCTTCAGTTTGAATGTTCTGCCGAAAATCACTGTTGCGGAGATTGTTAATGGATCTTCAGCACAGGGTCTGCTGGTGATTCCATCCACTCAGGCACAGCATGATTTCTCTGAGAAGTTGCGCTTGATTGAAGGCGATGTTGCATTCATTGATGCTCATGGTGTAACACTTCATATCAATAGTAAGCAGCCAACACTGGCTGAAGTTTACTATCCTGATACCAAAGACTGGTTCGCAGTTCTGGGCGAGTACCGCTTCTGGCTGCTGGGTCTGCTTTGGTTCCTCCTGAGTCTGGCTGTTGTATACCTCTTCCGTATCGCACGCGGCAGACATGAAGGTGATGATCATGATGTAGAGATGCCTACGACTGAAGATCTGCATGCGCAGCGTATGCATCACACCAATATCAATGTTGAAGATGATGATATTCCGCCTGCCAGCAAGTGAAGTGGTGAATTGGAGTGAATCACGTGGAGACTTCACAACCCTGTAAGATTGGTGAGCGTTTAGTAGAAAAGAAGCTCATTACCAATGAGCAGTTGGCCGAGGCCCTTGCAGCACAGCAAGGGTCAGGCCTCCGCTGCGGAGAGGTTATCCTCTCCAAAGGCTGGATCACTGCTACTGAGTTTTACGGCGTTTTAACCGATCAATTCAGGAGAGGCAGGATTGGTGATCTTCTGGTTGAAGAGGGCCTTTTGACCCTGGAGCAGCTGGAAGAAGCCATTGCTATTCAGAAAGACTGGGGTACCCGTCTTGGTGATATTGTCCTGGCTAAAGGCTGGGTGAAATCGTATTCATTCTATCAGGTTCTGGCGGATCATTTTGACAAGCCATTTGTAAACCTGATGGATGAACCCTCGGATGAAAGTCTGGTGGACGTGGGTTATTATCATGTTTATCTGGAGACTCTGTTTGTCCCCTGGCGCAAAGTGGATGGGCTGACTCTGGTTGCCGTAGCCGATATGGATCCTGTAGTGATGGCCGAAGCTGAAAGGGTAGTTGACGGCCCTGTGGATTTTGTAGTGACCTCAAAATTTGACATTGTATGGTCATTGCAGAAGTACGGCGATGCTTTCTTTAGTGAAAAATCAGTGCATGAGTTGAGAAAACGTCAGCCGCAATATTCTGCCAGTACGGTATTTACCAAGCCTCAGCTTATTTTTGCATTTATTCTGATGAGTTTAACGATTCTGGCCGTTGCGATATGGCCGATTCCAACGTTGATTGCAATCAATGTATTTATATCTGTGTTTCTGCTGTTTAACTTTGGTCTGCGTCTGCTGTTTACGTGGGTTGGTGGAGACAAGCGTTTTGATAATTTCATTACGGATAAAGAGGTTGAGGAGGTCAAGGATATTGATCTGCCTACTTATACGATTCTTGTGCCTATGTACAAGGAGTCCGAGTCGCTGCCTCACCTCGCCGAGTCATTAAGGAATCTTGATTATCCACTGTCCAAGCTGGATATTAAAATCATTCTTGAAGAGGATGATGAAGAGACCATTCAGACCGCAAAAGACCTGGGTCTGGAGGGTATCTTTGAGATTATCAAAGTACCTGACTCGTTGCCGAAAACCAAGCCTAAGGCCTGTAACTATGCGCTCAACTTTGCTCGCGGTGAGCTTATTACCATTTATGATGGTGAGGATGCACCTGAGGCTGACCAGCTGAAGAAGGTTGTGCTGGCATTCAGAAAATCATCCAAGAATACAGCTGTGATTCAGGCACGTTTGAATTATTTCAATGTGACAGAAAACTGGCTGACTCGTATGTTCACCATGGAGTATTCTCTATGGTTTGATTTCTATCTGCCCGCCCTGGATGCACTGAAAATTCCGATCCCTCTGGGTGGCACCTCCAATCACTTCAAGATGGAAGTTCTGAGAGAACTACAGGGCTGGGATCCGTATAATGTAACAGAAGATGCGGACCTGGGCGTACGACTGACACAGAGGAACTATCGTGTTGGTGTTGTGAATTCGACAACCTATGAAGAGGCAAATAAAGATGTTCACAACTGGATCAGGCAGCGCTCACGCTGGTTGAAAGGTTATATGCAGACCTATCTGGTGCATATGCGCAGGCCGTTGAAGTTCTATGGAACTCTGGGCCATGTCGGTTTCTGGGGCTTCCAGTTCTTTATTGGCGGCACAATTCTCAGTGTGTTGTTGTCGCCTTTGCTGATGCTTCTCTTTATTACCTGGTTACTTACACAGACTGCCATGTTTGACCCGATATTCCCGGCAGCATTACTGTATATTAACCTGATCAACCTGCTGATGGGTAACGGCTTCCTGATCACACTGTTTATGCTCAGTGGTTTCAAACGGCACTATTATAAGTTGATGCCTTGGTCGATGACTGTTCCCATATACTGGTTGTTGATGTCATGGGCCGGGTATAAAGGACTGTGGCAGTTGGTGTTCAACCCATTCTACTGGGAGAAGACACATCACGGCCTTACAAGTTATGCTACATCCAGTGATGTCAGTGACCTCTCTTTGAATACCAAGAAGGCCGGGTGATAAGATGACGCCATATGTAAGTAAGCTTCGAGGTTCGGAAAACATGATTATTGTAATCATGTGTACTATCGCCTTATCGGTGCTGGCATCGTGGTTACTGTCCCATGGTTTCATGTTCGATGGTGCCTCACAGCGTTGGGCTAAAGTGCTGGGTGTTCTTGGATCAGAAGAGATCAGACTGGAAGATCTTAGTCTGCTCTACCCGCATTTGCCGCTCTATGCGCTGGTGCCATTCTATTATCTGCCAGGTATGGCATATGGTGGAACCCCGTATTTTGTTTCTGTGTTATTCAGTTGCGCGCTGATCGGCTTATTCCTCTTCCATATGAAGCCGATCGAGATCAGCGCGGCCAAGCGTCTGCTGCTTGTGTTCTTGCTGGTTGTTCACCCCACATTCTTATGGGGGGCGACAAATGGAAGTCAGCTTGCCATGAGTATGGTGATGTTCTATCTGCTTTATCATGCATGTCAGAAAATGATTGCAGAGCATGACGTACATGCATATATCTCGCTAAGTATCATTCTTGCCATTTTCTTCTTTGTAGATGGTTCGGCTGTGTTCCTGTTTATTGCACTGCTGCCCATGCTGGCAGTTGTAGCTCCAAGAAGACTGTTGATGGCATCTCCTATCAGTATCTACTTCATTCTTGCGGTACCGTTTTTCTTCTCGGTATTTTCATGGGCATGGCTGAACTGGGTCTTTGAAGGTGACTTCCTGAACTTTATTAAACATCCTGATTCCACTTATCTGGGTGGTTATATGGAAATGTTTAACTACCCCTGGCTACAGGAGTACGGCGGTAACTTCTTCAATTCTCTCGTGGCGGCAACGGGATATACCCTGATCGCATATCCGGTGATTCTCTATTTCCTGGTAAGTACCTGGGATGAAGGTTTGCGTTTCAGGGCCAGTTTTGTGCTCTTCGTTCACCCCTTGCTGGCGATTGCACTGGCAACGGATCAGTTCTACCTGACCCATCCCATGGAAATTCTGGTACTGATTAATGCCAGTATTCTGGCAGAAATCACATTCCTTGATATGGCCCGCAAGCGCGTCTACTGGAGTGTTGTTTCATTTCTGTTTGTCAGTTTGATCGGGGGTTGGTGGCTGTTCATGGAGTCGGCAGATCCGAACATGAGTAAATGGGTTGATTCATTCAGGACTGACCGTGTTTTGATTGAAGATGATGATGGCTCATTACGTCTTGGCCGATGGCTCAACGAAAACCGTATCGATACACTCATTGATGAAAGAAGTGGATACAAGGCTCTGGTGGCACGTGGCGATGCTGTTGGTTTGAATCTTTCATATACAAGTAAATTTAAACTTGCACTGAATCATGCTTTCCCTGGGGTGGAGCAGATTGTTGTGCCTGATCCTGAATCTGTGATCGGAAGAAAGGATAAAATCAGTTCGCGCTATCCACTGATGTATGCCGAAGGTATGAAGGGATACAGGCTGGTATATTCCGACAAGATCTGGCGTGTTTACAGGAAAATTTGATGTTTAGGTTGTCAGTTCTTGTTGCGATGCTGGTCATGATCGGAGGCTGCTCAACGAAAGTTGACCCACCTGTTGTCAAAGAGGTAAAGCCAGCAGCGAAGGTAGTAAAAAAAGTTCAGATAAAACATGAACCTGTACGCTTCAATCCTTCATCAGCGGGGCAGTGGAAAGGCTTCAATGCAATGCAGACCTCTAAAGTCGCATGGGATTCATCTCAGGCCAAGATATCCTTGTTGAACATGGCTGCTGTCGGTGCCAATGCGGTTGCGTTAATCCCGTTCATGAAGCAGAGCAGTATCCATGCAACAGATATCCGTTTGGCCAATAATGTTACCATCCCCCAATTGACGGCTGCGATAGAAGCTGCGCACAAGGCCGGACTGAAGGTTGTGGTCAAACCGCAGATTTTGATACCGGGAGGATGGGCAGGAGATATATCGTTCAGCAATGAAACACAGCGGAATTTGTGGTTTAAGAACTACTCTGAACACCTGCTGATGTATGCAAGGTTATCCCAGCAGTTAGGGGTAGAAGCCTTTGTTATAGGCACAGAGCTGAAGAAGGTTGCCAAGGATTTACCGTGGTTACCATTGATTGCTCAATTGAGAAGGGAATTCAGGGGTAAGCTGACTTATGCTGCGCACAATGTGGATGGTGTGGAAAAATTTCCATACTGGTACAAGTTGGATGTGACAGGAGTTTCCTATTATCCGCCACTTGGTGATATGGGTGAATACGATGAGATGCTCGCACATGTAGAGCTGGCTTTGTATAAGCTGAACAGGGTGGTGAAAGAGCATAGAAACAAATCTGTGTGGTTACTGGAAATAGGTGTGCCATCAGCTTCAGGTGCATCCAGCCAGCCCTGGGAATGGAGATCTTTAGAGAAAAGAACCCAGCGCCCGGATCTGACTATGCAGACCGGTGCAGTGGCGGCGTGGTTGAATGTCATCCAGCGCAGTAAAAATGTGAAAGGTGTGTTTTTCTGGAACTGGTTCAGTGACCCATACGCAGGTGGAGAGAGTGACATTGATTATACCGTGCAAAATAAACCTGCCGAAATCATGATCAGACAATATTGGAATAACTAAAGAAATACGGGACGGGGAATATGAAGATGAAAAATTTACTCAAACAGATGGTGGCATCCATAATTTTTGCAGGTGGTTTGTCTGTCGTTACTGCTGGATCAGCTCAGGCGAGTGCATTCATGCTCTCGGAAGGACAGAATATGTATACCACAGGTTTCACATATTCGACTGCAAGCGATTGGTTCAATGCCAACAGAAACCGGGTTCCGCAGGGCTGTAACTCAAGTGATGTGAGTTGGAATAACTCTTACACATACGGCTATTCGTATTATTATAACTTTTTTGCCAGTGCATCTCTGGCCAATCAATCGTGTGGTGTGGGTCCTAAAACCGCAGGTCTTGGCGATGTTCAGGTAGGTGTTCGCGGCAGGCTTGATAATACACGCAATGGACGGACCTGGGAGTTGGCTCTGAACATTCCTACCGGTTACGATAGTAAGAAAATCAACCGCCTTGGTTATGGTAAGCTTGGACTTTGGGCTGGTGTTGCATTTTCTACCCAGAATACCGGTTGGGAAGCGAAAATTCCTACATACTGGGAATTCGGTACTGGTATCAACTACTGGTTCGGGTCTCCGGCAACTCAATCTAAGAGCTATGTGAAATGGTCGTGGCGTATCGATGAAGATGGTGTTAACCGTATTGTACTCAAAGGCGTTCTCAAGCTTTCTTTGCGGGATCACACTCCGGAGCCAATTCCGGCAGCAGGCAACTTCCTGAGGAATTCAGGTGACTATGATGCGGGAATTATCTCTGCCAAATATGCACGCAGACTGAATGAAAACTGGACAGGTGCAGTGACGATTGGTGAAACTGTATGGGGCCGTAATATCAGTGCATCCAGATATGGAACTTTGTCATTCACTTACAGATGGGAAGACTGAGGTGTTTATGCTAAAAAATAGATTCATGCTTCTGGCGATAGGTGTTTTTGCTTTGATGGCATCACCTGTTGCTGCTATATCAGCAGCTGAGCTGGACTTTGAAGAGGGGCATTTCAGATATTCAAAAGAAGCGCTGGCCAATGCCCAGAAAGAGGTCAAGTTCACTGACATCAATGTATCGATGAACAGAACTGATGCCACGGTACTGTTTTTAAAGGACCCGAATGACAAATCTACATTTGCCGCGAGCTTCGAGTTGGATGGGCAGGAGTTCAGAGGCAGAATCAAATCCTTTGGCAGTTCAACACGTGCACTCAGAAAAAAATCACTGATTCTCAAGATTAAGGGTGCGAAGTGGAATGGTTACAAAAACATAGCGCTTCGTTCAATGTCTTCAGACGGGTCATTGATGCGTGAATGGATGGCCTGGGAACTGATGAAAGATATGGGCATGATGGTTCCGGAAACCAACTATGTCAGATTGAATATCAATGGGCAGTTTATCGGCTACTTCCTGTATATTGAATGGTTAGGCAAGAACTTTCTCGCAAAGCGTGGTTATGATGCAGCCAGCGAACTTTATCAACCGGATGACTCTGTATACTGCGGTGATTTCAGACATGGTTCAGATATTGAACGTTGCTGGAATAAATATACGCAAGATGGCAAGGATTATTCCAGTCTGAAGACCTTGTCCAGGCAGATAGCATCAGCGCCGATGGAGACCTTTGATAAGTTCGTTGCAGACAACTTTGAGGATGATTCGCTGACTAACTGGATTGCAGTCAATACGCTGACCAGCGATGGTGACACCTATAACAAGAACTATTTCATGGTGAAATCGGGTCAAACAAAGAAATGGAAAGTGATTCCCTGGGATTACGATCTGACTTTCGGACACTCTTTTGATATGTTTGCACCGTTCCCGGGCAGCATCTTTAATGAGCGTTTCCAGTATTATTACACACCTGATTTGGGCGTGTTTAATCCGATGAAGGCTAAGGCATTGTTAAATGAAAGCCTGAAAGCCAAACTCTATGCAAGAATCAAACATCTGATCGGAAAAGAGAAAAATGGCCCGGAAAAGACCTTTGGCTGGTTTTCCCCAACCGTAATGAGTGCGCGTGTAGAGCATCTGGCCGGCTTGCTGGAGGCAGGTCAGGTCAAACAGAAATATGGTAAGCGTTCGCCTGTATCATTTATTGAGCAGTACGATGCAGTAAAACACTTTGGTATAGCCAGGCCGTTTTACCTTGAAGCCAACCTGTTCTCTACATTTGAGTGGAATTACAGAAATACACCACAGATGAGAGAGTATGTGGCTTTCACCAAGGGTAAGGATCTCACACCCGAAGCCATTGCCAAGGCTGATGCTGAAAAAGCTGCTGAGCATTCAAGGCTGGTAGCAGAAGCTGATAATGTGATTAATCCGATTGGTGAAAAGAAGAAAGGTCTGGATGAGCATGAGTTTATGGCCAAGTTACTTGAGAAGCCGTTCACTGGCAGGGGGGTCTCCGGATATTCGAACAAGTCACTGGTCGTATCCGACCCTGGTTTTGGTTATGTACTGGCACAGCTGGATTTTAAGGAAGAGTTCAGGATTGCGGATTTTCAGGCTGAGGCAGAAGCATTCAAGGCACCGATGTATGTATTCAGTGAAGGAAATCCTGAGCAGTGTATTCAGCGCTCATGGGTGCTGTTCTCAAGGATACCCTCTCTCAACATCAAAGCGGATGTCACTTTCGAGTATTTCGACGAACATTCACGCAAGAACGAGTTGGGCGGCGTGAAAGATGAGCATAAGGTGAATCTGTGGATGCACTCCGGTGAAGCATGGAGACCACTGCGTACCGAGGTGAATCAGAAATCCAACACCCTGACTGTGAAAGACTTCAAATTGAGGGCTGGCAGAATTTATCGCTTCATTGCCTGCTCTACCGCTGAATCGGCATTGTGGAGTAAACCTGTAAGCAAGTAGTCCTGATTCAGGTGGCATTCAGGTATTGAAAGGGGTGGCATGATGCCGCCTCTTTTTTATTGATGTAGCCGCGCACCAGTAAATACATTGACGGCACCTGATCTGTCGCTATTGTTCGCCGCCCTCCGCAAGCGGCTTTGTTGATTTCGGAGGTCTTTCGGTCTGATTATTGGAGTAATTCAGTAGTCAGAAAGAAAGGAGTTGACGGATATTATTGTGACGATAATGTTCGCCGCCCTCGCAAGACAGGCGACTGTATTGAGAGGGTGATTTGAGGCAGATATAACGCAAGTTATGAGTGACTCAGATAGAGGTTGACACCTCGAACGGCGGGCCTATAGTTCGCCGCCCGCAGCCAGAGAGCGCAAGCTTACAGGCAGCGGAAAAGATAGTTTTGTTCTTTACAATTAGTGATTTTTATTTGAACTGTGGACGTGTCAGGTCTTTCCAAGCATTGGTTTGATCAGACTCTGATACTAAGCAAGTTCTATTTTGAACGTTAACGTTTAATATTTGAGTTTGATCTATGTGATCAATGCTGGGATCAAGTAATACAAAGTATCATCTTTCTTCGGAGAGTTTGATCCTGGCTCAGAACGAACGCTGGCGGCGTGCCTAACACATGCAAGTCGAACGGTAACAGTGACTTCGGTCAGCTGACGAGTGGCGCACGGGTGAGTAACGCGTGGATATCTGCCTATTAGTGGGGGACAACTACGGGAAACCGTAGCTAATACCGCATAATCTCTACGGAGGAAAGCAGGGGACCTTCGGGCCTTGCGCTGATAGATGAGTCCGCGTCTGATTAGCTAGTTGGTAGGGTAATGGCCTACCAAGGCGATGATCAGTAACTGGTTTGAGAGGATGATCAGTCACACTGGAACTGAGACACGGTCCAGACTTCTACGGAAGGCAGCAGTGGGGAATATTGCACAATGGGCGAAAGCCTGATGCAGCGACGCCGCGTGCGGGAAGAAGGCCTTCGGGTTGTAAACCGCTTTCAATTGGGAAGAAGAGAAGAGTGCTAATATCGCTCTGATTTGACGGTACCTTTAGAAGAAGCACCGGCTAATTTCGTGCCAGCAGCCGCGGTAATACGAAAGGTGCAAGCGTTGTTCGGATTTACTGGGCGTAAAGAGATCGTAGGTGGTTTGTTAAGTCGGATGTGAAATCCCGGGGCTCAACCCCGGAACTGCATTCGATACTGGCAGACTAGAGTTTGGGAGGGGTAAGCGGAATTCCGTGTGTAGCAGTGAAATGCGTAGATATACGGAGGAACACCTGAGGCGAAGGCGGCTTACTGGACCAATACTGACACTGAGGATCGAAAGCGTGGGTAGCAAACAGGATTAGATACCCTGGTAGTCCACGCCCTAAACGATGTCAACTAGCCGTTGCGGGTATCGACCCCTGCAGTGGCGAAGCTAACGCGATAAGTTGACCGCCTGGGGAGTACGGTCGCAAGATTAAAACTCAAAGGAATTGACGGGGGCCCGCACAAGCGGTGGAGCATGTGGTTTAATTCGACGCAACGCGAAGAACCTTACCTGGGTTTGACATCCTTAGAATTCTCTAGAGATAGAGAAGTGCCTTCGGGAGCTAAGTGACAGGTGCTGCATGGTTGTCGTCAGCTCGTGTCGTGAGATGTTGGGTTAAGTCCCGCAACGAGCGCAACCCCTATTGTTAGTTGCCATCATTAAGTTGGGCACTCTAGCGAGACTGCCGGTGACAAACCGGAGGAAGGTGGGGACGACGTCAAATCATCATGGCCCTTATGTCCAGGGCTACACACGTGCTACAATGGTGGCTACAGCAGGAAGCGATGGGGTGACCCGGAGCCAATCGTCAAAAGCCATCTCAGTTCGGATTGTAGTCTGCAACTCGACTACATGAAGTTGGAATCGCTAGTAATCGCGGATCAGCATGCCGCGGTGAATACGTTCCCGGGCCTTGTACACACCGCCCGTCACACCATGGGAATTGGTTGCACCAGAAGCCGCCGGGCTAACCCTTCGGGGAGGCAGGCGTCTACGGTGTGGTCGGTAACTGGGGTGAAGTCGTAACAAGGTATCCGTAGCGGAAGCTGCGGATGGATCACCTCCTTTTAGGGAAATATATCCCAAGGTCGAGGTCTGGCGCGTTCACAGTTCAGATAGAAATCACTATGAGGCAGGGTATGCGGATGCATGCTCTGTTTCTGTATGACAACGGGCCCGTAGCTCAGTTGGTTAGAGCGCACGCCTGATAAGCGTGAGGTCGGTGGTTCGAATCCACCCGGGCCCACCATATCACCGGCGACACGCACTCACTGATACATTTGATGCGGGTTGAGGATAGTTAAGTCTAGCCATCCATCACTGGGGGATTAGCTCAGCTGGGAGAGCGCCTGCCTTGCACGCAGGAGGTCAGCGGTTCGATCCCGCTATCCTCCACCAGTTTATGGTGTAACCGAAAAGTTGTTGTTCTTTACAAGTTGGTATTTTGTTAATCAGTTAAACGATCTGATGAGAGGTAATCGCTTACCTTTCGGATATCAGATTTATGATTTTACTTATTGGTATTTGTAGCAATAAGTAAAGTCGCATTCCAATGCTTTAACGTTGCATTGGTCAAGTGAATAAGGGTCCATGGGGGATGCCTTGGCGCTGAGCGGCGATGAAAGACGTGACTACCTGCGAAAAGTTTCGGGGAGCTGGTAAGTAAGCTTTGATCCGGAAATATCTGAATGGGGAAACCCGGCTGTTTCGACAGTCACTCACATCTGAATACATAGGGTGTGTAGAGCTAACGTGGTGAATTGAAACATCTTAGTAACCACAGGAAAAGAAATCAAATGAGATTCCCTGAGTAGCGGCGAGCGAAACGGGAAGAGGCCAAACCGGTAAGTTTACTTACCGGGGTTGTAGGACTACAACGTGGTATTGATAAAGAATAGTTGAACGCTCTGGAAAGTGCGGCCGTAGTGGGTGATAGCCCCGTAAACGAAATTCTGAGTCAGCCTAGTAGTATCCTGAGTAGGACGGGACACGTGAAACCTTGTCTGAACCTGGGGAGACCACTCTCCAAGCCTAAATACGTCTCAGCGACCGATAGTGAACCAGTACCGTGAGGGAAAGGTGAAAAGTACCCCGTCGAGGGGAGTGAAATAGACCTGAAACCATGGACCTACAAGCAGTAGGAGCCCTATGTCTTCGGACAGGGTGACTGCGTACCTTTTGTATAATGGGCCAACGACTTATGGCTCAGTGGCAAGGTTAAGTTTTTAAACGAAGCCGTAGCGAAAGCGAGTCTTAATAGGGCGACCATAGTCACTGGGCATAGACCCGAAGCCAGGCGAGCTATTTATGAGCAGGATGAAGCGGTGGTAAGACATCGTGGAGGTCCGAACCCACATCGGCTGAAGACGATCGGGATGACTTGTGAATAGGGGTGAAAGGCCAATCAAGCCTGGCAATAGCTGGTTCTCTCCGAAAGCTATTTAGGTAGCGCCTCATGTCTTACCCTCGGGGGTAGAGCACTGGATGGGCTAGGGGGTCGCGAGACTTACCAAACCTAACCAAACTCCGAATACCGAGGAGTACAATCATGGGAGACAGACCTTGGATGCTAACGTCCATGGTCAAGAGGGATACAACCCAGACCGTCAGCTAAGGTCCCCAAGTGTATGTTAAGTGGTAAACGAAGTGGAAAGGCAATAACAGCCAGGAGGTTAGCTTAGAAGCAGCTATCCTTTAAAGAAAGCGTAATAGCTCACTGGTCGAGTCGGTCTGCGCGGAAGATATAACGGGGCTAAACATACCACCGAAGCTACGGGTGCATTTATGCACGGTAGGAGAGCGTTCTGTAAGCCTGCGAAGCGATACTGTAAGGAGTCGTGGAGGTATCAGAAGTGAGAATGTTGGCATAAGTAGCGATAAAACGGGTGAAAAACCCGTTCACCGAAAACCCAAGGATTCCTGCACCATGCTAATCAGGGCAGGGTTAGTCGGCCCCTAAGGCGAGGCAGAAATGCGTAGTCGATGGGAAACAGGTTAATATTCCTGTACCGACTTTAGATGCGATGGGGGGACGGAGAAAGGTAGCTGATCCGGGCGTTTGGTTGTCCCGGTTCAAGTATGTAGGCTGAGAGCTTTGGCAAATCCGGGCTCTCACTAGGCTGAGATACGATGACGTGTTCTTACTTCGGTTCGAACGAAGTCAGTGATCCTATGCTTCCAAGAAAATCCTCTAAGCTTCAGTCTAAAGTTGACCGTACCGTAAACCGACACAGGTGGGTGAGGCGAGAAGCCTAAGGTGCTTGAGATAACTCTGGTTAAGGAACTCGGCAAATTGGCCCCGTAACTTCGGGAGAAGGGGTGCCCTTTGTATGTGTAGCGATTCGCTCGTGAAGCAGAAAAGGGTTGCAGTGACCAGGGGGTAGCGACTGTTTACTAAAAACACAGCACTCTGCTAAGACGTAAGTCGATGTATAGGGTGTGACGCCTGCCCGGTGCTGGAAGGTTAAGAGGTGGGGTTAGCCGCAAGGCGAAGCTCTGAATCGAAGCCCCAGTAAACGGCGGCCGTAACTATAACGGTCCTAAGGTAGCGAAATTCCTTGTCGGGTAAGTTCCGACCTGCACGAATGGCGTAACGACTTCCCCACTGTCTCAACCAGAGACTCAGCGAAATTGAACTTGCTGTGAAGATGCAGCATACCCGCGGCTAGACGGAAAGACCCCGTGCACCTTTACTACAGCTTGACATTGGATCTAGGTATATTTTGTGCAGAATAGGTGGGAGGCTTTGAACCTGCGACGCCAGTCGTAGGGGAGCCATCTTTGAGATACCACCCTGAATATGCTTGGGTTCTAACCAAGGCCCGTTATCCGGGTTTGGGACATTGTCTGGTGGGTAGTTTGACTGGGGCGGTCGCCTCCTAAAGAGTAACGGAGGCGCGCGAAGTTACACTCAGGCTGGTCGGAAATCAGCCATTGAGCGCAAGAGTATAAGTGTGACTGACTGCGAGACTGACAAGTCGAGCAGGGACGAAAGTCGGTTCTAGTGATCCGGTGGTTTCGAGTGGAAGAGCCATCGCTCAACGGATAAAAGGTACGCCGGGGATAACAGGCTGATTCCCCCCAAGAGTTCATATCGACGGGGGAGTTTGGCACCTCGATGTCGGCTCATCACATCCTGGGGCTGGAGCAGGTCCCAAGGGTTCGGCTGTTCGCCGATTAAAGTGGTACGTGAGCTGGGTTTAGAACGTCGTGAGACAGTTCGGTCCCTATCTACCGTGGGCGTTGGAGAATTGAGAGGATCTGTCCTTAGTACGAGAGGACCGGGATGGACAAACCTCTGGTGTTTCTGTTGTTCTGCCAAGAGCATTGCAGAGTAGCTACGTTTGGAACGGATAACCGCTGAAGGCATCTAAGCGGGAAGCCGGCCTCAAGATAAGTTCTCCCGGAGTTTTAAACTCCCTAAAGGGCCGTGGAAGACTACCACGTTGATAGGCAGGGTGTGGAAGTGTGGCAACACATGGAGCTGACCTGTACTAATTGCCCGTGCGGCTTGACCATGCAACGTTAAGTCATTGGAATGTTAACTAACTGATTACACAGAATACGCAGCTTGATACCAGTTTCCTGGTGTCCATAGCGAAGAGGAAACGCCTGATCCCATCCCGAACTCAGAAGCTAAGCTCTTTTGCGCCGATGGTACTGTAGCGTTCGCTACGGGAGAGTAGGTCGATGCCAGGATTTTTATACTAAGCCCCGCCGTTGAGAGCAATCTCCGGTGGGGCTTTTTTGTGCTCGCAATTCAAGGGCTGTTGCAGGCGCGTTTGATAGAAAGTTAAGCTCTTTTGATTCGGCACATCCATGTGCCTCACCCTGCGGGCGAGCTGAAGCACGTCCCATTCTGCTCTCGTGCAGAATGGTGCGCCGATGGTACTGTAGCGTTCGCTACGGGAGAGTAGGTCGATGCCAGGAATTTTATATAAAGCCCCCTTGTTGAGAGTAATCTCCAAGGGGGCTTTTTTGCTATCTGGCAAGTGGTTTAGGCCACTGGGATGAATTGGCAACCCGAACCTATAATAGTGATCGACTGTTCCCGGCCTCAAATGGACAGTCAACTACGTGACAATTACCATCCTCTCCACCATGGCTTCTAATAAAAAAGAACTGATATGCAAGTTATTGAAAGGTATTGAAACTGGTGATCCATTATCAGTAGCTGTAGTCAATGAAGAGAAATATATACAGCATAACCCTCAGACCCGTGAAGGTAACCAAGGGTTGGCAAAGTTATTTGAACGCCTATCTAAAACATCGCCTAGAGTAAATATTGTGCGGATTTTTGAAGATGGTGACTTTGTTTTCGCCCACACTGAGTACGACTTCGCGACACGGAACATAGGCTTTGAAATCTTTCGCTTTGAAGATGGTCATGCTGTGGAGCATTGGGATAATATTCAGAAGAGAAAGGGGCCTAATATCTCTGGTCACTCCATGGTCGATGGGGAAGTCACAGTGGTGGATCATGAAAAGACTGATAGCAACCGTTTTGTGATTCAATCATTTGTTGAAGAAACACTGATTAAAGGTCGTTTTGAAAAATTGGAAGACTACATAAATCAAGAGCACTATGTGGAGCATAATCCGCGCCTTAGTGATAATCTGGTCGAATTGTCCTGCGCTCTGTCCCAAGCTTCCAATAATGATTCTATTTCAATCAAATATGAGAAATGCCATCGTATTCTAGCAGAGGGTAATTTTATTCTATCTATTTGCGAAGGTTATACTAATCAAACCCCTACTTCCTTTTTTGATCTCTACCGCTTAAAGGAAGGGGAAATTGTTGAGCACTGGGACACGACAGAGGCAATTCCGCCTCGCAGCGAATGGAAAAACAACAACGGTAAGTTTTAAGGGAACACAATTAAGTTTCAAATAGCTATTGATCACTTCAATATTTGAATGGACGGTTTGAGGTAGTCAGTAGTTAAGATGAATCGCTTCATCTCAATGGTGTCCAGGTTTCCCCAGGGTGATGACAATACGGCTTCTAATTCACATTCATAGTTGCTAAAGGTTATTTGTGTGGTGCTGCAATTAACGCAATATGTAGACCAAACGTATATCTAAATCCCCTGGTAAGATTTGTCGTATGTATTTAAGTCATTTTTGTTGCTACTGCTGGGGTCTCTACTGCCGAGAAATATTATAAAAATATATCTGTTGACCCACCGAAAACTGTCGCTATTGTTCGCCGCCCTCCGCAAGCGGCTTTGCTGATTTCGGAGGTCTTTTGTTCTGTTTATTGGGGTTATTCAGTAGTCAGTAAGAAAGGAGTTGACGGATATTATTGTGACGATAATGTTCGCCGCCCTCGCAAGACAGGCGACTGTATTGAGAGGGTGATTTGAGGCAAGTATAACGCAAGTTATGAGTGACTCAGATAGAGGTTGACACCTCGAACGGCGGGCCTATAGTTCGCCGCCCGCAGCCAGAGAGCGCAAGCTTACAGGCAGCGGAAAAGATAGTTTTGTTCTTTACAATTAGTGATTTTTATTTGAACTGTGGACGTGTCAGGTCTTTCCAAGCATTGGTTTGATCAGACTCTGATACTAAGCAAGTTCTATTTTGAACGTTAACGTTTAATATTTGAGTTTGATCTATGTGATCAATGCTGGGATCAAGTAATACAAAGTATCATCTTTCTTCGGAGAGTTTGATCCTGGCTCAGAACGAACGCTGGCGGCGTGCCTAACACATGCAAGTCGAACGGTAACAGTGACTTCGGTCAGCTGACGAGTGGCGCACGGGTGAGTAACGCGTGGATATCTGCCTATTAGTGGGGGACAACTACGGGAAACCGTAGCTAATACCGCATAATCTCTACGGAGGAAAGCAGGGGACCTTCGGGCCTTGCGCTGATAGATGAGTCCGCGTCTGATTAGCTAGTTGGTAGGGTAATGGCCTACCAAGGCGATGATCAGTAACTGGTTTGAGAGGATGATCAGTCACACTGGAACTGAGACACGGTCCAGACTTCTACGGAAGGCAGCAGTGGGGAATATTGCACAATGGGCGAAAGCCTGATGCAGCGACGCCGCGTGCGGGAAGAAGGCCTTCGGGTTGTAAACCGCTTTCAATTGGGAAGAAGAGAAGAGTGCTAATATCGCTCTGATTTGACGGTACCTTTAGAAGAAGCACCGGCTAATTTCGTGCCAGCAGCCGCGGTAATACGAAAGGTGCAAGCGTTGTTCGGATTTACTGGGCGTAAAGAGATCGTAGGTGGTTTGTTAAGTCGGATGTGAAATCCCGGGGCTCAACCCCGGAACTGCATTCGATACTGGCAGACTAGAGTTTGGGAGGGGTAAGCGGAATTCCGTGTGTAGCAGTGAAATGCGTAGATATACGGAGGAACACCTGAGGCGAAGGCGGCTTACTGGACCAATACTGACACTGAGGATCGAAAGCGTGGGTAGCAAACAGGATTAGATACCCTGGTAGTCCACGCCCTAAACGATGTCAACTAGCCGTTGCGGGTATCGACCCCTGCAGTGGCGAAGCTAACGCGATAAGTTGACCGCCTGGGGAGTACGGTCGCAAGATTAAAACTCAAAGGAATTGACGGGGGCCCGCACAAGCGGTGGAGCATGTGGTTTAATTCGACGCAACGCGAAGAACCTTACCTGGGTTTGACATCCTTAGAATTCTCTAGAGATAGAGAAGTGCCTTCGGGAGCTAAGTGACAGGTGCTGCATGGTTGTCGTCAGCTCGTGTCGTGAGATGTTGGGTTAAGTCCCGCAACGAGCGCAACCCCTATTGTTAGTTGCCATCATTAAGTTGGGCACTCTAGCGAGACTGCCGGTGACAAACCGGAGGAAGGTGGGGACGACGTCAAATCATCATGGCCCTTATGTCCAGGGCTACACACGTGCTACAATGGTGGCTACAGCAGGAAGCGATGGGGTGACCCGGAGCCAATCGTCAAAAGCCATCTCAGTTCGGATTGTAGTCTGCAACTCGACTACATGAAGTTGGAATCGCTAGTAATCGCGGATCAGCATGCCGCGGTGAATACGTTCCCGGGCCTTGTACACACCGCCCGTCACACCATGGGAATTGGTTGCACCAGAAGCCGCCGGGCTAACCCTTCGGGGAGGCAGGCGTCTACGGTGTGGTCGGTAACTGGGGTGAAGTCGTAACAAGGTATCCGTAGCGGAAGCTGCGGATGGATCACCTCCTTTTAGGGAAATATATCCCAAGGTCGAGGTCTGGCGCGTTCACAGTTCAGATAGAAATCACTATGAGGCAGGGTATGCGGATGCATGCTCTGTTTCTGTATGACAACGGGCCCGTAGCTCAGTTGGTTAGAGCGCACGCCTGATAAGCGTGAGGTCGGTGGTTCGAATCCACCCGGGCCCACCATATCACCGGCGACACGCACTCACTGATACATTTGATGCGGGTTGAGGATAGTTAAGTCTAGCCATCCATCACTGGGGGATTAGCTCAGCTGGGAGAGCGCCTGCCTTGCACGCAGGAGGTCAGCGGTTCGATCCCGCTATCCTCCACCAGTTTATGGTGTAACCGAAAAGTTGTTGTTCTTTACAAGTTGGTATTTTGTTAATCAGTTAAACGATCTGATGAGAGGTAATCGCTTACCTTTCGGATATCAGATTTATGATTTTACTTATTGGTATTTGTAGCAATAAGTAAAGTCGCATTCCAATGCTTTAACGTTGCATTGGTCAAGTGAATAAGGGTCCATGGGGGATGCCTTGGCGCTGAGCGGCGATGAAAGACGTGACTACCTGCGAAAAGTTTCGGGGAGCTGGTAAGTAAGCTTTGATCCGGAAATATCTGAATGGGGAAACCCGGCTGTTTCGACAGTCACTCACATCTGAATACATAGGGTGTGTAGAGCTAACGTGGTGAATTGAAACATCTTAGTAACCACAGGAAAAGAAATCAAATGAGATTCCCTGAGTAGCGGCGAGCGAAACGGGAAGAGGCCAAACCGGTAAGTTTACTTACCGGGGTTGTAGGACTACAACGTGGTATTGATAAAGAATAGTTGAACGCTCTGGAAAGTGCGGCCGTAGTGGGTGATAGCCCCGTAAACGAAATTCTGAGTCAGCCTAGTAGTATCCTGAGTAGGACGGGACACGTGAAACCTTGTCTGAACCTGGGGAGACCACTCTCCAAGCCTAAATACGTCTCAGCGACCGATAGTGAACCAGTACCGTGAGGGAAAGGTGAAAAGTACCCCGTCGAGGGGAGTGAAATAGACCTGAAACCATGGACCTACAAGCAGTAGGAGCCCTATGTCTTCGGACAGGGTGACTGCGTACCTTTTGTATAATGGGCCAACGACTTATGGCTCAGTGGCAAGGTTAAGTTTTTAAACGAAGCCGTAGCGAAAGCGAGTCTTAATAGGGCGACCATAGTCACTGGGCATAGACCCGAAGCCAGGCGAGCTATTTATGAGCAGGATGAAGCGGTGGTAAGACATCGTGGAGGTCCGAACCCACATCGGCTGAAGACGATCGGGATGACTTGTGAATAGGGGTGAAAGGCCAATCAAGCCTGGCAATAGCTGGTTCTCTCCGAAAGCTATTTAGGTAGCGCCTCATGTCTTACCCTCGGGGGTAGAGCACTGGATGGGCTAGGGGGTCGCGAGACTTACCAAACCTAACCAAACTCCGAATACCGAGGAGTACAATCATGGGAGACAGACCTTGGATGCTAACGTCCATGGTCAAGAGGGATACAACCCAGACCGTCAGCTAAGGTCCCCAAGTGTATGTTAAGTGGTAAACGAAGTGGAAAGGCAATAACAGCCAGGAGGTTAGCTTAGAAGCAGCTATCCTTTAAAGAAAGCGTAATAGCTCACTGGTCGAGTCGGTCTGCGCGGAAGATATAACGGGGCTAAACATACCACCGAAGCTACGGGTGCATTTATGCACGGTAGGAGAGCGTTCTGTAAGCCTGCGAAGCGATACTGTAAGGAGTCGTGGAGGTATCAGAAGTGAGAATGTTGGCATAAGTAGCGATAAAACGGGTGAAAAACCCGTTCACCGAAAACCCAAGGATTCCTGCACCATGCTAATCAGGGCAGGGTTAGTCGGCCCCTAAGGCGAGGCAGAAATGCGTAGTCGATGGGAAACAGGTTAATATTCCTGTACCGACTTTAGATGCGATGGGGGGACGGAGAAAGGTAGCTGATCCGGGCGTTTGGTTGTCCCGGTTCAAGTATGTAGGCTGAGAGCTTTGGCAAATCCGGGCTCTCACTAGGCTGAGATACGATGACGTGTTCTTACTTCGGTTCGAACGAAGTCAGTGATCCTATGCTTCCAAGAAAATCCTCTAAGCTTCAGTCTAAAGTTGACCGTACCGTAAACCGACACAGGTGGGTGAGGCGAGAAGCCTAAGGTGCTTGAGATAACTCTGGTTAAGGAACTCGGCAAATTGGCCCCGTAACTTCGGGAGAAGGGGTGCCCTTTGTATGTGTAGCGATTCGCTCGTGAAGCAGAAAAGGGTTGCAGTGACCAGGGGGTAGCGACTGTTTACTAAAAACACAGCACTCTGCTAAGACGTAAGTCGATGTATAGGGTGTGACGCCTGCCCGGTGCTGGAAGGTTAAGAGGTGGGGTTAGCCGCAAGGCGAAGCTCTGAATCGAAGCCCCAGTAAACGGCGGCCGTAACTATAACGGTCCTAAGGTAGCGAAATTCCTTGTCGGGTAAGTTCCGACCTGCACGAATGGCGTAACGACTTCCCCACTGTCTCAACCAGAGACTCAGCGAAATTGAACTTGCTGTGAAGATGCAGCATACCCGCGGCTAGACGGAAAGACCCCGTGCACCTTTACTACAGCTTGACATTGGATCTAGGTATATTTTGTGCAGAATAGGTGGGAGGCTTTGAACCTGCGACGCCAGTCGTAGGGGAGCCATCTTTGAGATACCACCCTGAATATGCTTGGGTTCTAACCAAGGCCCGTTATCCGGGTTTGGGACATTGTCTGGTGGGTAGTTTGACTGGGGCGGTCGCCTCCTAAAGAGTAACGGAGGCGCGCGAAGTTACACTCAGGCTGGTCGGAAATCAGCCATTGAGCGCAAGAGTATAAGTGTGACTGACTGCGAGACTGACAAGTCGAGCAGGGACGAAAGTCGGTTCTAGTGATCCGGTGGTTTCGAGTGGAAGAGCCATCGCTCAACGGATAAAAGGTACGCCGGGGATAACAGGCTGATTCCCCCCAAGAGTTCATATCGACGGGGGAGTTTGGCACCTCGATGTCGGCTCATCACATCCTGGGGCTGGAGCAGGTCCCAAGGGTTCGGCTGTTCGCCGATTAAAGTGGTACGTGAGCTGGGTTTAGAACGTCGTGAGACAGTTCGGTCCCTATCTACCGTGGGCGTTGGAGAATTGAGAGGATCTGTCCTTAGTACGAGAGGACCGGGATGGACAAACCTCTGGTGTTTCTGTTGTTCTGCCAAGAGCATTGCAGAGTAGCTACGTTTGGAACGGATAACCGCTGAAGGCATCTAAGCGGGAAGCCGGCCTCAAGATAAGTTCTCCCGGAGTTTTAAACTCCCTAAAGGGCCGTGGAAGACTACCACGTTGATAGGCAGGGTGTGGAAGTGTGGCAACACATGGAGCTGACCTGTACTAATTGCCCGTGCGGCTTGACCATGCAACGTTAAGTCATTGGAATGTTAACTAACTGATTACACAGAATACGCAGCTTGATACCAGTTTCCTGGTGTCCATAGCGAAGAGGAAACGCCTGATCCCATCCCGAACTCAGAAGCTAAGCTCTTTTGCGCCGATGGTACTGTAGCGTTCGCTACGGGAGAGTAGGTCGATGCCAGGATTTTTATACTAAGCCCCGCCGTTGAGAGCAATCTCCGGTGGGGCTTTTTTGTGCTCGCAATTCAAGGGCTGTTGCAGGCGCGTTTGATAGAAAGTTAAGCTCTTTTGATTCGGCACATCCATGTGCCTCACCCTGCGGGCGAGCTGAAGCACGTCCCATTCTGCTCTCGTGCAGAATGGTGCGCCGATGGTACTGTAGCGTTCGCTACGGGAGAGTAGGTCGATGCCAGGAATTTTATATAAAGCCCCCTTGTTGAGAGTAATCTCCAAGGGGGCTTTTTTGGCTATCTGGCAAGTGGTTTAAGCCACTGGCTTAATCGTATTAGCGGCAGGCCAATCAGGGCTGTAGGGTCATCACCTTCAAGGCGTTCTAAGAGAGAAATTCCTAAACCTTCGGATTTGAAACTGCCTGCACAATCAATCGGATTTTCTTTTTCTACATAGGCTTCGATTTCTGCCTTGCTTAATGCACGGAAATGTACAGCAAATGGCACAATCACATTCCGCTTCTGATTCGGGCTGATCAAGGCAAGACCGGTCAGAAACTGTACAGTTTTTCCGGAAAGCATGGCTAGTTGTGCACATGCTGACTCAGTGTCACCCGGTTTACCCAGTATCAAATCACCGCATACCGCCATTTGATCTGAAGCTATAACTGTTGAGTGGGGATATCGGGCGAATACAGCTTCAGCTTTGCCCAGTGTGTTGTGCAGAACCAGTTCAGTTGGCGGTAGTGAACCTGCTTCTATTTCTTCAAAATCAGGAGCGACTTGCTCAAATGGAATTTGCAACCGTTGCAGAAGATCGCGACGGTAAGGTGATGTTGAGGCAAGAATAAGCTGCATAAATCCAATCCAGGTTAAGGCGATATTGTCCTAGAAATGTCCTTCCGAATCATCCGGTATATATGCATTTTCACCGGGGATACTGTATTCACCGGCAGCCCAGCGGCCCAGATCGGTAGTTTTGCAGCGATCACTGCAGAATGGGAAGTAATCACTGGTTCGCTCGACAGCTTTTCTGCATGTCGGGCAGCGAAACTTCATTTCGGTGGCACTCACGAGTTTCATTATGCACCTACCGGGATCAGCATCATGGAATAAGGCAGGTCTTCGTGAACATCTTTCGGTTCCTGGCCGGGAAGCCACTGTTGAAAACGAACCCGGATCGCTAGCCGGTTTCCTGATATGTCAGGAATAATGCCGCGGGCGACTTCATCTTCCGGCAGACCGATCACCAACAGGCCATACGATATTTTGCGCTCAGGACTAATCTGGCCGACGCCAGCTTGAGCAATATGTTTACTCCAGCTGACAAAATCATTGAGCATGCTATCCAGCGTATTCACAGCATCACTCAGTGGTACCAGAGCATGGTGCAGCGGTGTAGTGCGATCATCCGGACTTTTCCATAATGCTTTCAGGCTTTGCTGCATGCAGCTGCGATGGCCAAGCCAGTCATGTTTTTTCTGGTTGTTCAGGTGCGCGTTGATCAGAGCATCACGGGCCAGGAAATTACAGGCGTCAGCCATACCATCCTGCAGTTTTTCGATATGAGTATCGATATTGTCGCAAGCTGTTTGAACTTTGCCGGAGTAATGAGGCAGATCTTCCACCAGCTTTTTCAGATGGGCTTTCATATCCTGAAACAAACCGATGATTTCAGGTATGACATGTTTACGCCCCTGATCACCGAGCAGGGATGCGCGCAAGTCACAAGCGGAATGTAGCCAGTAGAAAGTGTTCTGAGTGACATAGGCTGACTCGAGGCAGACCAGAGCATCGCGCACTTCAATAAAAGCTCGCATACGCGGGCTTAAAGCAAAGGAAAATTGGACTATTTCACTCATTGTTAACTGTTACCTGTGGCAGTTCATCGGCTGAACTGCTTATCCATGTTTGTGATGCTACGGGCTGCCAATCATGCCAGCGGTTAGCGGCAACGACCACGATTGTATTGCTCGACCTTGCCCAGCTACTGACATCATTGCATACCATTGTAGCAGCTTTTTCAGACAATGCGTCGGTCGGGGCATCCAGTAGCACAAGTGTAGGTTGTGCAAATGCCATGCCTGCCAGTGTCAGGCGTATAGCCTGTAGACGATTCAGGTGTTTCAGCGGGCTGGAAGCTTGCAGGTCAGACAGGCCCCATTGCAGCAGACAGCTGTTTAAGCTTGCAAGGTCCGGTTGTTGTTTCAGACCGAAACAGACCTCTTCTCCAACAGTTTGCCCCAACCACACAGGTGGTTGCTGGTCAAACAACATGCGTACTGGTTCTTCAACGTTAAGGTTGATGCCTTCAGGCAGAGCAGTAAGGCGAGCCATGCGTTTTAACCAGCTGGTTTTGCCGCTGCCAACTTCTCCCCGAAGTAATACGATTTCTCCGCCCTCTGCTTGCAGGGATGCAGAAGCATTGCTGAGTTTCAGATGGCGTTTGCTAGATTCAGTATATGACATAGTGGTTGCGGCTCAGCTTGGCATAAAATATGGAGCGGGTGAAGGGAATCGAACCCTCGTTCTCAGCTTGGGAAGCTGTTTTACTGCCATTGTAAGACACCCGCTGGTGCGTTCAGGAGGCTTCTGCGAGTTCCGGGTGATGCCAGACCGTTTTGCCACCACTCTCTTCATGAATGCGCTGCATCATGGTGAGATGGGCTTCATGTTCGTCATCGGCAATAGGTGGTGACTGACGTTTCATGATTTTGGCTGTTTCCGCCTGCTCATCACGGCCACGCGACTGTTCCGGCAGCTGCACAAAGCTTGATGCTGGAAGGCTTGGGATATCCATGCCGAGTGAAAACTGACGTCCACCGGTCATGCCAAGGTAAACCTCAGCTAGCAGCTCCGAGTCAAGCAGGGCACCGTGCAGGTCACGCATGCCCCTGTCGATATCATAGCGATCACACAGTGCATCCAGATTGTTTCTCTGATGCGGGTGTTTTTTGCGCGCAAATGCCAGCGTGTCGATCACCTGCATATCCTGAATATTTTCAAAACCGTTCAGACGCAACTCATGCATAATAAAACCCAGATCGAATGATGCATTGTGGATGACCAGAGTGGCCCCCTCGATGAAGTTGAGAAAATCCTGTGCAATCTCTTTAAAGGTGGGTTTATTTTTTACTTTTGCATTATCGATGCCGTGAATACGCACCACTTCAGCCGGAATGTCGCGTTCAGGGTTGATGTACTGGTGGAACACATGTTGATCGCTAGAGAGCACCTTTCGGTCCAGTACTTCAATAGCACCAATCTCAACCATGCGATCACCATTGAGAGGCGAAAGCCCCGTGGTTTCTGTATCAAGCATGATTAGTCGCATGCCCGTAGTATAGTCAGCTTTTCATTTCTGCCAATGGTGCAACACAATATCCAGCTATTGTCGTGGGTTTAAATCATACATATAGTGGTCTTCAGGTATGCCATGAACATGCAGACGGGGTGGTGGTTGCAGTGAGCTATTTATATTCAGAAACCGACGATAAGCGTTTTAGCGTTTCTTCTCAGGAAACCATATTGGAGTCATCCCTGAAGGCTGGCATAGAACATACACATGTTTGTGGTGGAAAGGCGCGTTGTTCAACGTGCAGGGTCGAAGTCATCGAAGGACTGAGTCACTGTTTGCCAAGAAATGAGGCTGAGCAAGCGATGGGGTCCAGACTGGGGCTGCCGGAAACGATTCGCCTTGCCTGTCAGACCCGAGTGAATGGCGATGTAAAAATTCGGCGTCTGGCTGTTGATGACCTGGATGCCCGCATCATCAAAGATCAGTTGACTGGTCAAAATGACAATTCGATGGGACGCGAAAAGGAAGTAGCTGTTCTGTTTACGGATTTGGCCAATTATACAGAGTTTGCCGAGTCACTACCTGCTTATGATGTGGTGCATGTGCTCAATCGGTATTATCAGACTATGAATGCTATTGTGACTGAGCACGGTGGTGTAATTAGTGATGTGGCAGGTGATGGCATGCTGATTCTGTTTGGAGCCTGTAAAAAAGAGCATGGACTTGTGCTGGATGCTGTTCACACGGTACGGGCCATGCACAAAGAGTTGGACAGGTTTAACGAATATCTGATGAGCATGTATGGTCGTTCATTTGGTTTGCGGGCTGGGATTAACCATGGGCCTGCGATTATCGGTCATTTTAGCACAGGGCCAATGAGTAAAGTTGCGGCGATTGGTGATACTGTAAACTTGGCGAGCAGGATTGAGCAGGCAAACAAGGCGTTCGGTTCCCAGTTGCTCATTTCAGAATCAGCATATCAGCATATAAAGGGTGATATCGAAATCTCTGCGTCGCATCAGACGCACTTGAAAGGTAAGACTGGTCTATATGATTTATATGAAGTGCAAATATAAGCCGCATGCATGGTGATAACAGGCGCTCTTCTATTTCTGAGTATCTATATCTGTAGCTGGCGTTATATTCACCACATCACTGCTATTGAATACAGAGGTTCCAATGCTCAAGGCCATGTTGTTAAAAGTATTTCGTGAAGGTGTGGGTGGGCTGATGGCCTTCATCAGCTTTCTGACCCGCCCGCGTAAAATCAAGCGCACGCATGATGAGCAGCTGGCTGTGGCCGAAAAAGCAAAATCCATGTCAGTCTATCAATATTTCGCTTGCCCCTTTTGCATCAAAACCCGTCGAGCCATTCATCGATTGAATGTGCCGATTGAATATAGGGATGCACAGGTTCGGGACAGTGAGCATCGCCAGGCACTTGCGGTTGAAGGCGGCCAGGTAAAAGTGCCATGTTTGCGTATCGACGACGGCGACAAAACAACCTGGTTGTATGAATCCAACGATATTATTAGCTATTTGAACGAGCAGTTTGACCCTGCAGTGGAAGCAGCCTGATACTCCAGGTGCTGTACCGGGAGCCAGGCTTTTAATCTTTTCCGCAGCAACGCTTGGTTTTCAGGCCGCTGCCACACGGGCAGGGTGAGTTGCGGCCTGCTTCTGCAACATCGCAATCACCATCCACATAGCGCCAATAACCATCATGTTTGGCAAAGCGGCTGATTTCGTGCAGTGCCATAATTTTTGAGGTCTCCTTGAAACCGGCGATAAATTCAACGGTATCAGCCTTTGCGTTGACGATGCTTAGGCCGAGCCAGTGCGTGTCGGTGGGCGTGATTTTTGATGGGCGCGTATCCGGATGCCAGCTTTCGCGCAGATAGTCCCAACAACCCAGCACATAGGCTGAATAACGCGAGCGCATCAGTGCTTCCGGGCTGGGGGCAGGAGAACCGGCAATGATGGGCTGACAACAGCTGGCAAAAGGATCGCCGCTGCCGCATGGGCAGGGTTTATTCATCCGCTTCATCCGGATCGATAATGTGGCGCACGATATCTTCTTCGCTGAAGTTTTTTCCACAAACCGTTTTTTTCTGCAGTGATATACCTGCCTTGTGTACTGAGTTCCTGTCGCCTGAGATCAGTGGGTGCCAGTCGAACAATACTTTGCCTTCGTGCAGCAGGCGATAGGCACAGGTTTTCGGCAGCCATCGGTATTGTTCTCCAGAAAGCCTGCGTATATCCAGGCAGTCCGGAACAATGGTGGTACGCTGCGGATAATCGGTGCAGCGGCATGTGGCATCATTAAACAGCTGGCAGCGAATATCGGTGTAGAGAATTTCCCGGCTGTCTTCATCTTCAAATTTCCACACGCAGCAGCGACCACAGCCATCACACAGTGATTCCCATTCATCATCAGAAAGCTGATTGAGTGATTTATTCTGCCAAAACATCAAATACCACCATGTGCTCAACCCTACCCACAATTTCCCACCGGGAAATAGCAAGGTAAATCATATAAATACTTGTGGCTGATTGTGCCGCTGTAGAAAGAAATGGCGACAAGTGGGCTTGACAGGGGTGGTTTGGGGAGCAAGATTGGCATTTGGTGGGGAATAGTGGGTAAAGTGCCCACACCACTAAAGCGGGAGAGGGTCTAGAACGTATGTTTCAAGGCGAGTTCAGCAATAATATGGATGAGAAAGGGCGCGTAAGTATCCCCGCCGCTTTTCGTGATGTATTGAAAAGCTGTCATGCTGAAGGTGATATCATTATTACCCGCACGCCGCATTACCGTTGTCTGGTTGCCTATCCCATACGTGAATGGAAACGTTTACAGAAGCGCATCAGCACAACCCAGCCCAGTAAAGAGTTGCGGGCCTATAAGCATATTGTATTCAGTTCAGCACAGGAGTTTTTGCCTGATCGCCAGGGCCGGGTCCTCCTCTCCCCGGCTCTGCGCGATTACGCATCATTAGTGCGTAATGCTCAGTTTGTTGGGGATGGAGAAACATTCCAGATTTGGGACAAAGAAGCCTGGAGCAAGCAGCTTGAGGCCTCATTGGAGCTTGCCCAAGACTTTGAGCTTGGTCTCTGATGTGTTCGAAGACCATGACTATGCCGAACATATCCCAGTACTCCGGGATGAATTCGTCGAAGCAATCATCACAGATCCCGATGGCCAATATGTCGACTGTACCTTCGGGCGCGGCGGCCACAGCCGCGAGCTTCTCGCCAGACTCTCCGAAAAGGGCCGACTGCTTGCATTCGACCGCGATACTGAAGCTGTTGCAGAAGGAGAATCGCTGGCACGGAAGGACTCCCGCTTTGCCATCGTGCATGCTGACTTTGCCCGGCTGGGTGACATCCTTGACGAGCGAGGCTGGCATCAGGTGAGCGGCATTGGGTTCGATCTTGGTGTTTCCTCACCACAGGTGGACAATGCAGCGCGCGGTTTTTCATTTCAAAAGAATGGCCCGCTGGATATGCGCATGGATGTGAATGAAGGAAAACCGCTTTCACAGAGGTTGGAGCGCATTTCAGAGTCCGAACTGGCAAATGTGATCTATCGCTTCGGCGATGAGCGTTACTCACGCAGTATCGCCAAAGCCATTCTCAAAGCAAAACATGATGGTGTGCTGAAAACGACTTCTGATCTGGAGAACGCCTGTTTTCATGCTGTGCCAAAAAAAGCGCGTCATAGTGGCGCACACCCGGCAACGCGCACCTTTCAGGCTCTGCGTATCTGGGTGAATGAGGAGATGGATCAGATTGATGCAGGCATGTCTGCTGCCATGTCGCATCTGAAGCCCGGTGGTCATCTGGCCGTAATATCATTTCATTCAGGTGAAGATCGTCGCATTCGCGATCTGATCGAGACGCAAGTGAACCCTTGCAAGTGCCCGCCACAGTTGCCGATGTGTGTGTGTGGCAAGATGCCTTCCATGCGCTGGCTGCAGAAGAAGCCGGTGCGCCCGAGTGAAGATGAGGTGGCACATAATCCGCGTAGTCGTTCATCCCTGATGCGTGTGGCGCAGCGTTTGACTGAAGCTGAAAGCAAGCTGGTTACATGGGGGCCGGATTATGATGACGGCTTATGTTAAGCCGTGGCTGTTGGTACCCGCAGCAGCAGGTGTGTTGGCTGCGGGCCAGATCTGGATGTCACATCTGCGCTATGAATTGTCACTGGAAAGTCAGCAGGTGAATAAGGAGCAGCAGGAGACGCTGAAGCAGGCAAGCACGCTACGTCTTGAGCTGGCAAGCCTTACCCGGCCTGAACGTTTGCGTAAAATCGCGCAGGAAGAGCTTGATATGGCTCCGCCCAAACCGATGCAGGTGGTTCACCAGTGAGCGATAAGCAACAGGTCTTTGTCCGCCGCCGTATTGAGGCGGTTGCAGGACTGCTGCTGCTTGGGCTGCTGCTTTTGGTGGTGCGCGCGGTAGATTTGCAATGGCTGCAGAGCGAGCGTCTGACTACGCTGGCTGAAAAACAGCGTTATCGTGAATATACAGCACTGGCGCCTCGCGGTTCTATTCTTGATAGTAAAGGGCGCACATTGGCGGAAAGTGTCGAGATCCCATCGATTGCAGCCATGGCTGATGAGGTTCCTGCGGAACGCATGGGGGAGCTGGCGTCGGCTCTGGGTTTGTCGAAAAAACGTGTACAGAAAAAACTTGCCAAGCGTAAAGGTTTTGTGTGGCTGGCCCGTCAGGTGCCACCATCAGTAGCTGATCGGGTGATGGCCCTGAATATTCCGGGTGTGCGCAACGAGAAAGAGTGGCGTCGTTATCAGCCGCTGGGCCCTGAAACCGGACATCTACTTGGCTTTGTCGGCATTGATGGTAAGGGGCTGGAAGGCGTTGAACGCGCATGGAATGCTTTGTTAACCGGTGAATCCGGTTTGCGTCAGGTACGCCGCGATGCACGCGGGCACTCCTTGCCGGATGGCTCATGGTTGCGTGAACCGGTGCCGGGGCAGTCAATTAATCTGACCATTGATGCAACTATTCAGAGTATCGCCTATGCAGCGCTTGCAGAGGGTGTTCGTAATCAGAATGCCAAGGGCGGTTCGGTGGTGGTGATGCGTCCGAAAGATGGCGCAATTCTCGCCATGGCCAGTTGGCCTGGCTATAACCCGAACAATTTCCGGCACGCTAAACCGGGTCAGTGGCGCAACCGGGCAGTAACCGATGTGTTTGAACCGGGCTCTGTGCTGAAGCCATTTTCAGTGGCGGCGGCTATTTCATCCGGCAAATGGCAAGCCGATTCAATTGTATACTGTGAACAGGGTGCCATGAAGGTGGCTGATTACACGATTAAAGATGACCACCCGGAAGGCTGGCTGGATTTAACCGGCGTCATTGCAAAATCAAGCAATATCGGGGTGGCCAAGCTGGCGCTCGATGTCGGACCGGAGCCACTGCATGATATGCTGGATCGGGCAGGCTTTGGCAGGCGAAGCAATACAGGCCTGGGTGGAGAATCGCCCGGCATTGTCCTTCCAGTAGATCGATGGGGGCCAGTCGAAACGGCCAACATCGCATTCGGACAGGGTATCGCTGTTACGCCGTTGCAACTTGCAGCGGCCTTTTCCGTTTTAGCGAATGAGGGAGTATACGTTGCTCCAAAACTGTTTGCCGACCAGATGCAGGAGCCTGTGCTTGCTGAGCATCGGGTGATGTCGCAATCCGTTGCGGCTCAGATCAAGAGTATGCTTGAGCATGCGACAAGTGAAGACGGCACGGGTTCGAAAGCTGTACCCGTAGGTTATCGCGTGGCCGGAAAAACAGGTACGGCACAGAAAGCAAATGCCCGCGGTGGTTACAGCAAGGGCAAGTACAATGCTGTGTTCTCGGGTTTTGCGCCGGTGGACAAGCCTGAGCTGGTCATCGTTGTTGTTGTCGATGAACCGCAGAAAAGTAACTACGGTGGTCAGGTGGCAGCGCCTATATTCCGCCATGTGGCCGAAAGTGCGTTGCCATATCTCGGTGTTGCCGCTCAGTATGAGCAGCAGGGCGACTGGCAGACGATGGAAATTGCTGCTGAGGAAGACAGTTTCAAGCATGGCTCGCTTTATGGCCTGTCAATGCGTGAAGTTCGCCGCTTTGCATCGCAGCGAGGTTTGCGCCTGCATGTGCACGGTTCCGGATGGGTGGGTCGCCAGAAACCATCGAATATTCTCGCTTTAAGTCAGGGTGATGCGGTGGAGGTGTGGTTGCATGAGTAATACAGCGCAATCGCACGCAAGCGAACTGTCTCAGGGGTTTTCCCTGAAGCTGCTGGCCGAAGGTCTGGGAGAGCTGGATCTGGCTGGAGAAGATGATCTGCTGGTCATGGGCATCTGTGATGATTCACGCCATGCCAAGCCGGGTTACGCCATGCTTTGCCTGCCTCGTTCCGGTGATGCAGCCAGTGAATATGCTGATGCAGCTGCGAAACAGGGAGCCACGGCAATTATCAGTGTTGGTCTTGCAGTGAAAACTGAACTTCCCTGCCTGTATCTGGATTCTATGCAGCAGGCGGGTGCATTGCTCAGGCGTCTGTTCAATACCGAGCAGGCCGGTGCTCATTTGTATGGTGTGACCGGCACCGATGGAAAAACCAGTGTGGCCTGGATGTTACGCGAGGCTTTAAGCCGTCTGCAGACCAGGGCTGTGTGGAGCACAGGAACGTTGGGCTGGATGCGCAATCCTGAAGATATCCGCGATATCGGTAATACAACTCCTTCGTTGCTTACCATGCATGCGATGCTGACTCAGGCCTGTCTGGATGATGTGCACTCGGTTGTGTGTGAAATTTCTTCGCACGGCATTGTTCAGGAACGCATTGCCGGCCTGGATTTCAAAACGGCCATATGGACCAATATGGGCCATGATCATCTGCAGGATCACGGTGGTTATGAGCCATACCTTGCAGTCAAGGCGAGTTTTATTCAGGACTGTGCCAGTGCTGGCGGTAATGTGATTGCTAACGCTGATCACGCGGATATTCGCAAGAATGCGCCCGAATACAGCTGTTGGTACGGCCATGGTCTTTATCGTGATGATGTTGATCTTGCCTGGGAACAGGAACTGCCGGGCCTGTTGCGCTTGCGTAGTGGAGATAATGAAGTCGTGGTTGAGGATATTCCGCTGGGTGATTTCCATGCTGAGAATATCGCATCTGTTGCACTGACGCTGATGACATCCCAGAACATTAAGCTCGAAGAGTTGCCTGCACTGCTAACCGGTATGACAGCACCTCCGGGACGCATGCAGGATGTCGTAGCCGGATATGGACAGGTGTTTGTTGATTATGCGCATACGCCGGAAGCGTTGGAACGCTGCCTGCAGGCAGCACGTAAACTGACACGCGAACGCCTTATTCTGGTTTTCGGCTGTGGTGGCGAACGCGATCGCGAGAAGCGTCCTCAGATGGGTGAAATCGCCTCAGAACTGGCCGATGTGGTGTGGATTACTTCGGATAATCCGCGTGGTGAATTGCCTGCTGTGATCGCATCTGAAGTTGAGTTCGGCATGCGTCAGCCCTACAAGGCAGAAGTTCATCTGCAGCTGGATCGCGGGCAGGCTATTGATGATGCGGTGCAGGCACTTGAAGAAGGCGATGTGCTGGTGATTGCCGGAAAAGGTCATGAAGCCTATATGGAAGTGTGTGGCAAGCGGGTGCCGTGGAGTGATGCGGATACAGCCACCTATCATCTGAATGCTAAACATGGCCTGGACAGCAGTGGTCAGGAGAAGTCTGCATGCGCATGAATGGGCTGGATATTCAACACGCCACAGGCGGGCAGTGGCACGGTGCTATGCCGGATGAAGTTGAAGCTATCGTGACCGACACGCGTGATTTCAGATCAGGCCAGACCTTTCTGGCTCTGCGTGGCCCTAACTTCGATGGACACAGATTTGCAGCTTCGATTGCTGATAAGGCGCTGGCTTTGATTGGCGATGCTCAGGGCGTCAAGTTGTGGAAAGATCTTGCTGTTAAGCAGTTGGAAGTGGCCGACACACTGGTTGCACTCGGCGATATAGCACATGCCTGGCGCATGCAGCTGCAGGACACTACTGTGGTGGCCATCAGCGGTTCATACGGCAAAACCAGCCTGCGCTCAATACTGGAGACCGGTTTCACATCACTGGGTTTGAAAGTGGCGGCAACTCGTGCGAATTTGAATAACCTGATAGGCGTGCCGCAGACGTTGTTGGCTGTTCCCGCTGATGCTGATATCGCTGTAATTGAATGTGGTATCAGTGAAGCGGGAGAGATGGAGCGCCTTGCAGCCATTGTAGAGCCCGATATTGCTATCCTGACCGGTATCACAGCCGCGCACTCGGAAGGCCTGGGTGGACTGGCCGGTGTGGTGCAGGAAAAGGCTCTGCTCTTGCAAGGTGCAAGCAAGGATGGCTGGTGCGCGCTGGGTAAAGGGGTTTCTGAACTGCTGCAAGAAAACAATATACAGCTGTCAGCCTCAGGTATCTCTGTTGAGAGTGAGACGGCAGTCAATTGGCAGTTGAACGGTCAGGAGCTGGTGTTGAGCTGGCAGGGACAGCAAACATCCATGCAGCTTGCCTTACCTGCTCGCCACTGGGCGGAAAATATTGCATTTGCAGCCACTATTATGCTGCGTTATCTGAATGATCAGGGTGAAAAAGTCACGCTGGCCGATGTTGTGACATCGCTGGCCACTTGGCAGCCACCAGCAGGGCGTATGCGTCAGTGTAAAGGCCGGGCTGGATCACTGGTGCTTGATGATTGCTATAATGCAAACCCGGTATCCATGCAGGCAGCAATTGATACGCTGCGTTCAATCGATGGTAGCAGGGTCGCCATCCTCGGAGATATGGCCGAGCTGGGAGAATCATCGCTTGAGGCTCATGCGGGGATTGATATTACAGGTCTGGATGCCGTGTACCTGATCGGCTCGCGTATGCAGCCACTGGCTGAGAAACATCCTGATGCACAATGGTTTGCCTCGACTGAACAGGCGGTTGCCGAACTTTCAGGTAAATCATTTGACGAAAATGATACGGTGCTGGTCAAGGCATCACGCTCCATGGCACTGGAAGCCGTGGTGAACATTCTGTGTGAAGAGGAGGTTGCTGATGCTGTATAACCTGCTCTATCCGCTGGCTGATCAGGTATCCTTCTTCAATCTGTTCCAGTATATCACTTTCCGTACCGTTTATGCGCTGGTGACCTCTCTTGTGTTGTGCTGGATTTTTGGTCCCTGGTTCATCAGATATTTGAAATCACAGCAGGGTAAAGGTCAGCCTATTCGCAATGACGGGCCACAGACCCATCTGGTCAAGCAGGGGACACCGACAATGGGTGGCCTGCTGATCCTTATTGCATTAACTGTTACCACTTTACTCTGGGCAGACCTGTCCAACGGCTTTATCTGGCTGGCACTGTTGGTCACACTCGGTTATGGCCTGATCGGCTGGCTGGACGATTATCTGAAAATCATGCGAAATAACCCGAACGGATTGGCCGGGCGCTGGAAACTGTTGCTGCAGCTCCTGTTCGGCAGTATTGCAGCGGCAGGTCTGTGGGTGATGACGGACCCAATTGTCGATATCCCGTTCTTTAACATGCAGTGGGATATGGGCTGGTTCTATGTGGTATTTGTGGTGTTTGTGCTGGTTGGCTCATCCAATGCCGTGAATCTGACCGATGGTCTGGACGGTCTGGCGGTGGCACCGACTTTTATGGTTGCAAGTTCACTGGCTGTTGTTGTTTATCTGGCCGGTCACGCCAAGTTTGCAGCATATCTGATGATTCCCTTTGTACCCGGCTCCGGTGAGCTGGCTGTATTTTGTGGGGCGCTGGTTGGGGCCTGCCTTGGTTTTCTGTGGTTCAACACCTATCCGGCACAGGTGTTTATGGGTGATGTGGGAGCGCTTTCGCTTGGCGGCGCACTCGGATTTGTTGCCTGTGCCGTACATCAGCAGTTCCTGCTGGCAATTGCAGGCGGTCTGTTTGTGCTGGAAGCGGTGTCGGTGATGGTGCAGGTCGCCAGCTTCAAGATGACCGGCAAACGTGTGTTCCGTATGGCACCGATTCATCATCATTATGAATTGAAGGGTTGGCCTGAGCCGAAAGTCATTGTTCGCTTCTGGATTATCTCTATTTTACTTGCGCTGGTGGCGCTTTCCACCCTGAAAATCCGATGAGCATGGCAAACAGACAGCAACAGCTGCTTGCAGCGCGTCGTAGTGCTACTGCGATTATCGGCATGGGTAAAACAGGTCAGTCGGTGGCGAACTATCTGCTGCATCGCGGCATCTCCTGCGAGGCATTCGATGAGCATGCGGTTGAACTGCCTGCCTCAATGCAGATACAGCTGCACATCGGGCAGCTTGATGCGGACACCTTAAGTCAGTTTGAGCGCATCATCGTCAGTCCCGGCATCAGCTGGAATCACGCTGCCCTTGCTGCAGCCCGGGAACATGGTGTGCCGGTACATGGTGATCTGGAATTGTTTGAAGAGCATTATCAGGGTGACCTGATTGCGATTACCGGCACCAATGGTAAAACAACCACAGTCAGTTTGATTGATACTATGCTTGATACACTAGCAGGTGGCATTGAAGCCGGCGGCAATATTGGTATGCCTATGCTTGATTTGATTGCAGATGGTGATGAGCCGCAACGCGTTGTACTTGAGCTCTCCAGCTTTCAGCTTGAGCGCGCCAATCCGATTCATCCACGTTGGGCCGCGCTGTTGAATGTGCAGCCGGATCATGCCGATATGCATGAAAACAGCGATGCTTATAAAGCAGCAAAATTGCGTCTGTTTGCAGGCCAGGGTGATGGTGATAAAGCAATGTTGCCTGCCAATGGCGAGTGGAATGCATTGGCTGATGATCTGCGCGGCCGCGGTGTTTATGTGCGCCGCTTTGGCATTGGCGACAGTCAGGAACTGGATGCTGGTGTGCAGCAAAACGATGATGGCTCCTGGGCAGTCTTCTGGCATCACTATGAGGTGGCCGAATTCGTTACTTCATCCGAGTTGCCGCTACAGGGGCAGCATCAGCACCTGAATCTGGCCGTTGCAGCGCAAGCCGCCGCAGATTTCGGAGTATCCGCAAGTGTCATTCGCCAGTCGCTGACATCTTTCCGCGGTTTGCCTCATCGCATGCAGTCACTTGGACTTGTAGCTGGGCGTGAGTGGTTTGATGATTCCAAGGCGACCAATCCGGATGCTGCCAGAGCGGCACTTTCGGCATTTCATCATGTCATCTGGATTTGTGGAGGATTGCGTAAAGGTCTGGATGTATCTGTACTCAAGGACGCAGTGACCAATCATGTTGAACAGATGTTTATTATCGGTAACGATCCGAAGCCTTATGCTGAGCTTGCCTATACTGCAGGTGTACCAGCCAGTTTTGTGAAAACGATGGACCAGGCGGTCAAGCAGGCGGCTCATGCTCAGGCTGGATTGCCCGTGCTGCTTTCACCGGCTGCAGCCAGTCAGGATCAGTTCAGGGATTATGTCGAGCGCGGCCGTGTATATGCGGCAGAAGTAAAAGCGCTGGAGCCAAAACCATGAGTGCAAAGACAGCATCGCGGCTGGCTCCGCCCGATCCGATTCTCACCGGCTGTGTACTGGCACTGCTGGCTTTTAGCGTGTTGATGGTTTACAGCACCAGCATCAGCGTGGCCGAAGTTCGCTATAACGATCCGTTTCGTATTATCAGCCATTGGCTGGTCTATATTCCTGTCGGCTTAGCAATCATGTGGGGTTTATCCCGTGTTGAAGTGACGTGGTGGAGGGCGATTGCCCTGCCAGCATTGGCAATTGCGGTTGTTATGATGATTGCCGTGTTAGTGCCCGGTCTGGGGCGTGAAATCAATGGTGCACAGCGCTGGTTCTCATTGTTCGGGCTCACTCTGCAGCCGGTAGAGATGTTGAAGCCTGCTGTGATTATTTATATGGCTTATTATATGGGCAGCTTTCCTGATCGTTTGAGTAACTTTTCATCCGGTCTGGCACCGATGCTGGTGGTATTGATGGTCTCTCTGGTGCTGCTGGTACTGCAGCCGGATTTCGGTAGTGCCGCGCTGCTTTCAGCGGTCTGCTTCTGCATGTGGTTTGTCGGAGGCGTACCGATCAGGCATCTGCTGTTACTGCTATCCACATTCATTCCGCTGGCCGTGGTGGTGATGATTGCCGAGCCATATCGCATGCAGCGCCTGACCTCCTTTCTTGAGCCCTGGAATGATCCCTATGGAAGCGGTTATCAGTTGATACAGTCGATGATTGCTTTTGGCAGTGGCGGCCTGTTCGGTACGGGTGTCGGTCAGGGCGTACAGAAACTGTTTTATCTGCCGGAAGTATTTACCGACTTTATCTCTGCCAGTATCGGTGAGGAGTTGGGCCTGCTCGGTATCATGTCGCTGATCGTTCTGTTCACTGTTCTGCTGGGGCGTGGCATCTGGCTGGCCATACATAATCAGGACATGTTTTCACGCCTGCTCATTCTGGGTTGTATGATGACGCTGGGTGTTGCTTTCATCATTAATCTGGGGGCTGCAATGGGGCTGTTACCCACCAAAGGTATGCCGATGCCATTTGTTTCCTACGGTGGTAGTGCGTTGATAGGTGAATGCGTATTGCTTGGTCTTGTCTTGTCTGTGCAGCGCCATCAGGGCGGTAATAAACGTCTGCAGAAGTCCGGCGGCAAACGGGCAGCCAAATCATCGCAGCCACCCATGCACGATGGCCTGGAGCATCAGTTTTGAGTCGCAAACCATTACTCTGTATCGCCGGCGGTGGCACGGGCGGGCATGTGATGCCTGCACTGGCATTGGCTGATGCGGCACGTGATCGCTGGCCTGAGTTGCAGGTCAGCTTTATTGGCGCGGAGCGTGGGCTGGAAGCCAGATTGCTTCCCGAACGTGGTGAGCAGGTTTTATTGCTGGCGATGCACGGTGTGAAAGGCGCAGGCCTGTTGCAGAAGCTGCGCGTACTGTTATGGGAGTTGCCAAAATCAGTTGTAAGTATTCGCAAGGCCTGGAAACAGCAGCGCCCTGATCTGCTCGTTGGTGTGGGTGGGTATGCCAGTATTTCCGGTGTGGCTGCGGCCCTGATTTCCCGTATTCCAGTGGTGCTCTATGAGCAGAATGCCATGCCCGGCCTGGTGAATCGAACCTTGTCGCGTTTCTGTAAGCGTATCATGTTGGGCTTTGCCGAAGCGACAGCCCATCTGAGTGGCGGTACGCGTATGAGTGCAACCGGCAATATCGTACGTCAGGTGATCGCAGATGTGCAATGGCAGGCACATGCGATGCCACGTCTGTTGGTGCTGGGCGGCTCACAAGGTGCTCAGGTTTTGAATCAGACCGTGCCGCTTTCCTGCGAGATGCTGGTGAATGAAGGACGTGAATTCGAAATCACTCATGTTGCGGGAAATGAAGCTGCAGCAAAACTTGCCCGTGAAATTTATCAGCGTGCAGGACTGAAAGCTGAAGTGTTGCCATTCTGCAATGATATGCCGGCTTTTTATGCCAGTGGCAGTTTGATGGTAGCAAGGTCCGGCGCCATGACCGTATCTGAGGCCGCAGTGTGTGGCATGCCCACGCTGTTTGTGCCACTGCCGCATGCTGCAGATGACCATCAGCGTTTTAATGCAGAAAGCCTTGCCTGTGTTGGTGGAGCTGTGGTGTTAAGCCAGCAGGAGCTTAGCGCTGAAAGTCTGGCAGCCACGATTGATGAACATCTGTTTGATGAGAAAAAACTGGCCGTGATGAGTCGTTCAGCACAGGCATGGGCGCCGTTCGATGCCAGTGACAAGCAGTTGAATGTGCTGGCTGAATTCTTGCCGGTACTGGCTGATGCAGACAGGGAGGTGGCCGCATGAAGACACGCGTGCAGAACATCCATCTCATCGGTATCGGCGGCATTGGTATGAGCGGTATTGCCGAACTGTTGTTTAATCAGGGATTTCATGTGCAGGGCTCTGACGTGAGTGCCAGTCATAATGTCGTGCGTTTGCGCAGCCTGGGCATTGTCGTACATGTTGGCCATGCAGCCAGCAATTTGGGTGAAGCACAGGTTGTTGTTGTTTCATCAGCTATTGATAAAGCGAATCCGGAGATTGCCGCGGCACAGGCTGCAGGTATTCCGGTGATTCCGCGCGCAGATATGCTGGCTGAATTGATGCGCATGAAGCTGGGTGTGGCCGTAGCTGGTTCGCATGGCAAGACCACCATGACTTCGATGATTGCGCATGGTATGGAAGCTGCAGGACTTGACCCGACTTATATCATCGGTGGTCGTTTGATCACCACCGGCAGCAATGCCCGCCTTGGTGCAAGTGAGTGGCTGGTCGCAGAAGCTGATGAAAGTGATGGTTCATTCCTGCGTTTATCTCCGACGATTGCTGTGGTCAGCAATATTGATCCGGAACATCTGGATCACTACGGTGATTTCGACACATTGCTGGAAGCCTTTTCGACGTTTGTGAATCTGGTGCCGTTTTATGGGCGTGTTGTGTTACATCATGAACATCCGCATGTCGCGGCACTGCGTGAGAACCTGCACAAGCCGGTGACCACGTATGGCAGTAGTCCGCAGGCAGATTTGCACCTGCTTGATAGCCGTGCTGATGGCGAAGGTCAGTGCTTTACTGCCGCCAGTCGTGAACTGGGTAATCTGGGTGAAATACGTCTGCCCATGCCCGGTCGCCATAATGCTGAAAATGCTCTGGCAGCTATAGCTGTATTGCTTGATTTGGGTATTGATATTCAAACCATACGTGAGGCAATGCTGAGCTTTGAAGGAATTCAGCGTCGCTTCCAGCGCACCAGCATGGGGCAAGGTGTGTTGGTCGATGATTATGCGCATCATCCGAAAGAGGTGATGGCTACACTTGCTGCCGCACGCGACTGCTGGCCGGACCGTCAGATTTCTGTGGTATTCCAGCCGCATCGATTTACGCGCACGCGTGATCTGATGGATGAATTTATGGGTGCATTCGATGCAGCGAATCAAGTGGCTCTGCTGCCCATTTATGCAGCCAGCGAATGTGAGATCGAAGGTGTTTCCAGTGCCAGATTGCAGGAAGGCATGCTGGCTCGCGGGCATCGCGGTGTGTCATTGCTTGAAGATCTGGAGGCTGCACGTGACTTTGCACAGAGCAAGCTGAATGAAGGTGGCGTGGTTCTGTTGATGGGAGCCGGTTCTGTCGGGCAGCTGGCACAGCAGATGCGTGAGGGGGTGTCATCATGAATGCCGCTCAGTCATTGCATGAAATTGCAGAGTTGATGCAGAAACATACGCAGGAATGGGTATCTGCCTTGCATGAACTGGGTAAGTTTAGTGAACAGGAACCCATGTCTCGTCACACAACGCTTGCGGTTGGCGGCCCTGCACGCTGGTTCCTTCGCCCGCATGACAGGGATTCGTTGATGGCTGCCATGGCTCTGATTCCGACTGATGTAGAAATCCTGCCTTTGGGGCGCGGTAGTAATATGCTGGTGCCGGACGGTGGCTTTGATGGTCTGGTGGTTGATCTGTCCAAATTGAATGACTTTAAATTTGATGGTTGCATCGTATCTGCCGGTGCAGGTGTGCGCATGGGGCGTTTCTCCCGTCAGTGTGCAGACCATGGCCTGTCCGGTTGCGAATTTATGGCTACGGTACCGGGTGATATCGGTGGTGGTGTGGCTATGAATGCAGGCTGTTTTGCTCAGCAGGTGTCTGACTCCCTGATTGCTATACAAGTGGTACTGCGCAGTGGCGAATTGAAAGAGCTGGATGCAGCTGATCTGCAGCTGGCATATCGCCATGCAACACTGCCTGCACAGAGTCTGGTGGTATCAGCCACGTTTGAACTGCATCCGGACAGTCCTGATCAGATCAGGGAGCGTATGCGCAGTATGCGCAGCAGGCGTTCTGCTACGCAGCCGCTGAGTCAACCCAACTGCGGTTCTGTATTTAAAAACCCGGAAGGAGATCATGCTGCACGTCTGGTCGAGGCGGCCGGTTTGAAGGGCTTCCAGATTGGTGGCGCTAGAATTTCATCCCAGCATGCCAACTTCATTGTCAATGAAGGTGAAGCGAGCAGTTCCGACATTGTGGATCTGATTCGCCGCGCACAGCGGGTCGTGGAAGAAGAGTTTGATATCAGGTTGGAGCCGGAAGTCCGCATGATTGGAGAGTTGCTATGAACGGCATGGATTTGAATGCATTCGGCCGTGTCGGCGTACTCATGGGCGGCACGTCATCGGAGCGGGAAATATCCTTGCGCTCCGGCAATGCTGTGTTGAATGCCTTGCAGAGTGCCGGCGTGGATGCAGTAGCTGTGGATTTGAGTTCGGACTGGGCAGATAACATCAGAAATGCGGCTATTGATAGAGCATTTAATGTGCTGCATGGCACGCTGGGTGAAGACGGTTGTGTTCAAGGCATGCTGGAAGTCATGGGGGTTCCTTATACCGGAGCTGGTGTGCTGGCCTCGGCGCTGTGCATGCATAAGCAGTTGTGCAAGCAGGTGCTGAACCATGCCGGATTGAAAACGCCTGTGGATATTCCATTACATGCAGACGGTCCTTTGCGTTATCCGGTGATTGTCAAACCTGTAGCGGAAGGCTCCAGTGTAGGGTTGCACAGATTGACAGAAAAGAGGGATTGGGATGCGTTGAGTATCGACATCGAGGCGGATCAGTGGATGGCCGAGATGCCGGTTGAAGGTGTGGAAATCGCCGTCGCTGTACTGGATGGCAAAGCATTGCCTGCTGTAGAGGTGGTGCCAAAATCGGGTGTTTATGATTATACATCGAAATATACTGCTGGAGCCACTGAATATTTCTGTCCGGCAAGACTGCCTGCTGAGACGCTGCGCTATTGTATGTTACGTGCTGAGGAAGCTGTTGTAGCTACAGGCTGCAGCGGAGCACCGCGCGTTGATATGATCGTCACTTCCGGTGGTGAGCCGTATATCCTGGAAGTGAATACACTGCCGGGCATGACAGAAACCAGTCTGTTGCCTAAATCTGCCGCGGCAGCAGGTATCGATTTTGAAACACTATGTCTGAAAATACTTGTATCCGCAGCGACTGAAAATCAGGGGGTGGCTCATGCGTAATAATCAGCGCCGTACCGACCCCGCGAAGCAGAATGCCAGGCGTATGCTGAACTTGAAACGCCTCGGCGAGGTCTTTGCAATGATTGCGATTGCGGGCGCAGGCCTGACTACAGGCTGGTGGATGAATGACAAAATGAGCGTCACACAATGGCAGGTGGAAGGTGAGCCGGTATTGCAGCAGGCCATTCGCAGCAAACTTGAAGCCATGCCAGTGAAGGATTTCATCAGCACACGCCCGGATATGCTCAGTGCGCAGTGGTTGAATGAGATGCCTGACCTGGCGCGTGTGGATGTTTCACGCGTATTACCGAACAGCCTGCATGTGCGGGCTCATGCGCGTGTGCCGGTAGCACTCTGGCAAAATGCAAAGAGTCAGTTATTTCTGTTTGATGAGTCTGGCCTTGCCTACCGCATGCTGAACAAGGGTGAGTCACCGGATCTGCCATTGCTGCGCGTGGATGAGCAACAGCTGGCCGCGGCGCATCAGTTGCTGGCTGCATTGCAACAGCAGGATGTGATGAGTTTGAACAGTATCAGTGAAGTACGTGCCGGAAGTTCATACTGGCAGGTCTATTTTTCAAAAGGTGTGACATGGACGTTGCCATTCGGAGCGGAGAGCACGGCCATCAAACAGCTTGCAAGTTTATTGAAACAACCACGCTGGACAAATCGTAACTGGCAGGTGGACGCTCGTTCATCTGACCGTTGGTTTATTCGTCCGGCAAAGCATGGGGGAGTGATTTAATGCCCAAACATGATCAGGTACTCGTAGGTCTCGACATTGGCACAAGCAAGATTGCTTGTATCGTGGCTGAAGCATCGCCGGATGGCAAAGTGGATGTCATCGGTATCGGCACACATCCTTCGCGCGGTCTGCGCAAGGGCGTGGTGGTGAATATTGAGAGTACGGTGGAATCTATCCGACTGGCTGTAGAAGAGGCCGAGTTGATGGCCGGAGTTGATATTCAGTCGGTATTCACCGGCATCGCTGGCTCGCATATCCGTGGTTATAACTCTCACGGTGTGGTGGCGACAAAAAACAATGAAGTGATGCAGGAAGATGTGGATCGCGTGGTTGATGCGGCTCGTGCGATGAATATTCCGGCAGATCAGAAGATTCTGCATATTCTGCCGCAGGAATATATTATCGATTCTCAGGACGGCATTCGCGAACCGATTGGTATGTCCGGCGTGCGTCTTGAAGCCAAAGTGCATGTGGTGACAGGTGCTGTGTCATCGGCCCAGAACATTATAAAATGCTGTAATCGATGTGATCTTGATGTTTCAGATATGGTGCTGGAGCAGGTGGCTTCGGCTGAAGCGGTACTGATGCAAGATGAAAAGGATATCGGCGTCGTGCTGGTGGATATCGGTGGCGGCACAACAGATATCGCGATTTTCCTGAATGGTTCAATCCGCCATACACACGTGATTCCGATTGGCGGCGATCACCTGACCAACGATCTGGTGATTGGTCTGCGTACTTCAGCACGCGAGGCGGATCAACTCAAACGCAAATATGGCGCCTGCATGACCAGTCTGGTGCCGCATGAGGATCAGATTGAGATTCCAAGTGTCGGCGGGCGCGCACCAAGGCCTATGCCCCGCCAGGTGATGGCGCAAATTCTCGAACCGCGTGTAGAAGAGCTGTTCGAAATGATTAAAGACGAGTTGCAGCGTTCCGGCTTTCAGGAGCTGGTGGCTGCAGGCATGGTGCTTACAGGTGGTTCATCACTACTTGATGGCATGGTTGAGCTGGCGGAAGATGTATTCGATATGCCGGTGAGACTCGGGCGTCCACAGGGCGTGGGCGGGCTTGTAGATGTGGTCTCAAGTCCGATGTATGCCACCGGTGTTGGCCTGATTCTGTATGGCCATCGCTATCGTCAAAGTTCGCAAAGTTTTAAATCAGCAGATGGAAACATACTCGCACGTGTATGGAAGCGCATGCGGGGCTGGTTTGGAGATCCAGGATGAAACAACAACACACAACACTAAACACACACAACAACACAGATACAGGGAGCAGAGGAGGATAATATGGCAACATTATTTACTTTTGAGGATACAGCGGCCCAGTCGGCCAAGATTAAAGTTATCGGCGTCGGTGGCGGCGGTGGTAATGCGCTGAACAATATGATCAGCCAGAAAATGCGCGGCGTGGAATTCATCGTCGCCAATACAGATGCGCAGGCAATTGAGCGTAACCATGCTGAAACCAAACTTCAGCTGGGAGCTGAAATCACCCGCGGCCTTGGTGCCGGAGCCAACCCGCAGATCGGACGTGAAGCGGCAGCATCAGAAAAAGATCGTCTGTGCGAATTCATGCAGGGCACCGATATGGTATTCATCACTGCAGGCATGGGTGGCGGTACAGGTACAGGCGCAGCACCGGTGATTGCCGAGGCAGCCCGTGAAATGGGTGTGCTGACTGTTGCGGTGGTAACCAAACCATTCGGCTTCGAAGGTAAACGCCGTATGCGTCAGGCAGAAGCCGGCATCGGTGAATTGCGTAAACATGTGGACACACTGATTACCATTCCGAATCAGAAACTGATCGGTGCGGTAGGCAAGAATACCAGTATGCTTGAAGCGTTTCGCAAGGCGGATGATGTGTTATTGCAGGCCGTACGCGGTATTGCTGAATTGATTACACATACTGGTTATATGAATGTGGATTTCGCCGATGTGAAAGCGGTAATGAGTGAAACGCGTGGCGTAGCCATGATGGGTTCGGGCGTAGCATCAGGTGAAAGCCGCGCTATTGAAGCGGCAGAGCGCGCTATCTCCTCTCCTCTGCTGGAAGATATCGATATTCACGGTGCTCAGGGCATTCTGGTGAATGTGACCGGCAATGAAGATATGACACTGGCTGAATATGATGAGGCTGTATCGATCATCCATAATATGGCTGATGAAGATGCCAATATCATCTGCGGTATGGTTTATGATCAGGAAGCCAGTGAAGAGATTCGAGTCACTGTGGTGGCAACCGGATTGACCGGTGAAGCATCGGCGTTCATTTCCACTGCTGCAGAAAACAGGCCAGAAAAGGTTGCACCCCTGCCAAACCTGAATGTCATGCCTCAGCTGGGTGCAGTTCCGGTTCAGCCGGCTGCAGCTCCACAGTCACAGCCTCAGGCGCAGCAGTCAGCATCGCAGGCGAAGCCTAAACCGTTTGGCAATATCGACTTCAATGATGACGAATTTGCCGTGCCAACCTTCCTGCGCAGGCAGGCGGATTAACCGGCGCAAAAGCAGGGTTATTGGCTTTTGTAAGGGTTATTGGCAGAGTTGGGCATTGATTTTGTGCATGTAGAAGGCTGGAAACAGGGCAATGTGGTTTTAATCACATATTAATGCGGTGTTTGTTAGCAGTTTGCCTTGCGTGATGTTTGCCCGATTTGAAAGGAGGCATATGAGATGATAGTGCAGAGAACATTGGATCATCCGATTCGCTGTAGCGGCATTGGTTTGCATTCCGGTCGTAAAATTGAACTGGTTTTGCATCCTGCTGACGAAGACAGCGGTATCACATTTGTTCGATCCGATCTTGGAACCGATATTCCGGCGAAAGCCGAATTCGTTACCGATACCCGTCTGTGCACTACCATTGGCAATGGTAATGCCCAAATTTCAACTGTAGAGCATCTGCTCTCCGCTCTTGCCGGTCTCGGTGTGGATAATGCACGCATTGAAGTCAGCGGGCCTGAAGTTCCAATTATGGACGGCTCCTCAGCTCCCTTCGTGTTCCTGATTCAGTGCGCAGGTATCCGCGAGCAGTCGAAAGCCAAGAAAGTTCTGCGTGTTTTGAAACGTGTTGAGGTTGAAGAGGGTGATAAACGTTGCGTGCTGTACCCTGCTGCAGGATTCAAGATCAGCTATCTGCTGGACTATGATCATCCTCTGCTGCGCAAACGTCAGGTCACGATAGATTTTTCACGACAGGCTTATACCCGTGAAATTTCCCGTGCCCGTACTTTCGGCTTCCTGCATGAAGTTGAAGCCTTGCAGAAGGCAGGTCTGGCATTAGGTGGTTCTCTTGAGAATGCCATCGTGCTTGATACCCACAGGGTCGTGAATGAAGGCGGTCTTCGTTATGAAGATGAGTGTGTACGTCATAAGATTCTCGATACTCTGGGCGACCTTTTCCTGTCCGGGTTTCCGATTGTCGGAGCCTTTGAAGGTGAGCTGACCGGTCACGATATGAACCATAAACTTGTGACAACATTGCTGGCTGATCCATCCAGCTACCGTATTGAAGAGCTGCAGGCAGAAGAGACATCTGCGGCACTGCCTGCAGGTAAACCGCAGGAAGCTTAAACCTCCAAAAAATATTGTGTGTATGTGTGGCAGGCCAGCGAAAGCTGGCCTGTTTTTTTGTGCGCTGAAAGTGTGAGGTCTCTGATGAAAGCTGTGAAATAGTAAATATGCGGAAGTTGCACTATACTGATATCAATATTTAGCGTTTTATCCATAATAGAGGGCGGGAGAATCTGATATGGCAATTGATTTTGCATGGTTGGGAAACAAAGTCTTGGGAAGAGAATTGACTGAACCGGAATGCGGGCTGCTTGCATCGATGGTCAATGAGACTGCCTACGCTTCGGGAGATACGATTATTTCAACTGGCCAGGATGGTGGCGTGCTGCATATTATGCGTTCAGGTAACGCAAAAGTTGAAGTGTACAAGGAAGGCGAGGAGCGGGTCACCGTTGCTGATATTGATGAGGAAAGCATATTCGGTGAGCTGACTTTCCTGAATAATAATCCAGCTACAGCTGATGTGATAGCAACTCAGGATTGCGTGGTTTACAAGCTGTCCCGGCAAGATCTGGCCAGCGTAACCACTGCAGGGCAGCCACAGCTGGCCTATCTGTTTTTCAGCGCAATCATGGAACGTCAAACCGGCGTTATTCTTGAGCAGCGCGTTACACTCGCTCCTGAATTGCGTAACCAGAATAATCAGGGCATGCCGGTGTTTGCCAAGATTGTGATCGCAGCAGTGCTACTTGGCATTGTGTATATTATTGCCACTTCCTAGAAACAGACGCTGATTTATGATTGCAGGGCAGTAGGGTGGTGATAATGCGCCACCCGAGCCGGACAGATCCGCAACGCGCTTCGTCCTGCTGCCGCTGCTTCCTTCCGGATCTGACGGGGTTCACAGGGGTCCACCGTGCGGGGCCCGACCCGGGCGACACCTTGGTTCCACGTAGGTGGAAATCGGTATCATAGTCATGAGATATATTCCCAGACCATTCAAACAATAAACTGGCGGAGAGAGAGGGATTCGAACCCTCGGTACGCTTGCACGTACACACGCTTTCCAGGCGTGCTCCTTCAGCCACTCAGACATCTCTCCAGTCCCTTGCGTGACATGAGCTTTCACAAGGGCGGCGGATATTAGGGATTAAGGCGGGCAATCGCAAGGGCTTCCCCTGCGTGATTACAATGGCAGCCTGTCAGGCTATGGCAAAAGAGAATCCATACCGCACAGCGCCACTGGCAACGAAGTCTTTGCCGCCGGGTATTCCATTCATTATAGGCAATGAAGGGGCTGAGCGATTCAGCTATTACGGCATGCGCGCGATTCTTATCGTGTTTATGACCCAATACCTGCTCAATGCCGATGGTACAGCAGCCATGATGAGTGAAGATCAGGCCAAGGGCTGGTTTCATCTGTTTGTGTCCGCGGTATATTTTACCCCGCTATTGGGCGCCTTGATTGCAGATGGACTGCTGGGTAAATATCGAACAATCATTTTGCTCTCACTGGTTTATTGCCTTGGTCATCTGGCATTAGCGCTGGATCACACCGAGACCGGACTGGCTATAGGGCTGGGTTTAATTGCTTTGGGAGCCGGGGGCATCAAACCCTGCGTCTCTTCGCATGTCGGGGATCAATTCGGTCAAAGCAATGAGCATCTGCTGTCACGCGTGTTCGGTTGGTTCTATTTCTCCATTAATCTGGGCGCATTTCTCTCCATGCTGGCAACACCGTGGTTATTGCAGGCATACGGGGCATCAGTGGCCTTTGCTATTCCCGGCGTGTTGATGCTGATTGCAACCGTGCTGTTCTGGTCTGGCCGCAATCGTTTTGCGCATGTTCCGCCATCCGGTTTGGGTTTTGTGCGGGAAGTATTCAGTGGTGAAGGATTAAGGGCTCTGGGCAGACTGACTATGATCTATCTGTTCGTGGCGGTGTTCTGGGCACTGTTTGATCAGACCGGTTCCAGCTGGGTGCTGCAGGCACAGCATATGGATCGCATATTGTTAGGCTTTGAAATCCTGCCTTCACAGATGCAGGCGGCGAACCCCTTGCTGGTGATGCTGCTGATTCCCATCTTCTCTTATCTGATTTATCCGTTTATCGATCGCTTCTTTGCCCTGACCGAACTGCGCAAGATCACCATCGGCATGTTCGTGACGGTCATTGCGTTTGCTATCCCGACCTGGATTCAATTCCAGATTGATCAGGGTTTAACTCCGCACATTCTATGGCAGCTGTTTGCATATTTCCTGCTGACCAGTGCAGAAGTGATGATTTCCATTACCTGTCTGGAGTTCTCTTATACACAGGCGCCGAAGTCGATGAAGTCGTTTGTTATGGCGTTTTTCATGCTTTCCATCTCTGCCGGTAATCTGTTCACCAGTGCGGTGAACTTCTTTATCCATAATGAAGAAGGAGAGAGCATGCTGGCAGGTGCAGATTACTTTCTCTTTTTCACCGTGCTGATGCTGGCGACTTCTATTCTTTTTGCATTTGTCTGTCGCTTTTATAAGGGCAAACGCTATTTGCATGCGGAAATTGCTGCTGATCCGAAGATGTAGTTTTGATGTATGGCCCATTGTCAGTGAGTGGCAATCAGGCCATGCGCGGAATTTATTTATAAACATGCGGTGACTGAGTGGTCACATGGAAGCAAAAACTTGCTACAATAGAATCGTGTAGATCTCGTATAACGAAGCGAATATCACGGAGATATTATGCGCTGCTACGATTATCTTAAATGCAGTCAAACCGAGTGCCCTATGTACGGTAAGGAAGGTGGGCCTCAGTGCTGGGATGTTGATGGGACACTCTGTCTTCATCATGTCATTGAAGAGGTGAGGCAGGAGCTCTCTGATATGGAGAAAAAGGAGACGTGCAGGCTATGGGGCTGCCTCTATTACAAAGCAGCGAACCCCAAACAGAACTCGAACGAATGACCGTAGCTGGCAGTGCTAACGAAAGTAGTGAAGTAAGTCGCTCTTTTCCTCGGGTTTAACCATTCAGGGTTTTCGCGATCCATTTTCCGATCTGTTTGATCTCTTCCATGCAGACCTGATGTTCCATCGGATAAGTATGCCATTCCACAGTGCAGCCGGCTGCAGTGAGTTTTCGGTGTGAACTGTCTCCGAGCGCAAAGTTTACTACTGGGTCATGAATGCCGTGAGCCATAAAGATAGGCGTTTCTTTTGCTTTTGCATCAAAGGTGTCTGTTTCCGTGGGTAGTAGCAGATAACCCGAAAGTGCCATGATGCCAGCCAGTTTCTCTCCCTGCCTTACTCCGACATGCAGCGCCATGGCGGCACCCTGTGAAAAACCGGCGAGGATGATGCGTTCCGGTTTCATGCCGCGCAGGGTTTCCTGCTCAATGAGCATCTGAATATCACGCGCGGACTCCGTGATGCCCTTGCGATCATGTTCAATGCCGAGATCTGTCTCTTTAATGTCATACCAGGCAGGCATGATATAACCGCCGTTGAGTGTGACCGGCATGCTTGGCGCATGCGGGAAAATAAAACGTACAGGCAGATCTGCAGGTAACCCCAGCTGTGGTACGACGGGTTCAAAATCATGTCCGTCGGCACCGAGTCCATGCAGCCATATGACACTGGCCACAGGATTAGGTCCTGTTTCAACGGTGAGGTGTGGAAGTACATGCAAGTTCATGGGGCAATCATGTACGAAAATTTATATGAATTCTCACTGCTGTCCGGTTAAGCATTGAGCAGTGCCATCTGGCGAGGATTCACGGTCGGTTTTCGCTTTGGAGGCGGTGAGCTTCCTCCCAGCAATTCGGCGATATTCCTTCGCTGCATGAGGTTGACCGA
>NZ_BDFD01000002.1 GCF_001895085.1 Mariprofundus micogutta | reverse complement strand
TTCGTTTCCACTGTGATCACTCCTGTTTTTTCCTCCAACTAAATCATTAGCTGGGGATACTACAGGGGGGTCAAATTTGGACGCTGATTTACCCCTCTAGGGGGTCAATTTTGAACGCTGAATAACACCCTATGTATAATAGCATATTCGGTATATGTCACCGCAAAGTAAGTCAAAGACTAATCTTGTAAAAGGATGCATACGAGAACCCATGCTTCCGACACAGCTGCGTAACAGGTGTGCCTGACGACGACGCCTCATTCAAAAATCCGATAATCTGTTCTTCACTGAATCGCTTCTTTATCCGCCTCTCCTCGGCGACTAACAAATAAATGGCACGGTTTAAGGAGTGCAGGTCACGATCACATGGCAAGTTCTTATATGTTTGAGTAACGCCGAACCGTTGCCATGAGTAGAGGTTTGTCGGTATTGCGCAATAAAGCATAAAAAAATCCCGGTAAGCTGCGGGGGGCTTTACCGGGATTTCTGATCCGTTTTGTTTCAGTGGGAGAGTTTTACCAGACGATTTCCATCAGCTCTATTTCAAAAATCAGAGTCTCATGAGGTGCGATGGTGTCTTTATATCCTTTGGAACTGTATGCCAGGTAAGAAGGTACATATACCATCCATTTACTACCGATATTCATCAAAGGAAGCACCTTTCTCCAGCCTAGAATCGCATGTTTTACCTCGACAGTTTGTGGTTCAGCTTCATTACGCGTGTTATACAGCTCACTGCCATCAATATGGAAACTGCGGTAGTGTATTTTTACACTGTCAGCCAGCTTGGGACGTCTGGATTCCTCATCCCCTTCTGAAATAACGCGATATTGGATGCCACTATCGAGCGAGATGATGCCCTCTTTATCTTTATTGGCCTCCATAAATGCTTTGCCTTTGGCCAGGTTCTCAGTGGCAATATTAGCTTGCTCAGGTGTCTGCCCTGAATCACCACCACAGCCGGTCAAACCGAACAGAGCAATGAAAGTTGAGATGAGTAGAGCCGGTAGTTGAAAACGCATCATAGTAAGTCCCCATATAAATATTATGGAATTATAATATTATAAACTTAATTGTCAATGGCGAAATAGTAGCATAAGCAGGGGATGGCTGTCAGTTGGCCTGTTGATTCGTTGGTTTACAACTCGGTGATACTGATGAGTACGGTATCATCTTCGATAAATTGGGGCCGGTTTACCTTCACATTATAAACACGCTGCATATTATAGATATCAATGATCTGACGTCTGATGCTGTTGAATTCTGAAGGCGTTTTTTCAGAACCATAGTAATCTCTAAGACTCAGTAGAATAGTATCTGTGGATACACGTTTATTGCCTTTCACTTCAAAGCTGTTGATCGTGAAAGTACTCTCTTCAACCGCAAGGATAGCTTGCTGTTTTGCAGTGGATTTTTTCGATGTTGGCATGCGGGCATGCAGCGCTTTGTTCGTTGTTTTCCCGGTTTTGAATTTTTGAGCTTCGTTAGCCAGTAGTTTGCCATGCATGCCAACACGCTCTTTTAATACAGCCATTTCAGTCTGGCGAATATCCATGTTTCTGGCGATGCTCTGTGCTGTCAGAACATAATACATCTGACTGCTACTGCCAGAATAACTGATCATGAATACGTTTTCATCTACACCGGCGCGTTTGATTCTTGCGATAGCGTAATCAAGATTGGAAAATGTACCGAGACTACCGAGCAACTGTTTGTCAGGCAGGTTGTTCAAGCCCTGTTGCCAGGTGCTTAGTGCCTGATTTATCTCACCGCTCTGTAACTGTGACCAGCCAGTATCAACCCAGGGTAAAACAGCACGTTCAGCCGAAGCTGAAAACGGCATACACAGGCACAACAGTCCAGACAGACATAAATTCCATAGTTTCGACAGCATCTTAAGCCAATCCTCTAATCATCATGATGCATCTCCCTCGCAAGAGCGATGCCAGATATGACCGACTATGTTGAAGCCATTGCATCTTGTAAACATCCATCCCCCTCCGCTGGAGGGGGATGGTGGTCATATTATTTACATAATAGTTCGTTGACCTTGCGCACGAATCCAGCCGGATCTTCCGGCAGTGCACCTTCAGCCAGCACGGCCTGATCGAACAGAATACTGGAGAAATCACTGATTTTGTCCTGCGAGCGCATCTTGGCCAGTCGCTGAATCAGTTCATGATCAGGATTGATCTCCAGAATCGGTTTCATGTCAGGCACGTTCTGTCCGGCCTGTTTGAGTATGCGTTCCATATTGGAACTCATATCAAACTGATCAGAAACCAGACATGCCGGTGATTCAGTCAGTCGATCCGTGGTGCGGACATCTTTCACTTTATCGCCCAGTGCTTCTTTAATCTTTTCAACAGCAGGCCCTGCAGCTTTGGCTTTCTCTTCCTGTTCTTTTTTCTCCTCTGCGGCATTTTCACCGATGTTAGAGAGGTCCAGTTCACCCTTGGAGATCGACTGCAGTTTCTTGCCATCGAATTCGGTGAGGTGTGAGGTCAGCCATTCATCAATGCGATCATGCAGAAGTACAACTTCGATACCCTTCTTGCGGAACACTTCAAGATGCGGGCTGTGTTTGGCCGCAGCCAGAGATTCAGCAGTGATGTAATAAATGGTGTCCTGACCTTCCTGCATGCGGGACACATATTCGCTCAGTGATACGCTCTGCTCATCAGACTGGGTTGTCGCAAAGCGAAGCAGTGACGAGATTTTGTCGCGGTTGGCGGCATCTTCGATGATACCTTCCTTGATGCAGTTGCCGAATTCGGACCAGAAGTCAGCGTAATCAGTGTTGATTTCATCGCTTTCATCTGCTGTTCCTGCATTTTTCGCCATATCTTCGAGCATCGACAGCACACGTTTGGTTGCACCCTTTTTCATCGCTTCCATGGCCGGGCTCTTCTGCAGAATTTCACGCGACACATTCAACGGCAGATCATTGGTATCCATGACACCGCGCACAAAACGCAGATAACGCGGCAGCAGATCTTCATTGGCTTCCATGATGAATACACGGCGCACATAAAGTTTGACGCCATGTTTGGCTTCCAGCTGCCAGAGATCGAAAGGGGCACGTTTTGGCAGGTAGAGCAGCAGTGAGTACTCATACTTACCTTCCAGCTTCTGATGCAGGCGCGCCAGCGGGTCTTCAAAATCGTGGCCGATATGTTTGTAGAAATTGTTGTAATCTTCATCAGTCAATTCTGACTTCGGACGCGTCCAGAGGGCTGATGCCTGATTCACTGTTTCGATTTCAGCCGGTTTAACCTCTTCGCCTTCTTCTGCAGCAGCAGGTGTACCCATCATGCGGATAGGGAACGGGATATGGTCGGCATATTTATGAATGATGGATTTCAGCTTCCAGTCATCGAGGTATTCGCTGGCCTCTTCACGCAGGTGCAGGATGATTTCGGTGCCGCGCTCCGCTTTTTCAACAGTGTCCAGGTCATATTCACCATCACCAGCAGATTCCCAGCGTACGCCATGTTCATGTTCAAGGCCCGCACGGCGGGTAGTCAAAGTCACTTTATCGGCAACGAGGAAGCTTGAGTAGAAACCAACACCGAACTGACCGATCAGATGCGCATCCTTCTCCTGATCCCCACTGAGTTGACCGAAAAATTCTTTGGTGCCGGAACGGGCGATAGTACCGATATTGGCAATCACTTCATCGCGGCTCATGCCGATACCGTTATCACGGATGGTGATGGTGCGATTCTCTTTATCGATATCGATAAAGACATTGAGGTCGGAATCACCTTCAAACAACGCATCATCCGTGGTGGCTTCAAAGCGCAGCTTGTCGGCGGCATCAGAGGCGTTGGAGATCAGTTCACGCAAGAAAATCTCTTTGTTGGAGTAGAGTGAGTGGATCATCAGGTCCAGCAGCTGTTTTACTTCCGTCTGAAAGGCATGGGTTTCTTTTGTTGCAGTCATGTATTCTCCTTAAGTCTTGTCAAAGTCAGAACCTTTCACCGCAAAGTACGCAAAGGTACGCAGAGGCAAGGCATCAAAATACTGTGAAGTGAATAGATAGGGATGGGGCTAGCCGATTTCAAGGGTCTGTCTGACTATTTTCCAGTGATCAAGTTTTTGCGTGCGATTCATACCTGCATTGGCAGGGCTGGTGGATGGAAGCAGATGGGATTTTATCTGCTGAAATGCTGGAGGCAGGTTCTTTTGCACGAGTCTGCGATAAAGTTCTTCAGCCTTTCTTCCGTTAAAGAAGATGGCATGGATATCGGGATGATCAGAAAAGAAGTGTTCAAAATTATTGGCAACTACCGATTCCATTTTGATTGCCGAATCCAGACTGCCGGGGCGAACACACTGATAGGCTACATCCCATAGGGCCACGCCATTCTCACCTAAGCACAATAGGCGTTTTTCGTAGTCCATTTTTTCCTCGAACTCAAATAGCTGCCCCATGATAGGCCAGAATACATTTTGTGGATGTGCGTAATATTGATCTTCAAGCAAAGATTTTTTTCCCGGCATCGAACCTAGAATCAGAACCTTTGCATCGGGATTTGAAGAGTAGGGAAATCCAGTGTCGTGCATCAGCCAACTCTTATGGCGAAAAAGAATTACAGCAAGCCGTTGAGTGTTCAGTTTAAGCAATAAGGGCCCCGGTTATACCGGAGCCCTTACTGATTTTTGCACTATAAACTTTGTCCGGAGAAACAAGGGGAGGGGGGGAGGGAGTTTGCTCCGGACAGATCAAACATTAACGGGTCAGGGTGAGAGCCCAGTTAAATGTTAATTAAAGTATATTAATGTTTGATAATATACTGATACCACTTTACCAGCTGATGGTGACTTTGCGTTTGCCCCACTTGCGGGCGGCTTTGATGTCATGCCCCATGTAGATATCAATCTTGCGGCTCCAGCGTTTATTCATTTTGTCTTTTACCAGATATGTACCGGGAAGACCTTTGATTTTCACACGCGTATTGTGTTTCAGGCCCATGCGAATCAGATCGCGTGAAACTGCAATCACTTTCATGCCGGGTTTGAGACGATCCCCCCATGCGCCGATGGAGGGGTTGCCCTGAGTTTGTGAGCGCACTGAATTATAAGCTGAGGCGGTCACTATCAGCGAACGCTCTCCTGCGTCACTGCGATGAATGACATCCTTGTTACAGCTGCCGATCAGCATCAGTCCAATGATGGCAAGTAAGATTTGTTTGCTGCGTCTGAATTTCATAAGGCGAATAGTGACAGTTTCTCTATTTGTGACTGTGATGCTGCTCAATAATCGCTGCAGCGGCTTTCAGGCCATCCACTGCAGCACTGACGATGCCACCGGCATAACCTGCACCTTCACCGACTGGATACAGGCCTTTAAGCGATATGCTCTGCATCTGTTCATCGCGCATCACGCGAACAGGGGATGAGGTGCGTGTTTCCGAGCCGAGCAGGTTGGCTTCAGTACTGACAAAACCGCGCATTTTATGGCCGAAACCTTTGATGCCCTCAGCCAGAGGTTCAGCCAGCCAGTCCGGGAACAGTTGCCAGAGATCAGAGGCAACCGCTTCAGGTTTAAAACGTGTATCTGCCAGTTTGCCGGTAGGGCGCTTGCCGATGAAATCGACCAGACGCATGGCAGGTGCTGCGTAGCGGTTGCCAGCAGCTTTGAATGTCGCCTCTTCGAGCTCACGTTGAAAAGCGATACCCATCAACGGATTAGAATCATGGCCATGACGTTGAACGTCATCGGACGTCACCTGCACAACAATGCCGGAATTAGCCCAGCGCCCGCCACGTTTGGCATTGCTCATGCCGTTGACCGCCATGCGTCCCTGTTCAGTAGGTGAGGGTACAATCAGGCCACCCGGACACATACAGAATGAATAGACACCGCGCCGGTTCAGATAGTGATCCGGAACCTGATGCGTGAGTTTATATTCAGCAGCCTCCAAGCCGGTGTTATGTGCAACACGTCCGTACTGACTCTGGTTGATCAGTTCTTGTGGATGTTCTGCGCGCACACCTACAGCAAAAGATTTGGCTTCCATGGCAATGCCCAGTTCATGCAAGCGTTCGAATGTATCACGTGCGGAGTGACCGGTTGCCAGAATCACTTTATCGGCGATGATTTCATCACCGCAGGCTGTGCGAACACCTGTCACCTGATCGTTGCTGATTAGTAGGTCATTTACACGCGTTTCAAAACGATAATCCACGCCGAGACTGATCAGATGGTTGCGTATATTGCGTACAATGCGCACCAGTTTATCCGTACCCAGATGCGGATGCGCATCGATCAGGATGTCTGGCTTGGCACCAAAACGGACGAAACAGTGCAGTACCCAACGCAGAAATGGATGTTTGATACGGGTATACAGCTTGCCATCGGTATACGTGCCTGCACCACCTTCTCCAAAACAGATATTACTTTCCGGATCCAGTTCGCCACGCGAACGCAGTCGGCCGATATCACGCATGCGAGTCTCTACCGGTTTGCCGCGCTCCAGCAGAGTGACTCTGAATCCGGACTCGGCCAGAGACAGTGCCGCAAACAGTCCGGCAGGACCTGCTCCGATTATAACAACATGTGTATTGCCGGAGTGTTGTTGTTTGAATATCTCAGGTCTGATCGGCTCGAGGGATGAGTTGTGCACTTCACGCACCTGAGCGGGGAGCGAATGCAGACTGACTGAAAGCTCTACTTCATAGGTGCATACAAAATGGATATGTGATTTTTTGCGCGCATCAATGGCACGGCGGACACAGATAGCAGAGATAAGCTGCTCTGCGGTGATACCAAGATATTCGGCTAAATGTGTTGTAACATCGCTTTCATTATCACCGAGTTCAACCTTGAAGTTGCTGACCGCATATAACACGTATGCGTCGAATCAGGCCGCAGCCAGATGACCGTGGCTGGTGTGGCTGATGGCATTATCACTATCCACATATACCAGTGCCGGACTGAAATGTTCTGCCTCTGCCGCATCCAGCTCTGCATAGGTGCAGATGATAAGCAGATCACCGGGATTGGCCTTGTGTGCGGCAGCGCCATTTACACCGATGGTTCCGGAACCGCGCTCGGCAGTAATGGCGTAGGTGGTGAATCGCTCACCATTGTTCACATTATATATATGCAGCTGTTCAAACGGCAGAATATTCGCTTTATCCATCAGATTCATATCTATGGCGCAGGAACCTTCGTAATCGAGTTCAGCGTGGGTGGTGGTCACGCGGTGAATTTTAGATTTCAGCATAGTCAGTTTCATGATTTCACTCCGTCGCTAGCCAGGGGCAGCGGCATGTTATCGATCAGGCGTGCATTGCCAACTTTGGCGGCAATAAAGGCACGTGCCGGTTGCTTGTTCAGTTTACGTTTGTTTTTCAAAGAGCGCGCACTACGAATATCCAGGTATTCAGCGCGGATGCCCGCATCAGCAAGCGTTGCATGAGCTCTCTGCTTTAGTGTTTTAATATCTTTCTCACCGGCTGCAGCCAGTTCCTGCATGCCAAGCAGCGCTTTGGACAGGGCTATAGCCTGTCTGCGGTCATGATCCGAGAGATAACGGTTGCGGCTGCTTTTTGCCAGGCCGTCTGCTTCGCGAATGGTTGGGCTGCCAATAATTTCAATCGGCATCTGCAGGTCAGCGACCATGCGGCGAATGATGGCCAGTTGCTGCCAGTCTTTTTCGCCGAAAACAGCGATATCCGGCTGCACGATATTGAACAGCAGGTTCACCACAGTCACTACGCCATCAAAATGACCGGGACGATTTGCACCGCACAGACAGTCGGAAAGCTTCTCTACAGTGAGCGTGATTTTCGGACCTGCTTTAGGATACAGGTTGGCTGGATGAAAGATGAAATCGACACCGGCTTCAGCACATAATCTGGCATCCTGATCGAAGGGGCGCGGGTATTGCTCCAGATCCTCATTCGGACCGAATTGCAGTGGATTCACGTAAATACTAACCACTACAATATCTGCTTCTTCTTTTGCTTTCTCGATCAGGCTTAAATGCCCCTTATGCAAGCAGCCCATCGTTGGCACAAAGGCAATACTTTTACCGCGACTGCGCAGAGGGGAAAGTTGTCGACGGATCTCGGCAGTTGTGTGGGCAATTCTCATTTCGGGAAAACGCCGCCTTTGACGTCAGCAGCCCAGCGGGAAATGGCATCCGTCATGGTTTCACGAACATTGGCGTAAGCCGGAGCAAAAGGCGGGTTGGATTCGGAGATGCCCAGCAGATCATTCCACACCAGCACCTGTGCATCGCAATCGATACCTGCTCCGATGCCTACGGTCGGGATCTCTACATGTGCGGTGATTGCATTAGCGAGATCAGCCGGAATATTTTCCAGCACCAGTGCCACAGCACCGGCACCGCTCACGGTTCTTGCATCACGGGTTAACTGTTTCTGCTCACCTTCAGATTTTCCACGTTTGCCGTAGGAGCCGAATTTCTTGACTGATTGCGGGGTCAATCCGATATGGGCGACAACAGCAATGCCGCGCTCGGAGAGAAACTCGATGGTTTCAGCCATGTGTTCACCGCCCTCGATTTTGACCGCATCGCAACCGCTTTCCTGTAAGACACGAACGCTGGATTCAAACGCCTGCTGTTTGGATTTCTGGTAGCTGCCGAAAGGCAGATCACATACCACCCATGCATGGCTACGGCCGCGCACAACAGCAGCTGTATGGTGAATCATATGATCAAGGGTAACGGGCAGGGTAGAATCAAAACCCAGAGAAACCATGCCGAGAGAATCGCCAACAAGCAGCACTTCGGCGCCTGCGGCTTCGGCAATTTGAGCTGACACGGCATCATAAGCCGTCAGCCATACGATTTTTTCGTCACTCTGCTTGGCGCGCAACAGCGTCGCTGCAGTGACTGCTTTTTTAGTAGTCATCTCATTCCTTTCTGCTTCGGTCCGTTGCCGGTACCGTCTTTCAGGATGTGCGCATCATATATCGACTCGTCGAATAAGGCGAATTTCCGGTTTTTTTTACCGTAGAGTACGCAAAGGTACGCAAAGGTACGCGAAAGAAACCTAAAGAAGTAAAATCTATGGGTGAGGTCCTGGTACTTGAAAAAAGGAATGTCCACACTGTTAATCTTGTGCTTTTATTTCATTCTGACTTTATTCTACGTACCTTTGCGTACTCTGCGCTGAAAGCTTTGGATTATCTTTTTATCAGGAGTAATCAGCCCAGAATTCATTGTGTGATTGCATCTTGCCGATGCGTTCAATCAGCGCATCAATGGTTTCATCTTTTTCAGCAAAATTCATACGATCAGTCTGCACGATCAGCAGTGGTGCTTCCTGATAGTGAAAGAAATATTGATCATATGCGGTCATGACTTTCTGCAGGTATTCGGAATTCAGGCCGGCTTCCATTGGGCGGTTACGGCCTCGGATGCGTTCCATGATGATTTTCGGGTTGGATTGCAGGTAGATCACCAGATCCGGTTTGTGAATATCGACCGATACCAGTTTGGCAACTTGTTCATACAAGGCCAGCTCTTCATCGGAAAGGGTGACCGTGGCAAACAGGTGATCCTTGGCAAAGATATAGTCGCTGACCACACCTTGTGAAAACAGATCCTGCTGATTCAGCGACTGCCACTGTTTCAGGCGGGAGAAGAGGAAGGATAACTGAACAGAGAGCGCGTGACGTGATGGGTCCTGATAGAAGAGCTCGATAAATGGATTGTCGTCAACGTGCTCAAAGAAGGTGGACGCTCCCAGTTTGTCTGCCAGTTTCTGCGTCAATGTTGTTTTGCCGACACCAATCGCACCTTCAACCGCGATATGGCACTGATTCAATGGTCTCTTGCCAAAGCGCTTGTCCATCAGTGTTACCATGCTTCCCCCTCAGGTAATGGTGCTTCACCAGTCTCAATGATCTGTTTCAGTCTGTGAGTTGCTGATTCTCCCAGTTGTGGATGTTGCCACTGTGGAGCCAGATCGCATAGCGGTTGTAAGACAAACTGCCGGTCAAACATGTGTGGATGCGGAATGACCAGCCGCTCACTTGTGATGATGTCTGATGCTATGGCAATGATATCCAGATCCAGAGTGCGAGCGCCCCAGTGTTCGAGACGTTCACGACCATATCTGTTTTCGATCTGCTGCAGGGCATCCAGCAGGGCAAGCGGATCCAGATCGGTTTGAATACGTATCACGGCATTCAGGTAATCGGGTTGTCCGGCAGGCCCAACAGGAGGTGTGCGGTAGAGCAGGGATGAGGCGCTTACCGAGGTGTTCTGCAATCGGTCAATGTCTGAGCGGGCGGCTATAAAATGCTCTCTGACCTCTCCCAGATTGCCTCCCAGGGCGATGAACACTGTTTTCATGCGTATGCTACAGCTCCGCCCCGGCGGGAGTCTCCGCAGCCGTGCAGGTTTCCATCCGGCCTGCGTGCAATGGCATGCACCCCACCGAAATAGACACTCTGCTGTTGCCATTCACGCAGAGACCAGCCGAGTGTTGTGAGCAAGTGACGCTCATAATCGCCAAGCAGACCGGGTTCAATATCCAGCTCGTTGCCTTCATTGTGCAGGCGCGGTGCCTGCACGGCCTGTTCGATATGTTCACCGAGTAATTTATGATGCATCAACACTTGCAGAATGGCACCACGCAGACGATTCGAACCACCACTGCCGAGAACCAGTGATGGCTTCCCGTTCTCCATGAAAATCGAAGGTGCCATCATGGATGAGAGCGTGGCTCCACCGGGCAGAGCATGAAAACCGAGAGGGTTAATATCTTCTTCACCGAGCATGTTGTTCAGGTGAATGCCGGTTCCGGGAACCACAATGCCGGATCCCTCACCATTGCTTGTCGTCATCGATACAGCCATACCATCGGTGTCGATTACGCTGATATGAGTTGTGCTGCCATGACGGTTTTTTGGTTCTTGCGGCATCTCGTTATGCATACCGGATAAACGCTTGCGAATATGCCGCACAGCGACTTCAATCTGAGTGCCGTGCAGCATCTCTTTTTCGATGCCGGGATCGTGAATGTGTGCATCGAGTCCCTGCTGGCGAAGCCTGCTGGCTGCAGACAAAGCTTCTGCCATCAATACCGGCCATGGCAGTTTTTTCGCTTCGTTCAGAATCTGACAATGTTTGAGCAGATTGGCAGCAAAGGCGATTAACAGACCGCCGGAGGACGGGGCGGGATTGGTGAGCATGGTGCCACCCAGAATGTTTGTACTCAGCGGTTTGCGGATGTGTACCTGAGATGCGCGCATATCATCCATGCCAAGCAGACCATGTGGGCTGCAGGCTTTGACGATCTCTTTTGCCAGGTCCCCCTGGTACATCTCGGCAATGCCTTCATGCAGCAGCATATCCAGTGTATGCGCCAGATCAGGATTACGGAATGATTCTCCGTGCCGCCATAATTCGCCGCTGAATTCACCCGTTCGTGCCGGCGCATGCAATGATTTTCCACTTTCATGATCAGTCAGGATCGGACGCAGAAGTTCGATGAATGATGCTTGCAGTTCATTGAGCCGAATGCCGCTTTTGGCTGCATCCATTCCCGGAGCCAGTACTTCACGCAGTGGCAGCCTGCCGTGATTTTCATGTGCAGTGAACAGCATGGACATCAATGAGGGGGTACCGATCGATGCCTGGCCGATATGGAAGGTCTGTATGGTATCGCCAAAATCTATAGGGATCGGTTTGAGCTCGGCTTCGATGCCTTTTGGCATGCTGCCCATTGGCATGCGGGCAAAACCATCATAGAGGGTGTTTTGCCTGTGAGAGTCTGCAACCAGCATAAACCCACCACCGCCTGCAGCAGTCAGTACAGGCTCAGCAGTAAAAGATGTTACCAGTGCCGCAATCGCTGCATCCACAGCATTGCCGCCTGCTTTGAGAATAGCAGCCCCGGCCTCAGCTGTGGCCGGATGACCTGCGGCTACAGCCCCTCTTGCTTGTCTGGAACTCATGGAGCTTTGTGGTGAATAATAAAACCCTTCAATTTTAATTTGCGTTCAATGGCCTGTTGCAGGGTTTCAGCTGCTTTGCGGTTACTTTCCGGGCCTGCCCATACTGCAAAGAGTCCTGTTGATTTCTCATTGATCAGGCCATGCCAGCCTGACTGCCTGAGTTGATCGACGAGCCCCTGCGCACGAGGTTTTTCATTGAATGCTCCCAGCTGAATATAGTAACCGCTGGCAGCTTTTTTAACTGTTTTGACAACCGCTGGCTGTTTAACCGCTTTGGTGACCTTTTTTTCTACCGGGACAGCTTTTTTTGTGGCCGGTTTCGCATCAATCACAGCTGGCTTGAACGGCTCTGCTATAACGTCTTTTTTTGCTACGGAATCTGCAACGGAATTTTCTTCAATGGCTTTCTGCTCGTCCGGATAAACTTTCTGAAGCTGTTGTTCGGCGACTGCCGGTCTGTCAGGTCCGGCTTCAAACAGATCCGGTTTCACAGCTGCTATGAGCATAATCAGCAGCGACAGGCTGGCAACAATCCATGCTGTACGATGCTCGACCATTGAGGCGTGCCAGTTCAGTGGGGATGCCATAAAAGGGTTCAGGAACCGAGCAGGCTGTCCAGTTTTTCTGAGAAACTGTTATAGCGGAACGGTTTTTGAAGGACATTAAATGTTTTGTCAGGAAAACGGTCGTACAGGTCTTCGGGATAACCTGTGATAAAGATAATGCTGTCCAGAATCTCCGGATTCACCTGTTCCAGCGAACTGTAAATTTCGTCACCGCTCAGCTTGGGAATGCGAACATCAAGCAGGATCAGCTGATATTCGCTACCATGTGTGGTGAGTTCGAAAAGGCTCTGTACAGGATCGCTCATGCTGACAATATTACTCTGCATGCCTTTCTCACTGACATAACGATTGAGGAATGCAGCCAGAATACTCTGAACTGAATCTTCGTCATCAATGATAAGAACTTTAATTTCCATCTCTATTCACTCCTTTATCAGCCGTTATGTGTGGCTGTAAAGCCCCTTCCCTGGGCGATTTACTACTTGATTATAGCAGACTTTCCGGATTCACACGAGCATTGTGAAAACGTACCCCCCAATGCAAATGCGGGCCGGTTGCTCTGCCCGTTGAGCCCATCTCACCGATTTTCTGATGTGCTTGAATCCATTGCCCGATGGTTACGTCTGTCGATTGCATATGTGAGTATACGGAGACTAATCCATTACCGTGTCCGATGGCTACTGTTTTGCCATTCAGATACATGTCGGCCACATGCAGTACTTTGCCTGCCAGCGGTGCAGTAATAGGTGTGCCTGCGGGGGCCGCAATATCGATACCGGAGTGAGGAGAACGCGCTGCACCATTCACATAACGTTGAGCTCCGAATGGGGTGGATTCAATCCCTTCAGCAGGTTTTCCGTCCATGTGAATGTCCGGGGTGGCATCAACGGCTGCAATATAGGTGGCCCTCAACAGTTTTGCCTCACTGCGTATACGTTTCAATGTCGGCGCATCAAAATCAGCCATTTTCTTTTCCACTGTGATATGGGAAATACGGAATTCCCCTTTGCTGACGGTCACAGAATCCTTTGCCACGATCCGTTTGCCGTTGGACCATTCAATAGGATAAGTTCCCGGTTTGGTTTTTAGATCGATGCCGATCCAGCCCTTCCATGATCCGTCTGCTTGTAGCTTGGCCGGCCATTTTTTACCAAAACACCAGAGACGGACTTTATCAGCTTCAAACGATGCTTTGATGCTGACAACATCTCCCTGAATGGCACTCCATTCGGCTGCCTGGGGTAAGTTGCTGAAAAGTATAAGGGATATGCATAGTGAGATCAGTTTCATGAGTTCTTTTCCTTGGTTATGGATTCAATACGGGTATTGGCAGCACCATCTCTGAAGCGAATCTGCATGGCATCACCAGTTTTAAGCTGCATGGCACGGGTGATCAGGCTGCCATCTGCCGCATAATTCAGGCTGTAGCCGCGATCGAGTACTTTTTCAGGACTCAGTTCAGAGAGTTTGCCCGAGAGTACGGCAAATCGTTGTTGTATGCGCTGCAGTTGACGTGTCTGATCGTGTAACTGTTGTCGTGAAAAATCCAAATGCCTGCGTCGATGTTGCAATGCAAACTTCAATCCCTGCGCCAGTTCATGACGTCTGTCGTTCCAGAGTGCTCGTTGCTGTTGCAGGCGTTGCCCCGGCTGAAGGGGGAAGAGACGCTTTTCTATTTGACGCAGGGGCTGGCGCATCTGCTGGATGTTGATTTGAGCGGCATGGCTCAGTCGCCTCAGGGACTGCTCACTTTGATGGTGTCTGGCATCCATCTGTCGCTGCCAGCTTGAGGTCTGCCTTTGTTGCAGGTTGTCATGTGTTCGCGATAGCTGCCCGGCATGTTGTCTGATCAGCCGTGACAGCGAACTCAGTCGGGGCAGCTGCTCGCGCAATTCATCTTTTGCCGGGCAGCATATCTCGGCTGCATTGGATGGTGTTGCCGCACGTACATCGGCAGCCAGATCAGCCAGTGTGATATCGATTTCGTGACCAATGCCGGAGATCACCGGGATCGGGCAATCAACGATGGCTTTGACAACTGTTTCATCATTGAAACACCAGAGGTCTTCCATGCTGCCTCCGCCGCGTATGATCAGCAGCACATCAGGAGGATGAGACATGGCCGATATCTTACTCATGGCAGTGGCGATACTTCGCGGCGCAGTGCTGCCCTGAACCACAGCGGGGGAGAGTGTTAGTTCAAGCCAGGCAGGACGTGTGGCCAGTACCTTTTTCACATCTCCAAATGCGGCAGCCGTAGCTGAGGTGATAATGCCGATGTGCCTGGGCAGTGTCGGGATCGCCAGTTTTGCATTGCTGTCAAACCAGCCGCGCTCAGCAAACAGTTGTTTGCGGCGTTCATATTCGTCGGCAAGTTGTCCTGCTCCGGCAACTTCGATCCGGGTCACTATTAACTGATAACTGCCGCGTGGTTCATAGAGGCTGAGGTGGCCGGAAAAGATGAACTCGCCACCCTCTTCAGGTCTGTTTTTCAGTCGCATGGCGGTAGAGCGCCATACCACTGCAGAAATTGCCGCATGCGCATCTTTAATAGTGAAATAGAGATGACCGGAAGCAGGACTGGTCAGACGCGATACTTCTCCAATGAGCCTGACCTGGGAAAACCCCTGCTCCAGCACCTGTTTGATGTGGGCAGTAAGTTCGGTAACCGATAAGACTTTGGGATCAGAAGACACACGGATATTGTGTCGTGCTTCCTCTCCCGGTCAATAAAGGATTGTTAGCTCGGGATTTTTACTCAAAAACCGGGCTATCATCGTATTCAACTTCGTCATCACATGGCAGGTCCATGAGAAAAGCTATCTCGGCATGCGCGATATGCGGATTCATTTGGGCATAACAACGCATGATTTTGCAAAGGTCCAGATCATCGTTAAACATAGTTCTCCTCCTGTTGAATCAGGTGGCAGAATAGGCTGGTCTTGTGTAAAACTGATGACATGTAAATGACAGTTCTGTGACAGCGTTATGCTTGATATCCGGAATGCTGTTGTCTGTGTCAGACCTGGCCTGTCCATATTAAATCATAATGGAAGATAAAGCCGCATTGTGAGATAATGACGGTCTCATTGCATATCTATCACAAACATACTCCCGAGGTGACACTTTGACAGAGCAAGCAGTTATAGATCTTGAACATAGTGATCTCTATCTGAATCGGGATATGAGTATACTGCAGTTCAATCGACGTGTATTTGAATTGGCTGCAGATACTTCATTACCACTTCTGGAAAGACTGCGTTTCCTGTGTATCAGCAGCACCAATATGGATGAGTTTTTTGAAGTGCGCGTGGCTGTGCAAAAACATCGTCTTGCCATGGGCTCCCTGTCTACTGCAGCGGATGGGTTAACTGCCGGAGAGATATTGTCTCAGGTTCGCGGCCGTGTGGAATCTCTGGTGGCAGACCAGTACAGACTGCTCAATGAAACTTTGCTGCCAGCATTGGAAGACGAAGGAGTCAGGATATTACGCCGCGCGGACTGGAATGAAGAGCAGGCCGCGTGGATTCGCCGCTTTTTCCGTCGTGAACTGTTACCGTTGTTAACCCCGATAGGCCTTGATCCGGCGCATCCTTTTCCGCGACTGCTGAGTAAGATTCTCAATTTTGTCGTATCTCTGGAAGGTAAGGATGCATTTGGCAGGGAGTCTCATTATGCCATTGTGCAGGCGCCGCGTTCGCTGCCACGTGTGATCAGGTTGCCGGATCAGATTGCAGGCTCTGAGCATGGTTTTGTCCTGCTCTCTTCGATTATTCATGCGCACGTTGGCGACTTTTTCCCCGGCATGGAAGCCAAAGCCTGCCATCAATTCCGCATCACCCGAAACAGTGGCCTGCTGGTGGATGAGGAAGATGTTGTCGATCTGAAACAGGCGGTTGCCGGTGAACTGCTGGAGCGCCGTTTCAGCAAGGAAGTGCGACTGGAGGTTTCACAACGATGTCCGCAGGAGCTGGTTGAATTTCTGCTGCATCAGTTTGCCCTGGAGCATAGCGATCTTTACCGCGTTGATGGTCTGGTAAATCTGTATCGTCTGGCGGCTATTTACGATGAGGTGGACAGGGCCGATCTTAAGTTCCCTGTGTTTGAGGCAGGTGTTCCGCAACAGCTTTGCGTCGAAAATCCCAACCTGTTTGAAATTATACAGCAGGGAGATGTCTTGCTGCACCATCCATTCCAGAGTTTCGCACCGGTAGTGGAATTGCTGAATCAGGCAGCAGCTGATCCTGATGTGCTGGTGATTAAACAGACAATGTATCGGGTGGTGCCGGATTCTCCTCTGGTCGATGCACTGGTGCGGGCTGCACGTGCGAATAAGGAAGTGGTAGCGGTTATTGAGTTGATGGCACGCTTCAATGAAGAGGAGAATATCGCTCTGGCTAATCGATTCTCGGCAGCCGGTGTGCAGGTGGTCTACGGTGTCGTGGGTTATAAAACGCATTGCAAGATGCTCATGGTGGTGCGTCGCGAGGGTAAGAAGCTGCGCCGTTATGTGCATTTAGGCACAGGCAACTACCACACGGTCACGAGTAGTTTTTATACTGATTTTGGTCTGCTTAGCTGTGATCCCGAGCTTGGAGAGGATGTACATAAATTGTTTCAGCAGTTGACCGGACTTGGTAAAGCCACGCGTCTGAAAGCGATGTTGTCGGCACCGTTCACTTTGCAGAAAGGACTTCTTGAGCGCATAGAACGTGAGACGGAAATTGCCAGAGCTGGTGGAGATGCCGGAATTCGGGCCAAGGTGAACGGGCTTGAAGAGCCTGAGATTATCAGGGCGCTCTATCGTGCTTCGCAGGCAGGTGTGAAAATCGATCTTGTTGTGCGTGGCATTTGCTGTTTGCGCCCCGGCATTGCCGGGGTTTCAGAGAATATTCGTATACGCTCAGTACTTGGTCGTTTCCTGGAGCACACACGTGTTTATTATTTCCATAATAGCGGTGAAAGCGAAGTGTTCTGTGCCAGTGCCGACTGGATGGGGCGCAATCTGCTCAGGCGGGTGGAAACCTGTTTCCCTGTTCGTGATGCCGTGTTGAAGAAAGAGGTGATTGCGCAGGGACTGACCCCGTATATGTCAGATAATACGGGAACATGGCAATTGAAAGCGGATGGTTCCTACCAGCGCGTGCAGAGTCGCACACAGTTGAAGAGTGCCCAGCTGATGCTCATGCAGAAGCTGGGAACGCTGAAAGAATAAAATCCGCTTCAGGGTGTCTGTTCGAGATCAATGTGCAGCTTCAGTCCGAAGGCCTCTTCAAAATAGTCTGCAGTCTGTAGCGCGGCCCAGCGCTCCAGTAACATATCACCACTGCCTTCCATATGCAGGGATGCAGTATCGGTTGATATCTTCAGGCTTAATCGACTGATTCTGTTACGCCGCTCCTTGTTCAGGGCAATGGCCAGACGCAACAGAGCGCTGAGTTGCCATAGTTTGAGTTGGGCACTTTTACTTAAAGCACAAAAGTCGGGGTGAGTGTCAGACGGCCAGGCTTTGCGCTGATAACGTACGAGTTCAGTCAGTAGCCCTTTTTCGTTATCGGTTAATCCGAGCAGGGGGGCAACCGAAATGAGATAGGCTGCATGGCGATGATGTCCACCCACACGCACATACATACCGATTTCATGCACCATGGCTGCCACTTCGAGCAAGAGTCTGTCGCGATGAGTCAGAGCATGTACATCACGGCTCTGATCAAACAGTACCAGGGCAAGGCCTGCCACTTCTTTGCCGTATTTCTGATCAACATGATATTTACTTTTCAGGCTGCGAGCCCAGGCAATCAGATTGCGGCGTTGTGAATGGAAGGTTTGCTCCTCTGAATCCAGCATATCGAGTACAATGCCATCGAGCAGGCTCGCATCCGGCATCACCATCTGTTTGGCACCAGCCAATTTCATGATTTCATGAAATACCATGGCTGCAGGCAGGATGACGTCAGCCCTGTCCGGCCTCAGACCAAGATCACGAATGCGCTCTTCAAAACTGAGTTTGGAGAGCTTTTTGATCAGTTGTTTCAGTTCTTTACGACTGATAGCGGACGCTGATTCGGTGTCGAGAATCTGAAAGGCCAGTTCACCAATTGCACCGGCATTGCCGCCGGTTGCTACACATAACTCGGCTTTGCGCGTACCAATCTGCTCACGCAGTTTTTTGCGCGTGCCGTCCAGATATTCTGATAGCAGGGTATTGAAGTCACCCTCTTTTCCGAGCATTTCCAGTAGTCGGACCGTGCCGATTTTAAAACTTTGGGCGGCAATCACTTCAGCTCTTTCACACAGCGTCACCTCTACACTGCCGCCACCCATATCGATGAGTACGGCAAATTTGTCATCCAGATCAACACGACGGGAAATCGAGTAGTGAACCAGACGTGCTTCTTCTTCACCGCTGATCAACTGAAGATCAATGCCGGTTTCATCAAAAATTCTTTTGGCCAGTATTTTACCGTTTCTGGAGTCGCGCATGGCACTGGTCGCAGTGGCACGAAATTTTACGATATGGTGCTGATCCAGAATGCGCCGGAACTGTTTGAATGCTTCAATGGCATCATCCATGGTCTGCGGACTGAACAGGCCGCTGGTGAAGGCATCATGACCCAGGCGGACCGGCTCTCTGTAGCGCTGAACCAGAGTAGGCGCACCATTGGCATCCTGCGTAGCGACACCGAGACGCATGGCATTAGAGCCGACATCAATCGCGGCAACGAGAGCGCTATGATCGGGCAGTGCATCATCTGCAATAAGGCTGACAAATTCCATCTGCTTATCATGACGTCTCTGTTTAAAAACCGCCATCAAATTTCTTTCCTGATGGTACAAATGGTCTTTAAATCCTGTATCTGTTATGTATAATGTAACGTCCTCAATAAGAGAGGAATATTGATATCGGGAGCAGGCAGTATGAATACGACGGCAACAGGTGAAGTGATTCCACTTGAAGGAACTCAGGAGGAGGGCAAGCCGGATTTACGATGTTTTGATGACCTTGCAGATAAACATGATCTGGATGATGCGAAGATCAAAAAAATATTGGGTAAACATCTGCAAGAGGAAGAACTCAAACCCTATCAGGCAGAATTAATTCGTCTGCAACAGCATCTGGAAGAGACAGGCAAGCGCATGATCATTCTGTATGAAGGCAGAGATGCGGCAGGCAAGGGCGGTACGATTCGTCGTGTTACACGGTATATGAATGAAAAACATTATCGCGTGATTGTGATGGGTAAGCCAACAGAGCGTCAGGCCAGTCAATGGTTTTTCCAGAAATATGTTTCCCAGTTTCCCCGTGGCGGTGAAATCGCCATGTTTGATCGCAGCTGGTACAACAGGGCTATGGTCGAGCCTGTATTCGGATTTTGTTCGGAAACAGAATACAAGAATTTTATGAAAGGTGTGACCGGCTTTGAAAAAGAGCTGGTGCGTCAGGGGACGATTCTTGTGAAGCTCTATTTCAGTGTAACCAAGGATGTGCAACTCAAACGTTTTGAACGCCGCCAGGGTGATCCGCTGCGTCAGTGGAAGCTTTCAGAAGTGGATATGCAGGCACAGGAACGTTGGGATGATTTCACCAATGTGAAATATGAGATGCTCAAGCGCACACACACCACATCAGCACCATGGACGGTGATCCGTTCGATGGATAAACACCTTTGCCGCCTGAATGCCATGAAGGTGATTCTTAATGCTGTTCATTATGAGAAGCATGACAAGGAACTCGATATTATCCCGGATGATAAAATCGTGATTTCAGGCGCACGTGAAATCGAGATTATGGAACGCCAGCGTCTGAAGAAGGGTAAATTCATCGGCTAAAAGGATATCTATGTCTGACGTATATTGCGCAGGGGGGTGTGCATGCTGAAAAACTCCCTGCGCAGAATCATTCTGCCAACGATATTTGTCATTCTGGCCTACGGTTTCTGGGCCAGCCCGGACTTCAAGGAGATATCTGCCGGTGTCGCCATCTTTCTGTTTGGTATGCTGGCACTGGAGGAGGGGTTCAGGGCTTTCACTGGTGGCATTCTTGAAAAAGTTCTCAAACGTACCACCGACCGGCTCTGGAAAAGTCTGAGCTTCGGCATTCTGACCACCACCATCATGCAATCCAGTTCACTGGTCAGTGTGATTGCAATTTCATTCTTGGGAGCAGGCCTGATCGGCCTGGCACAGGGCATAGGCATTATTTTCGGTGCCAATCTGGGTACTACAACCGGTGCATGGTTGGTGGCGGGCTTCGGTCTGAAAGTGAAAATATCCGCCTATGCCATGCCGATGCTGGTGTTCGGCGTGATTCTGATTTTCCAGAAATCGCGTCATCTCAAGGGCATAGGTTATGTGCTGGCAGGGCTTGGCTTCCTGTTTCTCGGTATTCATCACATGAAAGAGGGTTTTGAAGCATTCAAGGGTAGCTTCGATCTGGCAGCCTATGCTGTTGAGGGATATCCGGGACTGTTCCTGTTTACACTGATTGGTGTTGCGGCCACAGTGGTCATGCAGTCCAGTCATGCCACGTTGGTATTAATCATTACAGCTCTGGCGGCACAGCAGATTTCCTATGAAAATGCACTGGCACTGGCGATTGGCGCCAATGTCGGTACAACGATCACGGCCATACTTGGCTCACTGAGCTCCAATGAACAAGGTAAACGCCTGGCCGGTGCGCATCTGATTTTCAATGCTGTTACCGGTGTGATCGCCATATTGTTTATTCACCAGTTATTGGTGGCAGTGGACTTTATCAGTGAAGTAGTGGGTATTGATGCAGAGGATTTCACCCTCAAACTGGCTGTGTTCCATACACTGTTTAATCTGATCGGTATTATTGTCATGCTGCCGTTTGTAAATCGCCTTGTTATTTATCTGGAGCGCTTGATCAAGGCCGACAAGGAGCATTTTGCCAAACCGAAATATCTCAATGATTCAGCTCTTGAATTCGGTGATACTGCAATTGAAGCCATGCGGCAGGAAACCCTGAATATCTATGATAAAGCAACGGAAATAATTGCGCGTGGCTTGTCGCTGAATAAGCAGGATATTTTTTCAGGTGAGAAGCTCAAGGAGGTGATCAGGAAGCGGGCCAAGCCTGTCGATTATGATCTTGAAGACGCCTATGACCGCTATATCAAAACGCTCTATAGCGCATTGCTCGAATTCAGTTATCGCGTGCCGGCAGATATGAGCGAGCCGGGTCAGTTGGAAGATATCCGCAACTGCAATCAAATTATTATTCAGACATTAAAAGATGTGAAACATTTGCAGAAAAACATGTTGGGGTTTATTGCATCACTGAATCCGGATATGCGTGATGAATATAATCTTATTCGCCGTCGAATCGCCAAGGTATTGCGCAGACTGGAGAAGATTCGCCAGGGTGAGAAAACCCGGCTGACTTATGAAGCACTTGATGAGATGCTGGTAAAAAACAGTCAGGGTTTACACAGGCGGCTCGATGAATTGATTCGCAGCGGCCGCATAACGGCTGAGATGGCCATTTCATTAATGAATGACAGTCGCTACGCCTATCGCATTATCCGCAATCTGATCGAAATTAATCAACGTCTGGTCACCGCTGATAGAGCGATAAGTGAACAGGTGGAGGCAGGCATAGAAGTGACTACAGTGCAAAAACAGCTGCCGCTTTCGGAGTGAAGACTACAACGGGGTGACAGGCTCAGCTGGTTGCGTGTCTTATTGGTGTCACATATGTCACACAAATGTCATATTTGTCATATAGGCTTTTTTCAACTGACAGGAATAGTTGGGTGAAACAGTAAAAGGGAGTGAATATGGTTCGAAGAAGTCCGATTTCAAACATGTTTGCCGGTTCGCCGGTTAAGCCGCTGCAGGAACACATTGGTAAGGTTCACGAGTGTGTGAAAAAACTTGATCCTTTTTTCAAAGCCGTGATCGAAAAAGATTACGATCAGGTTGCTGTTTTGCAGAACGAGATTCATAAGTTGGAAGTAGAAGCCGATGATTTGAAACATAATCTTCGTCTGAGCCTGCCCAACTCCCTGTTTATGCCGATGCCGCGCGAGCGTATTCTGGATATCGTCACACATCAGGATCAGATGGCCAACAAGGTGAAAGAAGTCACCAGTGTAATCAGTGGCCGAAAAATGGAAGTGCCGGCGGAGCTTGCCGAGTTAATGGGTCTCTACGTGAGTCGCTGTATTGCGGCATCCCGGCAGGCCAAGCGGGTGATCAATGAACTCGATGAGTTGGTTGAAGTCGGTTTTCGCGGCCGTGAAGTCAGTAGTGTTGAAGAGATGGTCGATGACCTGGATAAAATCGAATATGAGACCGATAAGCTTGAAAGCCAGATCAACAATACCCTGTTTGTGATTGAGAAGGACCTTGAGCCGATTAATGTGATTTTCCTCTATCGCGTGATTAGAGGAATTGGCGAGGTGGCCGATATCGCACAGCGTGTAGGCGCCCGACTCGAACTGCTGCTGGCGAGATAAGGGGAGATATTCGTGGATATTCTTGTTGCAAATTCAACTGTATTAATTGGTATGGCCGTTGTATTCGGCCTGTTCATGGCCTGGGGTATTGGTGCGAATGACGTTGCCAATGCCATGGGTACTTCTGTGGGTTCCGGCGCGCTGACCTTCAAACAGGCGGTTATTATTGCTGCTGTATTCGAATGTGCGGGTGCGGTTCTTGCCGGCGGCGAAGTAACCAAAACCATCCGTAAGGGTATTGTCGATGTCTCATCATTAGGCAGTACGCCGGAGTTACTGGTTTACGGCATGCTGGCATCCCTGCTAGCAGCCGGTATCTGGCTGATGCTTGCTACCCGTATGGGGTGGCCTGTTTCCACTACGCACTCTATTGTTGGTGCCATTGTCGGTTTTGGTGCAGTGGGTATCGGCATGGAAGCTGTCATGTGGGGCAAGGTTGGCACCATCGCACTGAGCTGGGTCACTTCGCCGTTACTGGCAGGTGTGATTGCATTTGCACTGTTCAGAAGTATCCAGAAGCTGATTATTGACACTGAAGACCCGCTTGAGAAAGCGAAGAAATATGTGCCTTTCTATATCTTCCTGGTTGGCTTTATTATGGCCATGGTGACCTTGCTGAAGGGGCTGAAGCATGTGGGCGTAAAATTCCCGTTTGAGCAGAATATGCTCTATGCGACCATTATCGGCATCATTGTAGCCTTGATCGGTACAGTGATGATCAAACGACTGAAATTCACCAAGAAAGAAGATAAAAAGTTCCACTATACCAATATGGAAAAGATTTTTGGCGTATTGATGATCTTTACTGCAATCGCCATGGCTTTCGCACATGGTTCCAATGATGTAGCCAATGCGATTGGTCCGGTTGCTGCAGTGTACGGTGTTGTCAGTAGTGCAGGTGAGATTGTTGCCAAGTCTGCTACGCCTATCTGGATTCTGATGTTAGGTGGCGTTGGTATCGTGATTGGTCTGGCCACTTACGGTCATAAAGTGATTGCTACAGTGGGTTCCGGAATTACTGAACTGACACCAAGCCGTGGCTTTGCCGCCACACTGGGTGCAGCGACGACAGTAGTTGTTGCATCAGGAACAGGGCTTCCGATCTCAACCACGCATACACTGGTGGGTGCGGTACTCGGTGTTGGTCTGGCTCGTGGTATTGGTGCACTGAATATCGGCGTGATCCAGACCATCTTCCTGTCCTGGATTGTGACGCTGCCAGCTGGTGCAATTCTGTCGATTCTGTTTTTCTTCTTCTTTAAAGGCGCGTTCAGTTAAACAGAAAAAAGCGGTGAATTAAAAAAGGCAGGGGTCTTATAACCCCTGCCTTTTTGCATGTGGATTATCTTTCAGAGTTGCTCAGGTTTCATCCTGAAGTGTTCCATTGACCAATGCTGCTGCAGTTTCATGATCAACGTGACGAACCTCATGGCCTTTGACCATATAGATGACCATTTCAGCCACATTCACGGCATGATCCGCGATACGCTCCAAATCTCTGGCGATATTGGTAGCAATCAGGCCGGCACTAATCTGGCGAGGATCTTCCATCATATAGGTCAGGTACTCCCGCTGTATCGATTTGAATTTTTCATCGACTTTCTTGTCATTTTCAATGCATGTCATGGCTTCATCCAGATCACCTTTGGCAAAGGCATCGAGCGCCTCTTTCAACTGATCCAGGACCAGATCGGAAAGTGATTGTAGGGAAGAGATCTGCGTCAGTGGATGATCACCGGTTTTCAGCATGTTTTCAGCAATATCTTCGGCCAGGTCTCCCATGCGTTCCAGATCCGTAACCACCTTGATGGTGGTCATGACAAAACGCAGATCACTCGCAGCAGGCTGACGCAGGGCCAGCATGGTGCGCGTCATTTCGTCAATCTCTATTTCCAGCGCATTAATGGCATGATCGCGTTCGATTACCTTGTGTGCACGCTTGGCATCCTGTTTGATCAGCGAGTTCATCGAACGCTTGGTGGCTTTTTCAACCAGACCACCCATGGCCAGCACCTTGGCCTTGAGTTCACTCAGTTCGTCTTCAAAACGTTTTACAGTATGTTCATTCATGTCAGGTCCCTTATCCGAAACGGCCGGTAATGTAATCTTCAGTTTTCTGATTGGCAGGCGCCGTGAAAATCGTGTGGGTATCAGCATATTCGATCAGGTCACCCAGGTAAAAGTAAGCTGTGTAATCGGACACACGTGCAGCCTGTTGCATATTATGAGTAACAATGACGATGGTATATTCTTCTTTCAACTCATCCATCAGTTCTTCAATTTTGGCAGTGGCAATCGGGTCAAGGGCAGAGCAGGGCTCATCCATCAGGATAACCTTGGGTTTCACAGCAATGGTTCGGGCAATGCACAGTCGCTGCTGCTGACCGCCTGACAGGGCTGTACCGGGCTGCTGTAGCTTGTCTTTTACTTCATCCCAGATGCTGGCACGCCTGAGGGCACTCTCCACCAGTTCATCCATCTCAGGCCCATCTTTGACCATGCCGTGAATGCGCGGGGCATAGGCGATATTTTCATAAATGCTTTTCGGAAACGGATTGGGTTTCTGGAATACCATGCCGACATAGGAGCGTAGCTGAACCACATCCACGGATGGATCGTAAATATCCTGACCATTAAGCATGATCTTACCTTCAATGCGACATGAAGGAATGCGATCATTCATTCGATTGAGTGTGCGCAGAAAGGTGGATTTACCGCAACCGGACGGGCCGATAAATGCTGTCACTTTGCCTTTCTGAATATCCAGATTGATGCCATGCAGGGCTTCAAAGTCACCATACCATAGTTTCAGGTCACGGATCGTTAAGGTGTTTTCTACAGTTTCACTATTCATGATATCCTTACCAGGTGTTCTCGGAACGATTTCTAAACTTCACAGCGATGGCATTCAGACTCAATAGTACTGCGAGTAATACCATAATGCCTGCGGCTGTTCTCTCTTCAAAGGCGCGCAGTGATTCGGATGACCAGGTATAAATCTGGGCAGGTAGTACTGTCGTGGCTTCAAAGATGGATCCCGGTGCTTCGGGGATATATGCCATCATGCCTACAATCAGCAGCGGTGCAGTTTCGCCCATCGCCTGAGCAAGTCCGATGATTGAACCGGTCAGGATGCCGGGCATAGCTAATGGCAGCACATGATGCCAGACGACCTGCAGGTTGGATGCTCCCAACCCGTAAGCGGCTTCACGGATGGAGTCAGGCACAGCGCGCAGGGCAGCACGTGCGGCAATGATAATGACCGGTAGTGTCATCAGTGCCAGTGTCAGGCCACCGACAAGTGCGGAGCTTCTGGGCACACCCATGAAATTAATGAAGATCGCCAGACCCAGTAAGCCGTATAGAATGGATGGGATGGCAGCCAGGTTATTGATGTTGACCTCGATAATCTGGGTGAGACGGTTATCAGGGGCAAACTCTTCGAGGTAGATCGCTGTCATGACACCTATAGGTACGGCAAACAGCATGGTTAATAACAGAACCAGAACAGAACCGATGGCAGATGCAAGGATGCCGGCATTTTCAGGTAGTTTGGAGTCACCCTTACTGAAGAAGCCAGTGTTGAAAACAAGGCGAACTTTACCCTCATCCAGCATCTGCTTGACCAGTTTCTGATGTTTGGATTTCAGACGGTGTCCTTCATGCCCCTTAAGGAACTGATCCACCCGGTTTTCAGCCAGCACCCACTCCAGCCGATCTTCTCCGATCAGTTCAGGCTTGTCGCGCATCTGGTTTGGCACAAGGCGCAACCAGGTTTTACTGACCAGTCGCTTGTATTTCTTATCAACAGCTTTGTTATAGTTTTTCATGGTCGCTGCGTTGTAATGCACTTCGACCTGAATTTCAGCCTGTTGGAAGGCAGGCAGTCCTTTGCTTATGATATCGATAAAAAAGAAGACGAGGAATGCGAGAGCAAAGACAATGGCTGCAAAGCCATAAAACTTGAATCGCTTGTCGGCTCGGTCGCGCTTGCGTTTGCGGGCGTCGGCCTGGAAGTTTTCAGTAGTCATCTTAATCGTACCTCTGTTTGAATTTACGTACGACAATATTTGAAACAATATTCAGTATCAGTGTGATCAGTAGTAGCACAAATCCAAGTGCGAAAGCCGACTGAGTGAAGGCGGAATCAAACTCCTGATCACCAGTCAATGCCTCCACAATTTTTACAGTCACGGTGGTAATACCTTCCAGCGGATTGGCAGTCAGGTTTGGCCTGAGGCCAGCGGCCATCACAACAATCATGGTTTCACCGATGGCACGGGATGTAGCCAGAAGAAAAGCGGCCACGATGCCGGGCATGGCTGCCGGCAAAACAATATGGCGGATGGTTTCAGCTTTGGTTGTGCCCAATGCCATGGAGCCGTCTCGCAATCCTTGCGGTACAGCCTTGATTACATCATCGGATAGCGAAGATACGAACGGAATGATCATCACCCCCATAATCAGACCCGGCGCGAGTGCATTGGTATAATCGGCTTGCAAACCCAGTGCATGGGCTGCATTTACAATCATCGGGCTGATCGTGATGGCTGCAAAAAAGCCGTAAACCACAGTTGGTATACCGGCCAGAATCTCCAGCATGGGTTTGAGTCTGCCACGCGCTGCATGTGAGGCGTATTCTGACATATATATGGCTGAAAACAGGCCAACTGGCACAGCAACAAACATAGCGATGGTTGTGATCATGAAAGTGCCGGCAAAGATTGGTACTGCACCGAATGCCGGTGGTGCCATACCTGCTGTGTCGCGGCCCGCACCGATCAGGAATGCCGTATCGGGCTCCCATTTGGTTCCGGTAATGAAATCCCAGAATGAGATGACCTGAAAGAAGTTTATAGATTCAAAAACTACTGACAGCACAATGCCGAGCGTGGTCAGAATGGAGATGCTGGCGGAAACAATGAGCAGGCCCGTTGTAACTTTTTCAACTTTTTCACGTGCTCTGAAGTCCGCCTTGATATGGCTGAGTCCATACCAGAGTCCCAGACCACCAATAGTGAACATGGTACCAAGCAGCATTGGTGCAGGAATGGAGAATACACCGAACATGTGGATGAAGCTGAAAAGAAGGCCGCTGAGCATGGCAGGCATGGCCAGCCAGATAACGGCATACCAGCCATAATAACCGGGAAGAGAGTGCAGGCGTGAACCATCCTGTTCTGTACCCAGTGCTTTAGAGCGTGCAACCATATAAGCCGTGATACCGAGAGGGATCAGACCACCAAAAAGCCAGAAAAACAGATCAGAATATATCATTAATTGCCTGTAGTGATTTTATTTTAAAGCATTCATCCCTGAGGATGGGGGGGAGTATAGGAAGAAGTGTGACAAGTTGATGACAAAGGTGACAGCTGTGCAAAAAAAAGCAGGCCGGGTAACCCGGCCTGCTCCTTCTTACGAAATAAAGAGGTATTATTTCTTGAGGTCTTCAGGTTTCAGATTGGTCAGACTTGCTGCCTGAGTACGGTATTTCGCACGCATTTCTTCCGGTAGGGCGATCAGGCCGATGTCAGTGCATGCACCGTCATCACCGATCATCTGCTCGGATGTGAACAGCTTGATGTACTCTTTCATGCCAGGCACTTTGTCCATGTGAGACTTCTTGATATAGAAGTACAGTGAACGAGACAGTTTGTATGAACCGTCCTGAACCGCTTCAGGTGATGGGGCAATACCTTTAACAGTTGCAGCTGCGATACGGTCAGAGTTTTCAGCCAGATATGAGTAACCGAAGATACCCAGTGCATCTGCATCTTTGGTCAGCTTCTGTACAATCAGGTTATCATTTTCACCGGATGGAACATAAACGCCGTCCTGACGCACTTCATGATATTTCTTGTACTTTTTGTTGGCTTTTTTGTCTGCTTTATACAGCTTGGTATAAACATCCATCTTTTTGGCCACAGCTTTCATGGTCAGGTCTTCAAATGCATCACGGGTACCCGATGAAGTTGGAGGGCCGTAGAAAGTGATTTTACGGTGTGGCAGGCTGGCATCGATTTCGTTCCAGAAGTGGTATGGGTTGGCAATCAGTGCAGTGCCTTCTTTGTTTGGTACTTCTGCAGCAACAGCCAGAAGAATCTGCTTGCGAGTCAGGTTCAGTGGTGCTGTGTCTTTGCTCTGTGCCAGGGCGATGCCGTCATAACCAACAACAACTTCAGTGATATATTTAACGCCATTTTCCTGACATTTTTTATACTCTTTGGCTTTCATGCGACGTGAAGCATTGGTGATATCAGGGGTGTCCATGCCGTTACCAGCGCAGAACAGTTTCATGCCGCCACCGGAGCCGGTGGATTCAACGACGGGTGTTTTGAATTTGGTGGTGGCACCGAGCTCTTCAGCTACATAGCTGGAGAACGGGTATACGGTAGATGAACCTACGATATGGATCTGTTCGCTGGCTTGTGCAACGTTCGCGGCAACAAGCAGGGCAACGGCAGATAAAATAATCTTCTTCATGCTTTTCTCCTATTAGATTGAAGGTGTTAAGATAAAAAAACCGGCCGGACCAAGTCCGACCGGTTATACTCTTTTGCTTACAGTTTGATCTGAGAGTAAAGACCCCAGCGGAAGTCCTTATCAGTAACTGCAGAGTTGCCACCACGGTTTTTCAGCTTGGATGAGTCAACAACAGCAGCAAAAGTGATGTTCTTGATAGGGCTGTATTCCAGGCCAGCAACGAAACGGTCGATTTTTTCTTTGGTTGGGGTTACTACGCCGCCACTTGTTTTCTGGTTCTTCAAGTTTTCAAAGCGACCGAATGCGCCAATCTGAGTGCCGGGAATCTTGGCCCAGCCCCAAACTGCATAACCGGTAGATTTCACTTCATCACCAGCAAGTGCTGTTGTGAAACCGGAACTGGTGTTGCCACCATGTGAAGATGAAGCTGTGGCAGACTTGGCTTTATCTTTGTTTACCATGTAGTTGGCACCCAAACGGAACTCTTTCGTGCCGTAAGAGATCATAGCCTGAGTCAGGTCAGATTTTACGCCAAGAGTTTTTACATTGTTAATGTTTTTGCGAGTGCCTTTGTATCCGGAATTGAAACCGAAGTCGATGTCCAGCCCCTTGATTGGGTGAATGCCGACACGGGCGCCATACTGACCAGCTTCAGTGCCGGAAGTAGGGTTGCCTTTGCCGTAACCTGTACCGTTAGTGGCAGTCACAAAGTAATCAACCATCCCATCAGCCAGTTTACCTTTCAGACCAAAGCCCAGATCAGCAGAAGTATCAAATTTATAGGTGTCGGACATTACTTTTGCAACATAACGGTGTTTCCAAAGGCCCTGCTCATAGTCGATCCATGGGGTGTGAGACTGACCCAAACGCATTACAGCAGCCTTACCAGCCAGTTTACCTTCTACATATGCATATTTCAGATAAATATTCTGGTCTTTACCTAGAGCGGCTTCATTACCCATATCGGTAGTCAGACGCATCATCCAGTCGTTGTTGAAGTAGTATTTAGCAGTAAAGTAGGCACGGTCAATATGTGTACCGGTAGTTTTAGTCTTTACGCTGGTTCCTGTAGTAACGCGGTCATCTGTCTGATAAAAGCTGTTCGCGTAAATCAGCGCTTCGATTTTCAGTTTGCTCTCGCCATCGTCGTATACGCTTACGCCGCCCGCGATCGCCGGGGTTGCAAATGCCATCGTGGCAAGCGCTGCAATAGTTCTAATTGTAGCTTTCAAGTTGTTCTCCTGTGTTTATTCAAAACGAGTCCCTATATCTGGGTTGCGGCGAACATTAGGAGAGCTGTATGACAGCATCATGTCATCAATGTGACAGCAAGATGACATTGATGAGTTGTATGAATGAATTAGCTAATTCAAGAATAAAAAAAAGGGCCTGCAAACATGCAGGCCCTATCAGTAAGGATTCAGATGCTTACAGTTTTACCTCGGAGTAGAGACCGAAGCGAATATCTTTACGTGAGTTGGCGGTTACACCACCACGGTTTGTCAGCTTATTCGAGTCTGCCACAAGTGCAAACCTTACACCTTTGATTTCAGTGTATTCGATACCGCCCATGAAACGGGTCATCTTCTCTTTAGTAACCCCGCCATTGAGCTTGTTGTTCATATTTTCAAAACGACCGAAGACGCCAAAATTAGCTGGAAGCTTGGCCCATGCCCACAGACCGTATGCATTTGATTTAACCTGATCGCCTGCAACCAGAGTGTTGAAGTTATAACCACTGCTTACAGCACCACCATGGTGAATGCTTACAGTTGTAGCTCCATTAGCTTTATCTTTGTTTGCAATATAGTTGCCGCCAATGCGGAAGTCACTGGTGCCATAAGAAACCATAGCCTGCATCAAAGTGGTTTTGATGCCTTTGGTTACAGAGGTACGGGTGCCACGATTACCATCGCGGAACTGGAAGTCCAGAGTGAGGCCTTCAACAGGATAGATGCCGATGCGTGCATTCAGATCAATGCGTGCAGTGCGCCGTGCATTTGCATATCCTGAGCCATTGGTCTCAGTAATGAAATACTTAATCATGCCATCAGCCAGGGTGCCTTTCAGGCCAAGGCCCAGATCAAAAGAATCATCGAATTTGTATCGGTCTGTCATCACCTGAGAAGCGTAGCGGTGTTTCCACAATCCCTGTTCGTAATCGATCCAGGGTGTATGTGACTGACCAACACGTAACACAGCTGCATCACCAAGAAGTTTGCCTTCAACATAAGCTGCTTTCAGGAATACATTCTGTTTTTTGCCTGCCAGACTCTGATCATTACCGGCATCAAGGGTGATGCGCATCATCCAGTCTTCGTTGAAGAAATATTTGGCAGTGAAGTATGCGCGGTCGACTGCCAGACCTGCAGTTTTGGTCGTCGTGGTACCAGCTGCCGTGATGGTGTCAGCCTTCTGCGAGTAACTGTTAAGGTAAAGCAGAGCTTCGAGTTTCAGTTTGCTGTCGCCGTCTTCAGCAACAGTTACGCCGCCAGCCATAGCTGGTGTTGCGAATGCCAGCATTGCAGCCGCAGCAACGGTTTTGATGGTGTTTCTCATGTTTTTCTCCCGGTGTCTTGATAAAAAAATACTCAGGTCATATATGCATGCCTGAAATAAAAACATCCTGTTTTTTTGGAAATGTCATCCCCTTGTCATAAAGGCGCGCGATTATGCCCTTATTTATAGTAGGAGGAAATAGATAAATATGAATCTTGATCAACATTGTGCGATCGAAGCATGTATGGCTGTTGACCCTCTTTATACCCGCTTTCGTGGCATGCCTGTGTGTCAGGAACTTCAGGATGATGAATGCATGATGTTGTATTCATCTTTTGATCTGCATCATATAAAGGCAGGAACATTGATTTATAAGGCGCATAGCCCGACAGACAGCACAATGCGTCTGATTCTGAAAGGGACTGTAAACGTAACAAATCCGGACTCAGGCATTGATACGACACTGGCGGCTGGAGAGATGTTCGGACTATTTTCCTTCCTTGATAATGAGCGATTGCACACGGCAAGCTTGATTGCACTGAGTGATGTGACACTACTTTCGATCAATCGCCACTATTTTAATTTGATTACCATCGAGAATCCTTCGCTGGGCAATCTGTTGCTTCGATTTATGTTCCGCCTTCTGACCAGAATGTCGCTAAAAATGGAGCATGAATATGTCTCTGTACAACAGTATATGGCAGAAAGGGGAGTCTGATGCTTGAGGTGAATCGCAGATACTCTCAGTATCAAGCATTAATGAAAGGTGATAAAGAGAGCCAGATGGATAATGCTGATATTCTGATCATTGAAGATGAGGCGCCGATTGCACGATTGATCGCGTTACATCTCCATGCTGCAGGATACTCTACCTATATTTGTGAAGATGGTGATGCCGCACTGGCTGCACTGCGCGATAGTGACTGGAAACTGCTGGTGCTTGATCGCATGTTGCCGGGAACCAGCGGCATGAAGATTCTGCGCTGGGTTAAAAGTTCCTCTGCCCATGTTCATATTCCGGTTCTCATGGTTACAGCGCTGGGCATGTCGAGCGAACGTGTACAGGGCTTGAATGATGGAGCGGATGACTATCTGCCCAAACCCTTCGAACCGGATGAACTGGTAGCCCGGGCAAATGCTCTGCTGCGGCGTAGTCGGGTGGTGGAAACCGGAACGACTGATTTCAGTTGCATTGAACTGGATCCTGATGTGCCTGTGGTCTTTGAAGGTGACAAGCGTGTTGAATTGCGTCCGCTGGAATACAAGTTATTGAAAATTCTTATGCACAAACCGGGCAAAACGCGTGATCGCGAATATCTGCTTGACCATGTCTGGGGTCGTGATGTGTTTGTCGAAGCCCGGACTGTGGATGTGACAGTGAAACGTTTGCGCAAGGCTATGAAAGAACTCGGCAGAGAGAGTTGTATAGAAACAGTGCGTAGCATGGGCTATCGCTTTGTGAGTCCCAAAGAATGACAGCTGGCTGGATCTTACTGATCCTTGGCATTCTGATATTCTGGTTTTTTCAGTCACGCAGCAAGAATGAACAACTGCGTCAGTACAAAACTGAAGTTCGTAGATTACAGGAATCCCGTGGAGGCCTGGAGAAGACAGTTGCAACCCATGGCCGTCGCCTTGATGTTCTGTTCTCAGCCGTGAATGAAGTGGTCATGCGTGTTGATCACACAGGCAGGATATTGTCTGCAAATACTATCGCCAGCAAACGGTTTGCTATGCATCGTCAGCACGAACTACCACAATCGATGTTGCTGTTTTATCGTGACCCTGATTGGCATAAGGCATTCAGTTCGGCACTGAAACGGCTGCCTGAACCATCAAGCCTGCCTGATATGGATGTGGATGGACGCAAACTGTCGCCGCGGCTCGCACCCCTGGGCAGTGATCAGGCACTACTATTGTGCGTTGATATGACGGAAACATACAAGCTCGAAGCCCAGCGTCGCACATTTCTCTCCAATCTGATGCATGATTTGAAAACGCCGTTGACCTCCTTGCTGGGTTACGCCCGCAGTATGGACAAATTCGGGGATGATGAAGATTTTCGCCAGGAGGCTGCTCAGGTCATTGCTGATGAAGCCAAACATGTGAATCACCTGCTTGATGCGCTGCTGACACTGGATCAGATCGAGTTTTCGGCCAGGGAAGATGATGTATGCTGTAAGGCTGAAGATGTGCTGCAGCAGGTTTGCGATATGTTGATGCCACGTTGCCGGGACAATGATATCGAACTATTGTGCAATATTGATTCAAGCGGAATTATCCTGGCTCTTCAGGATGATGAATTAGAGCGGGTCGTAACCAACCTGTTGGTGAATGCAGTGAACCATGCTCCGCAGTGCAGTCAGGTGCAGCTTCGCTTGATTCCAGCAGGGCAAACCGCCTCCATTGTGATTGAAGATCAGGGTAGTGGCATCCCTGAAAAGGAGCTTTCCCGGGTGACAGAACGCTTTTATCGTGTTGATAAAGCCAGAACCCGTAAGGACGGCGGTCATGGCCTGGGTCTATCTATTGTCAAAGAGCTGGTTGAGAAAAATGATGGCCAGCTGCAGCTCTCCAACATCGAGCCTCATGGCTTACGCGCTGAAATCAAACTGCCTGTCATGCTTACTGATAAAGTATAAGCATTGCTTGATCAGCCCTCGGTACTGCAAGAGGCTATGCATGCGCGCTCATATCCCTTTACAGTATTCCAATACCACTCGAGTCATCGTTGAAAGAGATCAATTAGCGGATGATTTCATTTTAGTTTGAGCACAAGAGTGCAAGAGGGATTCCAGAGAAGAGGTCATCTGCTCTAATACCCTCTCTTTTAACTCTCCTCCCATATAATGGGCCATAAAGTGGTAATATTTAAAAGTGTCTGGTTTCTCATCCGAACGAAATATGAAAGTGATTCCCATTCAACCGGTACTCAAATAAGTTCTTCACCAGACCATGTGAAGTGGTGAAGGCAAAGAAAAAGCCGCCTCCCGAAGGAGGCGGCTAATGCTTTACGGCTGAATCAGAGAATCAGCTTACTTGATTGCAGACAGCAGATCAGGATTTTGTACAAGGTTTCTTACACCGTGTGCATGATCTTCATCAAATGCATTGCCTTTGCACCATTTGCCAACACTGTCGATGTTAACTTTGGCAACCTGAGGGCGAACACTCCATGAAACCTGGAACGGGGAACCTTTCTCATTGTAACCAGGGCCAGTGGTAGAGCCTTCATACTGTACAGGTGTACCAGTGTTGCTTGGGATGTTTGAAGCCTGATACAGGCCGCCTTTAGTTTTACCGTGTTTGGTCAGATCGCCAAAGTCGAGCGCGTTCTTGTCATTAACCAGTACATAAACCTGTGTTTCCACACGCAGCTGCGGGTTCCCAATGGCTTTGCTCAGGCAAGAACCCAGAGTAGCGCCAGGTTTAACCTGAGCGGTTGAGTGTACGTAGTGAACTTCAATAGTGTCACCTGATGACAGGGCGCCGTGGGCACTGTCACATACTTTACCGTGAGCAGGTTTCATTTCAGCAGCACTCAGGGTGCCGTTGTATTTGTAACCACTCAGATAACCATGGCCATCACCGTTACCTGCATAAGTCGTGAACTCGCCACCTTTATGCTCAGCATTTTTATGGAAGTGGATGTTGCACAGGTTCATTTCTGTGTATGCAGGCGCAGCATTGAAGGCGCGAGCGTTGTTACCGGCTTTTGCATCAATGTCACGAGGGGACTGAGGGCCGAAACCTTCACCCTTTGTACTTTTGGCCAGAGCCGCGCGCTGTTTAGCGATGACTTTGTCAGCAACAGGTCCGTGTGATGCATGTGAATCAGCTTTAGCATGGCTGTCGTGGCCATGGCTACCGGCGATAGCCGGAGAAACCAGCAGACAGCTGGCTGCAATTGCAATAGCAATGCGTTTCATAATTGTTCCTCCCGAATATTTCCCAGTGTTATTAATTCCGGCTGAAATGCCGAAGTGGATGGAATATAGTACAGATTGTTCAATCTGCAAGTTAGTCTGAAGTGGAAATTTTACGCCATCGTTGTGAGGAGAGAGAGATTAATGATTACACGACATGATTTAGACCAGTATTATAAATGGTTACGCCAGTATGGCTATAACGATTCACATTCCGGAAATATCTCGGGGAGAGATGGTGATACTGTGTGGGTTACACCTACAGGTGCCTGTGCAGACACATTGGAGGCCAAAGATTTCATTGCTTGCAAGATTGATGAAGATGCTCCTGATGGTGCATCAGGTGATGCTAATCTGCATCTGGCAGTATATCGACAGAATCCGAAGGCTCAGGCGATAGTGCATTCTCACTGTCCACATGCCGTGGCTCTGACATTGAACGGTGAAGATTTTGTGCCGCCAGATTTTGAAGGCCAGCTCTATTTTCCCAAGGTGCCGGTCATTTCTGTGCCATACGATGTCTATTTTGAGCAGGCGGCGGATAAGGTGGCAGTAAAGCTGGCCGAATATCCGGTCTGCATTGTGCGCGGTCACGGGGTGTATGCCTGGGGTGAAACTTTGAATCTGGCTTATAAATGGACCTGTTCGCTGGAATTGTCGGCAAAAACTGCATTTATTGCCGGACAGGCTGGAGCGATATGATCTCTTTTTTGCTTCCCATACATGCCGGTTGTGCGCTTATTTCCGTCTCACTATTTATCTGGAGGGGATTGGCGATGTGGATCAGGAGGCCATTGAAACATCGTTTTCTGCGTCGCACATTACCGGACTCTGTGGATACGGCATTTCTGCTTACCGGCATAGTCATGGCATTTCTTATGGGAATTTCTCCGCTTGAATCAGACTGGCTGGCTGCCAAGATTGTCGGGCTGCTGACTTATATTGTGCTCGGTGCTGTGGCGCTGAAATACGGACGCCGCGTGTGGATCAAACGCAGCAGTTTTATCGCAGCGCTCTGTGTATTTGCATATGTGGTATCAGTGGCGCGTACGATGGATCCAACACCATTTTTTTAACGGGAGAGTAAAATGGCTTTAGTAGCTTCAATTCATGTGGATTCCGGCTGGGTTTTGCCGGATATGAGCCTGACAGGTGTGAACAGTGAAAGTGTGGCTTTGAAAGATCAGTTGGGTGAAAAGGGTTTGTTGGTCGCCTTTACCTGCAATCACTGCCCCTATGCAATCGCTGTTTGGCCGCGCCTGATTCGCCATGCTGCGAGCTTGAAAAAGATGGGTATCAATACGATTGCGGTGAATCCCAATATTCATCCTGATTATCCGGCGGATGGAATTCCGGCCATGGCAGAGAAAATCGCAGAGTGGGGCATTGATTTCCCATACCTGGCCGATGAAACACAGGATGCGGCGAGAGCCTTTGAAGCTCAGTGCACACCCGATCTGTATTTGTTTGATGGTGAAGGAAAACTCTATTATCACGGCCGTTTTGATGACTATTGGAAGGATGAGAGTAAGGTGACCCGGGAAGAGTTGATGCCTGCAGCCGAATTGCTCGCGGCGGGTGAAAATGCTCCGCAACCTCAACATCCGACCATAGGCTGTTCAATCAAATGGAAAGATGATTGATGCGCAATGCCAGACGTTGCAAAAGGGTGCGGAGCATTGATTTCACACAGACAGGGAGTGGAAAATGAATAAAGTGATGATGTTGATCATCGCCATGATGAGTGCAAACTCAGCGATGGCTGAAAACATGGCGGTTGATGAAAAAACAGCGAATACAATTCGCCAGGCTCTGCCTCAGACAAGCATTGCAAATATCAATAAAACACCGATGAAGGGTGTTTATGAACTTCAGATTGGCAACAGGCTGTTGTATTCAGATGCACAGGGACGCTTCGTGATTCGTGGTGGCGAGATGCTGGATGTGCTGGAGCAGAAAAACCTGACTCGAGCACGACTGGAAGATATCAATCGCGTTGACTGGGCTACGTTGCCATTGGAAAAAGCGATTGTTTCAGGTGACAAAAAAGCCAAAAAGAAACTGGCAATATTTACTGACCCGGATTGTCCGTATTGTAAGGGACTGGAAAAAACTCTTAAAGAGTTGAAAGGCGTAAAGGTTTATACCTTCCTCTATCCGCTTGAACAGTTGCATCCCAGAGCAAAAGCGAAATCCGAGGCTATCTGGTGCAGCAAGAACCGGCATGAAACATTGCAAAAAGTGATGCTGGAGGGTTACAAGGCTAAAGAAGCAACGTGTAAAACACCGATTGCTGATATCGCGGCTCTGGCACGAAAACTGAATATTACAGGCACTCCCGGGCTCATTGCCGGTGATGGCCGTCGCATGAGCGGTGCGCCGAGAACTGCAAAAGAGCTGCAAGACTGGGTGTCGGGTTCGCAATAATTTCAGGATTGCATTTAGAGGGTGCTGTCATAGTGTCACACCCCTGTTTTTGAGAGAGGGTGAATATGCTAAATAAAGTCATGTTGATTGGAAATCTGGGTGCTGATCCGGAAACACGTTTTACGCAGGATGGCACATGTGTCTGTAATCTGCGTCTGGCTACGACTGAGAAGTTTAAAAGCCGTGATGGACAACAGCAGGAGCGTACCGAATGGCATCGTGTCGTGCTGTGGGGTCGTCTGGGCGAAATTGCCAATCAGTATCTGAGCAAGGGTGCGCGTGTGTATATCGAAGGAAAAATTGAAACGCGCAAATGGACCAATAAAGATGGTCAGGACCAGTACACAACTGAAATTCGCGCTAACGAAATGAAGATGCTTGGCGGTGGTGCTGGCGGCGGCGCTCGTTCCGGTGGTGGACAGCCTCAGTCAGCCAATCAGGGCGGCGGCTTCCCGACTCATGGTGGTGGCGGTGCAGCTGCTTCGAAGAGCAACGACCCATTTGCCAATTCACCTGATTTCGGTGATGTGCCAATCGACGATGATATACCATTTTAATTTGGAACTCTTAGCTTTTGTAAGCTAATACTCAACCTGGATAGAACTTATGCCCCTGTTATTCAGGGGCTTTTTTTATATATACTGAATTTTTACTCTATTTATGTGTAAAGGTGTGAGAAGCTTTTTTAGATTCTAAATATTTTTAATTTTGCTGAGTAAGAAAGAAAACCGCCTTGATGAGTGCATTCAGAATGGCATAAAACCTGCTTGTTTTTTGCAATGCAGGATACGAACCAAACAGCTTTGGATAAACAGCATCGAACGGATAATTCGCATGGGACTTTCCGCTATTTCCTCATGACCTTTCTGCCGCTTGCCGTTTTGATTGTAACGATTTCCTATACCATCTATGCCATAGAATATAAGAATAGGATTAAACTTAAGCTCGAGCAGAATCAGAGTATGATCAACTTGCAAGGAGAGGTGATCATGCAGGATTTTACCTCAATTATCTCCGATGTTCTGTTTCTGGCGTCTGACAGTGACTTGAAAGAGGCCTTTGAAGATAAAAATAGTGAACATCTAGTTCAGGCTGCTAACGAGATGAGGAATTTCTCCAACGCAAAAAAAACATATGATCAGATGCGCTTTATCGACAAAACTGGCATGGAACGCATCCGCATCAATTTTGATGGATCACAAGCTGACATCGTACCAAAGAATCAACTGCAATCGAAACGTGATCGTTACTATTTTACGGAATCTAAGAGACTCAAGTTAGGACAAGTTTACATCTCGCCGATGGATCTAAATCTTGAACATGGTGAAGTTGAGTTGCCATACAAGCCGACAATCCGAATTGCCACCCCAGTGGAGAGCAGCAGGGGTGAATTCATGGGCATTCTAATAGTTAACTATTTAGGGCAATTGATGCTGGATCATTTTATCTCGATCCATGCAGAAAATCCTACCCTTTCCCATCTAGTTAACAGTGATGGATTCTGGTTGCACAGCTACCCTCACGGGCAAGAATGGGGTTTTATGCTGGATGATCGAAAAGAACAACGTTTCCAGCGTTATCATGCCCAGCTTGGCAAATTATTAGCAGTAAAGAAAAGGGGTGCATCGAACTGGATCAGGGGATTTATTGCTTTATCTCAGTAGATTTATCGGAGAGAACTTTGCCTGAATACCAATCCTCTGTGCAGCGCTCTAATGTCTGGAAAATTATTTCCTTCGATTCTCGAGCTGAGCTCGATGCTATGCTGGCCAACACTAGAGGTATTATTATCCTCTGGAGTCTTATTTCACTACTTCTCGCGATGATTATAGGCTGGCTTCTTGTAAGAGCTGTCAGCAATAAAAGGAGAGCTGAAGCAGATGCTCAAAGAGCTGAAGCTCGAATGAAGGAATCAGTTAGCATGGCTCTGGACAGTATCATCACCATTGATCATGAAGAACATATTGTTTCATTTAATATCGCTGCTGAAAATACTTTCGGGTTCAATGCCCAAGAAGTCATTGGTAAAAGACTCTCTGAAACTATTATACCTGAAAGGTTTCGTGAGAAGCACTGCAAAGGTATAGTGCATTACCTTCAAAGCGGCAAAGCTCCCTTGCTGGGAAAGAGAATTGAAACAACCGCATTGCACAAGGATGGCCGTGAATTTCCTATTGAGCTATCCCTTATTGTAATCGAAACGGATGAGTATCCGCAGTTTACTGCTTTTATTCGTGATTTGAGTGAACAGAAAAAAGCCAATGAGAAGATTCGTAAACTATCCCAGGCTATTGAGCAGGCAGGCGAATCGATCATTATCACTGACTGTGAAGGCATTATCGAATATGTGAACCCAGCCTTTTGTACTATCACCGGCTATACAGTAGATGAGGTGATTGGCGTCAATCCGAGAATACTTAACAGCGGTGAACAGAATCGCCGCTTCTATCGTGAGATGTGGACAACCATCAAAAAGGGTGAAACCTGGCAAGGAAGGATTGTGGACAAACGCAAAGATGGCTCTGTATTTCCCGCTATCCTAAATATCTCACCGATCTTCGATGAGGATGGAAGAATCAGTCACTTTATAGGCTTGCAACAGAACCTTCAGGAATATGAAGAGTTAGAGGAACGGTTACAGCAATCACAAAAAATGGAGGCAATCGGTACTCTGGTTGGTGGTATCGCACATGATTTTAATAACACACTGGCAGGTATTATCGGCAACCTTTACCTGATTAAAAAAAGAGCCTCAGATCAACCCAACATCTTTGCTAAGGCTGAGGTCATTGAAACCCTTGCTACAAGGGCATCCGAGATGATTAAGCAGTTGATGGCTTTTTCACGGAAAAATATTACCACTAAACAGCAGCTGTATTTACCTTCATTTATCAAGGAAACAGTGAAATTACATGAAGTATCCATTCCTGAAAACATCACACTAAACTATTCAGTCAGCGAAGAAGCAATGTATGTGTATGCAGATGCCAATCAATTGCAACAGATGTTATTCAATCTGGTTAATAACGCACGTGATGCACTTGTAGGCAAAGAAAAGCCGATCATTTCAATAACGTTAAAGAAATATGTCGCTGACAAACTATTTCAAGATAGAAACCCGGAAGCTGAACACACTGAATTTGCATTGATTACCATTGCTGATAATGGCCCTGGTATTGATGCCGATAACCTAGAACGCGTCTTCGAACCATTCTTTACCACCAAAGAAGTGGGAAAAGGAACCGGACTTGGTCTCTCAATGGTATATGGGACTGTTCAATCTCATAAGGGGATTATTGAGCTGCAGTCCAGTCGAAGTGATGGGACCAGCTTTGAGATCTATCTTCCGCTGATTACTGAGGGCACAGATGAAACCGTAACTCCAATTCACATCACAGAGGATATCCATGAGGGTAAAGGAGAAACTATTTTGCTGGTTGATGATGATAATGATCTCATCAATACCGTACGCGAGATACTGGAAAGTCTGAAATACAATATCATTGTTGCAAGCAATGGACGCGAGGCAATCACAGCCTTTTTAACCCATCAGTATAAAATCAAACTTTTGATTCTCGATGTAGTGATGCCTGAACTGGGCGGGGTTGAAACGTTATTGGAGATTCGGAAGATTAGCCCGGAAATAAAATGTATTTTCACCACAGGGTATGACAAATCCAAAGTGCTAGAGTCACATGGCATGGCTGATATCGAAACGGTATTAACCAAACCATATGAGGTTTATGACCTGGCAAGATTGATTAGTGATAAATTGGACTGAAATTAAGCTAATTTGGTTAGCCACGAAGTGTACTGTTAACCCAAGCAAACTATCCTGCCTCTCTAAAGAGATATCTTGAATTTTCTAAATAATCCTGTTGCTCGGTCTCTCTCTATTCAAAGGCATATTGAATAAATACAGCATAGCTAATGGCGAAGTACATACTACGCGATTCAGGTTTGACTATATAATCCTCAAAGCAAATAAAATGGGCTTTCAGTAGGGGATAATGAGGCAAAAAACCGGAGGTGCACAAGGCTTCAGTGGCCTAGGATACTTTGTGGAGACTATACAATGATACTAGCGAAACTGAATGAATCCGTAGTCAGGGTGGGCGGCAATGTTGCCACCTTGCTGATGATTGGTCTGATTGTTTAAGTGGAAATCTCTGTAAGCCAGTTGCTGACCATCTGCCTGCAGAATTGCTGCATGGTTTCCAGATATAGTGCCGTATCCTTGTGCAGCAGTTGGATACCTCCGATACCAAGATGATTGCGCTCGCTCTCACCATGTGCAATCCATGTTTCTATAATGGCTTCAGTCACCTCGACATGGAATTGAAGCCCGTATTGGGCTTTGTTCAGACGAAATGCCTGAGCTGGCACTTCGGGATGGGTAACTACAGGTGTCATCTCATCGGTAAATGAGAAGGTTTCACCATGCCACTGGAATACAGCCATGCCATCCGGCATCTCTTTGAACAGAGGGTCATTTTCTCCTTCGTTCGTGTGATAGACCGGAAACCAGCCCAGTTCACGAACCGGTGAATCGACCACTTCTGCACCGGCAGCTTTGGCGATGATCTGGGCACCGAGGCAAATGCCTAACAGCGGGGTGCCCTTGCTGATCGCCGTGTTGATCCAGTTCAGTTCCGCACGGATATAGTCGGAATTGTCATTGGCCGATTGTGGACCGCCCATAATAATCAAACCGTCATAATCACTATCAGATGCTGGCAAAGCATCACCCTGATCCAGATTGAGTGTAGTCAGATGGTGGCCAACTGCTTCGATGGACTCGCCGATCAGGGCGGGCGGTTCGATGTCCAGGTGTTGAAGGATCAGGAAGTTCATGTGACTAGCATAGCGGACATACAATGTGGTACAAGTCGGCCATGGATATTTCACCCCTGATTAAACGCGTTGCGCGCGGCAAACACGGTTCAGAAAACCTGAGCCGGGATGAAGCCAGGCTGGTGTTTGAACAGCTTCTTTCTCCTGATGCCGATGAGCTGCAGTTGGGTGCATTTCTGATTGCCCAGCGCATGAAGGGTGAAACCAGCGGTGAATTGGCCGGTTTTGTCGAAGCGGCTCGTGCGACGATTGCCGGATACGGTAAAGTAGATGTGCTGAAAGGTGCAGTTGATCTGCCCTGTTATGCAGGCAAACGCAGGGCTGGACATGCTTATTTGGCAGCAGCACTGAAAGCACGTGATGCGGGTATTCCGGTGTTTGTTCACGGGGTAGATCAGATTGAAGGGCGGGTAACTGCCTGGCAGGTGCTGCAGCGGGCAGGGATAAACAGGGCGGGCAACCTTGTTGAAGCTGCTCAGCTGATACAGCGCGATGGTATTGTTTATGCCGACCTGTCCGATCTTAGTCCTGATCTGTTTCGTATTTACAGCTTAAGGTCCAGACTGGGAGTACGCTCTTTCGTGAACACCGTGACTCGCCTGCTCAATCCGATGGGCTGTGAAGGGCAGCTCAATGGTTTTTTTCATACCCCCTATGCCGATTATATGGCTGAGGCTAACGGACTTCTGGGGCAGCTTCGTGCGTTGATATTCATGGGGGCAGAAGGTGAGCCGGAACTGTATGCAGATCGTCAGAAAGTGATAGTGAAACAACAGGGTAAATTGGTGACCCGGCTGACATTTCCTGCATCAGGTTTAGATTACTATCCGCGATTGCCCATGGATGTTCAGACACTTACTGAACAGTCCGTGAGCATGTTGAATGACGTACTCAGCGACAGGGAGTGTGCCGTAGTGCAGCGTATGGATGAAGCATTCTCCTGGGCTGCAACGGGTGTTATGCCAGCCGACTGGAGAGAAGAGGAGATGAAACATGAGTAGAGTTCTGGTTCCATTTACCACCGGAGTAGAAGAGATCGAATTTGTTGCTGTGGTAGATCTGCTCAGACGTGCCGATATTGAGGTCACCACAGCAAGCCTTGATGGCAGCACGGTCACCGGGCGATCGAATATTGTCATCGCCGCCGATGCTATACTGGCTGATGTGATGCATCAGGAGTGGGATATGGTGGTATTACCGGGAGGTTTACCGAACGCGCACCTGCTGCGTGATGATGCCAATGTGCAGGCAGTGGTAGAACGCTTGAGAGCTGAATCCAGATCGATTGCAGCCATATGCGCTGCACCCACAGCGCTGGCGGCTTACGGTATTACCGAGGGAAAACGGGTGACCTCATATCCGGCATGCAGAGGCGAGATGGAACAGTTGCAGCCCTCTTCGGTTTATGTCGATGATGCAGTGGTGGAGGATGATTTCCTGATCACCAGCCGGGGGGCTGGTACCGCAGTGGAATTTGGCCTGCGGCTGATTGCCCGGTTATGTGGTGAGGGTAAGACATTCGAAATCCGCGACTCCATCGTCGCCTGAGTTAAGAGGGGATGCTTCCCCTCCTAGCCTAGGGTTACTGCGGTGCCGCTGACACTGACCATCATCATACTGCCGTCTTTACCGATCACTTCGTAATCAATATCAATGCCGACGATGGCATTGGCTCCCAGTTCGCTTGCACTCTCCTGCATTTCACCAAAAGCGATTTCACGGGCTTTAGCGAGTTCCTTTTCGTATGCGCCCGAGCGGCCACCAACGATATCGCGAATACCTGCAAACATATCGCGAAAAATATTGGCACCGAGAATCGCTTCACCGACAACTACACCTTTGTAATTGCTGATAGTATTGCCTTCAATAGTAGGGGTTGTACTTAATAACATCTGATTCCTCCTGTTTTACTACTTAACGTCCATTCTGCATCCCGGATTTCCACATGTCACAAGCCTGTCACTCTGTTGTATTAGATTAGCCGTAGCTAATAATAACCGAGGTGAATCATGCAGAGAACATGGTTTGAACGTATGCAGATTATCATAGGGTTACTGATCATGGTTGCTCTGATGTTTTTGATGGAACTGGTGTCCCATTAAGAAGCTGTTAGTGATCAGAACAGGCTTTTGCTCTTTTGATTGATTGCAGCTTTTACACCTTCCCTTGTGCAAGAGAGTGTCACAGTGGTGAAGTCCAGCGGCAGCGAAAGTGTTTTGCTCAGGTTCAGGGAGCCACTGAGTGATTTAACGCCATCGGCAATCACCTCATAAGGGATGGCAGCGCAGTTGCCTGAGCCAACCAGAACAAGACGCGCCATTTTACTTTCACTGGCAATCACACCCGGAGTGCCGTGGTCAATTGTGTAAACATATTCACCTGCCATGGCCTGCCCGGTCAGTGGCAGTAGTGCCAGCAGTGATGCGAAAATGGTTTTACGTAACATATAATCTCCTGAATACAGCTGTTTCTGATGGTTGATGAGAGCATGTTAACCAGCTCTCGACAAAGTAACAGTGACAGTTTTCTGTTGGCTATCGACTTTTATCTCGTAGCATTGCCATATGCGATTATCCAAAGAGTTCCGTGATCAGTTTATTCAACATGAGATGCGCACGCACGGGCGCAAAAATGGTTTTGTGACCGACGGTCAGGAGGCGCGCCTGCTCAAGTGGCTGCCTTTGATCGGATTGCCTAAAGATAAAACACTGGCTGAAGCAGATCTGAAGGAAGGCGCTCCGGTTGTAATGGAGATCGGTTTTGGCAATGGTGATTTTCTCGTACACCTGGCTAAAAACCATCCGGACTGGATGCTCATCGGTGTGGAAATTTATCTGCCGGGTGTTGCCAAGGCCGTGGCCCGACTCGAAGATGCAGGTGAGATAGAGCGTTGCCGTATTACCCAGTTGCCGGCCCAGTTTGTACTCACCAATCAGGTGGCTGGAGAACAGCTCGATGGTATTTTTATCAATCATCCTGATCCGTGGCCGAAAGCACGCCATCACAAGCGTCGCATCATTCAGAAGGATTTTGCCGAGCTGATGGTAACACGCCTGAAACCGGGCGGGTTTATCAAACTTGCTTCTGACAAGGCCGATCTGGCTGAGTGGATGCGCGATATTCTCGATGCCACTCCGGGGCTGACCAATGTCGCTGGTGTGGGTGGCTATATCGAGCGCGATGCCGATCGTCCTGAAACCAAGTTTGAACAGCGCGGCATCAAAGCCGGACGCATCAGCCAGTTCTTACACTATGTTAAGGATTGAACTGTATAGCTTTTGAATGGCAGACAACCGCGATCAAAATCCGCGAAACAGTTTCTGAGCCAATTTCTGCTTTGGGAACTAACGCCTTAATAACCGGCGCAGCTTTGCCGCGTCCGGCGTCGTAGGCGCAAAGTTAATTAACTTGGTAGCACTTGGAATCCTGCGCCAATTCATGACCGCAAAATCTTTTCCATAGCTTTTCCCTTGGCAAGCTCATCAATCAACTTGTCGAGGTATCGAATTTTGCGCATCAGAGGGTCTTCGACCTCTTCAACACGAACTCCACAAACAACGCCCTTAATAAGAGATGCGTTGGGATTCATTGCCGGCGCCTCGGCAAAGAATGTGGCTAAGTCATTCTCGCTGCCAACCTGATTCGCCAGGCCATCAGAGTTATAACCAGTGAGCCAACAAATGATTTGGATGACTTCCTCTTCTGTTCTGCTCTTCTTCTCAGCTTTTTGAACATAGAGAGAATATATTTTTGAAAATGCCATAGAGAAAATTTTGTGATCGGACATCTCTTCAGCTCCTGAGTGTGCTAACGCTTGTGCTCACTTGCCGCAAAGGAGCGCAGCGTCAGAGTGGTCAAATGGAACACTTTGTTAGACGACATGGACGGGTTTCTCCGATACTGTGTAACGAATCGGGAATCCCAACTTGACAGCAGGTATATCTTTCAGGATTTGCATGCCGCCTTGAATGAGATGTGGCACAATTGTAACTGGATGGCAGCCATGACTCAGAAAGCGAAACCGAGCAAAAGTCCATTCCCAACCGCGCTCCCGGTATCCGGACGGAGGAGCCATGTACACTGCAAATAGAACCCCGCCAGGCTCAAGTACGCGCCAAATCTCCTGGATAATCGAATTGAAATCCACATCAACACAAAAGTCGAAGAAACAATTCGCGTACACGACGGACACAGTATTATCGGCAGCCGGAATCTTAAAGAATGGCTTCACTTGCGTAGTAAGCGCATCCATTCTCTTTTTCTTGCTATAGTTTCTTGCTTTTCGTTCGTTCCTGTCTGAGAAGCATAGAAGCTCCGTCGTGCCTTGGGCATTCGCCTGCACGAGCAGCGGTATGCCGGCATCGGTGGGCGGGGAGATAATAAGTCTTCTCGGTCCGAGGCGCGCAGAATCCAAGACCTCCTTCTTTCTGGTGTGGTACTCCATCAACCTTACCCAAGCTGAAAAGAACCACGAAATGGAGAAGAAGGATTCCTCAATATTCATAGTGCTTGCGCCCATCGTATTGCGACTCGCCTAACGCTCAAGCTGTGGGGCGCGAGCCGCATCGCGGTGAAGCGTTCCACACGAGCGATTTGTTATGCGTTTTTCTCATTTTTGAGTCGGAAATGGGTGGTATTTAATCAACCCCCATTTGCCGTCTGCTTTTTCAGAACCTCGAGCATCTATTCCAACCAAAAGCCGCTTTGTTTCTTCTTTGCTTGCCCCGATTACTGCAGAAAGTGTATTGATATTTCTCCATTTTTCGGGGAACCGATCATCTTCTAGCATCATCTTCAAAGTGATTTTTCTTTTTTCATCCAGTTCTTTTTGGGGTTTCTCTTTTAATTTGTGAAGAAAGATATTCCCTAACAAAGTGAGTAATGAACCAACAATACCACCGACAATACCGATGATGGCTATCCAGAATTTTGTATCGGATACCACCTGCGATGCTATTTTTGTAGCTAGGGATGATTCATCCATGTTTTTTCCTCACATAACTTATTAATATACGCACGTATCTTTTTGTCGGGTTATTTGCATGATTCCCCTCCATTTCGCGGCAATTCCGGACGGATGTTAATTCAGACTTTCGTAACAGGCTGAATTTAATGGTCTTCTCAAGTGGTATATTGGTCCACCCTTGTTAAGGATCGGTATATTTAATTCGGGAAATCAATATACCTTCAGTCATCCCGCCATCCCAAGGGTAGTGTAGACGAAGATTGCATTTTTTGCGAAAGAGGTTCTGCCTGCCTGATGTTCGACCAGCGAACTGGAAGCTGGTATCTCGTTCAGTCGGAATTATGGTTTCGCGATCTGTTTTGAACTTGCCGGAGATTTCGGGCTACGGAGCCAGTTCCTGCGTTACGTGAAGGCGTAACCATTGCACCAGCGGTGGGATTTGAGGTGTTGCCGTATTCAAATATATGATGAGTATCACGGCTATCAAAGATGGAATTGCCACGATGGCTGCTGTTTTTAATTGAACACGAAGGAGGAGATACAATGAAACTATTTTCAATAGCCTTGGCTATGTTTTTTGCACTGTCGTTGAATGCGGCACCGGCCATGGCTGATTCAAAGAGTAATGACAGCAAGAGCAGCGACAGTCGCAGTAAAGATGACAAAAGCAGTGATGATCGTAGTGATGCCCGCAGTGAATACAAGGGTGACAGGGGTGCCTATGAGCGTAATGGAGTAGATACCAGAGATGTGCGTCGTCCTGAAAACAGGAACCATCCCCCGGTAGATAATAACCAGCCCAGATGGTGGCCATTTTATTAAAATTTGTGAGAGGCTCTGCATTGCAAGGCCTCTTTTTTTGATGATGTAAAACTGACACTGGCATCCTCTATCTTCGGGGTTACAATTGCCTGATGCGTTTTGAACTTAGCGGAGACTTCGAACCACGTGGTGATCAGCCGCAGGCAATTACTGAATTGGTACAGGGTGTGCAGCAGGGAATGCGTCATCAGACGCTGTTGGGTGTTACCGGTTCAGGTAAGACGTATTCCATGGCCTGTGTGATTCAACGCACCCAGAAACCCACACTGATAATGGCACCGAATAAAACACTGGCAGCGCAGTTGTACGGTGAGTTCAAGCAGTTTTTTCCAGACAATGCAGTGGAATATTTCGTATCGTATTACGACTATTATCAGCCTGAAGCCTATGTACCTTCGAGTGATACATTTATCGAGAAGGATTCATCGATCAATGAGCATATCGACCGTATGCGGCATTCGGCAACACGTGCCATGCTGGAGCGCGAAGATGTCATCATTGTTGCCTCTGTTTCATGTATTTACGGCCTTGGAAGTCCTGAAGCCTATGCAGGTATGCTGCTCTATTTCGAAGTGGGCAGGGAGGTGGATCAGCGCGCTGCGGTAAATAAACTCGTTGAGCTGCAATATCAACGCAATGAGATGGACTTTCATCGCGGCACATTCCGTCTGCGCGGTGATGTGCTGGAAGTGTATCCGGCCCATGCTGAAGATTTTGCCATTCGTATAGAGTTTTTTGGCGATGAAATTGATGCGATTTCCCGCTTTGATCCCTTAACCGGAAAGTCCATTGAAAGTCTGCATAAGTATACGGTGTTCCCGAAAAGCCATTTTGTGATGTCACGTGATTCAATGGTGTCCGCCATGGATACAATCAAGGCTGAATTGGCAGAGAGACTGGCCGAGCTGCATGTGCAGAATAAACTGGTGGAAGCGCAAAGACTGGAACAACGTACGATCTATGATCTGGAAATGATTCAGGAAGTAGGATACTGCACTGGTGTGGAGAACTATTCCCGGCATCTTACCGGCAGAGAAGCGGGAGAAGCACCACCGACGCTGCTGGATTACCTGCCCAATAACGCGCTGGTGATGATGGACGAGTCGCATGTCACGGTTCCCCAGATCGGGGGCATGTTCAAAGGTGACCGCTCACGCAAACAGACGCTGGTTGATTTCGGGTTTCGCCTGCCATCGGCGCTGGATAACAGGCCACTGCAATTCCACGAGTTTGAAGCGGTAGTGCCGCAGGCGATTTATGTTTCGGCGACACCGGGCAGTTATGAGATGGAGAAATGCGAAGGGTTGTTTGTTGAACAGATTATTCGCCCGACAGGTCTGGTAGATCCGCTGGTTGAGGTGCGTCCTGCAACCACGCAGGTGGATGATTTTGTTTCGGAAGCCAATGCGGTTATCGGGCGCGGCTTCAGAGTGCTGGCGACCTGCCTGACCAAACGTATGGCAGAAGATTTGAGCGAATACCTGAACAATCTCGATATGAAGGTGCGTTATCTGCATTCGGATATCGATACGGTTGAGCGCATGGAGATTCTGCGTGATCTGCGACTCGGGGTGTTTGATGTACTCATTGGCATTAATCTGCTGCGAGAGGGTCTTGATCTGCCGGAAGTTGCACTGGTGGCTATTTTTGATGCAGATAAAGAGGGCTTTTTACGTTCAGAGCGTTCACTCACCCAGACCATAGGCCGGGCAGCACGCAATGCTGAGGGTTATGTCATTCTGTATGCCGATAAGATGACCAGGTCGATGCAGCTTGCCATGGGTGAGACTGAACGCAGACGTGTTAAACAATTGGCGTATAATGCCGAGCACGGTATTACGCCGGAAACTGTGAAGTCCGAAATCAAGGATATTCTTGGTTCGGTCTATGAGATGGATTACGGACATATTCCTGAGGTTGCAGAGCCTGAGCCGGTTAGTTGGGCTGAGCGAGCACGCAGGCTGTCCGAGCTTGAACGCTTGATGGTGGAAGCAGCGGCCGATCTGCGTTTTGAAGATGCTGCGCAACATCGTGATGAAATATTGAAATTAAAGGAGCAGTCGATTGATGACTGAAATACCCGAGTTAAGCGATAGCCAGATTGAAGCATGGCTTGATGGGCCTGTGGCGGATAAAGGACATGAACTGTTTGAGCAGGGTAGAGTCAATGATCTCGATTTTGATCAATCTCAGGGTTTGTTGTCTGCCAGTGTTCGCGGTGAAGATCGGGTTCCACTGCAGGTGGAGGTTAAATTCGAAGCGGAAGAGTATGCTTCCGGTTCCTGCACCTGCCCGATGGCCTCGGATTGCAAACATGTTGCGGCCACGCTTTATGCCTGGATGGAAGAGCAGGATGAAGATGAAGAGGAAGCAGCAGCAGTTGCCCCGGCTGCGGGCATGTTTGCATTTGGTCAATGGCTGGGCGCGCTGGAAAATGTCAAAGATGGCTCTACCCCGGTTAATGAATACCCGGACAGTGTGAAACAACGTTTACTGTTTATGCTTGAGCCAGATGGCGACCAGGATGTGCGCCTGAATTTGCTCTCTGCCCGCATCCTGAAATCAGGCGGTTATGGTAAGGCTGTTTCCTATGATCCTTCCAATATCCTCAATTATCCGGTGCCACAATATGTTCTGTCTGCCGACGAAAAAATCCTCAGGGATGTGGCGACTGATCGTTCCCTTTCCTCACTGCACGGCTATCGCATCAAGGGGCCGGAAGGTTTAAGTGTTCTCAAACGCATCGTAGCCAGCGGCCGCTGCCACTGGCAAAGCAAGGATAATCCACCGCTTAAGCGCAGTGATAAACGCAGCGGCAACTGGCAGTGGCAGTTGAACAGTCGCGGTGATCAGCATTTAAGCCTGCTCATGCAGCAGGATGAGAAAATCGTACCCACGTCGCCACCATGGTATATCGATACCGCTCAGGCGATGGCTGGCGTGGTTGAGACGGGTCAGCCATCCGATGTTGCGGAAATCCTGCTCAATATTCCTGCTGTTGAACTGGATTGCTCCGATGCGGTAGTAGAAGCTGTCAATAAACAGCTTCCTGATGATGTGCCGGGGCCAGTGCGGCTGAAACATGATTATCGTGATGTGAAACCGATCGTACTGATCAAGCTGAGTTCCAAGAAACTGTCACATCGATGGGGTTATCGTACACCTGATCAGTGTCATCTGGTCGAGTTATGGTTCGATTATGATGGCAGACAGGTGCCGTACAGGCCGGATGCCACATCAACGCGGGTGATTCGTGGTGACAAGGTAATTGATTATAAACGTGACCATGTCACTGAATCAGCAGCTATTGAAGCACTGGGGCGTGCCGGTCTCTATCCGATGCTGGAAGATAAACTGGCTGAACTGTTCGATTTCGAGCAACAGATGTTTACCCTTGAAGATGAAAGCTATTGGCCGGACTGGGTATTGTATGAGGTGCCGCTGTTAAAAGAGGCCGGTTTTATTGTCGATATAAACGATAACTTCTCTTTCAAAGTGGCACAGGCGGCAGCCTGGCAATTGGATCTGGATGAAAGTCCTTCGTCCGGAGGTTCTGGCTTGATGGGGCAGGCCAGTTTCATGGTGACTCTGGAAGACGGGGAAGAGGTGGACCTCATTGCAGCACTTGCCGGTTGGGTTGGCTCTCATCCTGATCTGCTCAAGAAAGAGTCACTGGCGGCTATCAAGGAGAAGCAGAATATTCCTCTACCGCTGGCGGATGGACGTTTGCTTTCAGCGCCGGGCGAAATGATTGCCAGTATTCTGCATTTTATGCTTGATGTATTTGCCGGTGGTGCTGCGGAAACCCCTGTGCTCAGTGCTCCGCAGATGCTGGCGCTGGAAGAGAGCATCAGCCAGTCTGATACACATGTTCAGATCAGCAGTAGCGCCTGGTTGCAACATATGCGCGCTCTGGCCGACATCACTTCAGTGCCGGAATCCGAGCCTCCAAAAGGACTGAAGGCTGAACTGCGCGATTATCAGCGTGAAGGTTTGAGTTGGATGCAGTTTCTGTTGCAGATGAAACTTGCAGGTATCCTGGCTGATGACATGGGACTCGGTAAAACGGTGCAGGCGCTGGCCCATGTTCTGACTGAGAAAGAGCAGGGCAGGCTGGTTCATCCGGCTCTGGTGATTGCACCGACAAGTCTGATGCATAACTGGCGTCGCGAGGCTGAAAAGTTTACACCGGATCTGAAAGTGCTGGTGGTACACGGTCCGACACGTGCTCAGCATTTCAAGAAGCTGGCAGATTTTGATCTGGTATTGACCACCTATCCATTGCTGGCACGCGATTTCGAGGTTTTGGTTGAACAGCCGTGGTATATGTTGATTCTCGATGAAGCGCAGTATATCAAGAATCCGCGCGCCAAAGCTTCGCAACTGGTGAGGAAACTGCAGGCTGAGCACAAGCTTTGTATGACCGGTACACCGATGGAAAATCATCTGGGAGAATTGTGGGCTCAGTTTGATTTTCTTATGCCGGGTTATCTGTTTGATCAACGCGGCTTCACTCGCATGTTCCGCAAACCCATTGAGATTGAAGCGGATGTGGCACGTCAGGAGACACTCAATACACGCATCAGGCCATTCCTGCTCAGGCGCTCCAAAGAACAGGTGGCACTCGAATTGCCAGCCAAGACAGAGATTATCCGTAGTACTGAGCTTGAGGATAAGCAGCGGGAATTGTATGAAAGTGTTCGTCTTGCCATGCAGAAACGGGTGCGCGATGCTGTGACCTCAATGGGGCTGGCACAGAGCCAGATCGTTGTGCTTGATGCGCTGTTGAAGATGCGTCAGGTCTGTTGTGATCCAAGATTGGTGAATGGCTTGCAAGGGGAGCCACCGGCATCAGCCAAGCTGGAGATGCTGCTCGATATGTTGCCGGAAATGATTGAGGAGGGGCGTCGTGTTCTGCTGTTCTCTCAGTTTACCTCCATGCTGGCGCTGATCGAGGCTGAGATGCAGCAACGAAATATCGATTATGTGAAGCTGACGGGTCAAACCAAGGATCGTGAAACACCGATAGAGCGCTTCCAGAATGAAGAAGTGCCGCTATTTCTCATCAGCCTGAAAGCCGGCGGTGTAGGATTGAATCTGACAGCTGCCGATACCGTCATTCATTTTGATCCATGGTGGAATCCGGCTGCTGAAGCACAGGCGACAGACCGTGCGCATCGTATCGGGCAGGATAAGGCTGTGTTTGTGTATAAGCTGATCACGGAAGGTACGGTTGAAGAGAAGATACTTGAACTTCAGGATCGCAAACGGGATCTGGCCAATGGTATTCAAAATAGCGGTGCTACGAGAGCACCGTTATGGACCGCAGAGGATATTGATGGACTATTCAAGCCACTGGCGTGATGAAACAGCCTCGACTTTGTACAAGCAATTACGTACCCTGCGGCGCGTTATAACTGTGAGGTGGTCGTAGTATGGCGAAAGCGATTTTGGCACTGGCGGATGGCCGTATTTTCAGAGGCGAGGCATTGGGCGCCATCGGCAATACCGTCGGTGAAGTTTGCTTTAATACTTCGCTGACCGGTTATCAGGAAATTCTTACTGATCCATCCTATACAGATCAGATTATCACTTTCACTTATCCGCATATTGGCAATGTTGGCGTCAATGAGACCGATATGGAATCTGATGCGATTTCAGTGCGCGGTTGTATTGTGCGCGCTCCAGCCCGCATCACATCGAATTATCGCGCTGAAAAAGATCTGGCAGCGTGGTTGAGCGATAACAGTGTGGTTGGTATCGCAGATATTGATACACGCGCGCTGGTTCGTCATCTGCGTGATCATGGCGCTCAGAATGGTGTCATTGCATCCGATGGTATGAGCGAAGCAGATGCTGTGGCCATGGCGAAAGCCTGGGATGGCCTGGAAGGGCGCGATCTGGTTGGTCAGGTAAGCTGCAAGCAGAAAGGTGAATGGCAGCAGGGCACATATAATCTTGATGCCGCATCTTTCAACTCACCTGCATCCGACAAACATGTCGTTGCCTTCGATTTCGGCTGTAAACGCAACATCTTCCGTAAACTTGCTGATCGTGGTTTGAATGTGACGGTTGTTCCTGCACAAACACCGGCCACTGCCGTGCTGGCTTTGAATCCCGATGGTATCTTCCTGTCCAATGGACCGGGTGATCCGGCTGCTGTTGCTTATGCCGTGGAGACCATTCGTGAACTGCTCGATTCCAACGTGCCGATCTTCGGTATTTGCATGGGGCATCAGCTGCTTTCACAGGCACTGGGTTTGTCCACCTTTAAACTGAAATTCGGTCATCGCGGTGGGAACCATCCGGTGAAAGATCTGACCACAGGCAAGATTGAAATCACCAGTCAGAACCACGGCTTTGCCGTTGCCGATGATAACATTCCTGAAAATGTTGAGATTACACATCGATCCCTGTTTGACGAGACAGTTGAAGGTTTATGCGTGAAGGAAAAAGCGATCTTTTCTGTTCAGTATCATCCGGAAGCCAGTCCGGGCCCACAGGATGCAGACTATCTGTTTGATCGATTTGCCGAGATCATCAAGAGCTGACTATCGAGACTGAAGCCATGCATGCTTCAGTTACTACCGTATAACTTTTGAAACTGGGGTTCCGGCATCAGCACCGGCATAATGACGCCTGTGGCGTGCAGTTTTTCCCATAAAATATCAGCCTTTTCTTTGCTGCCCGGTGCAAAAGTGAAGCGCCAGCTTGGGATTGGTACGATACGTTTCTGATAACGGTATTTTCGCCCCGTATGCTCAAGCCTTTGCTGCATCGCTTCAGCATATTTAGCTTGAAAGAAACGGCCAAGGCCGACCAGAAATACACCCGCTTCATCTGCTTTGATGACAGTAGACTCAATATCGTGTGACTTCCAGATGCGGCTGGCTTCCCATGCCTGTGCTCTGGTTTTGAACAGGATGGCATCGTCAAAGGCGTGCATGGTAACATCTTCCTCTTTTTCAATGCTGATTGGCTCCAGCTTCATGCCTTGCAGGCGGCGGCTAAGCGAATAGACGGCGGCTTTGGATACAACTCTGCGCGTTACAACACGCCACAGGTCTGTCTTAATTTCCGAACCTTGTGAGCCAACGGGTCTGTCAGGAATGGCTGCGCGGATCATGCGGGGATCAGGCGCACTGGCAGGTGCCTGCCAGGCTAGCCAGGCCAGTGCAGTCAACAGGGTAAAGGTAATGATACGTGCCAGTGATTTCATGATTATCCGTTGCAGAAAAGCCTGATCAACTCTGTGGCAGTAGTAAAGTCAAACGGGGTGCATGGAGTGATGTTTTTTTAATCATCTTGTGATAACAGTCTGCTGACCTGCTGACTGAGTTCCGGCACATCCAGCGGTTTGGTCAGAATCAGAGCATTTTCCATAACCTGATCGGGTAATACCTGCTCTTTATCGTAACCGGTTGTATATATAATGGGTGTGTTTGCCTTGATCTGGAGAATTTCTTCCGCCATGGCTACGCCGCCCATGCCGGGCATCACGACATCCGTAAGAACGAGTTGAATCTCATGCTTATGCTGTTTAAACAGGTGGATGGCATCTCTGCCATTACTGGCAGTAAGAACCTTGTAACCCAGGGTTTCAAGAACCTCTTTGTTGGTTTCCAGGACCTGCGCTTCATCATCAGCCAGAAGCAGTAACTCACCATGTCCGGCTGTTTCTATTGCCTGTTCATGTTCAGTGGTGATTTCTGTCATATCCCGGGCCGGAAAATAGAGATGAAAGGTGGTGCCGGTGCCCGGTGTGCTTTCCACTTCGATCGTGCCGCCATGAGTATGCATGGCACCGAACACCATCGACAGGCCAAGCCCACTACCTTTGCCAATATCTTTGGTCGTGAAAAAGGGTTCAAAAATATTATTCAGATTATCTTCCGAGATTCCCATGCCGTTATCGCTAATGCTGATTCGGGCATACGTCTCGGCGCTGAGTTCATGATGCTGCTGCAGAAACTGTTGTGTTGCATGGAATGGTTGCACGGACACAGTAATTGCAGGGTTTTCAGTATTTTCAACCGCATCACGGGCATTGTTCAGTAGATTCATCAGAATCTGTTGTAACTGCGTTGCATCACCGAGAATAGCCAGAGGTTCTTCCGTAATCCGGGTTGTGAGTGAAATGTTTTCGGAGATGCTTGAGCTTGAAAGGCTTAGTGAGTCCCTGATGAAAGAGGTCAGTGAAATGGTATCCATCTGTACAGATGCCTGGCGGGAAAATGCGAGCAGCTGTGAAATCATATTGGCCGCTGAGAAGGCCAGTGACTCCAGCTTCTCCACTTTATCAGTAATCATCTCATTATCAGCAGCCCGTTTTTTGATCAGGTACATATTCCCGGTCATAGCCCCGAGGATATTATTGAAATCATGGGCTATGCCGCCAACGAGAGTGCCGAGTGACTCCATTTTCTGGGATTGGCGCAACTGCTCTTCCAGTTGATTCTGTTCACTCATATCCTGTTGAATAGCGACAAAGTGGGTGATTTCATCACCAGCATAAATGGCTGCAATATTCATCATGACTGGATAGAGAGAGCCATCTTTTTTGCGATCTGTGAGCATACCTTCCCAGCTTTCCCCTGAGAGAATGGATTCCCACATCTGCGTATAGAATGCTTTGTTCTGTCTGCCACTACTCAGGATGCCGGGCGATTTGCCTATGATTTCATCACGACTGAATCCAGTCATATGTGAGAAAGCCGGATTTACATATTCGATAATGCCATCGCGGTTGGTAATGATGATGGATTCACCAGCCTGTTCAATGGCCTGGGAGAGCTTCCTGAGCGAATTTTCCCGATTCTCAATCTCGTGAATCATGGTATTAAACGAAGTACTCAGGTCATCAATTTCACGATAAGCGGAAGTATGGACTTCGTGTCTGTAGTCCCCCTGCGTGGCGCGTTTAACTACTTGGGCCAGATCTGAGATCGGACTGAGCAAACGTTTGGTAAACAGCAGGCTGATCAGGCCAAATATTACGTGCAATAGTACAACGATAAGGGTTAGTGCTGTGAGTGAAGATATGATTGGTGAGATGATGGTGCTGGATGGAATCTCGGAAATAAGCCCCCAATGCAGTCCCCGCACCAGGGTTGCAATGCCAAACACATTATTACCTTCAAATCCCTCGTAAACCTCAGGTTTATGCCAGTCTTTGCCTGCCAGAAGAGAGCGCACTATTGCTTTATCTGAGAGCAGGTCACCTTGCTGATGCCGGGTTTCAGATAGATGTGTGAGCAGGGAGCCGCGGCCATCAACAAGGTAAACCATGGAATTATGATCAGCTACTTTGGAACGAATGTGATGCCAGAAGTCATTAATATTGATGGTGCTGATCATTACCCCGCTAACATCGCTGCCGGTGACAATCGGCACAGCAATCATGAACTCATAATGGTTGTCTGATAAAAGTCCAGGTGAACCGATATAAGTCCGGTTAAACATTGGAATGGCAAACGCAGGCGAGTCCTTGTCAATATGTGCCGGAGTGTGTTTACCCCGATGGCTGGAAATGATGATGTTGGCATGCCGGTCATAGAGTGTGGTTGTATTTATCATCGATTCACGCCGGATGATTTTTTGAATCAGTTTCCGGGTGAGATCAAGCTTGTCGCCATCACGCATGAAGTAGGAGATTGGATCGGACTTATTGAGCAGTACGGAGACAAGACGTTCCGTTTCAAGACGAAGGTGTATTTCCATCTCTTTGTGGAACAACTCCTCTTCCAACATCGCACGATCAAGCAGCAGGCTATGGGCCTGCTGGGATAACCATGGCGAAAGCGCCAGGGCAGGCAGCAGGGAGGCCAGGAAAATAAGGCCGTACCAGGCTGCCTTTAGCGGTAATTTTTTGGCAGAAAACAAGTCAGCTCACTTCGTCGCAGAAAAAGGTTTTACGCATGCCCATCCAGCTATTGCCCTGAAGCCTTCAGAATGAATCGCTGCTCGGTGTAATCAGAAAGGTTTTCCGGGATATCCGGCCACAGGCCCATTTCAACCATTACATCGGCCATGGCTCGAACGCGCTCATCGCTTGGGATCATATCGGTATAATCGATCCAGTCGGGTGGATCGGTTAAAACCTGTTCAAACACTGCAGCACTGGAGCCAGTATAATCTTCGCCCATGACTGCCGCTTCGTGCGGATTGTTTTCAATATACATGCCGCCTTTCTTCAATGCATGAATCAGCTCCTGTGCCTGATCCGGGTGGTCGTGGATGAAGGTGTCGGATGCGAGGAATACATGGTCCAGATGGTCTTTCCATATCTTTGGTGAGATAGAAGCCATCCAGCCCACACCGAGCGAAATCGATTTGTTACCTTCCGGTTCACCGACGACAAACCCGTCAATTTCTCCGCGCTGGAGTGAGGTGATCATGTCACGTGGTGGCATACCAACCACTTTTATCTTTTTACAATCAACACCGTGCTGCTTGAGTGCAAGATAGAGCAGCACATGGTGCTGAGAGTAAAGATGGGGAACAGCCAGTATCGCTTGCTGGTTTTTCAATTCAGCAATGCTTTTATACTTATTGGCAAGTACAAAGCCATTGCCATTACGATCTGCCATCAGAACAATTTTTGCAGGCAGGCCTTCACGGATCATGTTCATGGCCAGAGGAGATAAAATGAATGTGCCGGCTAACTTGCCGCTTTTCATATCATTAATGACATCGTTCCAGTCATGGTTTTGAATGGTTTTTAAACGAAATGATTTCAAATCATCCTGATACAGGTTTTCAACAACTGCCAGGGAGAGGTGTCCACCGCAGATCAGCCGCCCGATTTTCACTTCGGGTTTGCCGGTATCGGTTTCTTCCGGCTCATTGCTGCAGCCTGTAAGAAACAGACCAATCAAAATGAGAAGCAGCGATGGGACTGATTTTTTCATGGTTCCTCCATGCAGAGTGATGAATGTTATCCATGCCTAGTGCACGGGTCTCGAACTGCCATTGATGCGACAGAAAGGGATTGAAATATTAAGCATAATCCATGCCGTATTTGGAAATAGCTTGTTTGCTATGTGTCAGAGTATCGTTATTGGCTGTTCTAACGCATTTACCGATAGACTAAGCTGTAATAGTCGGCATGATTCCATTCCGCACTAGTGTTACAGTGTTGCTTTATTTGCAGACTGATTGAAGGGGTTGCCAAGTGGATATTGCTGATATCATGCAGAAGATAAGCATCTGGGCGCTGCCGGTATTGCTTGCCATTGTCCTGCATGAGGTTGCCCATGGTTGGGTTGCCGACAAACTGGGTGATAATACCGCCCGCTTTATGGGGCGTTTGACCCTCAATCCGATCAAACATATTGATCCAATTGGTACTATTGCGATTCCTCTGGTGCTGGTTGTGCTGGGCTCACCATTTCTGTTCGGTTACGCTAAACCGGTCCCCGTTGATTTCAGGAAATTGGGTAACCCCAAAAGGGATATGATCTGGGTGGCTCTGGCTGGACCTGCTACCAATCTGGTTCTGGCCGTAGTATCTGCTCTGGTATTGATGGTGGTAGTCAATATGCCGGCATCCATGATGTGGGCTGCTGAGCCATTGGCACTGATGTGTCAGGCATCCATTATTTTCAATATGGTTCTGTGCATCTTTAATCTTCTTCCTCTGCCGCCTCTGGATGGTGGACGTATTGCCGTGGGCGTATTGCCTGGTCCAATGGCCTGGCAGTTATCGCGTCTTGAGCCTTACGGCATGATCATCGTCATTGCACTGTTGATGCTTGGTTTTTTTCAGGCCGTGATTGGCCCGATGGTTTCAGCCAGTGCGGGGTTCCTGATTAATATGGCTCTGCCTTACTAGCATCCTGAGAAAGCCGCTTCACTGACCCGATACAGAACGCAGGCTGTATGCCTCAAAAGCAACTGCTGACTGAGGTATATGATACAGGCTGCCTACAGTGCCGTCATCACAGGTGCATGCTGGAAGGCCCTGAGCAACTTCATGTTCACTTTCCACTTCGGCTTCATCTCCCGGACATGGTCCGAGCATATCGCCATGATTCAAATGCGCATGAATGGCGGGGTCTCCGACGCGAATAGTATGCATGTTCTGATGGTTACCCGGCGGGATATGACAAATCACATTATTTGATGCTTCTCCAGCAGTACTGCAGTCACAGAAACCTGAAGCTTCATCAGCATAAACAGCATTGCTGATCAGCACAGTGACAGCAAACCAGATAAGCGTAACAGCCAGACTCAGTATCAAATTGTGTTTGCGAATAAACGCTTTCATCACAACCTCCATGGTTCATCGGTTTTATGCGCTTCATAATGATAAGGCTTTATGCCAAAAGGGTCTGTGGCATATATCACTTATTCTTTCGTGCCTGTTCATTCGTGTTAACCAGGCATCGAAGAAACAGAGATGTGACAGATTTTCAGGTGAAAGACGACCAAACCAGACTTGCGTATGAGTTCAGTGTAAGCTACATATTGGTATAGGTAGCAAAGGAGTGCGTATGGTCAGAAAAAGCACGAAACAGCATGAACCCATCGAGGTTGTCATTGTTGCCGGGATTCGTTCACCATTGGGTAAAGCCAGCGGAGCATTTGATCAGTTGTCAGCTGTTGACCTTGGAGCGCTGACTGTGCGCGAAGTGCTGGCCCGTTCTCCTGTTTCCAGTACCGAGATCAATCAGGTCATTATCGGTAATGTGATTCAACCTATTGATGCAGTCAATATCTCACGCGTGATTGCACTGAATGCCGGTATTCCCCGCAATGTGCCTGCGCATACGGTACATCGAAACTGTGCATCGGGCATGCAGGCCATTACAGATGCCGCTGAAAAGATCCAGGCCGGGCGCGCGGATGTGGTGCTGGCCGGAGGCGTGGAATCGATGACACATGCGCCATTGCTGTTTCATGATCGATTTCGTGAGGCGATGGCCAAGCTACCCAGAGCCCGAACACTGCAGCAGAAGTTGCCTGTGTTGCTTGAAATTGCCAAAGCACCATGGAAACCACGCATTGCCTTGATGGAGGGGCTGACCGACCCGACAGTAGCCATGAATATGGGCCAGACCGCTGAGGTGCTGGCACGCGATTTCTCCATTTCACGTCAGGAACAGGATGAATTCGCTCTGCAGAGTCATCAGCGGGCAGCAGCCTCCTGGAATGAGGGCTGGTTTGATGATGAGGTGATGCATGTGTTTGCGCAACCGTCTTTTGCAGCCATTCATCGTGATGAGGGGATTCGGGAAAGTCAGACCATGCAGGCACTGGCAAAGCTTAAACCTGTATTTGAAAAACCGCTGGGTACAGTTACGGCGGGTAATAGCTCCCAGATTACCGACGGAGCAGCCATGCTGATTCTAAGCAGTCGTGCCAAGGCTGAAGCTGAGGGCTGGCCGATTATGGGTTACCTGCACGACTGGACTTATGCCGGATGCGATCCGGCCCGCATGGGACTTGGTCCGGTCTATGCCACACATCAGTTATTATCTCGCTACGGGATGACTATTCGCGATCTGGTACGTATGGAGATTAACGAAGCATTTTCTGTGCAGGTGCTGGCTTGCCTGAAAGCAATGGAATCCAACTCGTTTGCCGAGAAAAAACTGGGCTTGTCCAAAGCAATGGGAGCCCCGGATATGGACAGGCTAAATGTGCATGGCGGTGCAGTGGCTATGGGCCATCCAGTGGGAATGAGCGGGGCTCGTCTGGTTCTGACTACACTTGGCCAGCTTGAGAAAGACACCAGTGGCGGTCTGGCTGTGGCTTCAATATGCATAGGAGGAGGACAGGGTGGATCAGTCCTGATCGGGAGTGAATCATGGAAGTAGTCCAGCTGATTCGTGACGGTGATGTGGCACGTTTACACTTTGAACGTAGCGACAAATCAGTAAATGTACTTGATGAGCTCTGCATTACCCAGCTTGAGGCACACCTTCTGGCACTGGAGGCCGAGCCACCGAAAACGCTGGTGTTAGAGAGCGGTATGGCAGGTTGTTTCATTGCCGGAGCCGACCTTGAAATTATTGCTTCAGTGACCGATGTGAACAAGGCAACAAAACTTGCTGAACGGGGGCAGTCGATTTGTCGGAGGATTGAGGTGCTGCCCGCAGCTTCTGTCGCACTGGTTAACGGTGCATGCATGGGCGGAGGTCTGGAAGTTGCACTGGGCTGTGATTATATCGTAGCGGTTGAACACAAACGAACCCGACTGGCATTGCCAGAGATTAAAATCGGTATTCATCCGGGTTTTGGTGGATGCATACGTTTGCCACAACGCGTGGGCTGGATGAAAGCTGTGGAGATGATTTTAAGCGGTTCTGCAGTGGATGCACGGCGTGCCAAACGCATCGGGCTTGCGGCACTTGTTTGTAAGCCTGAGCAACAGGAAGAAAGCATCCATTACCTTGCAGCCAGAGGGAAAGTGAAGCAGCGCAAATTTAATCCATGGTGGTTAAAGCTTTGGCCAGCAAAAGTACTGTTTTTTCAACAAGTTGAAAAACGAACATACGCCCGCCTCAAACACCTGGATGTGGAACAGGCTTATCCGGCAATTCCGGCAGTTTTAAATCTGCTGAAAGAGATTGTCGATATGCCTGATGGCCAGGCACTGGCACGTGAGGCGGAATCTCTGGGTAAACTGGCTGTGACTCCTACGTGTAAAAATCTGATTCGCGTATTCTATCTGGGTGAAGCCCTGAAAAAACAGGAGGCTGCAAAACGGGGGCGAGAGGCCGTCGCAGGTTTCAGGAAAACAGCGGTTTATGGTGCAGGTGTGATGGGTGGAGGCATTGCCTGGGTGGCTGCTAAAACAATGGATGTGGATCTGCATGAGGTGGCTGCCGAACCATTGTCGCGAGGCATGAAAGGCATAGGCCGACTGGCCAACCGGCGCGGGCGTACTGATCATAAACGCTTATCTCGTATTCGTCCCGTATTGGATGGGAGCGGTTTAAGTGATGCGGATGTGGTTATTGAAGCCGTACTCGAAGATATCAAGATTAAACGGCAACTATGGGCCGATGTTGGTAAGCAGGTGCCTAAAGATGCGCTACTGCTTTCCAATACCTCATCATTGTCAGTTTCGGATATGCAGAACAGACGTGCCAATGCCGGCCGTATTGCCGGACTGCACTTTTTCAATCCTGCACCAAAGATGCCGCTGGTCGAAGTGATTGCTGGCGAAAAAACAAGTGAAGAAACAATCGATAAAACCTGTGCACTGGCCGCATCGTGGGGTAAATACCCGGTCATTGTTGCTGATCGACCCGGTTTTCTGGTTAATCGCTGTCTGATGCCATTTATGGTCGCAGCATTGAAACTGCTTGAGAACGGGCAAAAACCCGAGCATGTGGATGGCGCATTGAAGAATTTCGGCATGCCGATGGGGGCGATTGAGCTGGCGGATCGAGTCGGCCTGGATATCTGTCTGCACGTGGGAAACCATCTTGGCAATACACTGGGTGAATCCAGACATCATCAATTTGCCATGCCGGACTGGTTTCAACAGATGGTTGCCGATGGTCTGTTGGGAGAAAAATCCGGACAAGGTTTTTTTGTTTACGAGAAGGGTAAGCAGGGCGCGCTTAATGGCAAGCTATCGACCTACCTTTCGGGCATTAAAACGGTCGAGCACGAGGCCAATGCGGATCTGAGTGATTCAAGTCGGGTGATGAACAACCGGAGTATCATAGAAGTATGCCTGATACCGATGCTTGTTGAAGCACTTGCATGTCTGTCCGAACAGGTGGTTGAGGATGCAGGACATCTTGATGCCGCCTTTATTTACGGCATCGGATTTCCCCCTTTCAGAGGTGGCCTGTTGCGCTATTTTTCAGGTTACGACAGGACTGAACTGTGGAGCAGGATTGAGAATATGGGGTTTGATGTGCCGGGGAATCTGGAGGTTTTAGATGACTTCCGATAAACAGTTCTGTAGCGGTTTCCAGCAAGCCCGGCAGGCAGGTTGTTTGTCTGATCTGTTGCTGGCATCTCCTGCCGAATGGCTGGATAAACCACTGCTTCGTTACCGTAGCAGTGATGGTGAATGGAACAGCTGGTCTCGCATCAAGGTGCAGCAAGCTGTTTTGCGTTTGGCAGCCTGGCTGGAATTCAAGGGTGTCAGGCCGGGAGATCGGGTCGGTATTCTGGGGCATAACTGTCCGGAATGGTTCATAGCCGACTTTGCGATTTTGAGGCTGGGTGCAGTGACCGTACCAGCCTATTTCACCGACCCACCTGAAGCCGTGCAATATGTACTCGATGATGCCGGTGTTTCATTGGTTTTTGTCGAGGAAGGAGATCAGCTGCATAAGCTTGACGGCGTGGATGTTGAACGGCTGCCATTTCACGGTGATGCGGAGAGTATCAGCACGATCACCTGTGATGAACAATGGGATAATGCATTAAAGGCCTCATGTCCTGATCGAAGCCAGCTGGCCACTCTGATTTATACTTCCGGAACTACCGGTTTCCCCAAGGGTGTGATGCTCACGCATGACAATATTTTGTCCGATGTCGCAGCAGGTATAGGTGGCGTACCTGTCTTTGAAGATGACCTGTTTCTATCTTTTCTGCCTGCTTCACATGCCTTTGAACGTACAGTGGGGCACTTTCTTCCTGCTGCGTGTGGTTCTCAAATTGCTTATGCGGAAGCGATCACAACATTGTTGCGGGATATGCCTGAAGTCTCTCCGACCATCATGATTTCAGTGCCAAGGTTATATGAAAAGATCTATGCCGGCGTGCAGGCAAAGCTTGCAGCCGGTCCCGGTTTGAAACGTAAGCTGTTCAATCTGGCTCAAAAGCTGGGCATGGAACGTTTTGAACTCAGGCAACAGGGCAGTGATTTGGCTGGTGGAAAGGCTCTGTTATGGAAGATTCTGGATGGCGTGGTCAATGCCAAATTACGCGAGAAGATGGGTGGAAATATCCGGGGTTTTATCTCAGGGGGAGCAGCACTGCACCCGGATATTGCCAGATTTCTATTGGCTGCTGATATCATGGTTTTACCCGGTTACGGACTCACTGAAACCTCGCCTGTGCTGTCGGTGAATCGTATGGAGAACATTAAACCTGCTACGGTGGGGGCAGCATTACCGGGTGTGGAATTCAAGCTGGCCAGAGACGGTGAGTTGCTGGTTAAAGGTCCGATGGTGATGCAGGGCTACTGGAAGAGGCCTGAAGAAACTGCAGAGGTATTCGATGCCGACGGCTGGCTCTGCACAGGCGATATTGTGGAAATGGATGATGACGGTTTCATTACCATTGTAGATCGCAAGAAGGAGATCATGGTGCTCTCCAATGGTGAGAATGTGCCGCCCGCAACAGTTGAGCAACATCTGAATCAGGATCCATGTTTTCTGCAGAGCATGGTGATTGCCGATAACCGTCCGTATGTGTCAGCACTGATTGTCCCGGATGGGGCTGGTTTGGCAGCAGTCTGGCAGCAGGAGAAGTTTGCCGTACTGCCTGATGACTGGCGGCAAAATAGTGAAGTCACTGCCTGGGTTCTGCAGCGCATGCGCCACGATGAACATGATCTTTCAAGCTTTATGCAGGTTAAACGATTTGCTTTTGTCGATGAGGAATGGACGCAGGACAGTGGTCTGTTGACGCCGACACTGAAATTAAAGCGGCGCAAGATATGTGAAGTTCACCATGCCTTGATTGAATCACTCTATCCGGAGGCTGTTGAGGAATAAAAAAACGGAGGGCCTGGCCCTCCGTTATTATTTAATAAGCAACACCTGAGTGGACTTGATTTGTTATTTATTCTCTGTTTTATACATTGATTTAAAAAGTATAGCTGCCAGGAACAGTATGCCAATACTACCTATTTCCATTAACGGTAAACCTTCCATGATTTCACCTTCCCACAAGTTTATTAATTGATCTGAAAATTCCGTTTTCAACTGCTGCCATTGCTAACAGGCTTTAAGTCTCTGTGTCTATCCCCCAAATGGGGGACATGTGACAAAATCGAGCACTGCCGGAATGATTCTGTTGGTAAGGCGAGATATCATAAAATGCATATACAGCTGCTCATGTCTTTGTAATATGCATCAATGAATTCTATGGAATATCAGTGGCTGGCTGTGCAGCCGTATGAGCCGGTATGGCAAATGTTGCATGCCAGAGCCGATGCTGTGGCGGCTGCATTGCAAAATGAGATCATTTACTGTTGTGAGCATGAACCAGTGTATACGACCGGCCGTCGCGGTGTTGATAACCGGCTTGGTGCAGTGCTTCATGCCCCCGTTGTACACTCTGATCGCGGCGGAGAGATGACCTTTCACGGTACGGGTCAGATCATGCTCTATCCCGTCATTCATTTGCGAAATCGGGAAATCGGAGTCAAACGTTATGTGCACTTGCTGGAGCAATCCTGTATCGAATTACTCAAAGAGTCGGGCATTGATGCAAAGCGTAACTGCGGTTTTCCCGGTGTATGGACAGAAAAAGGAAAAATTGCCGCTCTGGGCGTGCGCATCACCAAAGGCGTGGCGTATCACGGCATGGCACTGAATGTGGACGTGGATCCGAAATGGTTTGCCGCTATCAACCCCTGCGGCCTCTGCTCAGCTGCGGTCAGTATTTCTGATTTCACCGAGCCGCAAGCACTATCCGATTTGGCAAATCGCTGGCAGAACAGTTTTCAGACGCTGTTATAGCTGTTCATTTTTACCGACGTCTTGAATTAGTCCGCTCTGCGAACATCATTTATTTTGTGTAGCGATTAATCCAGGCATCTTTATAGGCACTCTTTTCCTTGAACGCGGCAGCAGCCTGTTTGCTGGCAAGATTGGGAACACGGATGCGGTAGTATTTGCGCCCTTTCACCTGTATCTCAACAACCTCGGTTTCTGTTCCATCCGCTTTCAGTTTCTCGCTGATTTTCAGGGCGGCAGGCTGAGAAGTGACCGAGACGAGGTTCACCGCCCAGGCAAAGGCCGGTTTGAGAACTTTTGCTGAGTTCGCTACAGCAGCGACAGGTTCAGAGGCAACAGGTTCAGAGGCAACAGGTTCAGCAGCAACGGGCTCAGCAGCAACGGGCTCAGCAGCAACGGGCTCAGCAGCAACGGGCTCAGCAGCAACGGGCTCAGCAGCAACGGGCTCAGCAGCAACGGGCTCAGCAGCAACGGGCTCAGCAGCAACAGGCTCAGCAGCAACAGGCTCAGCAGCAACAGGCTCAGCAGCAACAGGCTCAGCAGCAACAGGCTCAGAAGCAACAGGTTCAGAAGCAACAGGTTCAGAAGCAACAGGCTCAGCAGCGAATTGAGCCGGGTTTACGGGAACCAGTTCGACCGGTGCAACGGTAGCTGGTGTGGTGATTGTCGGAGTTTTCTTGACGGCGACACCTTTCTTCAACGTGGATTCCGCAGGATTCAATACCAGATATCCGGCAACTCCGGCCAAAAGAACCAGGATGCCAACAAGCAGGATGAAGTCTCCTTTGCGGTCCTCTTCCGGGTCTGTTTGATCAAGACCGGTATCTGTTCTCCTTATGTCAGAAAAAAGCTCACTCATCGTATTTACTCCTTCATCGAGAGTTGTCAGACCGGGAGGCGTTTTCTCAAACGGAGCTTCTGAAATCCAATGCCACCAGGCGGGCAGATTTCATTGGTACAAGCTCAAGCTTCAGTTAAGCGGGAGAGTAAGGGTCATAAAGATTTGCCTATCCATAGCAAACAGGCAGGTGCTGTTCATACGCTGCCTGCATTTTTCAATCTCCCCCCCCAGACACTAATCCCCCCGTCTGAATTATTGTTATAGATCATAAGATCAAATTTCACAACTTAAGGGGTGAAAGCATTTCTAAAAACAGTCAGCCGGTCACAGACGTAATTTCAATCCATTCCGGGGAGCTGCTGCCACTATGTTCAGGTTTGTGTATACAAATGTTGAATGAAGTTTCAGGCAGACTTTTTGCCCAGAGTTTTACGGCTTCAGTCTCTTCGCGACCACCGGGATGGCCGGGGTAGGCGAGAATGGAGATGTAGCCAGCATCGGAAAGCAGCCTTAGTGCGCAATTCAGTGCTTGCAGTGTTGTGGATGTATGGGTGATCACACTCTTGTCAGCTTTGGGCAGGTAACCAAGATTGAACAGGACCATATCCACATTACCATGCAGTGGGGCAGGAATGTGCTCAGCCATGTTTTCATGTCCGTCACAAATCAGCATGGTGCGGTCCAGTAAACCGGCTTCATCCAGGCGTTTGCGGGTGGTCTCAATGGCCTGCTGTTGAATATCAAAGGCAAATACCGAACCGCTCTCACTGGTGCGCGAAGCAAGAAACAGCGTGTCAAAACCGTTGCCTGCAGTGGCATCAATGGCAATGGATCCGGACCTGAAACGGGGCAGAAGGCTTTGATGAACTTTTTCAGTGAGTGAAATTCTGCTCATTGAATCCTCGCAATATCGACCCGGGCAGGTATTTCTGCTGAGTCTGTCAGATGCTGTGCAAACAGATCTGCATAGTATGGGATAAGCATGGAACCCTTGGAGCCGAAGCCGTTGAAAATGCCTAGCTGATGATGCTCTGGGTGGAAGCCGATAAAGGGATTCTTATCCAGAGTGTTGGGCCGCACACCGCATTGCTGCGCTATGATTTCATAGTCAGGCATATCAATCAGCAACTGCTGCATCGCTCCAAGTAATCCATGTTCAGCCTTCTCAGTGGGGCGTGTGGTAGACAGGTCATGGTCATAGGTAGCACCGACTTTATGGTTGCCATCATGCACCGGAAGCAACCAGCGTCCGCCATTGATAATTTGATCGGGTAGTTCTGCCGTTGATTTCAGGGTCAGTATTTCACCTTTGGCTGGCTGGAAGGGCAACCAGCTAAACCAGGGATTGTTTCTGCCCATATATCCTTCGCAGAAGATGATCTGATTGGCCTTGATGCCATTCCAGCAGATACCAGCAGCCGTGGTTTCGAGATCATCATGGATAAACTGATTTGAGATAAAACTGTGATTTTCGATGAAATAGCTCTTCAGGCAATCAAGCAGGGCATTGGTATCGAGGTAACCTGTCTGGAATTGTTCAACGACGCCAAGTGGTGCATTGAGCGACGGATGTGTGGTAATTTCACCAAGATAAGCAGAGTAGACAGGGTCAGTTTTGCGTTTATAAAGCGTGCTCAGTTCCTTCTCATTTTTGATAATGCGCAGCATTGGCATCTCATAAAAGAATGGTTGCTCGAACTGTTGCTCCATGTGTGTGTAAAGCTCTCGTGCCGCCGGAATCAAAACCTCTGCATCAGATTGCAGAACAAAGCGCTGGCCAGTAACCGGATTAAACAGACCTGCAGCCACACGCGAAGCTGATGAAGCATGCTCATCATGGGTGACTAGCACCGACTTGCCGCATTGTATTAATTGCCAGGCGAGAATGGAGCCAGCCAGACCCTGTCCTACAATCAGCATGTCGATTTCTCTGTTTACACTGTTCATGTGCGTATAATAAGCTGAAATGGGTCGCATGTCTGGTAAAGCTAAGGGTACTCTGAATAAGTCAGAGTATCCGCACAGGCCATGGACGGCCTTATTCAGAGCAAGCCTGACAAGCAGATGTTCTTGTCGTTTTCAGAGTATTGTTATGTTATAATCCATTAGGAAATGGGCTTTATTTACACCCTTCGCAAGAATCGCTAAGGTTCGCGCCCTTTTTACAGATTCATTTTGAATTTGTCCCTTTGTTGGAGGATAATTATGGCACTGACCAAGAAACAACTCGAAGAGTTTGATACGCAATTGACCGACTGGAAAGCTGAGCTGGAAGTTGGCCAGAGCGAGAACGTTCAGGCCATGACTGAGCAGGAACAGACCTCTTTTCCTGACCCTACCGATCAGGCCAGTATGGAAACCGACCGCAACTTTGATCTGCGCATCAAAGATCGTGAGCGTCGTTTGATCAAAAAGATTGATCAGGCACTGCAACGCATTAAAGACGGTGAGTTCGGTGAGTGTGATTCATGTGGCGGTGATATCAGCGTGAAACGTCTTCAGGCTCGCCCTGTAACAACACTTTGCATCGAATGCAAAACCGCACAGGAGCAGGAAGAGCGTACACGTTCCGACGACTGATAATAAATCGAAACCCGATGATTGAAAAAGCCTGCGTATAACGCGGGCTTTTTTGTGCCCGTGATCCTGCGTGAAGGGCATTGCACCGAATGAGTCAAACCGTAGAGTGGTCGGCATGTCATATCTGGTATTGGCGCGCCGCTGGCGTCCGCAGAAGTTTTCCGATCTCGTCGGCCAGGATGTGGTTGTGCGAACGCTCAAAAATGCACTATCCGGCGGTAATCTGGCACATGCCTATCTGCTTTGTGGTATTCGCGGCGTAGGTAAGACCACGATTGCCCGCCTGATGGCCATGGCGGTGAATTGCCAGCAAGCTGTTGATGGCGAACCCTGTGGTGCTTGTTCTGCATGTCAGGGCATTGCTTCAGGTTCCAACCTTGATGTGCAGGAGATGGATGCTGCCAGTCATACCGGTGTAGATGATGTGCGTGAAATTCTCGATGGCGTGCGTTATCTGCCAAGTACTCTGAAAACCAAGGTTTATATTATTGATGAAGCGCACATGCTCTCCAAGAGTGCTTTTAATGCCTTATTGAAAACACTGGAAGAACCGCCTGAGCGGGTGCTGTTTATTCTGGCAACGACTGAATCGGATAAATTGCCGATTACCGTGCGGTCACGTTGCCAACGTTTTGATCTGAGAAGCTTAAGCCAGCAAGAGATCAGTGATTATCTGGCGCATGTGTTCAGCTCTGAATCTATTGTTGCCGATAGCGATGCCGTTGCAGCCATTGCCCGGGCAGCAGACGGCAGTGTGCGCGATGCATTGTCACTGGCTGAACGCGTACTGGCATTTTCTGATAAACATTTAACACTGATGAATGTGCATGCTGCTCTTGGCATGGTGGGTTCAGAATTGACCTGTTCACTCTCCAGTGCCCTGTTTTCTTCGGATGCAGCCCGTGCGGTAGAATTGCTCAGGGGTGCAACCGGCCGTGGTTTTGTGCCACGTACTCTGTTGATGGAACTATCCAGGCTCTGGCATCAGCTGGCCTGTCTGCAGGTGGATGAAACGCTGTTAGGTGATGATGTTGAGGCTGACCATAAACAATGGCTTGAAATCCATGCTTCAGCCCTGTCATCACAGGCGCTTGATTTGCGCTATCAGGTGTTGATCAGCGGTATTCGTGATCTGGCTGTGGTGGATGAGCGCATGGGTGCTGAAATGTTGCTCATGCGTTTGTGTGGATTGAACGCGATTTCAACAGTGAAATCAGATGCTATTGCAGCGCCGGAAAAAAAACCGCTTGAACAGGTCACGCCCGTAACATCGATGGCTGAGGAAAAAACTACGCCCTCCGCCCCGTCTTCCATTGATTCAATGCCTGTAGATAATGAAGTGAGACAGGAAGAACCGGATCTGCCACTGCATGATCAGGGCGGTGCTGCGGGTAAGCACTATTCAAACTGGCAGGATGCAGTTGAAGCTTTTGGAACAATTAAACCCGGTGTTTCCGCCATGCTTGAACATGTCATCTGTGTCGAGTTCGGCGGCAGAGTGCGTCTGGCACTGGATAAACATCAGGAACGTGCGATTGCAGCCAATGATCGTCTGGCTTTTGCCGAATGGCTGGGCAGGGAAGTATTCTGGGAGTCTCAGAAGGATCATGAGGGGGAATCCCTTTCTCAGGAGCGTGCCCGTCAATCCAGAGCCGAGATTTTGCGATTGCGTCAAGGTGCAGAAAATGATCCACATGTCAGTGCGCTGATGCAGGAGATGGATGCACAGCTGGTGAAAGTATTACCTGCAGGCGTGGAATCAGAAGATTGAATCAATAGATTAAACCGTAGTTTGGAGAATAAGGTATGAATATCGCAAAAATGATGCAGCAGGCCAAAAAAATGCAGGAAAATATGGCCAAAATGCAGGAAGAGCTGGCTGCCATGGAGATTCATGGTGAGGCAGGCGGTGGTATGGTGAAAGTGACCATGTGTGGTGACCGCTCGGTGCGCCGTATCGCTATCGATGACTCGCTTTGGCAGGAACAGGATAAAGGTCTGGTCGAGGATCTGGTTACTGCTGCGATCAATCATGCTTCCCAGAAAGTGGAAGAGGTAGCCAAACAGAAACAGCAGGGCATGATGGCCGGTATGCCATTGCCACCCGGTTTTTCTCTTTGATTTACGATTTCGGTATGCCTGCACCTCTGGCCCGTGTGGTGGAGATGCTGGCCAGCCTGCCGGGAGTAGGCCCGAAAACGGCTCTGCGCCTGGGTTTAAATCTGCTTTCACGTCCTGCTGCTGATACAGTCGCATTAGCTGAAGCGCTGGCGAGATTGCATGAACAGGTAGGTTTTTGTGAAAACTGCGGCTGTTTTGCCGAGCAGACGGTGTGCCATTTCTGCAATGATGTCAGGCGTGATGCACAGACTGTGTGTCTGGTTGAGCAACCTGTAGATGTGCTGATGATGGAGCGCGGACACGGGTTTAGAGGCCATTACCATGTGTTGCACGGACGTTTGAGTCCCGTAGATGGTCTTGGTCCTGAACAGTTGAATCTGGCTGCGCTCGACAAACGTGTGGCCAGTGGTTTGAAAGAACTGATTCTGGCGACCAGTGCGACGGTTGATGGTGAAGCAACAGCCCATTATCTGGCCCGGCGGTTTACCTCCTCAGGTGTTAAAATAACCCGTATTGCCCGTGGTGTGCCGGAAGGCGGCGAGCTGGAATATCTGGATGAGCATACCTTGAGTCGCGCTCTGGATCAGCGCGTTTCCTGGGATGCCACATCCATCTGAACTGATGTCAGACAAACTACAATTGATACAGCGCTGGCAAACTATTGCCGGAGAATTGCAGGCTTCTGATGTGAAGCTGTTGGTGGTCAGCAAATATGCACCGGATGAGGCAGTAGAGACGCTGATGCAGGCGGGTCAAATCCACTTTGCAGAATCCCGCCCGCAGAACTTGCGTGATCGGGCCACGCGCTGGCCCGAGTGCCAGTGGCATATGATCGGTCCTTTGCAGAAGAATAAAGCCAAGTACATCGGTCGCTTCGCGGCTATGTGGCACAGTTGTGACGATATTGATACTGCCAGAGCAGTAGCCGCTCATGTGTCAGACCGGACGCTGCCGGTTCTTATTCAGGTGAATATTGCCGACAATCCTGAGCAGCGGGGTATCAACCCGGAGATTCTGACCACGTTTGCAGAAGAGCTGTCACAGGTTGATGGTTTACAGTTGGCGGGTTTGATGGCTATGGCACCGAAAGATGGCGATGTACGGGCTGCATTCAGACATTTACGAAACTTGCGGGATCAGTTGTTCGATGGGAGATTTGCCATTCTGTGTATGGGGATGAGCAATGATTATCGGATTGCCGTGCAAGAGGGCTCAACAATGGTGCGTCTGGGGTCAACAGTGTTTGGCACAGGGCGCAGCGTTTAAATGATAAATAAGGACGGACCATGCAACAATTAACCATTTCATTTATCGGCGGCGGCAATATGGCTGAGGCGTTAATCGCAGGGCTACGGAATGCCGGGCATGAGGGTGCAAAAATTTGGGTGTCCGAGCCACAGCAGGCACGCCGTGATTTTTTGATGCAAACCTATGCTGTGAAAGTAAGCGCGGATAATGCCGAGGTGGCAAAAGCGGCTGATGTTCTGGTGCTGGCCGTAAAACCACAACAGATGAAACCGGCCCTGAACGGCCTGTCAGCTGAGCTGAAAGCGGATGTCACGGTTGTCAGCATTGCTGCGGGTATCAGCAGTTCGGTGTTGCATGAATGGTTGGGAGATCGGGTCAGTATTGTGCGTGTGATGCCCAATACCCCGGCACTGGTAGGTGCTGGCATGTCAGCGCTGTATAGTGATGCCGACGAGCTGCATAAACAACGCGCTGAGTACGTATTGAAAGCCTGTGGAGAATCAGTTCGCGTGGAGCGAGAAAGTCAGATGCATGCTGTTACGGCACTTTCAGGCTCAGGCCCGGCCTACTTTTTTCTCATGGCAGAAATCATGAAAGCCACGGGAGTGAAGCTGGGATTATCCGAAGAACTGGCCAGCCAGTTGGCAGCACAGACAGCACTCGGTGCTGGCAAGATGCTGACCGAGAGTGACCGTACCGCTGAGCAATTGCGTCATCAGGTGACCAGTCCGGGTGGCACCACACAGGCTGCACTCGATGAGATGTACGAGATGGGATTGCCGGCGGCAGTGCGCAAGGGTGTCATAGCAGCCAGTAAGCGAAGCGAGGAGTTGGCGGGATAATGTATATACTGGGTTATTTTTTGCAGGCGCTTTCAGGCGTGATTCATGTGGTGTTGATGACAGCCATGATCGTGGTGATTGCCCGTGCGGTACTCTCCTGGGTGTCACCTGATCCGTACAACCCAATCGTGCGCATCATCAATCAGTTTTCCGAACCGCTGCTGTTTCCTGTGCGTAAACGCGTGCCGTATATGGGCGGCATCGATTTTTCTCCATTGATTGTATTGCTTGTCATCATGTTTCTGGACAACTTCCTTGTGCCGACACTGCAGACGATGGCATACAGCCTGATTCAGGGCGCCTGATCGTTTTGATCGATCAGCCCTTTTTTGATGCCTGACCTTAATACATTGCTGAAATACCCGGCCACCTGGCTGCTGCTGATCTGTGCGGTCAATTTCTTTGCGGCGCTTGGCGGGCACACCTTGTGGGATGTCGATGAACCCAATAATGCTGTCTGTGCAAAAGAGATGCTGCTGGCAGGCAACTGGTGGGTACCGATGTTCAACGGTGACTACCGCTTTGATAAACCTATCCTGATTTACTGGTTAATGATGCCGATTGATGCCATGTTCGGTTTCAATGAATGGTCAGCTCGTCTGCCATCGGCACTGGCCATGACGGCTCTCGTACTGGTGGTGTGGGGCATGATGCGGCGCCTGCTGGTCGGCGAAGTAAAGGAGCAGCGGGACAGGGCTGCATTGTTGGCGGCAACCCTGTTTGCCACGGCCCTGCATATGGCCGTCATCGCACGCGCTGCGGTTCCCGACCCCCTATTGATGCTCGCATTGGGCATCGCACTGCCTGCATTGTTGATTGTCTATCTGGAAGGCAAGGATTCTCCGCCACGGAAAATGCCGACTATGCTGGTTGTGGCTTATGTAGCCATTGGTTTTGGCACGCTGGCCAAGGGGCCCATTGCGGGTCTGATGCCGCTGTTGATTGTTTCAGCCTTTCTGACAGTCAATCGCGACTGGAAAAACTGGCGCCTGTTCATGCCGTTCAAGGGTGCGGTGATAGCACTGGGGGTGGCTTTGCCATGGTATATCGCCGTGGGTGTACTCACCGATGGCGTCTGGCTGGAAGGTTTTCTGTTTCGCCATAATCTGGAGCGTTTTACCGACCCGCTGCAGGGCCATCGCGGATTTCCCGGACTCTATCTGGTCAGTATCTTTGCCGGCTGGTTTCCGTGGTCGGGACTACTGGCTGCGATGCTGGTATTCGGAGCCTGGCGTCTGAAAGCTTTGAGGGAGCAGCCGATTCGTCTGTTTATGCTCTGCTGGCTTGGTGTTTATATTCTCTTTTTCAGTATTGCCAGTACCAAGTTGCCGAATTATGTACTGCCGGTATTTCCGGCTGTGGCCATGCTTATGGCTACCGGCTGGATACAGGCAAGCGAGTCTGAGAAAAACCGCGCCATGAACTGGTTGGCCTGGACTGCATTGATCCTGTCCATCGGTTTGATTATCGGAGGCGGCATTGCACTGCATAAAATGTGGCCGGGTGAAGGGTATTATTCGCTGGCGATGTTGCCGGTGACGCTGATTTCACTCTGGTGGTTGAAGAGGCGCGGGGAGAAGAATGAGGCGTTATGGGTACCATTATCGCTGGCCATGATGACCTCTATTCTGTTGCTTACAGCATGGTCGGTGCCCGGCATTGACCATCATAAGGTGAGTAAACCCCTGGCAGAAAAAGCTACAGCAGCCGGTTTTGATGGTAGTGAACTTGCGACATTCCAATATTTCCAGCCCTCACTACTATTTTACCATGGCGGGCGTTTGCCAACACTTGCCGACGTGGAAGAGGTAGGACAGTGGCTGGTCGATGGCAAGGCCGTTGTACTCAGCCAGCAGTCGCTGGAACTGTTGCCAAAAGAGATTATTCCCTATCTTATTGTGCATGAGCGTGTTTTCGGTATGTATGCGCGCAGATGGTTGATGCTGATAAGTCTGCAACCACTGGATGAGGAAACGGGAGAGGAGACAACATGGCCGAAGCATTGATTTCTATCGTCGTTCCGCTGTATGAAGAAGAGGAAAATGTTCCACTGCTGGTAGCTGAAATGGCCGATAAGCTTGCGGATATTGCCTATGAATTGATTCTGGTGGATGACGGTTCTGATGACGGCACAGTTGAAGCTGTGAAAAAAGCACGTGAAAGCGATGATCGTGTGGTGCTGATCCAGCTGCGTCGCAACTTTGGTCAAACCGCTGCGATGAGTGCCGGTTTTGATCGTGCACAGGGCAAGTATGTCGTTTATATGGATGGTGATCTGCAGACTGATCCTGCCGATATTCCCAAACTTCTTGAACGCCTTAAGAAGGACAATCTCGATATGGTCAACGGTTGGCGCAAGGACAGGCAGGATGCCAGTGTATCACGCAATTTGCCGTCCAAGATTGCCAATGCCCTGATCCGCAGTTCGACCAATGTACGTATGCACGATTACGGCTGTCCCATGAAACTGATGCGCGCGGACGTGGCGAAAAACCTGCGTATTTATGGTGAACAGCATCGTTTTCTGCCTGCACTGGCCAGTCTGTACGGGGCCAAACTGGGTGAAGAGGTCGTCACCCACAGAGCACGCCAGTTCGGCGAGAGTAAATATGGTATCGGGCGCACAGTACGCGTCGTGGTGGATCTGCTGCTGGTATTATTCTTCCAGCGTTTTACAGATCGACCATTGCAGTTGTTCGGACCTGCGGGTTTGATCGCACTGGCCTCAGGCCTGTTCATTGATCTCTGGCTGACTATGGACAAGCTGATCTTCGGTGCCGACCTGGCAGCAAGGCCGATGCTGCAATTGGGTTCGCTGCTGATTGTGACCGGTATTTTGCTGTTCGGTATCGGTCTGATGCTGGAGATGCAGGCTCGCACCTATTACGAAGCTACAGGCCGCCGCCACTATAGTGTCAGGGACGAAGACGAATAACTGCTTCAGCATAGAGGAAACAGAAAGCGCGGAGGGAGATAACTGTGAAGGTCAGAGAGTCGTTCTGCAGCTACCCCTTTATGCAAGCAGGCCTGTGGTGAGAGTCGCTATTCGATGATGATGTGGATTAAGCTGCTGCTCTCAGCCCTGATTCTGGGCTATCTTGTTTGGGCGCTCGACCTGAGTGCTATTTTCGATCTATTAAAAGAAGCCGACTGGCTGCTGGTTATTGCAGCCTGCCTTTGCCTGATCATCGGACAGGTTTTCTCCGCTATCCGTTGGGCATGGCTGGCACGAGGTCTCGGGCTTGCTGTGAAAACAGGCAGGAAGATCCAACTCTACTTTCTGGGTATGTTCTTAAGCCTGTTTCTGCCATCCATTATCGGCGGTGATCTAGCACGTGGTTACCTGCTGGCCAAAGGTCGCGAGCACGCAGGCTGGCCTGCAGCTGCGAGTGTAATTCTTGAGCGCCTGAACGGTGTTGTTGGGCTGGCGATGGTGATTTCATTCTGCATGTTCTTTCTTGATGTGCCTTCGATGTGGGTCTGGCTTTGGAACACAGGCCTGGTTGTCGGTTTTATCGTGTTATTCACAGCCGGATGGTGGTGGCCCAAGCTTCAGGACTCGGCCTGGCAGGGAAAGCTGTCCGGCTGGAAAATATTACCGCTAACTTCTCCTGAGTTCGCCGCTGCATGGTGGAAGAGCCTTCCGGTTTCACTGCTGTTTCAGGCTCTGGTGGTGCAGTCACACGTTTTTCTGGGTATGGCCGTAGGTATGGAGCTTTCCTGGTTTGTTTACGGTTTCATGGTTTGCCTGATTGCACTGGCTTCTGCACTTCCATTGTCATTTAACGGTTTTGGTATTCGAGAGGCTGGATATGTAGGTATTGCTGTCTGGTTCGGTGCATCGAGCGAAGCAGCAGGTGCTATGGCAGCGCTCTGGGTATTTGTTCTTCTGATCGCTGCCATCCCCGGCGGCATTGTGCTCTGGCGCATGGGCGGTACAAAAATCCTGCAAAAGCAAAAATCATCTAACGCTGACTGACTCAACCCGGCCAACTTCAGTCATTCAGCATAAAATAGATGTGAATGATTTATCAATTGTATATATTTCTGCTATGCCAATGTCTTCTCATTATGACGATGATTTGAATATCATTTTTGCCTCATCAATAGGTGAGGTAAGCCTAGATGATCTCATGTCTTATTATTCAATGATTTCATCCTATGATTTAAAAGAAGGTTATCGGGTTTTTGTCGATTACTCTGATATTAGCCTTAAGCTAGCTGAGCGTGATATTCCTAAAATGGCTGAAGCAAGAAACGAATTAGTTTTGAGCCCTGATAGAACTAAGATTGCAGTATATTGCAATAAAGACCTTGTTTTTGGATTAGCTAGAATGTATCAAATGCTTCTAGACCAAGAACACTACGACCTGAGGGTTTTTCGTGATAAGGATGAGGCTAGAAAGTGGCTTGGAATTTAAGAGCCCAATAACCTTAATGGCCAACACGGTCATTCATTCAAGTCCCCTTTGGCTTTCGACTAACTTTGGTCATTCAGGGTTCAACCTTAATAAATAATATTCTTGACCCTTGACCATACTTCATGGTTTAGAGTTGCACCATGAAGATTGGTGAACTATCAAAACTAACGAAGGTAAATATTGATACCATTCGTTATTATGAGCGCAGACAACTGTTGCCCTTGCCTAAACGCACTATGTCGGGGTATCGCGACTACTCTGAGAGTGATGTTAAACGACTTCTATTTGTTATCCATGCGAAAGAACTTGGTTTTACCCTTGAGGAAATTCGAGAGTTACTTTCATTGCGTGCAGGCCAAGCAGACTGTTCACAGGTAAAAATGATTGCAGAAATAAAGGCAAGTAAAATTGCTTCTCGAATAGAAAGTCTCACCCGAATCCAAAGCGTATTAGTTGAACTGGCTGAAAAATGTGAACAGGAAGGTACGAGTGAAGAGTGTCCTATTTTGAAGTCACTGGAAGAAGCTGATGACTGACTCATTTTCAAAAAAGGTCACCCCTTCGTTGTTGGGTGCGATGATGGCTGGGTTCTTAGCTTCTGCGTGTTGCCTTGGCCCCCTTGTGCTTCTTTTACTTGGCTTTGGTTCCGCAAGTGCCTTTATTGCGCTTGAGCCATACCGCCCTTTATTTGCAGTAATAACCTTTGGATTGCTTGGGTGGGCAGTATGGCAATACCGGAGAAATAGCAGAAAGTGTTTAGAAAAAAACTGTAACTCAGTAATCAGACCGATGGGTATGTGGTTATTCGGTGTTCTTGCGTTATTGATGCTATTTTCGCCCTCGATTATACCGCTGTTCACTCAATAGGGAGAGCTAACATGAAATCATCCACATTATTGAAAACAGGAATTACAGGAGCAGTCCTTTCTGCGCTATGCTGTTTCACACCTGTTTTGGTAATGCTTTTAGGAATAGTTGGGGTGTCTGCATGGGTCGGTTATCTCGACTATGTGCTTATGCCAGCACTACTATTCTTTTTAGCCCTTACTGTTTTTGCCTTAAAGAAAAAAGACAGTGAGAGTAAAACCAATGACTGATAATATTATTGCCGAATCCACGATTACCTGCCCTGAATGTGAACACAGTAAAAAAGAGACTATGCCGACTGATGCATGTCAGTGGTTTTATGAATGTGAGTCATGTCATGCTCTTCTTAAACCTAAATCCGGTGACTGTTGTGTATACTGCTCATACGGTGACGTTCCATGTCCACCAATTCAGCAAAATAAGTCTTGTTGTGGATAATATTAACACACCCTGAATGACCGGTTGTGGCCGGTTTAAGCCGTTGGATAAATATGTTTGGTTCGTGTTCAGCTATATTTAATCAATCTCAAGTTTGCGTTTGTGTCTGGTGAGGTTGTCGCAACCGTGATCGCGGACGACGACCATATCTTCGATGCGAACACCGCCCAGACCCGGATAGTAGAGGCCCGGCTCAACAGTAACGACCTGTCCGGTCTTTAATGTACCGGGGCGAGGGGAGATGCCGGGCGCTTCGTGAATCTGCAGGCCTACACCATGGCCGGTGCCGTGGAAGAAACCGGTCTGTTTGCCACGCACCATTCTGGTCGGGAAACCGCGGTTATCAAAGTGGGCCGTGATGGCCTGATGAATCGATGGTCCATCGACACCATCTTTGACCATCGAAAGGCCAATGTCCTGGCCTTCGCGAACAGTATTATAGATTTTTTTGATTTCAGGCGTGGCTTTGCCTTTCACATAGGTGCGTGTCATATCACCCCAGTAGCCGGTTGCCAGAATACGTGGAAAAATATCGATAATGATCGGTTGGTGGGCGCGAATATAACCGCTGCCGATATTATGCGGATCAGCACCTTCACGCCCGCAGGCTACAATCGTGTGAGCAGGCATGGCACCGTTTCCGATCAGGAATGTTTCAATGGCACGTCGTACATCAGCAGCTTTTACTTTTTTGCCGGATTGGCTATCACGAAGGATATTGTCATCGCCGATACTGCATGCAGCCAGATAGGTTTCTGCCTGCTGCATGGATTGTCGGGTTAGTTTCTCCGCATGGGCGAGATAACGGATCTCCTGCTCGCTTTTAATTGCACGCGAAGGGAAGAACGCACCTTCGCTGGCTTTAACTTTAAAACCCCATGATTTTAGTGCATCTGCATAGGCGAGAGGAAAATGTCCGGGAACTTCCACACGGGTAATGGCGTGCTCACTCAGGAATGCGGCAGCAACAGATGCCAGTCCGCTGCGGTTTAAATTCTCGGCAACTGTTCTTAATGGAGTATCGAGATGCACATGCGAAAATCTGGAGTTTTTACGGGCCCGATCCACTTCAAGTGGTGAAAACAGACCATGCCATTCTGCATCGATTTCAATTGCGATAAAGGCATCGGGAACAAAAATGCCGCTGGCATAGAGCATATCCGCATCGTGTTCTGAGTCTGAAATAATGAGTCGGGCTGAGTCTGTTGATTTAGTCATGCAGCGTATTGTTTAGAACTTCCTCACGTGCGTCATCCTTTTCGTGCTCGCGTTCCATGATGTCATGAATATTCATGCTTTTCAGAATGCCTGATCGTTCACGCCCCAAACGGAAGTAGAGTCCTGCCAGTTGTCTGCCTACTGAGCTCTCCTGCCACTCATCAGGTACTTCCATCGGCGTTTCATTCAGACGATGGAAAATCTCATGCAGGCTCATCTGTTCCGAATCAAAGCCCGGTAGCCAGCCCGGTGTTTCATCGCTGGGCTCGGTATAGCGTAAAAGTTTGATAGTGCAGAGTTTATCAAGCCACTCCTGCAAAATATTGCTCGGCAGGTCAGTCTCTTCGATCAGATCATCCATATTCAGGGTTTTGCCTTCGCGATGAGCTTGTGAAGCGCGCAGCAGAATCAGGTGTGAGTAAAATTGACGGATGCCCGGTTGCTGGAAGCTGCTGGTTTGACGGTGAGACTGCTCCGGATGTTGCAGACAGAAGGCTATCTCAGAGCCGAGCAGCACCACCACCCAGATCAGATAAATCCAGATCAGAAAGATGGGCAGGGTGGAGAGGGCACCGTACAGTCGTTCATAGTTGGCGACTTCGGTGACATAAAAGGCAAAGCCGCTCTTGGTCCATTCAAACAAGGCACCGGCAACGAGACCACCGACAGCCGCATAACGGAACGGAACGGATGTGTTGGGCAACACAGAGTACATTACGGCCATGGCCAGCGAAGACATCAGCCAGGGCACGATAAACGGAGCTTTGCTGATATAGGATGCACCTTCGGCAACATCAGAGACGACCGGCAGGGCGACGATATACGAGGTGATGGAGATAGAGGCACCGATCAGGATCGGGGCAAGTGTCAGGGTTGCCCAGAAGGTGATGAATTTGGATAACCAGGCGCGTGCACGGGTAATGCGCCAGATATCATTAAAGGCTTCTTCAATGGTGTTCAGCAGTGCCGTAGCCGTAAACAGCAGGCCGATCACACCGAATACAGAGATCGCTGTGGTTTTGTCGGCAACTGTACCCAGATAGTCCTGTACAGCTTTCTGGCTGGTCGGCAGCAGATAATTAAGCAGGGAATCACTAACGCTGCCTGCCATAGCATCAAAGGCCTGAAAACTGGTGAATACCGAGAAGCCGAGGGCGACCATCGGCACGATGGCTAACAGTGATGCGTAGGCGAGAGCTGAAGCACGCTGAATACATTTATCTGTAATGAAACGTTCAAGTACGCGGTAGGCAAAGCGCAGCAGATGTGTGGTATGACGATAAAGTGCCGGCAGGCTGGCCACATCGGCCACATCCATATCCAGCATTCTGGATACCTGATGGGTTACTGAGGCTTTGGAGGGTTTCGTCATCGTATCTCCTTATTGCCTATCTTAGAACGAATCGGGGAGAAGGAAAAGCGAATGACTACACAGGTGTGCTGTTAGTCGCTGGTTTCAGGCTGTGGCATCCAGTTATAACGGATATCCGTCAGTTCTATATCAGGGCGGATACATTGCAGCCCCAGCCGTGCTTCCAGGTTCAAGGCAATCGGGGCCTTCAGATTGGCCGTGACCCACTGTTTATCAACAAATGGATTGAGGACCAGCATCCACATGAGATCTTTCTCATCTTTAATCTGCATGCATTCATGCTGGTCTTTTGGTAATGATGGTGCCGGACCGAGTCGTTTTTCATCCCAGGGAGTCAGTAAAAATGAAGCCTCGGGCTGATCAATAGACTGAATACAGACAATGTCACCATGTCCCTGATAGATAAAACCAAACTCTTTGGCATCCGTAAAGCCGGCAATGCCCTGCGGGAAGTGAAAGGATTCATCGCTTTGTGTTTCAGGTTTCATCACTGTTTCCGTCGCTGTCGCTGCCATTTGACGCTCCTTTTAACCAGTCTAGTGCTCCTGCGCCACCGGCAGACTTGTTTTCTTCCTGAATCAAGTTGTAAATTTCCAGTCTATGCACCGGAATTTCAGCAGGTGCTTCAATACCAATGCGTACTATATGTTCATTCTGTACGTCCTGAATAACGATACGTATATCATCATTGATCTGGATGGCTTGCCCGATTTTCCTTCGTAAGACCAGCATACAAAGCTATCCGAGGAAGTTGATCAAAGAGAGATTCTGTAGCTTGGAGATCTGGCTGTATGAAGCTTGCAGTGCAATTTCAGATAGTTTCATTTCTGTGACCACAGAAGCGATATCCACACCCTCATGGGTACTCAGCCTGATTGCAAAGTGGGACTTCATATCCTCATAAGAAGTTTTTGTAATCTGCAGGGCATCGATGCGTGCACCGACGTCGGCAGTAATATCAATCAATGCTTCACCGGCTGCAGTTAAGGCGCCAATTGATGCTGTCACGCCTTGTATATTATTGGTCTGCAGCGCTGTTTTGAAGTCCTGCAGTGCCTGGAATGCCGCGGTAAATGCCGGGTCATCACCTCTGATGTTGCTTGTGATCTGCAGGGAAGGGTTGACGGTAACTACACGGTCCTGATCACTGCCAGCGTAAGATACACTGCCCGCCGCTGTTGCTCCGGATACGGTCAGCGAACCACCAGCCTGATTCACAGTGTCAGGCGTGCCGTTGTAAGTGATGCTCAGTTCCGCACTATTGCTGAGTGTGACTGCGTTGGCACCGGCAACAAGAGGCACGGGAGCAGCCAGCAGGTTGGTTCCCAAGCTGTTGGTGATACTGGCGATGCTGGTACCAGCTGCATCGAGTGTGACGGCATATGTATCATTAACTGCAGAAGGGTTTGCGGTTTGCGAAATATTGGTGATGGAAGTGTTAGCGCCGGCTGCAAAAACTGCCGTGCCAGCATTAAATGCATTGGTGACAAAAGGTACTTTATCGACGGCTGTGCCGGAGAAGAGTGCCTGTCCCTGCCATTTCTGATTGGCGTTATTGAGCATGGTTGTCGTTAAATGCGTGATTTCTGAAATGGCGGCCTGTCTGTCTATGGAAGAAATCTGTCCGGAGGCCTGCTGAACCGCCAGGGTCTGTGCGCGCGAAAAAATATTACCCATGTTATTCAGATGATTCTGGCTGACAGCCAGCCTTGATTCTGCAATGGCAATGGCTTCAATGCCGCCATCCACAGATTTTTGTGCATGCCGGATGTCGAGAGAGGTGCGGTAGTCGAGCGCTGCTTCTGCAGGCGTCTGGAAGCGGGTGCCTGAAGTAATCTGGGCATTTCCCTTGTTCTGGATATTCAGTTGCTGCTGAACACCCTGCAACAGGTTGTCATATAACTGTGAAGTAGTAATTCTCATCGGATCAGCCCCAGCAGTGAATCAAGCATCTGATTGGAAGTGGTAATGATCTTGGCCGACGCTTCATATGCGCGCTGGAATTTGATCATGGTGACCAGTTCATCGTCAATATTCACACCGGAAATGGACTCTCTCTGACTATTCAGGGAGACAGCTTCTGAGGTCCGGTACTGCAACTGCTGGCTGGAGATATTCACATCCGTGCCATATGTCGATGAAATCAGTGTTGTACGGTCATGCAGGCTTGAAGATACGGTGCCATCAAAGGTAATGGCCTGATCCTGCAGTGCCAGAATAGAAACCGCTGTTGTACTGTCGCCAACCAGAATGGCCGAAGTGGCAGAGACCACCTGACCTGTATTGATGTTGTTGGCACTTGCCTGAATATTTGCCGAGATTTCCATCGTTCCTGCAGTCGAGCCATGGAAGAAATTATTAATCTCATAAGCTGCAAGCACGTTACTGGTGTCGTCAGACAGGGCAAAGCTGGATCCGGCTGCCGCTGCAATGGTGAGCTGTCCATTACCACCTATGCTGGCCGTGACACCGGGAATAGCTGAAATGCTGGTAGCAACATCATTCATGGTGGTTACACCAGCGGTGATATTAATCAGCGTACCTCCGGCGGGTGTTGGGAGGCCTGCAGCATCGTAAGTGTGGACCTTAAAGCTGCCGGTCTGAATCTGGGATGCAAAGGGAGCTACTTGCAGCGGATCATTCAAAGCGAGGCCCGCATTGACGATCTCCTGAGAAGTAATCGAGGTCATGGCTGCACCATTGCTGCCATTGGCATGGATTTGATTCACGGCAAAAATCATATTACTGGCAATGCTGTTAATCTGATTCAGGTAACTACCCAGTTTATTGTCTCTGAGTTCAACCAGACCACCAATACTACCGCTATTCAAGGTTCCGCTGAGGGGTGCTCCAGTTTCCTGAATCACAATCGGTGCGTAGGCATTGGCACCAACAGTACCACGTGCCAGATGACGCGCTGTATTATCCTGAACCAGCAAATCACCGTTAGTCGACTGTACAAGCGTACCATTCTCATGGCTGTTCACTACCTGAATGGGGATAATCTGGGCCAGATCCCTGAGGGCAGTGTCCCGCTGATCACGCAGATCATTGGCTGCTCCGACAACACCCTGCTGAATGTTCTCCTGGCGGGTGATCTGGGCATTGAGTGAAGCCACTTTATCCAGCAACAGATTAGCTTGTGTAAGCGAATCGGAGATCTGGTTATCAGCACTGTTCTGGGCATTGCTCAGCTGTGTACTCATGGTGGAAATATTATTGATGACGGTATTTGTCTTGGCCGCCACATTAAATTTCTGGCCACCATCCTGAGGGTTATTGGACATCTGCTGCCATGCCAGGAAAAATTCATCCAGTGATGCTGCAAGCCCGGTGCTGGAGAGGCTGCCGAATACATTTTCCACGGCATTCAGGCCCTTATTCAGGGAGTCCCAGTAGCTCTGCTGCGAGCTGTTATTGGTCAGGGCATCGTTAATGATCGGGTCGATAATGCGCTGAACATTCTGAATCTGAACACCACGACCAAAGGACATTCCGCCGATTTTTTCAGGTGAAAGCGTACCGATATCGGCAACCTGCCGCGAATAACCGGGCGTATTTGCATTGGCGATATTATGCGCTACCACATCAATGGCCGACTGCTGAGCCTGCAGGGCCGAGGCCGCGATATTCAGGCTGGGGAAGATCATTTTACTGTGCTCCTGCTGTAAGTGCTCTCATTTTGAGAGAGTCCCAACTGTTGAAGTATTGTTGATGTCACATTGTACGCTGCAAGCAGGTGTAAGCGGTTATCCTGGGTACATTTATCCACATGTATGATGCGCTCATACAGCTTGCGCCTGAGGGCTTGAAAATCAGCAGCGTTGCTGCCGCAATACATATCAATCACTACTGCCAATGTCATATCATCTGCAATGCCCTGACTTCTGAGCAGGCCATGGCATTCAGCTTCCAGTGCTGCAAGCTGCTGGTGCAGGGCAACGCGCCTGTCACTCAACTGCATGATGCGATCGGAATCGAGAACATGGATTGCGTCCTGCTCCTGTTTGCTGACCTCTTCCAGTGCCACAGCATAGTTGTTCATCTGCTCGAGAATGTTGCGTAGCTGCTGCATGGTTTCGGCGGATAATTGATTTATGACCATGGGTGCTCCGCCAGCGCATTGCACACGATCTGGGTGGCAACTTTGCGGCTGTCTGATTTGAATGTTCCTTTCTCCAGCGCATCACGGATCTCTTCGATGCGTTCCATACGTACAGCGTCCATGTCGGCCAGCATCACTTGAGCCTTTTCACGCAGAGATGCGGAGTCAGTGACATGCACCGAATCGCTTGAACCACTGGATGGGGCACGCTTGCCTTTGGCTTTACCAGCACTTGTGCCACCCTGAACCCCGCCGGGACCACTATTACGTTCAATGCGCATGTTTACGTGCCTCCAGGCTTAAATCATTTGCCATCTTCAATTTATCGGCAGTTTGTGAAATTTCTTGAGTAGAAATTTCGCCGTTCACCTGTCCTTGAGATGATTCCAGCTGTTTGTAAATCGATTCGGCAAGACCGAATTTACTCTGTCTGCTACTGACCTGAGCAATGGCCTGATCCATCATGGAGCCATGTACATCTTCTGCAAAACCGCTGGGCAGAAATTCGGACTTGTTCACCGTTTTACGCATCTCGGTCATCATCTGCTGTACAAAGATTGCCTCAAGCTCCAGGCTGGTTTTCCACAATGCCGGATCTTTGGTTTTGTTATCAGTCGGTAATTGTGAGCCTGGCACTCGATGCATGGCTGCATGATCCGGCAGTTTTGCCATAACCTGTTTGAATTTCTTGCCCGATTCATCACGCTGCTGAGCCGTTGCCGGCTTCTGCATACGCTCCTGCTGTAGCAGTTTGTCGATGGTGAATTCGACGAGATCTTTCATTACATGGTCCTTAAGTCAGCGTGCAGCGCACCTGCAGCTTTAATAGCCTGCAGCACTGCGATCAGATCACTCGGAGTGGCACCGACAGCGTTAAGTGCACTCACCAGCTCTGAGAGTGAAACCTGTTTGGGTAGCACTACCAGCTTGGCTTCATCTTCACTGACATCGACATTGGTACGATCAACCGTTGCGGTCTGTCCGCCAGCGAAAGCATTCGGCTGAGAAACTTCCGGATTTTCCGAGACACTGACTGTAATGTTACCGTGAGCCACAGCCACTTTATCAATGCGCACTTCCTGACCCATCACAATTGTGCCGGTACGTTCATCCACGACAACAACAGCCCTGTGGTCAATGTCCAAATCGATCTGTTCCAGATCAGCAATCAGATCAATGGCATTTCCCTTGGGGTTCCATACCTTGATGGTGCCGGAGTCTGTAGCACGTGCCATGCCTTCACCGAGTTTGGCATTAATTGCATTCTGCATGGTGCGGGCAGTTGTGAAGTCGGGACGGCGCAGACTCAGGACAACCTGCTCCTGATCGGCATACAGCCCGTGAGGCGCAGCTCTTTCGACGCGGGCTCCATTGGGTATACGGCCTGCAGTAGGGTGGTTCTTGGTGGTGTTGCCACCTTTGCCTGCAGCAGCAAAACCACCGATAGAGAGCCCGCCCTGTGCAACAGCGTAAGGTTTGCCATCACCGCCAAGCAAGGGTGTCACCAGCAGGGTGCCGCCTCTCAGGCTCTTGGAATCGCCGATGCTTGATACAGTGATATCCAGTTGCTGACCCGGACGGGCAAAAGCAGGCAGTTCAGTTGTGACCATGACTGCAGCAATGTTTTTAGGTTTCATTTTACTGATATCAGCTCGAACATTCACACCCAGCCTTTCCAGCAGCGCGGTGATACTGTTAACAGTAAAAGGCGAAGAGGTGCCGGAATCACCTGTGCCGTTCAGGCCGACAACCAGACCGTAACCAATCAGGGCATTGCCGCGTACACCTTCGATATCGGCAAGGTCTTTGATACGTTCAGCCTGCAACTGGGCCGGCATGAGCAGCATGCAGGCTGCCAGCAGTGCGAAGAGTGAACGGGGTAGGTTAAGTTTCATTAGAATGGCCATATCTGATCCAGAGTCTGTGATGCCCATCCTTCATGCGCAGTGTTGGCGATGGCACCTGTGCCGCCGTAGCTGATATTGGCCTGTGCCACTTTTGCTGAAGGGATGGAGTTATCCGATGCAATATCGATCGGGCGGATTACACCTGTGAAGGTGATCTCCTGAGGTTCGTGGTTGATTGTCAGTTGACGTTTACCAACGATGTACATGTTTCCGTTGGGGTATACTTTCGTAACTACCGATGTGACACTGGCAGTCAGTGTGTCGGAGTTATTGGTGGAGCCGGAGCCATCAAAGGTTTTGCCGTTGCTCATACCGATACTGCCGGATGGGCTGACATTGGCATTCTGTAATGCATTTCCATAAGCAATATTGGCATTCATACTTGTAGAGCGATCTGAAGACTTGCTCTGTTTGGAGCCCAGTGATCGTGTCGCTTTGGCATTTTCGGAAACCAGTACTGTCACCAGGTCGCCCACGCGGGTCGCTTTAGGATCGGTCAGGAAACCGGCACCGCCATTAGCCCATAGTGAGCCTGTGGCACTGTTGTCGGTTTCAGGGGTGCTCAGTGCTGTATTGACGTCTTTTTCGATCTCTGCATCGAGTGCTTTGTTGGCGCGTGGCATGCAGCCTGCCAGTAGCAGTGATGCGGCGCTGATCAGTATCAAGAGTGTCGAGGTTTTCATCCTTGTCTCCCATTATTAAAACGGACTCGAACTGTATCCCTGTTCTCAATGGTGGCCTGAAGTACCTCTTTACTGCGCAGGTTTTGCACCAGCAGGCGGTCACCTTTGCCGCCTGAGCGCAAAGCTTTCCCTTCTGCACGCACATGCAGGTGACCAAGGTCGAGGATGATCTGTACGATGTCACCGCGTTTGATCATAGGCTGAACATTGACGTAACTGCTTAATACTACTGCATCTTTATTGAGTGGACGATTCAGGCGCATGCCCTCAAGGGCAGATTTTTCTTCCCACCAGTGGCCACTGTGGCCTGCAATATCGGTACGTTTTACGATCATCATATCTCTAGAGAGCAAGCTGCGTGCCGGAACGGGCTGTTTCATCACAATGGCCCTGGTCCACCAGTGAACACGAACAGGAACATACCAGCGTTTTTTACCCTGCTGGGCGATCATTGAGAAGCGTTTGGGATGGCCATGCAGGCGATTGGGCAAGGACCAGGAGACAGCACCGGTGGTCTGAGGCCAGCTCTCTACCCGAATCAACTCTGCGGTTGCGCCACGCAGCGCCACGCCATTGTCGAAGAACTTTTTGAGCGATTGCTGCATGGTTGCATCCGGCGCTGCCAAAGTAATCGTAGGCAGGATTAAGGCAGGTAGCAGCACGGCCAGCAACAAAGCAACAGGGCTCAAGGTTCGGGACAATGGGTGGCGAAGCATGGAATTATCTCCTCACGTTATTCGCAGTCTGCAGCATTTCATCAGCAGCCTGGATCGCTTTGGAGTTCATTTCATAGGCCCTTTGACCGGCAATCAGATTTACCATCTCTTCAACCATGCTGACATTGGACATCTCCAGCATGCCCTGGCCGATTGAGCCAAGACCATTTTCGGTGGGATTACCGATCACAGCTTCGCCGGAGGCGTTGCTGGTTTGAAAGAGGTTGGAGCCCAGATGAGTCAGACCTGCCGGATTAATGAAATCGGCAATCTGAAACTGACCAATAATACTCTGAACTGCGCCGGGTTGAACCACGGAGACCGTACCATCCTGAGAGATCTGAATGGACTGAGCATCGGCCGGAACTGTGATACCCGGTAATACAATATCACCATTCTGGGTAACAATTTGTCCGGTTGAATCAACACTGAATTTACCGTCGCGGGTATAGGTGTATCACCATTCGGTGTCTGGATCTGGAAGAAACCCCGACCCTGAATGGTCAGATCCAGCGGATTATCTGTCTGCTGGAAACTGCCTTCAGAGAAGATGCTGTCGACACTGGCGGCGCGTACACCGAGGCCGACCTGAATGCCTGTTGGCAGCTGTGTGCCGGCAGAACTTGCTTCTGAACCCGGCGCTTTCACCTGTTGGTACATCAGATCCTGAAAGTTTGCACGACCGCGTTTAAAACCTGTCGTATTCACATTGGAAATATTATTGGATATCACATCCACGTTGAGACTTTGTGCTGCCATGCCTGTAGCGGCAGTCCATAATGAGCGCATCATAATACTACTCCCTTATCCCTGAACCAGACCGACTCTGTCATTGAGCAGAGAGGCCTGTTGATTATAGTTTTCTAAAGTTTTCATCATTGATTCGTATTCGCGCGTGGTGGCGATCATCTCTGTCATGGTCAGAACTGAATTCACGTTCGACTCTTCAAGTGAATGGTGATGCACAGAAACGGAATTGTCCGCCGGAGCGACATTCTCTTTCGGCGTATGAATCAGCACACCTTCGCTCTTCTGGATTTTACGCGGATCAACAAGCATGGAGAGCCCCAGTTCAGTGACCGGGTCTCCGTTGACAAAGATTGTACCATTTTTCGTTGCGCTGACTTCGCCGCGTGGTAGTTGAATGGCTGAACCATTATTGTCCAGAACCGGATGACCATTCTGAGTCTTCAGGTTGCCTTCAGCATCAATCTGAAAGTTACCGGCACGAGTCAGTGCTTCAGTACCATTCTGCATCTGTACGCGGAAAAATGCTTTGCCGTGAATAGCGAAATCAAACTCGCCACCGGTGCTACGGATCGAGCCCGGTTCGATGCTGGTATATTGTGTGTTCATGGATAGGTGAGCTGCGGAAGTGTTGTCCGGGATGCCTTCACGGCCCATCTTGCTGGAAAACATGGATGAGAACGCTGTGCGATCCTCCATGTAACCTACGGTGCTCGCATTCGCCAGGTTGTTACTGATGCTATCAAGACGATTTTGCATCATCTGGCCTGCGCCACCCGAAATAAAGAAACCAAGTTGCATTGTTATCTCCTGCCTTATTAATCTTGCCTGCCTATCTATTGCAAGATTGCGGCCAGCCAAAGGATTTAAAAAAGTTATTTAATTACAGCTATTTATGGTGTTATGAAAATGCTTCCGGTTTCTATGTGGGAACTTTTTTCCGCTTTTCAGGGAACTTTTTTTCCTCTATGCAAATAACTCATGTGCAAATAAATAATAGCAGTGAATGCTTACTTCGATGTTACGAAGGACTTAAGCAGATCAATCTCGAATGGTTGCCAGCATCTACCTGTCCGAGCCCAGTTTGGGGTGGCTGGAAGGTCTCTAACGAGGGTCGCCTATCAGCCAGTTTGAGTCAGTTAGGAGTTGAGATGTAGCTCTTCATGTCAATGGTGCCCAGATTTGTCATTCAGGTTATCCATGACCTTCATCCCTTTGGGCGTAATACGTGCAAATCATCTGTCCTGATGATTTGTCTGGGAGGGAGAATTAGGTCGGATACGATTAAGCTGCGGACTTGCTGGATGGGGCGTACATCTTCAGTACCAGTTTGACCTGGGCCAGCGGGAGGTCCAGACGATCGGCAATCGCTTCAGGGGTTTCACCTTCACGTTTCATGCGCAGGATCATTGTGGCCTGAGAACTGTTTTCGGGCGGTGCATTTTTTGTCGCTTCAGCCTGTTTTTTGACAGGTGGCTCAGGCCGGGTCGTTTCGACTGCACGCGGTTTTGCTTGCACAGGTTCAGCCTTGGACTCCAGCCGTTGCTCCTCTTTCTGCTGCACCTGGGAGATCAGTTGCGTGGCCTGATTCAAATGCTGAGTGGCTTCGTCGAGCTGTTGCGCAGTACTGGCAAGCAGTTGTTCAAGATATTGCTGGCGGCGGCCATTGCGATACCAGGTCAGCCAGAGAAAAAAGACACCGATAATCAGCACAACATCGATGACCAGACTCAGCCACTGGTCGAGGAACAGAGTTAAGGCTTCCATGTTTAAGCCAGCCCCATGAGTGAGCGCATGCGCAGTACCATCTGCGAATGCAATTGGGATACACGTGATTCAGTCAGTCCCAGAATCAGGGCAATCTCTTTCATGGTCAGTTCTTCATAATAATAGAGGGTAATCAATACATTTTCGCGCGCAGGCAGCTTGCTGATCGCATCGGCCAGCTGTGTGACAAACTGAGCCATTGTATTCTGATGTTCAGGGCCCAGTTCCGGATCGCCTTCCAGTGTTTCAAGAATGCTCAGATCTTCATCCTGATTGCCTGCAATGGGCAGATCATCAAAATGCACGACAGACATGGTACGTACCTGATTCAGCCGTTGGCGATATTCATCGATGTTTATCTCCAGATGTTTGGCTATCTCTTCCTCACTGGCAGGGCGGCCATAGCGCTGTTCGAGTTCGGCAAATGCACCCTGCATCTCCTTGGCATGATCGCGTAAGCCGCGTGGCATCCAGTCGAATGCACGCAGATAATCAATCATGGCACCACGCACTCGGTAGGATACAAAGGTTTTAAACTGTACTTCGCGGGTTTGATCAAATCGCTGGGAGCCATCCAGCAGGCCGATGACACCGGCATTGATCAGATCATCGAGTTCAATCGAGTCCGGTGTGCGTCGCATTAACTGATCTGCGTGGTAGCGAACCAATGGCAGGTACTCCTCCAGCAGTTCATCCGGAGTAGGGGCCGGAGTGGAGCTATATTGTGGCATTGCAGTCACAGCCTTGTATCCAGATGATGACCGTCTTGCTGATCATGCTGATTCTTTTTGTCCGGTAAAATCTGATTCAGCCAGGCGAGCAGTATGCCCATCCAGGCTCCGGCAAAGGCCAGAATAGAAATGCGGAACAGCGATTCCACAACAGGGATATTCTGGATCAGACAGATCGCACTGCCCAGTAACAACCCTGTCAGAGCGCCAGCCGTGGCTGCATGTGCCGGTGTCATGAAGAAACTCCTTGCGTCTGCATGGCATCCGCTGCGAGTTCATCGGGGCTGGCATCCAGCGTGGAGGCCAGTGAATGCTCCCAGAAAAATTGCAGGCCGCCAGCACGTGAGTGATCACGGGGACGGGCAAGCAGGGTTTCGAACAACTTGTTCAGATGCGGGCCGACAGCACTGTCGGACTCGGTGATCAGGCGCTGTTGCTGGATGGCTTGACGCACGGACGGGTGTTGCGGAATATGACCGATATAATCGAGATAGACATCCAGATAGCGGTCGGCCACGGATAGCAGTCGCTTGAATGTGATCTGGCCATCGATTTCGTCAGTCTGATTAATAATCACCATAAACCGATGCACATCACGCTGCTGTGACATCACCTTGATCAATGCATAAGCATCGGTGAGTGAAGTCGGATCGGGAGTTAAAACGATCACTGCAGTCTCGGCTGCCGAGGCAAAATAGAGCACGTTGTCACCAATGCCTGCAGCGGTATCAATCAGAATAAGATCATAATCGCGGCCGGCTTCACGCAGTGAATCGAGAATGGTTTGCTGTTCGCCCACATTGAGATTGGTCAGTTCATAGATGCCGCTTCCACCGGGCAGAACGTCAAAGCCACGGTCACAATGAATAATCAGATCCTCAAGCGCAGCGTCATCGGCCAGCAGATTACGAATAGAGCCGCCTGTGTGCAGACCCAGCATGACATCAACATTGGCCAGTCCCAGGTCGGCATCAATGAGCAGCACTTTTTTTCCGGATCGCGCAGCCTGTGCCGCCAGATGTACCGATACAAAAGTTTTACCGACACCACCCTTGCCGCTGCTGATGGATATTACGCGTGGCGAAGTGTCACTCATGCTGTTGCAGCCCCGCTGTGTTTGCTCAGTAGTGTGGTGAGTGTCTGTGCCGTCAACCAGCCCATTTGCTCCGGCACTTCCGGTCCAAAACTGCAGTAACTCATTGGCAGCTTGGCAGAAATTGACCAGTTGACAATTTTTCCGGGTTTCTGTGTTTCATCCAGTTTGGAAAATGCGATATCGGTCATGTCAGATGCCGTATGGTGGCTTAACTGTTGCATTGCATCCTCCTCATCCATATTGGCTGGAATCACCATGATTTTGCGTGTGCAGTCCATCGCATCCCATAAACCTGTCTGACGTTTCAGACAGGTATCGCGGCGAGGACTCCAGCCTTCAGTGTCTATTAGCAGGAGTTGTGCCGAATGTGTGTCGCTGTGGATTTTTTTTGCCTCAGCCGTTTTTTTCAGTGGATAAAACGGAATTCCCAGTGTGCTACAGTATGCTTTCAAGGCATCCAGGCCACCCATACGTTCGGTGTCTGTGGAGATCACTGCTACACGTATGCCTTTCAGGCTGTAGTGGGCTGCCAGTTTGGCGATCAGAGTGGTTTTTCCACTGCCGGACGGGCCGGAAAACAGGATGGTGTTGCGCCCGTTATCAGGATTGATGCGACGGCTCCATTGCAGTGTTTTACTGCCCATCGGTTTGCGTACAGCATAATCGCCGGCCATATCAAAGGCATAGGTCGCGGCAACACCAAGCCGCATCAGATGGTCAAATGATTCCTGTTCACGACCCGAAGCCAGAGCATTGCGCAGGCTGGCAGACTCTTTATTGCTCAAGCCAACGACAAGCCGCTCTAGACGATCGATCGTGGCATCGCTTGTAGCTTCAGGGGCGGGTTCATTTTTTGTGTTCAGAACAGGTTTAGCCAGTTGTGTGGTGGCCCTCTCATCACTCTTCTCAGGCGAGGCAGAGTGATTGTCCAGTGCTGCATGCACATGCCACATGCCACCATTGGCATCTTTGACCTGCTGACGATCAAGAATTAATGCTTCGGGCCCCATATCCTGACGTACCTTGGCCAGAGCTTCATGCAGGTGAGGCGCGGTATAGACTTTAATTCGCATCGTACAGACTCACACGTGCCAGAGATTGCACATTGGTTTGTGGCGGCATTTCGTTGATCGATAAGACAACAATTCGATTCATGATTTTACGCAGAGCTTGAGACAGCGGTCCGCGCAGTTGCGGTGTGGTCAACAGTACAGGCATGTCGACATCATATTGTGATGCAACCTCATTGAGCCTTGCCATGAAACGCTGCCATTCTGCCATCTCCAGAGGCAGTCCCCAGCCGGCTTGTTGAACCATGCGTTCTGTCATGCGTTGTTCGAGTTCACCATCCAGCATGAATACGGCTAACTCACCCTGTTGATTCAGATAACGCTGGGTAATGGTGCGTCCCAGACGGGATCGGACATGCTCCACCAGATCATCGATGCTGAGATTCTCTCCGGCATGGTCGGAGAGTGCTTCGAGAATCAGCATCAGATCACGGATCGGTACCCATTCGGAGAGCAGGCGCTGCAATACATTCTGCAGGGTGCCAACGGAAACCTGAGCAGGGACAATTTCATCAACAACTTTCGGATGGCGCTGTGAGAATTTATCCAGTAATTCGTGCACCTGAGTGCGATCCAGCATTTCGGATGCCTGTGCACGCAATACTTCGGTCAGATGGGTGATAATAACAGTCGTGGGTTCAACCACAGTGTAACCGGAGAGCTCCGCCTGCTGGCGTTTATCTTCAGAAATCCACAAGGCAGGCAGTCCAAATGCCGGTTCCTGGGTAGGGATGCCTTCAATGGCAGGCCCGGTCATCTGACTCTCCAGAGCCAACAGGTTGCGCGGACGAATTTCACCGCTGCCGACCACGGCACCGCGAATGAGAATCTGATAATCGGAGACGCCAAGCTGCAGGTTATCCTTGATATGCACCGGCGGCAGCACAAAACCGATCTCCTGGGTGATCTGTCGACGTACTTTTTTCATCCGATCCAGCAGGTTTCCTTCACGGCTGTTCTCAACCATATCGATCAGGCCGTAACCGATCTCCAGACGTATCGGATCTTCAACCAGCAGATCATCCAGTGCTGCTTCCGGAGATACTTCAGGCTGTGGTGTTACATCTTCCGCATCCGAGACCAGTGCGGTTTCTTGTTGTCCAAGTTGCAGGTAGTAACCACTTGCGGCCAGACCGAGAGAGAGGATCAGGAAGGGAACGAAAGGCAGACCCGGTACCAGACTCATCAGAATCAAGGCACCTGATGCGACAAAATGAACCTTGGGATGTTTGGTGAACTGTTCTTTTAATTCGAGTGGCAGGGCAGTATTGCTGCTGGCACGGGTAATAATGATACCTGCCGCGATAGAGATGACCAGGGCAGGGATTTGTGACACCAGACCATCACCTACCGTCAAAAGACTGAATACCGCCATGGCATCTGAAGCCGGCATGCCGTGCTGCATCACACCGATGATGAGACCTGCGATCAGGTTGATCACCGTGATAATCAGGCCGGCAACCGCGTCTCCGCGTACGAATTTTGATGCACCGTCCATGGCTCCGTAAAACTCGGCTTCACGAGCTACATTCTCACGCCGTTTGCGTGCTTCAGCTTCATCAATCAGGCCTGCATTCATATCGGCATCAATAGCCATCTGTTTGCCCGGCATGGCATCCAGGGTAAAACGCGCTGCTACTTCGGCGATTCGGGTAGAACCCTTGGTGATTACAACAAAGTTGATCAGCACGAGAATGATGAAAATAATCAGTCCGACGACTGTATTACCGCCGACAACAAATTCACCAAAGCCTTCAATGACATGGCCTGCTGCTGCAGGACCTTCCTGTCCGTGTAACAGGATCAGGCGTGTTGTAGCAACGTTTAGCGATAACCTGAATAGCGTGGTGAGTAGCAATAGGGAAGGGAATACTGAAAACTCAAGCGGTTTAAGTACATAGATTGAGGTCAGCAGAATCAGTATGCCAATGGTGATGTTCGCAGCCAGCAGTACATCCATCAGCCATGGTGGCAATGGCACGATCATGACCATCAGAATGCCGAGCACACCGACTGCAAGCATGACGTCAGGTTGTCTGCCTATGCGCTGCAATGTCATCGCTGCTGATTGCATGCTTTACTGCTCCTTCATATTCGCAAAAGGCGTTTGATAGCGGTTTTGCGTTACTATCAGGCCATTTTTTTGACGCATGGTCTGCTTACTCTTTCTGTACTCAGTCGTTGTTGTTCGGGCCACTATCGCGCCTTTAATCTGAATATTTCAGCCAAAATAATGGCAACGGCTTCAAACAGTTCTTCCGGTATTTCATCGCCGACCTTGACCTGCTTAAACAAGGATCTTGCCAAAGGTTTGTTTTCGCGCATCGGGATGTTGTTTTCTTTGGCGATTTCACGAATTTTGGCGGCAATATGGCCTTTGCCCATGGCCAGCACGCGCGGCGCACTCAAGGATCCCGGCTTATAGGCCAGAGCAACCGAGATATGGGTTGGGTTGGTGATGACCACATCGGCATCGGGTACATCGGACATCATGCGATTGTGCGCCTGCTGCATCTGAATCTGACGAATTTTTGCTTTCAGTTGAGGGTCACCCTCAGACTCTTTGTGTTCATCGCGCTGCTCTTTTTTCGACATGCGCATTGATTTCATATGTTCCCAGCGTTGGTAGATCACATCAGCCAGTGCAATGAAGGCAAAAATAATTGTCGCCAGTGTGACAATCTTGACGCCGCCATTGACGGCCAGAGCGGCGATGTCATTCGGGTCACGCAGGGCTGAGTACATGATCTCTTCAAAAAGGCTCATTACAACTGTTGAACAGGCAAAGCCGATCACCAGCATCTTCAGAACGGATTTAATGAATTCCGCCAGAGATTTGGTGGAGAAAAGTCGTTTGAAACCTTTCATGGGGCTGATCTTTTCCAGCTTGGGTTTCAGTGTTTCGAAGGTGAAGACCGGGCCGCTGACCATAAATGTGACAAACACGCCGAGCAATACAATGGGAATGGCTATAGGAAGAAGTACCATGGCAATATCAGCGCCAGTGCTGATCAGCAGCGACTGTATACCCTCACCTGTGGCTTCCAGTTTCGATTTTCCCGAGAGGTGGAATTCCATCATGCCCATCAGCACTTCACCGATCCAGGCACCGAGGCCGGTAATTACAATAAGGCTGAGTACCATGAATGTAATGGCTGTCGAAGGCTCTTTGCTGCTTGGCACCTGCCCCTTTTTGCGTCCATCCTCAAGACGCTTGTCAGATGCATCTTCGGTTTGTTGGCTTTTGTCCTGTTCTTCAGACATCAATCATACTCCGCTCAAGTGCCTCAGGAACAACGGCACCTGGCCTGAAAGCGCGGTGAATGCATCACTCATCAAGTAAATGAATGCAGGCATGCCGAGCCCGAAGGTGAGCAGACCGAGACCGACCGTGAGAGGGAAGCTGACAAAGAAGACCTGAATTTGCGGTACTGCGCGTGAGACAAGGCCAAGGGCGATATACACGAAGAACAGCAATAACATGATAGGTGCTGCAATTTTCAGTGACAGGACAAACATATTGGCTGCAGCATCGGTTAAAGCCATCAAACCCGGGAAGTGCCAGGGCTGGTCAATCGGGAACAGCGTGAATGAGTCAATCATGGCATAAAGAAAAATATGGTGAGCACCGGCAGAAACCCAGAGCAGCATGGCTAGTGTAATCGATAGCTGGGAGATAACGGATTGCTGACTGCGTGTTACAGGATCGAAAACATTGGCGACGGTCATACCCATCTGAAAGCTCATGATCTGGCCGGCAAACTGAGCGGCTGTAAAGGTGAGTTGGGCAAACATCGCCAGCGCTCCGGCAATGAGGATTTCCTGTAAAGCGATGGCGGCAAATGCAATCGGTTCCAGCGGAATGAGCGTGACTTTGTCCTGAACAAGAGGATAAATAAGCAGTGTCAGTAACACGATCAGACCGACTTTCACTTGTGCAGGGACAAGTTGATGTCCCAACACAGGTAGTAAAAACAACATGGCACTGATGCGCAAGAAAACAAGCAAAGCGACAGTAATCTGTTGAATATCCGGCCATGGGAATTCCATATCTGTCAGCTACTGTGTCAGGGTGGGAATCATCGAGAACAGATTCTTGGTAAAGGAGACCATGCGCTCGGTCATCCACGGAGCTGCTACTATCATCGCTACGAATACGGCAATGATTTTCGGTACAAAGGTCAGGGTCATCTCCTGAATCTGGGTAACGGCCTGAAACAGTGAGATGGCGATACCGACAACCAGCGCCACGAGCAGCATTGGCAATGAAATCATCAGCACCATTTTAATGGCTTCAGTGCCGATTTGAATAACTGAGTCAGGTCCCATGATGCTTACTGAGCAAGCCGGATGCCAATTGTTTTTTTGGGGATATATATGGATTTTGACAGTTGTTAATTTCCGGTTGTTCATCTATTCTCAGTTATAAACGAGATATTTCCTTATGGGCGCAAACGGGAGGGGGAGATGCAGGTTTACGATGGTTATTCGAAACATGCCGATGCAGTTGAGGCTATTTCCGAAGCAACATCCAACTGGCCTGATGTTGTCATGTTCAAGCCCGATGTTATTTTTGTATTTCACTCAACAGCACAGGATCCCCATACAGTTGCTGCAGAATTATCAAAGCGTTTCCCGAAAGCTTTGATCGCGGGAAGTACCAGTGCCGGAGAATGGACTTCCGGTAGCTATCAAAATGGTACACTGGTATTACTGGCTATTACATCGGATAAAATTCGCTGGACATATAGCGTAGTTGAATCTTTATCTGACTTTTCTGAAGAAGGCGCTCAAGAAGTTTATAATCAGCTGTTAGAAGGAATGCAGATTGATCGTAGTGATTTGCGTTCAGACCAACACTTCTGCATCGGTTTTGTTGATGGCATGGCCGGAGTAGATGGCAGGGCGGTAGCCGCCATTTCCAGCCAGCTTGGGAATATTCCTTTTTTAGGTGGGTGTGCCGGAGATGATCTGAAATTTGAGAAGACGCACGTCATTGCAAATGGAAAGGCCTATTCCGGTGGCGCAGTTTTTTTACTGGCGGAGTCAGAATTGCCTTTCAGGCGTATCAAACATCAGCACTTTGTACCCGGAACGAAAGATGTGGTTATTACAAAAGCGAATGAATCAGAGCGTAAGGTCTTGCGCCTGGATGGCATGCCTGCTGCTGATTATTATGCAGAACTTTTAGGCAAACAGGTGGGGGAGCTCGACTTCCAGGTTTTCTCAGATCATCCGGTGATGTATCGCTACGCTGGTGAAAACTATGTTCGCTCGATTACGAGCGCCAACGATGATGGTTCACTGACGTTTTATTGTGCGATTGAGGAGGGCATGGTGCTTAACCTGTGTCAGCATCAGGATATGGTAGAAGAGTTAGATTCTTCTATGAATGAACTTGTTGATGAGATTGGTCAGGCTGAAGTCCTTTTTATGTGTAATTGTGTTTTCAGAAGTCTTGAGGCTGAGGGAAAAAAACAGAGTCAGGCGTTGGCAGAACATGCCAGCATTGCAGCGAAGCACGTTATCGGTTTTGATACATATGGGGAGTTATGGGACGGACTGCATATTAACCAGACACTGGTTGGTTTGGCATTGGGTCATGAATGAATGATGATTTAGAGCAGAAGCTGCTGGCGGCAAATGAGACGATTGGTGCTTTGCGTAAACGTCTGATGTCGCTGGAAGGAGGAGGTGATCGCACTCCTTTTCAACAGCAACTTAAAGCTTATCAGGATCGTATCGAAGAAGAGCAGCATAAACTCAGGTTAAGTCAGGCATGGGCTCACTTGTTGGTTGAAAACTCAATGGATGCCATTGTTGGAATGAATGATCAGGGGATAATTACGCACTGGAATCCACGTGCAGCATCCATGTTTGGTTGGTTAGCAGATGAAGCTACAGGGCGGCCTTTTTCCGAAGTAGTGATTCATAAAATGCCTCAGGGTGGAGCTTTACCGGACTCGACTCATTATTCTGGCGATGAATCTTCAGATGGGAATCTTGTGGGGCAACTTGTTGAAGTGAACGGATCACACCGGGATGGCTCACCCATTCCGCTGGAATTACTTCTATCGGTCATGAAAAGTCAGGGTCAGAAGCAGTTTGTGGCTATCTTGCGTGATATCAGCGAACGAAAGAAAACTGAGGCTGCACTTCAGGTCTCACATGAAAATCTGGAGCGGCAGGTTCAGGAGCGAACTCAGGAGCTGTTGGACAGTAACGCCCTGCTTACTGACGCACAGAAAGCGGGTAAAATCGGTACCTTTACCTTTGACCTCAAAAGAGCCTGTTGGACAAGCAGTGAGATGCTTGATGCTATTCTCGGTATCGAAACAGGCTACAACAGAGATATCAAGGGCTGGCTGGATATCGTACACCCCGGATTTCGGCATAAAATATGGAAATACCTCAAGCGGGAAGCGCTCAAGGGTAGTCAGACATTAAAAATCGAAGTGAAGATTCGAAGGCGGAATGACGGCCAACAGCGCTGGATTCAGGGGTATGGCCGGGTGATGAAGGATGCAGCGGGCAGGCCTGAACGTTTGATTGGCACTGTGCAGGACATTACAGAGAGCAAACAGTTCGAAGAACATTTTTTACAGACGCAGAAAATGGAAGCGGTCGGCACACTGGTTGGCGGTGTTGCGCACGAGTTCAACAATATGCTGGCCGGTATGACCGGACGGTTGTATCTGGCGAAGCTGGCAGTGCAGAATAATAACGAGGCACTGGATCATCTGGGTAAAATAGAGGGGCTCAGTTTCAAGGCGGCGGAGATGATTCAGCAGTTGCTGACCTTTTCCAGAAAAGGTCAGGTGACCAAGAAAACCTTCGATCTGGTGATGTTTATCAAGGAGGCTTTTAAACTGCATCGTTTCAGTATTCCTGAAAACATTCGTATGAACACTTCATTTAGCCAATATGCGCTGCCAGTTGATGGTGATGAAGTGCAGATGCAGCAGATTCTGGTGAACCTTCTCAATAATGCGCGTGATGCGCTTGAAAAGGTCAATAAGCCTGTGATTGATATCAGGCTGGAGTTATACGAACAGCCTTTGGATGCTACAGACCTGTCACAAGAAAATCAGCATGATCGCTTTGCCCATCTGTCTGTTTCCGATAATGGCTGCGGCATGTCGGCTGAGACCCGACGCCATATTTTCGAGCCATTTTTTACCACCAAAGATGTGGGCAAAGGGACCGGGCTGGGGCTGGCGATGCTCTATGGTGCAGTAGAAACCCATCAGGGGCGCATTGAAGTTGAATCGGAACCGGGGCGCGGTTCGATATTCAATATCTATTTCCCTTTATCAGAAGCTGCAACCCAGAAACTGACCGAGCAGCCAGGCTTGCCGCTTGCCGGACGCGGTGAAACCATTCTTCTTGTTGATGATGAAGCCAATCTGCGTATGACCGGAGCAGAAGTGTTGACCAGGATGGGTTATCACGTGCTTCAGGCTGCCGATGGGCTTGAGGCTGTGGAAGAATTCATTGCCAACGAAGATGATGTTGCGGTGATTCTCATGGATATTGTGATGCCGAATTTAGGCGGGGTTGCAGCAGCGCAAGAGATCTGGAAACGAAACAGCAATGTTAAAGTTATTTTCTGTACAGGATATGACAAAGAAGAAGTGACGGATGAGAAAGATCTTCGAGGTTCAGCGTTTATTTCGAAACCGTATCGTGTGGATGAACTGGGGCAGCTCATCAGAAATATGATTTGAGTGGCTCAATATCGGCCCGGGGCCGTTGAATCGATTAAAACTTGAAGCTGGCGAGCAGGTTAGCTGTGATCAGATGCCAGCCATCAACCAGCACAAACAGAATGATTTTCAATGGCAGGGATATCATTACCGGCGGTAACATCATCATACCCATGGACATCAATACGCTGGCTACAACAAGATCGAGAATGACAAACGGGATATAGATCAGAAAACCGATTTCAAATGCAGTACGCAATTCCGATATCACAAACGATGGAATCAGCACATGCAGCGGCATCTCCTCGGCTTTGGCCGGTTTTTCCATTTTGGCAGCACCCAAAAAAAGAATCAGATCATCTTCACGCGTCTGTTTAAGCATAAAATCACGCAAAGGAGCAACACCACGTTCAAAAGCAACGGATTGGTTGAGATCCTCATTGAGATAGGGCGTCAGGGCATTGGTGTCAATTTTTTGCCATACAGGCATCATAATGAACATGGTGAGGAACAGTGCCAGGCCAACCAGAATCTGATTGGGTGGTGATTGCTGAGTACCCATGGCCTGACGCAGAAATGCGAAGACAATCAGCACGCGCGTAAACGATGTCATCATGACCAGAATGGATGGCGCCAGCGTCAGCACAGTCATCATGGCGATGATCTTCAGACCGGTGAACCATGCATCCGGATCATCACTGTCACCAAGGCTCATGGACAGGGTCGGAATATCAGCTGCCTGAGCCAGATGAGGCAGCAGCAGGCCGATGAGCAACAGTAGCAATAAACGTTTTGTCATGTTGTCTCGTCCGGCAGTTCAGCAGCAGTGGCTTCTGATAGAGGCAGCGTCTGATCCGGCCTGAGTTGGGTTAACCCTCCGGGAGATAAACCCAGCAGATAGTGGGCGCCGCGATGACGGATTTCGACGATGCTGTTCTTGTTGTCGATGTGAATCCTTTGCACCACCTTGAAATCGCGGGGCATATTGTTGCCTGTATGCTGTTGAAAGCGGCGCATAGCCCAAACCATCAGAGCAAAGAGTCCCAGCACTGCTGATAAAGCCAGCAGCGACTGAAGAACCATGGAGAACAGGCTGGTTTCCATCAATCGGTTTCAGGAGAGACTGCTGATGCGTGCTGCAGCAGGTATGATTTCCGTGATGCGAACACCAAGGTGATCGTCTGTTGAGACCACTTCACCTTTCGCGAAAACCGTACCATTGGCGAGAATTTGAACCTCGGCATTGGCCTCTTTATTCATTTCAATCACCATGCCTTTGTTCATTCTGGCGATGGTATGCAGGGGTAATTTTACACGTCCAAGTTCCACGCTGATTTCAAGCGGAACATGCATGATTGCTTCAAGATTGGCGCGGTGAGAGCGATCACCTTCATTTGTAGTCGCTTCATCAGTCATGATTAACCTCCGGGTTTTGTGGGTGCAACAATTTCGGCAGCCAGCATACCATTCTGGTCTCCTGGCTTGGCTTCAAACATACAAATGTCTTCGATCCAGATTGTGCACAGTTCATTTTGCCTGATTTTCATGGGCAGAAAATCTCCCGGTTTCAAATTCAGGAAAGTGCCGATATCCACCTGACAACTATCGAGTTGAAAACGGATATTGGTTGGTGTGTGTGAGATGCTATCCATAAGTGCATCAGCCCATTCTGTGTCGGTTTCAGTTGGTTCATCACTAACCGTGACACGCAGGGTCTCTAGCATGGGTTCAAGAAATGGCTGCGGGTAATGGATGCCGAATTTGCTGGTTAAATTATCACTGATTTTCACTTCAAAATAGGCGCTGAAACATGTTTCATATGCGCTGGTGACGGCAAGGAATTGCGGGTCGTCATCAAGTTTGATCACCTGAAAATCCAGTTCATGTACAGGAGCCCATACGGTGCTCAGTGAGTTTGCCAGCTTTACAGCAATGCGATGGCTCAAGCGCATTTCAACAGGAGACAGTGATTGTGGCGTATCACTGGATTCACCTTCACCACCGAGCATTGCATCAACAAAGGCAACAATCATGGCCGTATCGCAGGTTATCATCATTTTACCGTTATCTTCGACTTCAAAGACAAAATAGACCTGAGGACTTTCAACTGTAATCAGGTCCTTGTATACCGTGTTCTCCAGACGGTCTACGTGCACATTGATATCTCTTCTGAATAGTTCATCCCACTGCTCATCCAGGATCTCTACCAGCCTTTCCTGCAGGTTAACGAACATGGGATAGCGCTCAGGGCCGTCATCATCGGCACTGCTGAAGTGATATTCATCTACATTCTCAGGCTGTTTGATGGGCGGCAAAGCGGCAAACAGCGCTTCTGTTTCTTCCGAAGGTGCGACTTCAGCCATCAGGGCTTCAATCTCCTCTGGTGCAAGAATCGGTTCGCTCATGTTACACTCCGCTGATCCTGAACTTCATTACTGGGAAACGAAGTCTGTGAAGTAGAGGTTTTTGATCGGTTTGCCTCCGACAATGCGGTTCATGCGATAGATCAGGTCTTCTTTCAAGGCATATTTGCCCTGCGGTGTCCTGATCTCAGAGAACTTTTTGCTGGCCAGAATGGTGATGATCAGATCATTGATCTTAACCATATTGGCAGTCACCTTGGTCTGTGCTTCTTCATTACGCACCTCCAGCTTGATCTGGGTACGTAAAAAACGACTCTGGTCTGTATCGGCAAGATTGACGGTGATGTTTTCAATGTCCATCAGGATAGGGGCCGCATCGCTTTCATCCTCTGCTTCAGGGATAGCCGTATCACTATTCTGTTCTACAGCCGGTTTGTCCGTATCCACTGCAGGTTGTTCCATGCTCATCATTTTCCATGCGATGAAACCACCCACAGCCAGTACCAGCACAAGCAGTACCAGATTGATAATCGGCAACAGGCCGCCGCCGGATGATTTGCCACCTTCTTCTTTTTCTTCTTTGTCTGCCATGCTATTCCTCCACGTTCATCGTGCGGTTTTCTTTCATCAGGTTTCAGCGCTGTTACTTGAACACAACAATTTCAACCCGTCTGTTTTTACTGCGACCAAATGGTGTCGCTTCAGTTGATACCGGCCTTGATGGGCCATAACCAACCATAGATAATCTTGCCGGATTCACGCCTTCATCTTCAAGTATATGCAAGACTGATGCCGCTCTTGCCAGAGAGAGCTGCCAGGGGTCGGCATACTGGCTGTCGGCCAGGTCGATTTTGTCATTGGTGTGGCCCTGCACCCGGATTTTTCCCGGTGAAATGGCTAGCATCTGTGCCAGTTTCTGGATCGCCTTTACATGTTCTTCTTTTAATTCTGCCGAGCCTTTCTCAAACAGTGTTGTAGATGGGATTCTGAGGTAGAGGCGGTCTTTAATGATCACACCTTTCACCTTGTGTTCCAGTGTACTGTTTTTCATCATGGCGTGGCTGTTCTGGCGCATGGCGAGCATCAACTCTCGGGGGCTGACCAGTTTTTGCATCTCAAAAGGCGGGATAATTTGTAACTCTGTTTTATCACCTGCATTGAGTACGGAAACGGCCTTTGTGAATGATGATTCAATATCGGAGAGGCCGGTTTTGTCCATGGTAGACATGGAGATGAGCAGGATGAAGAAGGTAAGCATCAGGCTGACCAGATCTGCAAACGTGGTCATCCAGGCCTCGGTGTTGGGCAGGTATTCGACCGGCCATTTTTTCTTTCTGGCCATTAGAATGAACTCTTGGGGGCAGAAATCACTGATCGCTGAAGCTCATGAATCTGTCCTTTTTCCACATTTTGATCTGTTACAGGGCGGAATTTCAGTGTGATATCCACTCTGCGGGCCAGATCAGGTCGATCTGCAATGGGGTGTTTGTCGCTCATGCCTGCTGCAATCATGCGTGAAGTGGCAACACCACGTTGCTCCAGAGCATGGAATACACTCATCGCTCGTGCGGCAGATAGTTCCCAATTGGAGCTATAACCGGAGCCGCGTGTTGGCAGATCATCGGTATGCCCTTCAATCTGAATTTCAACGACCTCTGGCCGCTTGAAGCTTTCAGCCAGTTGATCCACCAGCGCCAGAGAGGTGTCTGAGAGGGTGGTTTTACCGGTAGCAAAAGCGATATGTTCACTGAAACGAATGCGAACAGTATCCTGATCCAGCGGTAGCACCTGCATGGAATCTTCCATGCCGAGTTCCTTGGATATGTCTGTCAATTCTTTGGCGGTTCGTTTGGGGGCTGATGCTCCATCGACAATATCACGTGTGGGGAGTGCAGGGCCCTGACCTTTTGTCAGGTTTGCACCACGTGGCATGGGGTTGAATGTGCCTGCCAGTGAGCCGATAGCGGCAAGCCTCTTATCCTCGACAATGACAGCATAAGATGTGAGCAGGATAAAGAAGGCCAGCATCTGCATCATCAGTTCGAGAAACAGTGCGGCCCCCGGATCTGCCGGAAACGGTAATGGAGGCGGTTTTTTGTCGCGTTTTGCCATGTTGTTTCTGCCTGATTATCCTTATTCGAAAGAGGAAGCGCGTTCTTTTGGCGGCAGATAACCGAGCAGTTTCTGTTCCATGATGCGCGGATTTTCACCTGCAACCAAAGACTGTATGCCCACCAGAATGATTTCCTGTATCAGTAACTCTTCTTTGCTACGCGTTTTCAGCTTTCCTGCCATGGGCAGAAACAGAATATTGGCCATCAGGGCGCCGTAAAATGTGGTCAGCAGTGCAATCGACATGGATGGGCCGATCGAAGATGGATCAGACATATTCTGCAGCATCAGTACAAGGCCGACGAGTGTGCCGATCATGCCCATCGATGGTGCATAGGTGCCGAGAGCGGTGAACATGTCCGCGCCTCTGGAGTGACGATCTGCCACCTTATCCATCTCCATATACAGGATATCTTCGATAGCTTGCGGTTCCTGCCCGTCAATGGCCATCTGCAAACCTTTGGCCATGAACTCGTTTTCTATATTGCCGACTTCACTTTCAAGCGCCAAAATTCCGTCTTTACGGACCACCTGTGCCAGCTCTACCAGTTTACCAACCACATCTGAGCCGGGGTCGACTTTGTACATGAATGTTTTAAGTGCCACACCAATGACACCAATACAGTTGGCCAGCGGATAACCTACCAGCAGCACACCTACCGTACCGCCAATTACAATCATCATCGATGGCGGGTCGATAAAGCTGGCGATACCGCCACCAATCGCAAATGCCACCAGGCCAAATGCAAGGACTATGCCTATGAGAGTTGCAATATCCACTGAGACCTCCCGGTTTCAACTTGAGTTAAATTGCCGTGTTGAAACGGCGACTTTTTCATCAGTTAGCAAGAAGCGTGCTAATTCTCGGAAAGAACAGCAATGAAGCTGTGAATAATGGCCATCTGCGGTTTATCAGTTGGCTGAGTTAAACAGTCTGCATGCAGGGTGTTTGCTTCAAGTCGCTTGAAATCAAATGAGCTAAAGGTAATGATGCCGGTGGGACTGGAGGGATTCTGACTATGCAGGAAAGCATGCGCGCTCGGCGAGACATAGGCATGACTGTTAACGGTTGGTTTGTTGCAGCTCTGTTTCTGCTGCTGGCATCCCTGCTGTCATGGTTTAGTTTGAATGCAATCCGGAGCAATACGCTCGAGGCAGTACAGGCTGAAATGCAGGCGCTGAACCACTGGGTAGATAGTGATCTTGCCAGTCAGGGTGCAGAGATGACCGGCGAAATCGCCTCGCTTATTTCTGAAAACATGTTTCTGAATAAGCTGGCTGTTGAGATTAACGGTGCTGGCACTGCTGATAGCCGTTTTAATCTTCGTCGTGATCTGGCCGCATGGATGGTTTCCCATGAGTATCGCGACTTTTTCGTTTTTGATGCTTCAGGTATATTAGTAGCCGGTATGCGTGATGCTGAATTAGGTAATGCCATGCCCGAGGCAGTATCCCATCATCTGCATGCAGTCATGAGTGGCAGCCATAAGGTGACACATCCGTTTGCCACACCGGATGGGCCACGTATGTGGGTGATGTTGCCGGTGACAGATAATAAAGGTGCCCATATTGGTGTGTTTGCCCTTGAATTGGCTGAGAGTCGCCATTTTAGTGTAACAACCGTAAAGGGACGCAGTGGCAAAAGCAGTGAAACCTATCTGGTCAGCAGAGAGGGCTTGCTGCTGAGTAGCAGCCGCTTTGAAAGCGATTTGCGGGACGTCGGACTATTGAAGCCAGCCCAGAGTAGTGTGCTGGCCATTCGTGCCGCAGATCCCGGAGCTTTGCTGACAAAAGCTCAGCCGTTACCCGCAAATATGGAGCAATGGCCGCTCACCCATGCTGTAGACGGGCTGCTCAAACATCCGGATGGTGCGGATATGCAGGGCTACCGTGATTACCGTGGTGTCCGGGTGTTCGGTGTATGGCAATGGGACCGTATGCTGGATCTGGGTATTATCACTGAGGTGGATGCAGATGAAGCCTTGTCGGAATATTACCATATTCGCAATCTTCTACTCACCTTGCTGGCAGGTTTGATCATCATTGCCGTGATACTTCTGCGTGGGTATTCGCATTACCGTAGCCGTCTTGAGTACGAAGCCGCGTATCACAAGGATTTGTTGCTGGAGTCCACAGCAGAAGCGATTTATGGCATAGACCCTCAGGGTTGCTGCACCTTTGCCAATAAATCCTGCGTGCGGCTGCTGGGTTTTGACAATGCAGAGCAGTTGCTGGGTAAAAATATGCATGCGCTGGTTCATCATACGCATCCGGACGGTACACCGTATGAGCCCCAGAGCTGTCATATTATGCGCTCCTTTCATCAGAAAACGCGTGTTTATAAACGTGATGAAGTGTTCTGGCGCCGCGATGGCAGTTCGTTTCCAGTTGAATACTGGTCGCATCCGGTTTTTGATGGAGATGAAACAATCGGCTGCGTGGTGACCTTTCTGGATATTTCGGAACTGCGCGATGCCGAGAGGCAGCGCAGTCGTATCGAGAAACAGGTACAGCATGCCCAGCGGCTGGAGAGCCTCGGGATACTTGCCGGTGGCATTGCACATGATTTTAATAACATCTTGTCCGCTATTCTCGGTAATGCTGCGCTGGCGCAGCGCAGGGTGGTCAATGATCCGGTTGATGCCAAAGAGAAGCTGGAGAAGATTGTACAATCCTGTGATCGGGCTTCGGTATTGTGTCGGCAGATGCTGGCTTATTCCGGCAAGGGCAAGTTTGTCGTACGTCCGTTGAATTTATCTGATTCGGTTGAAGAGATTACCCACCTGCTCGAAGTGTCTCTGGAGAAGGGGGTGGTGCTGAAATATTCGCTGGCGGAAAGCCTGCCTGCAGTTGAAGCTGATGAGGCGCAAATTCAGCAGTTGATTATGAACCTGGTAACCAATGCCAACGAGGCCATCGGTAAGAAGAGTGGCGTGATTTCTATTTCGACCGGTGTGATGCAGGCCGATAGTTCGTATCTGCTGGACTGCTTCGGTGATAATCCTGTGCAGGGCCGTTATGCCTATGTTGAGGTGAATGATACAGGTTGTGGTATGGATGCGGAGACGAGAGATAAGATATTTGATCCGTTTTTCACAACCAAATTTACCGGGCGAGGACTTGGTATGAGTGCGGTGCTTGGTATTGTGCGTGGCCATAAGGGGGCGCTGAAGCTGTATAGCGAATTGGGCAGAGGTACCAGTTTCAAATTTCTGTTGCCGGTGAGCGGTTCGGGTGTCTTGGATCAGACCGTGGAGCTATCCAGACATGATTTGTGGCACGGCCATGGTCTGATCATGGTGGTGGATGATGAAGAGACAGTGCGTGAAACAGCAATCATGATGCTGGAGGATATGGGTTTTACTACAATTGGTGTAGAAAACGGCGTGCAGGCACTGGATGTGTATCGTCAACGAGGTTCAGGAATTGCCGGAGTTTTGATGGATCTGACCATGCCGAAAATGGGTGGAGAAGAGTGTTTCAGTGAACTCAGACGCATCAATCCGGACATCAAGGTGGTGCTCACCAGTGGTTATAATGAGCAGGATGCGATTCAGCATTTTACGGGCAAGAGACTGGCTGCATTTATTCAGAAACCGGTGTCTCCGGATCGCTTGCGTGAAGTCATGCATAAGGTGATGGAGGATGAGGCATGAAAATCAGATCGTTCATCCTGCTGCTGGCTATATTAATGGCTCCGTTGTCCGTTTCAGCGCAGATTATCAAGGTTGCCGGATCTTCAACCGTAAAGGTGTTTATGGACCATGCTGTCGAGGCCTACCACAAACTTCATCCCGATGTGCAGATTGATGCGCAGGCTGGAGGTTCCGGTGTGGGTGTCGCCAGTGTCATGGATAGAAGTGTGCACCTGGGCATGATTTCACGTGAATTAGATGCAGTGGAAAAGGCAGCTTTGACAGGTGTCGAGCAGATCGCTGTCGGCATTGATGCGGTTGCCGTGGCGATTTCAGATGAGCTGTATCATGGGCAACATCTGCATAGTCTGAGCAGGCAAGCTGTTGCCGCAATCTATCTAGGTGAAATTGATAACTGGTCTGAAGTGGGCGGGCCGGACCGGCATATTATGGTGATTGAGAAAGAGATGCACCGTGGAACAAGGCAGGTTTTCGCCAGTCATATTCTCGGTGACAGTAAGGCGCCCACGTTACCGCAGGCAGTTGTTATCGGCCCGAACAGGCATATGCAGACGCTGTTAAAAACCAGCGACCAGGCGATAGGTTATCTGACGATCGGAGATTTGGATAAGCATGTGCATGGTGTTGAAATTATTGTCGATGGTAAAGCTTATGCGCCAACCATGGCTGAGGTTCGTTCGGGTGCTTACCCCTTAAGCCGGATGCTTTATCTGTTGATGCCGGAAAATGTGCCGGACTATGTGCGTCAGTTTGTCGAGTTCCTGACTTCACCCGAGGCACTGCCTGCGCTTAACAAGGCAGGTTACCTGTCATTGCAATAGCCCTATCCTGAGTAGGATTGCGCAATTAATTCAGGTCTCTTAAACTTGAATTGCGCAAGTGATTAGGAGTTAACTTCAATCAGCAGCGCCTGAAGGAGATAATTATGGCTATCGAGTTACCTGCATTACCTTACGCAAAAAATGCGCTTGCACCGGTGATTTCCGCGGAAACACTGGAATATCACCACGATAAACATCATGCGGCATATGTGACCAATCTGAATAAGTTTATCGAAGATACTGAATTTGCCGATATGTCATTGGAAGAGATTATATGTTCTGCACCCTCTGGCCCCATATTTAACAATGCAGCTCAGGTTTGGAATCACACGTTTTATTTCAATGGTTTGAGTTCCACGGGTGGCGGAGAACCGGGTGGAGGGCTTGCCGACGCCATATCCGCCAGTTTCGGTTCTTTTGCCGCGTTCAAGGAGCAGATGACAGCTTCAGCCACAGGCAACTTCGGTTCAGGCTGGACCTGGCTGGTGAGAAAGGGTGATGGCGGGCTTGAAGTTGTGAATACCGCCAATGCCGGATGCCCGCTGACTGACGGAAAAACGCCGCTTCTGGCAATTGATGTATGGGAGCACGCTTATTATATCGATTACCGCAATGCGCGCCCGCAATATTTGCAGGCGATCTGGGATATCATCGACTGGGATGTGGTGGCCTCTAAATAATCAGCACTCTGGAACGTAATTCTGGAATAAAAAAGCCGCCCGGATGGGCGGCTTTTACGATGTTTCTTAGATAAGTCTGGGAGACTTTAGCCTTCAGTTGAGCAAACCAGTTCTTCTTCGATTTTTGTACCGGCTTCAACTTCATCAATGATTTTCTGGTAATGTTCATTAGCAGGGCAGCCACAAGCGTGCTGGCTTGTTGCATGCAGGCGAGCCTGTTCAATGTGCCACTGTGCTACTTTCAAATGCTGATCTACGTTCATATCGGTTATCCTCTTGCAAACTTGTTCAGTGCTTAAAGCTTTCACTGTGGGCGGCACACTAGCATCGGCGTGAATAAATAAAAAGTTGATGGCGGGCTGTTGTAACCCCTTTCTATTTTATGGGCTTGCACGAATTCAGCCCCGGAATTCGATATAGTTGTGGAATCGGACCTGTTTATGCATAAGTATTGCTGTTGAATTGCGTGGAGAGACTGAATGACTGAAGAGCAGAAGCAGCCTTGGAAACCGGGAAAACGGGACCTGTTATTTTTGGGTATTATCGCAGCCGTTGTGATTGCACTGGTTTTGGGCACAAGTGAGCGAAAAACCATTCCGGCACCAAACGATGAAGTTCACCGTACGACCACATCCAGAGCTGCATGTATGAGTTGCCATGGCGCTGATGGTGTTAGCCCCCGTCGGGCTACGCATACTCAAGTGGATAAATGCTTTTTATGCCATGCGCAACCGGAAGGTTGGGTGGGGGATAGTAAGTGAATCGGATTGGCATAAGCGTTAAGCCTAATGACGCTCGTGCCTGTGCGCTGTTGTGTGAGCTGCATCGCTGGCTGATTGAGAAAGGGCGCACGGTGTTTGTTGATCATGCCCTGCAGAGTTGTCTGGGTTGCAGCACAGGTTGTGAACAGCTGGATGTGTCTGAAATGCCGGATCAGGTTGAGTTAATGATTGTGATTGGTGGTGATGGAACATTGCTGCATGCAGCAAAGCATTTTATCGGTTCAAATACCCCGATACTCGGCATTAATCTGGGCAGGCTGGGTTTTCTGACAGATACGCCTGTCGGTAGTATGTTTGATGTGGTTGAAGAGATTCTTGCAGGAAATCTGGAAACCACACGTCACTTTTCATTGGCTGCCGAGGTGTGGCGGGATGGAGAGAGAATAGCTCAGGGCAGTGCAATGAATGATGTTGTGCTGGAACGTGGTTCTCATCCTCGCATGGTAGGTTTTGAGATGCTGGTGGAGGGGCAGTATGTGTTCCGTATGCGCGGCGATGGTCTGATTCTGGCCACACCGGCTGGTTCTACTGCCTATGCGCTCTCTGCAGGTGGTCCGATTGTGCATCCGTCTGTCAATGCGATCACAGTCGTGCCGGTTTGCCCGCATACGCTGTCAAATCGTCCGATTGCAGTGTCTGCCGATCATGCGATTGAACTGAAGCTGGTGGAGTCGCCATTCGATGCGGCGCTGAATCTGGATGGGATCGAACTGATCCAGCTGCAAAAAGGTGACTGCGTCCGCGTCCGGAAAGGCGGTTTGATCTCACTGGTTTATCTGCCGGGAAGGCATTACTACGAAGTGCTGAGAAGCAAATTGAACTGGGCCGGACAACCGGAATCCAACTGATTTATATGCTCGCATCCCTGACTGTAAAACAATTTGCTTTGATCGAACATGTGCATCTTGAATTGAATGCCGGCACCACTGTATTTACCGGTGAAACAGGGGCTGGTAAATCAATGCTGGTGGATGCACTTGGTGCTGTGTTTGGCACCCGTGCCAGTTCTGACTGGGTGCGCCACGGCGCAGACAAGGCTGAAGTCACGGCTGTTTGGCAGGGTGGAGATGAGCGAGTCCATGCTCTGCTGGAAGCAAACGATATTGATATCGAAGATGATTTGATTTTAAGACGTATTATTACAAGTGACGGGCGTTCACGGGCATATCTGAATGGTGTGCCTGTTGCTGTGAAAACCATGCAGAAGCTGGGAGCTATCTGTCTTGATCTGCATGGTCAGCACGAACATCAATCATTGATGTCTGAGTCGGTGCAGCAGTCTGTGATTGACGTCAGATTGTCTGCTGCAGGCTTGCAGAGTACGAAAGAAGCATTTGTGGCCTGGAAGCAACTGAAAGGGCGTTTGCATGCTCTGCACTCAGAGCGTGGAGAAACTGAACAGCAGGCAAGCTGGATGCGCGAAGAGTTGCTCAGGCTCGATGTTCTGGAAATAGAAGAGGGGCTTGCTGATGCTCTGCAGCTTGAAGTTGATAGCGGGCGACACCATGCCCAGATTCTGCAGGCAGCAACCGAAGCTCTGATGTTACTCGATGAAGCAGAGCCGAATGTTCGTGATCTGCTTGCCAGAACTGGCCATGCGGTGGCTGCAGTCGAAGATTACCATGATGGTTTGCGCAGATGTCGCGAACTCATTGATCAAATGGATGCGCTGCTTGGTGAGGCTACACCCGAGCTGTCTCATGTGAAGGATCAGGCATTTGATGAGCAGGGTTTAAGGCGCGCTGAAGAGCGTTTGATGGCACTGCATGAGTCCATGCGCAGGCATGACTGTGATGAAGCAGGTTTACTGGCTCACATGGAAACGTGGCAGCAGCGTCTGGCTGCACTCGATACGGCGGGTTGGGACGAAGCATCCCTGACGCAGGCATTGCAAAGCGCTGCAGACACTTATACCCGGCATGCCGATGCTTTGCATGTGGAGCGTAAGGCTTGTGGTGACGCGCTGTCTGGTCTGTTGCGCCCGTTTCTGGATAAGCTGGCACTTGCCGGTATGCAGGTGCGATTTGAGGTCAGGGCAGAACAGGACGAGTCAGGCTGGAGTGAATCGGGTTGGGATAAAGTGAGTATTCAGGTGATGTCTAATCCCGGTGAGCCGTGGCGTGAACTGAGTAGTGTGGTGTCAGGCGGGGAGTTGTCGCGGCTGGTGCTGGCACTGAAAGGTTGCGGGGCTTTATCGAATATGCCCCATGTTGCCGTGTTTGATGAAGTGGATACCGGTATTGGTGGTGAAACGGCGTGGTGTGTTGGTGAGCTGTTGTCTGCCATGGGTAGAGAGAGGCAGGTGCTGGTGATTTCTCATCTGCCACAGGTTGCATCGTGCGCTGATCATCAGGTGGTGATTTCCAAGGCAGATAAGGATGGCCGCACAGTTACCGGACTTGTCTGTGTGCAGGCGGATGCTCGCCAGGCTGAGATTGCCCGTATGCTGGGCGGGGCGGGGGAGCAGTCCCTTGAACATGCCGGTGACATGTTGAAGCGTGGTCAGGCTGCGGTGTTATCTTGAGTCATCAGATTCGTGTGCGCAGCGCCAGTGTTGACGATGTTGAAGGTATCTATGATTTGTTAAAACCATTTGCTGAGCGGAATATTATTCTGTCCCGGGACAGGGATAATATCTTTCAGCATCTGCAGGAATTTCTTGTGGCTGAATATGATAATGATCTTGCGGGTGTGGTGTGTGCCCATATTTACGGAAAAAACATAGCCGAGGTTCGCTCGCTGGTTGTGAGTCCTGCATATCAGAAACATGGTATAGGAAAGCTTCTGGTTGAAGCTTGTGAGCATTGGCTGGCGGGTCTGGGTGTGGCCAAGGTGTTTGCGCTGACCTATGTGGAGAAGTTCTTTGCTCAGTTGGGATACCGCATTGTGTCAAAAGAGAGTCTGCCGCATAAGGTGTGGACAGTTTGCGTGCACTGTTCCCGTTTTGCAGATTGTGATGAAGTGGCTGTTGAAAAGATACTTTCAGATGTGCCGATTGAGCCGATGCTCCTGATCCCGATAGTAGAAGTTGAGGGCTCCTGACTTATCCATGGTGAAATGAGTCCATCCATTGGCAGGGGGAGTTCTACTCAGGTGTGTCAGTTCGTTACAGGGGTCTGATATATGAAAAGATGCTGCCTTGAGCAGCGCGTAGTTGGCTAAAATACCTGAAAAACCATGCAAATCAGAGCAAGACAGGCATGTGACCATAAGCAATCGTTATATTATAGATCATATTTTTTCATTCACAATGTTTTACCCTGTTATATAAGAACCGTTGTCCGTAATCATCTGTGGCAGATGGCTTAAGTGCATAATATCACACATATTTATTGGGCGATAATTCGCATGGGCAGAATAAGCCGTGTGTTTTCTTACATGAACTCAACATGAAGTAACATTAAATTTTATTTAAAATTGTGCTTGATATGGCTATTTCACCGCGGCAGAATGCCGCAACCAATGTTATGACCACACCTATGTGTGTGGCGAAAAAGGCTTTGGCTGTAAAATACGAGGAGGGTATTAAATGAGTGAAGAAATTAAACACTACACGGCCCACTGGCATACTAGTCCAAATCCGTTGCTTGTAGGCTTCGGTGCTGGTCTGTTCCTGCTATTGGCGTTCATGGCGCAGTTCAACTACCAGATGGATGTTGCGGCGCTGGTTCTGTTGGCGGTTGGCGCTGGCATGACCATTATGGGTGGCCTGGGTTGGGCTGCTGAAACAATCGGTGTTATCGACGACGAAAACTGGTCTCCATCGGCCATGTTCATGTTCATCGGTACTGAAATCATGACAATCGGCGGCGTACTGGCTGGTTACTGGGTTGCTCGTCTGGGCGCACCAGTTTGGCCACCTGAAGGTACACCTGCCAACGTTGGTGCAACTGAAGCGCTTTATGCAACACTGCTTCTGTTTGTTTCCAGTTTCACTATCGGTATTGCCCGTAAGAAAGAACTAAACGGCGATGCTTCCGGTTTTGCTACATTCACACTGATCTCAGTAGCTATCTGGGCTGTGTTCATGTACATGACTATCTCTGGCTGGAGCCACCTGTCTGAGCAGGGCTTCACCATCGGTATTAACGCTTATGCAACATCACTGTACGGTTTCACCGGCATTCACTTTGCGCATCTGGTGATGGGCATTCTGGTAATGCTGACATGCGTACCATCTGCGTTTAAAGGCAAATTGAGCTTTTCTTACACCCGTGCAATGACCATGTATGTCCACTTCGTGAACGTACTGGGCTTCTGGGTACTGCTTCAGGTTTATTACTGGTAAGCAGAGTAAGCTGTGATGATTAAAACCTCCTTGTATCATGTGACAGCGTTATGGCACGGAAATTTCCGTGCCATGGCGCTGATGCTTGTTGCGATGTTTGGTTTCTCTGGTGTTGCTGTTGCCGCTTATGGCAATGTGACTAAAGATTCAGTTGTTGATCCGGGCATTCTCAAGATTGAAGAGAAAGCCTTTCTGGGTGAGAAGATAAATTACGATTTTGTCCTGCAGGATGAAAACGGAGCAGACTTTGAACTCGGTTCCTTGTTGGGTAAGCCGCTTATTCTGGCATTTAGCTATTATACTTGCGACGGTGCCTGCTCGGTGATTAACAAAAATCTGAATGAAACACTCAAAGGCGTGGAACGCTGGGAGATGGGGCAGGATTATAATGTTCTGACTGTATCCTTCGATCAGCACGATACACCTGCGACACTGGTAGATTTCTTACAGAAGGCGGGTTTTAAGGATGGGGTTCCATCCGGTTGGACAATGACCACGATGCGGGAAAAAGAAAATATCGTGAAACTCACCGGCTCCATGGGTTTTAAATTTTTCTGGTCACCGCGTGATGCGCTATTCCTGCATCCGAATGTCTATATCATGTTGTCCCCGAAAGGACGTGTAACGCGTTACCTTTACGGTGGTACAATTTCACCTGTTGATATGGAACTGGCCATTACCAAGGCGATGGGCGAAAAAATCGCCGCAGCCAATGTCATCGACTTTGTTGTTGGTGCCTGTTACAGCTACAACTACGAAGATGGTAAATACACAGTCAATATTCCACTGTTTATCGCCGCTGGAGCACTGATATTCGGTCTATTGCTGATTGCTGGAAGTTTTTCTTATATGAAATTTTGGAGGGTAAAAACATGAAATTTAAATCACTAATGCATAAAGTGATTGGTTCCCTGGCGCTGCTGCCACTGATCCCGTCACTTGCACATGCGTTCCAGGCTGCACCTGCTGCACGTGCAGACTACAATGGCTGGACTCCACACGAGCACTACGATGAAGTGTGGCATGAAACCATGCTAGATATCACTGTACTTGGTGTGGTTTTCGCACTGGTAACATTTGCATTCATGGTAATGTATCGCCGTAAAGGCCATGGTGAGCGCGGCAAACTGCCTAAGCTTTCTAACCAGGCTAAAATCGGTTGGGTTGTAATCCCATGTATGTTGTTCCTGGGCGATGACCTTTTCCTTTATGTGAAAGGTTTCGACCTGCATAACCACCTACGCAACGTTCCAACTGACGCTGCTGAAGTGAAACTGACTGGTTCTATGTGGAACTGGAACTATGTTGATGCTAACGGCATCGATACAGATAACGAACTGGTTGTACCTGTAGGTAAACCTGTTGTTCTGCGTATGCAGTCTGATGACGTTCTGCATTCTCACTACATGAATCGTTACCGTCTGACTGAAGATCTGATGCCAGGTCGTGTAACCTGGGAATGGTTCATGCCTGATCAGCTTGGTGAGTCTGTTGTAACCTGTCGTGAATACTGCGGCACCATGCACTCTGGCATGTACGGCACAATTAATGTCGTATCTCAGGCTGAGTATGATGCATACGTAGCTGAACAGACTGCTTCTATCCCTACTGAAGCAACTGTCGCTTCTAACTAATTAATTAAATAATAGAGGAGGAAAACTTATGAGTGGTTTTATGGGACATGAGCCGGATGGTAAACCGGGTCAGCCAAAAACAGTAAAAGAATGGGTATTCACCCTTGACCATAAGGTCATCGGTGTTTGGTACCTGATTGGTGCAATTGCATCATTTGTTGTAGCAGGTCTTGCTGCATCCGCAATGCGTCTTGAGTTGGGCTCTGTTGGTCCGGACATCACCGACAATGGTGATATCTACAACCTGTGGCTGACTATGCACGGCGCTGTAATGATTCTGGGCTTCCAGATTCCTGCCCTTCTGGGCTTCGTAGCTAACTGGGCTGTGCCTATCATGGTTGGCGGTAAAGATATGGCTTTCCCACGTGTGAACGCAATGTCTGTATGGCTGCTGTGGTCTGGTATTATCCTGGCCCTGATGAACCTGGTTATTCCGGATTCATATAACGGCATGTGGACTGGTTATCCACCTTACTCACTGACTGATGCTGTTGGTAACACTGCGATGTATTCATCTATCGTAATCATCCTCGGTATGTCTTCAGTATTCGGTGCGGTTAACCTGGCTTGTACTGTTGCATTCATGCGTTGTAAAGGCATGGGCTGGTTCCAGATGCCTTTGACTGTATGGTGTGTATTCACTGCAAACGTTATTCAGCTGATTTTCGTGCCAGTACTGGCTGCATCTGTATTGCTGCTATCTCTGGATAAATATCTGGGCTTCGGCTTCTACAACCCTGAAGTGGGTGGCGACGTTCTGCTGTACCAGAACCTGTTCTGGTTCTACTCACATCCTGCCGTTTACGTAATCCTGCTGCCGTTCATGGGCATCATGTTCGAAATCTTTGCAGTATCCGCACGTAATGACGTGTTCAACTACAAAGCAACAGTATGGTCTGTGATCGCGTTCATCCCGGTATCATCTGACGTTTGGGTGCATCATGCATACGTTGCAGGTCTGCCTGACTGGCTGCGTCTGTTGCAGACATTCACCACACTGCTGATCTCACTACCATTCGGTCTGTTGATGCTGTCTCTGACTGGTACTCTGTTCCGCGGTACTATCCGTTACACAGGTCCTATGTACTGGGCAGTTGGCGCATTCCTGATGCTGATCATCGGCGCACTGACTGGTATTCCAAACGCACTGTCAGCAGTTGACTACGGTATCTCTGATTCCTACGTGATCATGTCTCACTTCCACTATGTGATGGCAGTATCCGGCGGTATGGCGATCTTCGCTGGTGTATTCTACTGGTTCCCTAAACTGACGGGTCGTATGTGTAACACTGCGATGACCAAGCTGACTGCTGTTGGTTTCTTCATCGGTATGAACATTGTAATGGGTCCACTGTACTTCGCTGGTATCGAAGGTATGCCACGTCGTTACATGGATTACGCTATGTTCGAAAACAATGCGACTATCGTTGACGCACAGCACTGGTCTACCATCGGTCTGTACATCACGTTCGTATCTGCATTGCTGATGATCGTTACTTGGCTGCAAGGCGCGATTGCTGGTGAGAAAGCTACCTCTGCAAACCCATGGGGCGCAGAATCTCTGGAATTCACTGCTACTGCAATTATTCCGGGTCAGGGTAACTTCCCAACACCTGTAATTTGTCCTGAAGGTTGGCATCCATACAACTTCATCGACAATCCTAAGCCTGAGTTTGAGCCACACCCTGGCACTTCTGGGCATCACTAAGTAAAACCGGATCTGGTGGCCTCCTTCGGGGGGCCACCTTTTCTTTTTTATACTTTATCCGGAAAGCAGTCATTCACTGTTTTCCAGATCAAGCGTAATAGCAAAGGAGGGAGTTTCGACATGAATCAGTCGATTGCGGAACAACAAGTTTCAACAAAATCTGTCATCTCGGATTACATCTCTCTGAGCAAACCGGGTATTGTCGGCCTGACACTGGTCGCAGCCCTTACCGGCATCTATTTCGGTAATCATGGCGTCATGCCGAACTGGGATCTGATTGTCTGGACTTTTCTGACCCTGGGTCTGGCCACCGCCGGCTCTTGCATGCTTAATAATCATTATGATCGTGATATCGATAAGCTGATGAATCGTACGATGAATCGTGCTCTGGCTGCCGGAGCAGTTTCTGAAAAGCGAGTTCTGATTGTTGCACTACTTCTTACAATTCCGTCACTGATCCTGATGGCAGTCATGGTAAATCCATTAACAGCCATAGTGACTACAGTAGGTGTGGTGGGTTACGTGGGTGTTTACACCATGTGGATGAAACGCAGAACGCCGTGGGCCAATCAGTTCGGAGGCATTGCCGGTGCTGTTCCACCTATGGTTGGTTATGCAGCAGTGACCAATGAACTGGGCGCTGCCGGATGGGTACTCTTTGCCATTATGGTGGTATGGCAGCAGCCGCATGCATTGGCTCTGGCACTGAAATATCGTGAAGATTATGCAAAAGCCAACGTGCCAGTCATTCCTGTTGCCTGTGGTGTTTATGCAACCAAACTGCGCATTCTTCTCTACACGCTTGCGCTGATTCCTGTAGCCATTACACCATGGTATTTTGATATCGCCGGTTCCATCTATCTTGCTGCATCAATTATCCTTAGTTCAATGTTCCTGTTTACAGCTGTACGTTTCTATCGTTCTGAGCGTGATAGCGATATGCGTGTATTTGCATTTTCGATTGTTTACCTGATTCTTCTTTTCGGTGTGATGATTATCGATTCGATCTAAACGGGATATTCATTCCCGTTTAATCAATTACCATGTTATAATATGCGCATGAATTTTTCTGCCCGTAGATATATTGTAGTCATGCTTATCGGTTTAACAACATTACTGCTCTCTTCCTGCTCTTCCGAGCAGGTGACACGTGACGATTTCACGCTGCAATCGGTTGATGGCCCTGTTTCATTATCAGAATATCGTAACAATATTGTACTGCTGTTCTTCGGCTATACCCATTGCCCGGATGTATGTCCTGCCACGATGAACAATGTGGCATCTGCCCTGAGAACGCTTGATCCCGTTGATACAGCACGCGTGAAGGTGCTGTTTGTTACGGTTGATCCCGAACGTGACAGTGCTGAATACCTGGATAGATATCTGGCTTATTTCAATCCGGAATTTATAGGTCTGAGCGGTAGTGCTGAAGAGATCAAGAAAGCAGCTCGTGTTTTTGAAGTCGAATTTTTCAAAGAAGGCGAGAGGGCGGATAATAAATATGAAGTGACTCACAGCAGCTTTCTGTTCCTGCTTGATGGTGATGGAAAGACTGTGGACATCATGAGTCATCGTACAAAGCCTGACGATATTGCAATTGCACTTCGTAAATGGCTGAATGCCCTGCCTTCGGATGCTGTCAGGTGAACAAATGACTAACAGGAGTTTTTACATGTTCAAAAGAGTTGCACTTGTACTGATCACTTTCACATTGCTGGCCTGTAGTTCTGAACAGCCTGCTGCTCCAGCAGTTCCGCCAACAACGCATGTAAATGATCCAGCCAAAGATATTGCAGATCAGGCCATGGCACTCGCTTTTGCCAAAGAGTTTGATAAAGCTGCGCCACTGTTCAGAGAGGCTGCTGAACAAGGCAATCGACCTGCTCAATACTATCTTGGTCTGCTCTACGGGCGCGGGGACGGGGTTGAACAGAGCTACGATGAAGCGTTTAAATGGTTATATAAGGCCGGCATGGGTGGTCATCCTAAAGCCGCATACCACCTCGGTGAGATGCATGTGAAAGGTGAGGGTGTTGAAGTCAGCCATATCAAGGCGCTGGCCTGGTTTTGGGTAGGTACTACGCTGGGCGACCGATACTCGGAGACACGCTTGAGGGCAGTTGCTCCGCGCCTGACACCTGATGAAATGGGCAAGGCTAAAGCCATGTCCAGTGAACTGATGGCCAGTATACCGCATGATATGAAAGTGAAGCGTAAATCACTGCACTGATACTGACTGAGCTTGCTATCGTAGATATATTTATAAATGAACAGGAGTAGAACATGAGTGATTTGAGTAAGGAAGAAAAAGCAAAAGAGAAGAAAAAGATTTTAACCGGGCTTGGACTTACTGCCGTAATATTTGCCTGGTTCCTTTACTACCTGCTCTCGCATATCCCGGGTTAAAGTTCAGTCTCATTGCGAAAGTCTTAAGGGGGCTCTCTGAATGATCAGAGTGCCCCCTTAAGATGCTGTTTAGGAATGTATTTGCTCGAGCAGGTAAAAGCGGATTGGAGGCTTTTGATCTCTTCAGACGGATGGGATGATGGTGCGATCCCAATGGCCCCAGAGTCGGATTAGTATTGTTTATGAATAGGCAGCTGATATTCAACTACGCCATTTTTGTGGTAAATCTCAAGCGCAGGCAGAGAAAGCTGATAACCATTTGCTCTGGACCAGTCCCGCATCGCTTTATAAGCCTTGTGTGATCCCAGCAGAGTACCACCTTCGAAGGTGGCGATAGCTACTTCGCGAGACGGGATAACCAGTTCTTCAAGAGGTGAGGGGATATAATCGGTACGCCCTACGATGTAACCGATTCTGCTGATGCGATCTTCTTCTGCTACTTCAGAGACACTGTTCAGGTACAAGGCACATGCAGTGCCAGGTTCGATCTCAGCTTTTTTCAGATGTTCTGCAACCTGATTAAATACAGGCTCGATGTTGGAATATGAGCCTTTATTTTCGATATAAGCGATACGATAGCTTTCGGTTGTCTGGCGAGTCACTTGAGGATCATCAAATGCACCAAGATAGAGCATGACGACGGCGCCACCGCCTAGTGCTGTAAGCAAGCCAAATAATGCCAAAATGAGCATTTTGGAGGAGATTGGAGTCGTCGGGTTCGCCATGAATTCATACCTTCCTGTTATGGTTTAGTGCAAGGGCTGCACATGTTAGCGTGGGGCATCTTATTTTGTATGGGCTTGTCGGTAAAGGTAAGATGCGGCAATTAAATGATATGAAAGGAATTCAACATGAGTAAAGCTCCAAAGAAAGGGTTAAACTATAGACTTATTCTGCTAACAGTGGTGTTTGGAGCCATTGTTCTGATACCTATTTTCATGAAGGTGAAATCAAGTAACCCTGATTTTGTTGTAACCAAGGTCAAAATCGCCGAGTCGGAACTGGTGGGTTTCAAAGAAAAAGTCGATGCCATGGTGGCCAAATATACCGTGCGTCATGATGGAGATATGCCCATCGTACACCCGCCAGCTGGTTCTGATGTTTACCTGCTGGCCAAGAACTACGATTGGGGAAAATTCACACTGGAGCTTGAGCAGGGTGAAAAATATCGCCTGCATCTTGCTACACTGGATATGAAGCATGCCATTGTTGTACGTGAATTGAGGCTGATGAACCGAATCAAAGTCGGTGAATTCAAAACGATAGAGTTTTCTCCCTCTGCAGCAGGCACATTTGATTTGATTTGTGGGCAATTTTGCGGTTCAGGCCATGCCGGTATGGTGGGGAAAATCATCATTACGGAAAATGCTGCTGTCCATAAGCCTTCTGACGGGTCATAATCAATCCTATGTTGAGACATAAGGAATGTAACAGTATATGGATCTGCTAGCCAAGGAGCATATATCCGGTGCTAACAAGCATGACTGGAAGCTTTTTATCAAGCTTGCCTTGAGCGGTATTTTTACCGCGTTGGGTATTTATGATCTTGGTTACAACCTTGAACTGGCTTTTGCCACTCTGATATTTATTCCGGCAGGTGGCATGTTTTTCACTTATCTGAAACATGAAGCGGACTCGAATATTTTGCGCTGGGTCAGCATTCTTGTTTTTGCCGCCATATTCGGGCTGTTAATCGATTCTCTGTATATGGCCTTTGCCATGTTCCTGATTATGGAGGGGGCTACTCACAGTGCCTCTCTGGTGCGCTATGATGATAGCAAATGGATGAAGGTGGTACGCGCTGAAGGTTCAGCAGATGATCTGAACAAACTCGTTGCCGGTCATACACTTTTCCATTCATTGCCTGAAGATGCCCGCATGCATATGGCAGAAAAATCAACGGTGATGGAAGTTGAGCCCGGTGTAGCTCTGATTAAGCAGGGGGAATTCAATTATTACCTGTTCCTGCTGGCTAAAGGTGAGGCTGATGTTGTCCGGGATGGTGAATTTGTCGCCACAATTCAGGCCGGGCATATTTTTGGTGAGGTGTCTGCAGCCGGATTAAGTCTACCGGTCGCCGACGTGGTTGCTAAAGACAATGTGCTGGCATTTGCTTTTCCGATCGACCTGATTTCTGAAATGGCAGAGAGCAATGATGCCTTCGCAGAACAGCTGCGTGAAATGGGTATGGAGCTTGTAACCAAACATGATAAAAAGGAAAAGCCAGAAGGTTAAGGCTTCAGGCTAATCGCAAATAAGCATTAACCCGCAGAGAAAACTCTAATAGTTATGTGTTGGATTATACTTGTATAAATCGCGCTATTGCGATCAGGTTTATATCTCTACTTTTTTTGCATACATGATTTTGGCAGGCCATCATCTGTGGCCTGCATGGATTCTGAATATCTCAGAGAATTCTTAAAGGATTGTCTGCCTGATTTCACAAAAAGCAACATTGTCGGCTCTATCCCTGATTGGATGAATCGTTGTGTGAGAACGGTAATTGCCACCATTCTTGCCTTTGCAGCTGACTTCCAGTTGCCATTTCATCCCCTCCAGTACAAAGGGCAGTGCATCATTGGCGATGGAGTGTTCGCCAGTGTCGAGAATGGAGAGTTCCTGCGCGATGACATCTTCACTCTCGTAACCGGTTACTTCACAGAAGCGGCTGTTTACAAGGTCAATAATGCCATTGCGGTCAGCAATAATAATGGCTTCATCTGATTGATCGATTGCCTGAACTGAGAGATAGAGGTCTGCCAGATCATTATGATGCCTGTCCTTTAGTTGCTTCCACTTCAGAACAAAATAGCCGCTTAACAGTGTAAAGAAAATGACAAACAGCAGGAAAACCCTGCGTTGCAGAGACAGTTTTTCCTTGATGATTTCATGCACTCGATCATCAGCCGACTGAGCAATTTCCTGTGCATCATCAAACATCATGTCATTTTCAGAATCATAGATGAAAGACTGGTAGGCATCGCCTTGCAGGTTGGCAGTCAGATACTCTTTGAGGGTGGTAATGGCAGCCTTCAGTTTTTCAAGATCTTCATTCAGCTCGGCATCGGTACTCTTTTTCGCCTCTACATGGCTGAGTGTGACATTTCCCATGATGGTGGTGCCGGTTAGTAACTGGGCGATATAGGTATCGAGGTTGGCAAGAGATTCAAACGTTTGGTCGATATTATAAATGATATGATCATGCTGTTCCTGCAAAACCTTCTGCTCAGTGATGGCGGGTAAAATAATCATGCCCCGTTCGACTTCGTGCAGACGCATATGGGTGCGTTCCAGTTCCACCTTGATTTCCATCACCACATCAAGCAGAGGAGCCTCTTCGATCATCTGTTTATTCCAGGAAAAATGGCTGTAGGCCAGAACACCAATGGCGAGCACGGCTGGCGCCATCAACATCGCACCTGCATGACTGCTTAGATTTGCCCAATTGGTAAAAACCTTCCTCATCAATGCTCCTTTTAAGGCGCTGCTGCTTTATTCAGCCTGTTATGCCGCTGAAGGGAATCTGCCAGTATGATTCCATCATAGCTTTGATTGCTCAGAATGTTAACCCTGATCTGTTACTTTTCGCCACTGAACATAGCCTGTAGTACACGATGACCTTTGATCTGATGCATCGTAGCCATGAATAAATGTCCGCAGACAAAGATCCACATCGTTGTTCCAAGCAGCTCATGGAACTCTCTGATACTTTTGATTGCAGGAGGCATGCTGCCATCATGTTTCATGCCGAGGTAGATGATGCAGCCAGTCGCACCAAGCAGGAATGCCAGTATAATACCCAGCCCATGTACGCTGCCGGCAATCAGATGCGCATCTTCCGGTTTTGAAAGTATGCCCTTAAACCAGCCGGGCACATCGCGTTTGAGTTCACAAATCAGACCCGATCTGCCATCAGCTGTTAACCAGGGGAACAGTCTGCTGCGGTGTTCTTCTTTATCGCCAACGATCATCAGGTAGACGATGACTATGGTTAATACGACCATGCCCATAATTTCATGCGCAGAGAAGATCAGCCCCATAAGTGGATCAATTTTTTCTCCGGGTTTGGGAACCTGCATGAACAACTCGGTCAGCAGTTGAGTGAAAACAGTGATGATGATGAATATATGTAAGATACGTATGGTGCGATCATGTTTCATGGCTTAATCATTGCAATAAAACAGACAATAATGAAGTCATGAATTTTGCGGGTTAATGATACACTGAAAAATCAGAGTATCCGCGCTTCTGTGGATAGTGTGCCAATCCCGGCGGTTGAAGTGGCTGAGATTGTGATCATCAGATAAAACCTGCTGCGCTGCTATTGTGCTGGTGGTAAAGTGCGCAGCGAAAATGGCATCACAGGACTATCCATGACAATAAAATATTCTCTTCCTATTGAAAAATCTCCACAAACTACGCTTGCTGTTGGCTGGCTCTATGTGGCTGTAGGTTTTTTGCTGGCCTCGGGTATCTACCCGTTATTACTGGCTATGGCACGCACCACTTATGAAATGCCATGGAAAGACTTTTTCTATACCGCACTGGTTTTGCATGTGGATTTCACCGTGCTCTGGTGGCTGGTGGCTATTGCCGGTGTGTTCTGGACGCTGAACTCAAGCAGCAGGCAGGTCATGACAGGCTGGCTGTCACTCATTCTGGTTGTGGCCGGTGGTATTATTATCGGTATTTCTCCTCTGACAGGTGATGCCAATCCTTTGACCAATAATTATATTCCTATGTTGGAAAACCGCATATTTATTAAAGGACTGCTTGTATTCGGAGGCGGTGTTCTGCTGCTGGTGTTGAGAAGTCTCTGGTCACTGCAGTGTAGTAAGAGCCGTGAAGCCACAGGTGAAGGTGCCTTGCGTTTCGGCACATTAACAGGAGCGATTGCAGTGCTGGTCGCATTGATCGCCCTGATCTGGACTTTTATGGATTCACCGATTTCCAGTGGACGCTCTTATTATGAAGCGCTGTATTGGGCAGGCGGTCATGTCTTGCAGTTTGCCCACACTGCGCTGTTGTGTGTGAGCTGGCTGTGGCTGGCACAGGCATGTTCGATTCATGTCGCTGCCAAACCAAAGTATATCATGGCTGCCTTTATTCTCGGGATGGCGCCTGTGCTGATGATGCCATGGCCATTCCTGGCCTATGATATTGGTGGGCCTGAATTTATTACCTGGTTTGTCCGCTTGATGCGTGAAGGTAATGGTATTGCACCCTTGTTGATCGGCCTGCCGCTGGTCTGGACGTTGATGAGCCAATCACCTGCAGATAAAAACCATCGTCATCTTTATGTGGCTCTGATCTTTTCGATTGTTCTGTTCGGTCTTGGTGGTGTGCTTGGGCTGTTTATCGGTGAAAGCAGTACCCTGATCACAGCTCATTATCATGGTTCTATTGTTGCAGTGACCATGGCCTTCATGGCTATGACTTACTACTGGCTGCCGGCCTTCGGTTTTGCCACACCAAATCTGAAATGGGCGCGTATTCAGGTTTATGCTTATGCTGTCGGCCAGATCATGCATATTGTCGGCCTTGCCTGGGGCGGCGGTCATGGCATGAAACGTAAAGTTGTCGGCACGACACAGGATATCGGTATTCAGGGTATGATTACGCCGCAGGACCTGGTGGGAGTAGGTGGAGTAGTTGCTGTTCTCAGTGGTATTCTGTTTGCCTTTGTTGTGCTGCCTGTGATGATTAAAGGACGAAAAAATGCAAATGACGAGGTTGCAGCATCATGAATGATTCCACTCAACAGAATTATGACAGGCAGATCGCCTACTGGCTGCTGTTTGTCTGTGCAGCAATTTTTATCATGCTGGTGATTGGTGGCGCGACGAGACTGACCCATTCGGGTCTTTCGATGATGACCTGGGATCCATTAATGGGTTGGATTCCACCATTGAACGAAGCCGCATGGCTGGAGTCATTCAAGCATTATCAACAGATTCCCGAATTTCATGAATTGAACCCGGACATGGATGTGGAAGGCTATAAGGGCATCTTCATGCTCGAGTATATCCACCGTGTATGGGGTCGTCTGATCGGTATGTTCTTCCTTTTACCCTTCCTCTATTTCCTGATCGCCGGTAAAATCAGTAAACCTATGCGCCCTCAGTTGGTGATCATGTTCCTGCTTGGTGGCATGCAGGGTTTGTTGGGCTGGTATATGGTGAGCAGTGGTTTTGATCAGACCCATGTCAGTCAATATCGTCTGACTGCTCATCTGATGGCTGCCTTCGCGATTTTTGCGTATATCCTGTGGGTAGCTACCGGGTTGCTTTACCCCAGGCGTGAACCCTCGCTGTATAGCGTTAAACCGCTGTTCTGGGCTGTTGCAGGCCTTACTCTGTTGATTGCTATTACCGTGGCAGCAGGTGGCTTTGTGGCTGGTTTGAAGGCTGGTTTTGCCTATAACACTTTTCCGCTCATGGATGGACATTTCATTCCTGAAGGTTACGGCATGTTGCAGCCCTATTATCTGAACTGGTTTGAAAATATTGCAGCGGTTCAGTTTAATCATCGTCTGTTGGCTGAAACAACACTGGTACTGGTGACAGTTACGTTTATCTACTCCAGAAAGTTTGAACTGGTGGGGCCTGCCAGGCTTGGCTTGCATTTGATGATGGGCATGGTGTTGATCCAGTTTGCACTTGGTTTAGCTACACTGCTGTCTGTTGTTCAGTTGCATCTTGGCGTGGCACATCAGGGTGGCGCAATGCTGCTGTTTTCTTTTGCCCTGTTTACCCTGCGCATGCTTCAATCGACTGAAAAATAGGCTTTAACCCTTGAATAGCTTCGAGCGTCGCAGCGTTTTTTCGCTGGCAGGCATTTATGGCCTGCGCATGCTGGGACTGTTCATGATTTTGCCGGTATTCTCACTCTATGCCGAAGGTCTGCATGGGGTGACACCGATGCTGGTAGGTCTTGCTCTGGGAATTTACGGGCTGACCATGGCGCTGTTCCAAATCCCTTTCGGTATGTTATCGGATCGATTCGGTCGCAAGCCGATCATCACCGTTGGTCTCCTGTTGTTTGCCATCGGCAGTATCATTGCAGCGATGTCCGATTCGATTTGGGGCGTAATTCTTGGTCGTGCCATTCAGGGCTCCGGCGCGATTGCTGCTGCCATGATGGCGTTAATGGCCGATTTGACCAGAGAAGAGGAGCGCACCAAATCGATGGCGATTATGGGTGTCTCGATCGGTATGTCGTTTACACTGGCCTTGATGATCGGGCCACTTCTCAATGCAGGTATTGGTGTGGCAGGTATTTTCTGGATGACAGCTATTCTGGCATCTGTGGGTATCGCTATGTTATATCTCTTCGTGCCTGATCCGGAACATCTGAACTTCCACCGGGAAGTGGAGACTGTACCTGCACAACTCAAGCATATCCTGTTTGATCGACAACTATTCCGTCTCGATATCGGTATTCTGATTCAACACGCTATTATGATGGCGATGTTCACTGTGCTGCCCTTTGTACTCAGGGATAAGTTGGGACTGCCCACAGATGAGCATGCATGGTTTTATCTGCCTGTGTTGATGATCTCGGTATTGGGCATGGCACCTCTGGTGATGTTTGCCGAGAAAAAACAGAAGATGAAACAGGTATTCCTCGGCTGTATTACCCTGATGGCGGTTTCAGAACTACTTCTGGGAACCGATCAGCGATCCCTGTTTGCTATTGGTATTGGACTGCTGCTGTTTTTTGTCGCTTTTAATGTGCTGGAAGCATGTCTGCCTTCACTCATTTCGCGCATGGCCCCGGTGGAGAGCAAGGGAACCGCCATGGGTGTATATTCGACCTCCCAGTTTCTCGGTGCCTTTGTTGGGGGAGCTGGAGGGGGCTGGCTATCGGGAGCCTTTGGTATTCAGGCGGTGTTTTATGCCTGTGCCATTACAGCGTTGGTCTGGGTTCTGATCGCATTGGGTATGCATGTGCCTGCCTATCTCTCCTCATTCATGGCTCAGGTGCAGGTAGCTAACGAAAATGATGCAGAACAGCTTGCAGAGCAAATGCTTCAACTTGATGGTGTGCACGAAGCAAAAGTCATCTTAGAAGATGGTGTTGCATATCTGAAAGTGGATAAGAAACAGTTTGATCAGAAGCAGCTAAAGGCGTTGCTTACTGTTTAATGTAAGTAAGTTTGAAGCATCTGTATCTGAGCAGGGCAGGTGCTTTCAATGTGCCGCTCATGAGAACTCAACGTTCTATTCAGCCCATTTGATCCACTTGCGAAGTGATGCAACGATCTTTTCAGCAGAGTCCTTATGACTGGCGAGTTCGCCCAGCTTCCCATCTGGTCGGATAATGTAGAGGTAGGTGCCGTGGTTCATGGTGTAGTTGCCTTTGGCATTGGGTTTGTTCTTTTCGTTCGGGACCATGAATGATTTTGCTGCGGCAGCAACTTCTTTGTCATCACCGGTCAGACCAATGATATCCGGGTGAAAAAAGTTGGTGTATTTTTGCACTGTTTCCGGGGTATCGCGGTCATGATCGAGTGAGATGAAAACTGCACGAACCAGATTGCGTTCATCCTCATCAAGCATTTTCAAGGCTTTGCCGAAATTAACCAGAGTAGCAGGGCAGACGTCCGGGCAATGGGTATAACCGAAGAATACCACACTCACTTTGCCGGAGAGATCACTGAATGAAACCGATTTATCACCACTGTGCAGGGAAAAGTCAGCATTGAAGTTCGGATATTTTGAGTCCGGCATTTTGTTTAAATTATAGGCACCGAAACCAATCATAATGAAGGCAAGAATCAGAATGACATATGGGAATTTGCTGGATTTACTGCTCATAAACGGGGTATCTCCATGATATGTTGTAAGAACTGCTTATTAATCTCGACGAAGCATAACATCAGCTAAGACGGCAATACAGGAGGGGAGTGATGTCTTTGTGAACGACTATCTGATCTCTTTTCTGTTTTACCTGGTTCCGGCCAACATCATCGCAGTGATGATTATCTTTCTTGGACGACGAAAAAGTGTGCATTTTCATTTTATAGAATATCTGTTTATTTACCTGCCATGGATAGGTTTCATTGCGCTGACAGTGGTGATCTTCGGAAGTCTGGATGCGGCACCATCCATGCCTGTGATTAAAATATTTCTGATTGTTCTGCAGTCCATCGGTGCCGGGGTTATGGGTGGTGCAATTCTGATGCCACGGCTGGTAATGCGGGATTCAGAGTTGCATCCGCTCACAATTACGTCGATCAGTGCCACGCTGATCACTGTGCTCTACGTGAAATTCAGAATGATGCTGTTTATCATGGTTGAAGGCCTTTCAACGGCAGTCGATTCTTAAATATTTGCTTACAAAATCAGGCACTTACAAAGTATGATTCTAAAGTTGTTTCAGATATTCGATAATAGCAGCACGCTTTTCAGCATCTTTAATGCCGGGGATTTTCATGCGGGTTTCTGGATATACGCCGGTAGGATTCTCAATCCAGGCATCGAGTGTTGTTTCATTCCAGAGTTCAACCGGGATCCCCCTGGTGCGGGGCGCCTTTCCATAAACACCCTGAAGTGATGGCCCGACCTTACGGACAGTTTTATCGAGGTAGTGACATGAACCGCACTGCACACGTGTTATTTCGGCACCGAGTAATGCTTCATTGGCAATGTTCTGCATGGTTGAGCCAACAAGACCACCACTTTGCGTATCAGCATCACAGCCACTCAAGCCAAAAGCTGCCAACAAAATCAGGATTGAAACCGTAGAGCGTGACATATCGAACCTCGCAATCGTGTAATGAACGGCATGATAACACATCACTGCTACTGATTATAAGCATTGCATTTGCGCCATGAACTTTGCGAACTCCCATAAAGTAGTCTATACATAAAGGACAGTACTTCTGTGGGGGAGGTGACGCTGATGGAGCAGCAATCAGTTCGTTTCAATAAACTTCAACAGGTAAAGAGCCAACTGGGCGTGTATCAGTTACTGCTGCAGTCCAGCTTGAATGAACCTGCATCTCAAACGCCGTCTGAATTATTAACTGTATATAAAACACTACTCTCCATGAAAGAGGCGATAGCTTCACATATCGTTGCAGTGGAATCGCATCTGACTAAACCCGTACAGGCATCAACCAGTGAGCTATGGCATCGAAGCCGTACCATAGAAAAACTCTCCTGCCGGGAAATGGATGTATTACATATGTTCGCCAAAGGTTACAGCTACAATGAAACAGCCAGTGCTTTGAATTGTCAGCTGACCACAATTCAGACGCACACCAAACGCATCTACAAAAAACTCAATGTCCACTCCCGATCAGAAGCTGTCTTTGAAGCCAGTCAGCTTGGGCTGCTTATCATTTAGCTATTTGTCCCATATTTATGGGATAGTGAAACTCATGGAATGTGCTTAACTCTCTTATATCATTAATTTGTATGTTAATGAATGGGGGAGCCTATATGCACAAGATTTCGAAAATATTATCATTATTCTTAGTCATTGGATTTATTCTGGCTGGATGTGTATCAGTTCCTGCTCAATCTCCTGAGTTATCTGCAGAAATAGGTAAGCAGATTGTTGAGTCGAAATCGGCTCATGTGGCGCTATTGGGCCAATACATGAATGAGAAACGAGATCGTATTGATGAGTTTATTGCTCGTGAATGGATCCCTGCATTTGCCACAAATGTATTTAAGCAACCCGCCGTAGAAAAAGAGTGGGGAAGAATAGTTCACAGCAATAACAAGCCGGAGCGGCTTGAATTTATTACAGGTCTTGGTTCTATGCTGCAAAACAAGATCAATGCCAAACGTCTGGAATTGATGGCTCCGATTGATGAACTGGAACAGTTATTACGGGTCAGTTTGAACGAACACTATGATCAGATGATTGCAGCAAATGCCACATTAACGACATATCTTGATTCTGCTGTAACTGTGAAAGAGCGCCAACATCGCGTTTTGAAATTCATGAAAGTGGATGGGAAGTTGACGCAATATATGAGCAAGGCAGATGAAATTGTCGGTAAAATAGTGTCTGGTAGAGATGCTTTTGAGAAGAACAGAGGGAAAATTCAAGGAATTATTGATCAGGTCAGAAATGCAGTAGGGGGTGTGTAATGCCTATAGACTGGGATGCAATGGGAGATGCTGTAGATACAGCAGCAATAGAAACCGATGAGCAACTGGCATCAAAGATCTCATCTTTAACGCGTATGAATGACGAAGAAATTCAGGACCTTTTTCCAGAAAAAGCTGATAAACAAAAATTGATAGAATTAATGCAGCTCGTCAATGCATCTACTGATGAAAACACTAGAACAGTACGCCTGGTGGATAATATTCAGGATCTGGCCGGTACTGCCGTCAAGTTATTGGCAAGGTTTGTGTGACCTGTCATGCCTGATTATATCCGGGAAGTATACGCAGCTAAAAGCGAAACCCGTATTTATAAAAGTGCCACGGGAAGAAAGAGCAGGATCAATACCATTCTGCTTGGCACATGGATGGGTGTGACTGAGGAGAGGCCCGATGGTTGGCTCAAAGTAAAAACGATAGGCCCTGATGGATGGGTTCGTGCTGAAGATGTGAGTGATCATATGGGGATGAAGGCGTTTTTCATTGATGTAGGTCAGGGTGATGCATGTCTGGTCGAGGTGCCGGGGGCTCGATTTCTTGTCGATGGCGGCCCTGGTCGCAATACACGCGCATATCTTGCAGGCTGGAAGTATCGCTGGTTGTTAAAAGCCAGAGTGCCATTGAAGTTTGATGCTGTATTTGTGACGCACTTTGATTTCGACCATTTCGAAGGACTTACCAGTTTGATTGCAGATAAACGATTCAGTTTTGATGCTGTATATCACAATGGCATTGCCCGCTTTAGTACTCGCAAAGATAAACGCTCTGCTGAATACAATACTGACCTGGGTAAAACTGGTTTTGATGGTGGAGATCCTGATCGGCCTAAAGTGCTGCATACTGGTTTTGATGATATTGAGTCAGCCAGACGATTGTTGTCAGAGGGCGGCTTGATGCGTGCCTTTCAGAAGTTTTTGCAGGCTGTTGTAGATGCTTATGATGAAGGGCGACTGTCCAAACTCAAACGGTTGACCTCCAGAGACAAACATGTGCCCGGTTTTGCATCGCTTGGCCAGTTGAGTATTGATGTGCTCGGGCCAGTCCCAAGCAGTAATTTAGGGCGATATAAATTCAACTGGTTTGGTAGTTCATCCCATACGAGGAATGGTCATAGTCTTGTGCTTAAATTCAATTATGGCAGTCGCAGTGTACTGCTTGGAGGTGACCTGAACAGCGAAGCCGAGACACACCTGATTGAGCACTATCATCCGGATAATCCGTTTACAGTAGATGTGGCTAAATCCTGTCATCATGGCTCTTCTGATTTTGAAATCGAATTTCTTAAATCAATACAACCATATGCGACGGTTATTTCATCAGGAGATAATGAAAATTACTCTCATCCAAGGGCGGATGCACTGGGTTGTGCTGGACGCTATTCACGCGGTGAACGACCTATGGTTCTTTCCACTGAGTTGGCCAGGTCATTTAATTCATCAGAAGATATTCACTATGGATTGATCAATCTGCGTACAGATGGAGAACAAATGATTTTGGCTCAGATGACAGAGAAAAAGAAGGCTTCAGACTTATGGGATGCTTATACTCTTCCCTGATTATGTAATATTGTAATGAATGGAATTAAGCTGAAATTACATCTCTGAGCAAACGGAAGAGGGTGCGGGATGATTTGGGTGGTTTGTTTGCCAGCAATTCTTTGTTGGCATTGCGAACCAGTTGTCGAATCTGGCCGGCGTCAGCCTGCGGGTAACGATCCATAAATTCGGTGATAGCATCATGACCATCAGCAATCAGGCGGTCGCGCCAGCGTTCGGTGCGGTGGAAGTGTTTATCCTGCTCTTCCTTTTTTGCCCCCAGTTCAGCAACGGTTTCAAGGAATGATTCAGTATCAATCTGGCGTAACAGTTTGACGATGAATTTGTACTGTCGTTTTTCAGCACCGTGTTTCATGCTCTGGACATCTATCAGGGCATGGAACAGCTCATTGGGAAGCTCCATCTTTTCAAGGGCGACTGCATCCAGCTTGGAGAGATTTCTGGCCAGATCATGCAGATCGGAAATCTCCCGTTTCTGCTGGCTTTTATTCAGCCGCTCGGCAAGTTCAAAGTCTTCATAATCATCGGCATGCGTATCGTACATGAGGCAAGTGTAGCGAGCCTGCAGATGAAATACAGGCCATGTTTAGGGTGGCCCAATTAATCAGTTACAATTTCTCAGAACAGAGTAATTAGCCGAACTTTAGTTCGCCCACAGGGTGAGGGGCAGGAAGCTCGGATCACAAATCTACAGGAGAGTAGATTTGGACGTGCCACAGGCACGCCCGAAGGCGTGAGGGGCAGGAAGCCCCGAATCAAATATGTTCTCTGGTCTTGTGGAAAGTGATATCAGGCCACTGCTCTTCGGTATAACTCAGTTTCCAGGCACTTGGAGCGAGGTAAGCCAGGCAACCATCGGCATCTTCAGCCAGAGCAGAGTCAAACAGTTTGCGGAATTCAGCGAACTTCTTTTCATCGTCACAGGTGACCCAGCGGGCAATCTGAAAATCGGTAGCCACGTAATCTGCATCCACTTTATATTCAGCTTTCAAACGGGCCACGGTCACATCAAACTGCAGGACGCCGACAGCACCGAGAATATAGTCGCCACCAAGGTTGGTTTTAAACACCTGTACTGCACCCTCTTCGGAGAGCTGTACGAGCCCTTTATGTAACTGCTTACGTTTCATCGGGTCAATCAGGCGAACGCGGCGGAACAGTTCAGGTGCAAAGTTCGGAATGCCTGTGAATTTCAGCACTTCCTTTGTGGTGAATGTATCGCCGATTTTGATCGTGCCATGATTGTGGATACCGATTATATCTCCGGCATAAGCCTGTTCAACATGGGCACGGTCCTGCGCCATGAATATCGTGGCATTGGGAACCTTTACATCTTTATTGATACGGTGATGACGCACGGTCATACCTTTCTCAAATTTACCCGAGCAGATACGGAAAAATGCAATCCGGTCACGATGGGCGGGATCCATATTGGCCTGAATTTTGAAACAGAAACCTGAAAAGCTTTTCTCATCCGGATTGACGGTGCGTTGCATCGCATCGCGCGGACCCGGGTGGGGAGCCAGTTCGCAGAAAGCGTTGAGCAGTTCTTTAACACCAAAGTTGTTGATGGCGGATCCAAAGAATACAGGTGTCTGGGAGCCGATAAGAAATTGTTCCAGATCAAACGGATCAGCTGCACCTTCAAGCAGTTCAATCTCTTCCCTTAATTCATCGGCCTGATTGCCCAGTAACTCATCCAGTTTCGGGTCAGACAGATCATCAATGCGAATAGAATCAAAGTCAGTAGTTTTCATGCCCGCGCTGAACAGGTTTAACTCTTTTTTGTGCAGGTTATAAACGCCTTTGAAAGATTTCCCCATGCCAATCGGCCAGGACATTGGTGTACATTCAATCTGCAGCTTTTCCTCGATATCGGCAAGGATGTCGAGAGGGTCCATGCCTTCGCGGTCCATTTTGTTGATAAAGGTGACGATAGGGGTGTTACGCATGCGGCACACCTCCATCAGCTTCTGGGTTTGTGCTTCCACACCCTTGGCTGAATCAATCACCATCATGGCTGAATCCACTGCCGTGAGAACCCTGTATGTGTCTTCCGAGAAGTCCTGATGACCCGGAGTATCAAGCAGGTTTACTTCAAAATCGCTGCCACCAGTCTGATAATTGAATTTCATAACTGAGGAAGCAACAGAAATACCACGTTCCTGCTCAATCTTCATCCAGTCGGAAGTAGCATGACGGCTGGCCTTGCGCGCTTTAACCGCACCGGCCATCTGAATTGCACCACCGAACATCAACAGCTTTTCTGTTAAGGTGGTTTTACCGGCATCAGGATGGGAAATAATGCCAAAGGTGCGACGCTTTTCGATTTCAGACTGCAAACTCATTGCTAACCTCACTGTTCAGGGCGGCGCAGTGTACAGAAGCAACGGCCGCTTGTGGACTGTGTATTCCTGCCTGGTTCTTCAATGGGGGGCTTTGCTTATTGGAGAGCTGGCTGCTCAGGCGTTTTGTAATGCCAGAAGGTGACTGTGAAGCTGATGGTACGAGAGTGGTTTATTCATGAAATAAGTGTTCTCATGCTTGATTTCATCGAGCGTATCATCCTCACCGAATGCAGTGACAATTGTGATGGGAAGATCAGAATTGAATTCGCGGACGGCTTTGGTCAGTGCAATACCATCCATTTCCGGCATCATATAATCGGTGAGAATCATATCAAATGCATCACCGCTTTTTTTGATGATATCAAATGCTAATTTTCCATTTACTGCTGTTTGAACGCTATGTCCCATTTTGGTCAGAAATGTGTTGTGAATGTACATAACATCAACTTGGTCCTCAACAAGCAATAGATTCCATGGACGAATAACTGATTCTGTTGCTGCTTGAGTGACTTCCAGCGTTAAATTCGAATCACTGTTTTCCAGTTGATCCTGTTCCAGATGTTCGGGTAGAAAAATATTAAACAGACTTCCTTCACCGGGGATAGATTCCACGTTAATACTGCCCTTATGCCAGCGAATAATGCGCTGCACCATGGCAAGCCCGAGCCCTGTTCCGCCCGTATCTTTGCGAGTACTCCAGAATGGCTTGAATATGCTCTGAAGTTGATCAGCATCTATACCACGACCATTATCACGGATACTGAGTAGTATACCGTGTGTGTCGGTATCCAGATTGTGGCGGGAGATAGACACTTTGATCAGGCCATGTTTATCTGGCATGGATTGCGCCGAATTGGAGATCAGGTTTAATAGTACCTGTTCAATCTGGGCGATATTGACGCAAACCAAGGGAAGGTTTTCATCAGCTTTGACTGTCAGAGCAATGTCAGGCGGTAGCTGAACACGGGCAAGCTGAATCATCCTGTTGATTGAATCAGCGATATCCTGAACTTTTGCATCGGCCTGGTTGCTACGACCCATCTGCAGTAGCTGTTCCACCATTTCACAGCCATGGTTACCTGCTACGATAATTTCATTGATGTCCTTGTGCAGGGATGCATCATCATGGTCAAGGGTGATCAGTTCGGCATGGCCAATAATGCCTGAAAGAAGGTTTCTGAAATCGTGTGCAATGCCGGAAGCCAAAGCTGCAGTAAATGCCTGATTCTGAGCTTTGACCAAAGCGCCCTGAAGACGTTCGCTTTCACTGATGTTGGTCAGGTATGCCAGACCAATTTCTTTACCAGACTGTTTTGTTCTGCGTATTTCGCACATCAGCTGAATATTTTCGCCATTCTTGTCCTGCATGCGGACATAACAGGGTTGGCTGTTCTGACCTGTTTGATCACTCAATGCATTAGCAATCAACGCTTCCCGATCCTCTTTAATTACAAGTCTGTGAATTGGCATGCCAATAAGCGCTTCAGGTTGATCTGGCGTGAGTTGAGCCATTGCCGGGTTTGCATAGAGAATAGGTGTATCCGGCGCATTACTATCAAAGGTGAAGGCAGGGTGTGGTGTTTCGGCAATCAGTCTGGAGGCAGAGTCTTCTGCTTCCACTCTGGCCTGAGTTGTGGACTCATTCTTTTTAACTAGGCTGTCCCCATAGCTTGAGAGATAGAGTATTCCAATAATCTCAGCAGCCAGTCCCAGCCAGTCAATGGCAAGATTCAGTTGAAAGGTTGTAATCAGGCAGATGGATATCATGGTAATTAATGCCACTATCTGACAATAGCGTAGCATATAACTGCCATAGCGAAATCCATTGCCGAAAATAGGGCTGAGCAACAATACGTAGGCCACGCTCATGTGTCCGCCATCGGCCCACATTGCGATGAAAATTATAAAACAGTCTATTACAGGCATAAGCAATAAGCGTGAGATTGAATAGGGTTTACGTTTGATCCAGTACAGCGTGATCAGATTAACGCTTTGGTAAAACAGTATTGAAACAACAAATACAGGGAAAATAGCATCGAAATATGGACCATGGGCATAAATGTAGAGAGAAAAAATAATGCCGAGCACCATACGTAACCAGGCCTGTGTGGACTGGGATGTGATAAATTTTTGTCTGTTGGGTAATAATCTGACATCAATAAACTGTTCGAATACACCCATACGGTTCCTTCCTCCCCATACCCATCCTTTATTCCACTGACTATTAGGGTAGAGCAAAAAAACATTAGTGCCAAATGCAGTCCAAACGGACTGTAAGAATGAGATACCACTTAGCGACAACTTCAGCATGGATAGATATATCATTTCGACATTAGTGTTTGTTGTGTTGCCATTTGCTACAACGGCGGAAAGTGCAGAGCTTATTCATATGACGCAGACGGCATGCCAGATTATTGAAGCAGAACCTGAGCCGGTACAGTATTCAGCACATTCTGCAGATGCCTGTGTTCAAGTGAATGAGAGAACCGGCACTCAACGACTGGCGAGTGCAAAACCCTTACGGCTGCAAAGCGGAGAGTATATTTTTCGTGTGAGTAATAGAGATGTACCTTATGAACTTGGCTTTTGGCTACGCGGATCGGGTCTGTCGCGTTTGAAGCTGCCTTCTGTCTCAGGCGGTGGATTGCAAACGGGTGAGTCTAAAGACTATATCGTTAGCCTGGAACCCGGAGAGTATCGTTATTCCTGTCCGTTGAACCCTACGCCTGATTATGTACTGCTTGTGGAGTGATGTTTCTCATATTAAAACATGACTGTGCTTCTTGGTTTGGTTTTGTGACTGTGAGAAGAAATTATTTGATTATGGACATTGTAAAATAACATAAACTGGTCTACGCTATTTTCCTAGGTACACAGGGAGATTAGAGGAGGCTAGTTCATGAAAAAAATTCTGGTTTTATTTTCAGCACTGTTTGTCTGGGGGCAAACAGCCCAAGCTGGTGGTTTTATGGTAGGGGAGATGGCAACCCGCTCAGCCGGCATGGGTAGTGCATTCACTGCTGTTGCGGATGATGCATCGGCTGCATGGCATAACCCTGCAGGCGTGGCTTTTACCACCGGTAAGCAACTGATGGTTGGTGGAGATGTGATTCTTACAAGTAACAAACATCTCTCAAATAGTGGTGTAATTACCAATGGTAAAGATGGAACATTTGTCGTTCCACATGCATATTTCACATACTGGGATGAAAATTCAAGCCTAGGGGCATCTCTTAGTATTAACTCACCTTTTGGTTTGGAGACCAGCTGGCCAGATACGGTTACATTTTCCAATAAAAATACATTTTCACGCATTAATATGGTGATGGTGAACCCAAGTGTGATTTTCAAGATTAGTGATAATTTTTCTATCGCAGCTGGTCTGGATTATGCGTATCTCAATAAGGTTGATTTGAATAACACTGTCCAGCTTTTAAGTGGTAAGGGCGATGGCTGGGGTGGAAATGCTTCCATCTTCTATAAAGGTGAAGCGTTTAATTTTGGTGTGACCTATCGCTCAAAAATCAAGGTGAATATTGATGGTACAGCGACGGCCGTAGCAGGCGGACCGTTGGCAGCCTTTCCATTTGGTGCTACCTCGACCGCAGCAACTACCGCGGTAACTCTACCTGATCAGGTCAATGTTGGTCTTGCCTTTATGCCGAATGATCAGTTGACGCTAAGTGTTGATGTGGATTGGGTGAATTGGAAAACATACAAATCGATTGATATCGCTTACGGTAGTGCCGCTTATCGGGGAGCCGTTGGAGGACTGACTGCTGCTGCTGGAGGGGGTGGCTTAGGAGCCATTTTTGCTGCTATAGGTGCTCAGTCTGGTTCAACCAGCCTTCCACAGAACTGGAAGGCGACAGTTGCAGTTCGAGTTGGTGCGGAATGGGCATACAATTCCCAGATGCGCGCACGTGTTGGCTATATATATGACCCATCACCAATTAATGATGTCGATTTCTCCCCGGCTGTGCCCGGCAATGACAGGCATATTGCCTCAATAGGCTATGGTTATGATGTGACTCCCGATGCCACCGTTGATTTGGGTTATGCTTATGTTTATATCAAAGCTAGAAACCAGAAATTATCACCAGCAACGCCTGTTGGAGCACCAAACAGTGTGAAAAATGGGATCTATAAAGGAGATGCTCATATTCTCATGGCATCTCTCAACTATCATTTCTAAATTGTTTGATGATTTGTTGAAGGGGGCCGCTTGGCCCCCTTTTTCGTTGGTGGATGAAAGAAAGCAATCTATACTAGAGACAAACAGACTGCCGAGGAGGTAGCTATGTTGTGGATTTTTCTTCTATTGATGTTTGTCGGAACACTTTATTTGCTGGCGAACACCCGACTCTCCCTGCAGATCTGGCTGGGTCTACTGGCCCTGTTCGATATTGTACTGATGACGTCAGGCATGAGTGGAACCTTGGGTTTTATTCTTTTATTAGTAATCGCACTGTTTTTTGTTCTGCTTGGCATTGATGAGATTCGCAAAAAGACGGTCAGTGCAGTTATTTTGAAGTATATTCGTAAAGCACTGCCACCAATGTCCCAGACTGAACGCGATGCGGTTGAAGCAGGCTCTGTGTGGTGGGATGCTGAGCTATTTCAGGGCAAACCTGAGTGGAATAAATTATTGTCTGCTCCCAAACCGCAGCTTTCTGAAGATGAGCAGGCTTTTCTGGATGGCCCGGTAGAAGTGCTGTGTGGCATGTTGGATGACTGGCAGATTAATCACGAACTGCGTGATCTGAATCCTGAGACCTGGGACTATATCAAAAAGAATGGTTTTTTCGCTATGATTATCCCCAAGGCTTACGGGGGACTGGAGTTCTCGGCGTATGCTCACTCCTGCGTGATTCAGAAGATTGCCAGCAGAAGTGGTGCAGCAGCCGTGACCGTGATGGTACCCAATTCACTGGGGCCTGCCGAACTGCTATTATCATACGGAACGGATGAACAGAAAGAGTATTATTTGCCTCGCCTGGCTCGCGGTGAAGAGGTGCCCTGTTTTGCTTTGACAGGTCCCGATGCTGGTTCGGATGCAGGTGCCATTCCTGATACGGGAATCGTGTGTAAGCAGGACTTTAACGGGCAGGAGACAGTTGGTCTGCTTTTGAACTGGGAGAAGCGTTATATCACGCTGGGTCCAATTGCTACGGTACTGGGACTGGCATTTCATGTTTATGATCCCGATCATCTGCTGGGCGAAGATGAGGATCTTGGTATCACCTGTGCATTGGTGCCTGCTGATACTCCCGGTGTCGAGGTTGGACGGCGCCATGATCCACTCAATATTGCTTTTCTGAATGGGCCGAACCAGGGCAGGGATGTGTTTATTCCTCTAGACTGGATTATTGGTGGTCAGGAACAGATCGGCAAAGGCTGGCGTATGCTGGTTGAACGTCTTTCTATTGGTCGCGGGATTTCGCTTCCTGCATTGAGTACCGCTGCCGGCAAGTTCTGTTCTGATACAACCGGCACCTATGCTCGCGTGCGCAAGCAGTTCAGGACATCCATCGGTCGTTTTGAAGGCGTGGAAGAGGCTCTGGCACGTATAGGCGGGTTGACCTATATCATGGATAGTACAGTGAAACTGACAACTACAGCCCTGGATCAGGGCGAGAAACCGGCAGTATTAACTGCTATCGCCAAACGTTATATGACTGAGTCTATGCGACAGGTTGTAAATGACGCGATGGATGTGCATGGGGGAAGAGGAATATGCCTGGGACCTTCGAATTATCTCGGGCGCACTTATCAGTCAATTCCGGTGGCGATCACTGTGGAAGGCGCCAATATCCTGACACGCAGCATGATGATCTTCGGTCAGGGGGCGATGCGCTGCCACCCCTATCTGCAGGATGAAATAGCCGCAGCATCTATGGATGATAGCAAACAGGCGATAGAAGCCTTTGATACGGCACTGATGTCACATCTGGCTTATACCTATGCCAACGCTTCGCGTGCCATGTTGTACGGATTGACAGGTGGACTATTGGCCGATTCCCCGATTGAAGGCCCTACAGAGAGATACTTCAAACAAGCTTCTCGTTTCAGCGCTGCATTTTCCGCCATGGCAGATTTATCACTGTTAATACTGGGTGGTGCACTCAAACGTAAAGAGTCTATATCCGGCCGTTTTGCTGATGCTCTGGCATATCTCTACCTGACTTCAGCTGTGCTAAAACGTTTTGAAGATGATAAACGCCCGGCAGGGGAGTTAGCCCTGGTACATTGGTCCTGCCAGTACTGCCTGTATCAGGTACAGCAGGCATTGGATGGTATTATCAGGAATTTCCCTGTTCGACCGGTGGCTTGGAAAATGAGGGCATTGGTGTTCCCGCTGGGAAGGCATATGAAACTGCCGGATGATCGGCTTACTCATCAGGTGGCTAAGCTGTTGATTGAAACCTCTGAAAGTAGGGACCATCTGGTTGAGGGCATCTATCAGCCGACTGGAGAAACTGAAATTACCGGCCGCCTGCATCATGCGATGGCCCTTTCCGTGCAAGTGGAGCCAATTGAACGGAAACTGAAAGAGCTGGGTGAAGTGTACACGCCTGCCATGTCTTATGAGGAGTGGGCAGCATCCCTTGTTGCGAAGGGTTTATTGAGTGAGCAAGAGAGGGATCTCCTGCAGCAGGCGAGACAGGCGGTCAGATCTGCTGTGATGGTGGATGACTTCCCCGGGAGTGAATGGCAGTAAAAGTTTCAGAAAATAAGCTGCCCTTTTACAAACCACCACTGATCTTCCAGCCGGTGTCGGTTTTTGTCAGTAGTATGCGTTCGCGTTGAAAGATTTGACGCCATTGGCCATTGGCTTGAACGCGAAGCAGGTAGTTCTGCTCACACTCGGCATGTTCATCATCTACAAAACGGATCACCCGATCACTTGATTGCATGCTGGTGTTATCAAATTGTTCGAATAACTTGTTCATTCGGTTGATAACGTCGAATTCACTTTGTCCCTGATAAGCATATCCGGGCATCAGTAACAGGCTGTAGTTGCCAATATGATGATTGCTTACAGCTATATCACGCGCATCAAGCAGTACATGGATATTCTGTTTGTCATTATTGCCACAGCCTGAAAGCACTAGTCCGATCAGCAGCGCAAGGAAACAGTGGCGTACCAAACCAGTCTGAAATAAAACCATAGGGAATTACTGTATTTTAACGGAAAGAGCTGGCTTTGTCGCTCCAGGAGCTGTTCGGGTAGTTATGGCGGAGTAAACGTGCCGTCTGGCTTGCATCTTTTGAAAGCCCCATTTCTGCATAGCTGGCAGCAAGCAGGTAGAGAGCCTCTTCAATCGCAGATGTTGTTTGATACTTTTCAACGACTGTCTGGAATCGGTTTGCCGCTGCAACATAAAGGTCTTCGTCAAAATAGTACTTCCCGACTTCCAGTTCATGTTTGGCTAAAGTGGTATACAGCTTTTGAAGGTGTTTTTTACCTCTGCTTGCGTAATCACTGTTCGGATGTTCATTCAGTAATTGGTTAAATATTTTAATGGCATTTTTTGTCTGAGTTGTATCAGTACTCGGAGAACCAGTTTGCCTTAAATGAGTCATCGCCAGCATATATTTTGCATAATCGACATTTCTGTGTTTTGGGTGACGAGCGATAAATGTAGTCGCCAGTGTTTCAGATAAAATGTATTCCTTGTTTTTATATGCGGCAAAAACGCGTAATAACTCTGCCTTGGTCGTATATTTGCTGTAAGGGTATTTTGAACTGAACTTGTCAAGCCTCATAGCGACGGTGCCGTACTCACCCTTGCCAAGCAGTCTCTTGGCATCTGCATACTCATCTTTGGCACCAGCACCCGGAGCCAGTTCATCTTTTGCACAGGCGCTGACCATAAGCAGTAGTAGCAACAGGGAAGTAAAACGGAGAGAAATACGATTCATGGGCCGGGAGTTTACGGTTTGCAGCTCAGCTCGACAACGCCCAGATGTCGTCCGCTTGAAAGTGAGTCACGTCGATACGAAAAATAACGGTCCGGGTGGCAGCAGGTGCATTCATTGATAATTTCAATATGCTCTTTTTTCAGGCCGCTTTGCAATAGCTGTAATTGGTTGATTTGCCATAAATCTGCATGTTGCTGTTCACTACCTGTAACAAACTGTGTAGCTCCCTGACAACAGCTGGCCAGTGCTATTGCAGTCTCTTCTCCAATGGTAAAACAGCATGGGCCGATGCATGGTCCGAGAGATGCGATGATGCGTTCAACTTTGGCACCCCGGTCGACCATTTGAGAGACTGCTTCTTTTGCAACACCTGCAACAGTGCCTCGCCAGCCAGCATGAGCAGCTACAGTGATACCAGCTTGTCGGTCAGCCAGTAACAGAGGCAGGCAGTCAGCTGTTCTGATGGCCAGAGGCGTATTCAGTTGGTCAGTAATTAAAATATCTGACTGTTGTTTATGAAAGATGCCATCACCGGAACAGTACAGTGTCTCTGATTGATGGACCTGAACTGCCTGATGGGGGCATCTGCTTAGTCCGGCTTTTTCCACCAGTCGGTCGAGGTTATCATCTACATTATGATCCGAATCTCCAAGAGCATAACCAAAGTTCTGGCTGTCAAAAGGGGGGAGGCTGATACCACCAGTTCTCAGTGAAAACAGTCCAATTACACCATGTCTGTTCAGTAATGATGAACGAATAAAGCTGTTTTCAGCCATAATTCCTGATCAGTGCATTGGAGAGGCGGCGTAACTCTTCGGGAAGGGGGGCAACAATACGCAATTCTTCGCCGCTAATCGGATGTTTAAAACCGAGAATTTCAGCATGCAGGGCTTGCCTTCCCAGGGCGATAATTAACGACCTGCTTGGTTCCGGTATCTCTGATCCGGGGTTATAACTGCGAGCATAAACTGGATCGCCAAGAACAGGCAGTTGTTCATGAGCCAGATGCACTCGTATCTGATGGGTGCGGCCTGTGTGCAGACACAGTCGCAGTTTACTGAAGCCTCCATAGGTATGCTCCACGGTTGCATCGGTGATAGCCATTTTTCCCTGCTCGTTGACAGCCATTTTCTGACGGTGCACAGGATGTCGTCCGATAGGCTGCTCAATGCGTTTGACACGCCATCGCGGTACACCTCTGCACCATGCAACGTATTGTCTGTCCAGGTCATGACTTGCGAACATCTCGGTCAGTCTGCGATGCGCGGTTTCAGTCTTGGCCACAACCAGACTGCCTGATGTGTCTTTATCAAGTCTGTGAACGATGCCGGGGCGTTCCATGCCATTGATACCGGGCAAATGATCACAGTGGTGAAGTAGTGCATGTACCAGCGTGCCAGTGTCATGCCCGTGAGAGGGGTGCACAACCATGCCTGCCGGTTTGTTGATGACGATCAGGTGTTCATCTTCAAATAATATATCGAGGGGGATATTCTCCGGCTCGAGGTTCAGTTCTTGTGTGGGCGGGATATGGATGCTGTACTGATTGTCTTCACGAACTTTGAGTGATGGTTGGGAAATAACTGAGCCACTTTTATCGCTGACATGCCCCTGTTTTAATAGAAGCTGGATATGGTTTCTACTCATGCCGCTGCTTTGAGCCAAGACAGTATCCAGCCGCTTTCCATCCTGCTCATCAGTTATGCTGATGAGCAGGTGGTCAGTCAGTGTGTTCTGGTTCACTCGCTTGCAGGAGCAGCGACTACTGAAGCTTGCTCACTTTTTGGTGTGGCTTTCGCTTTTGCTGGTTTGTTCTCTGCATTCGATTTGTTTTCTACAGCCGGTTTGTTCTCGCTGTTCGGCTTACTCTCCTTGTTCTCTACCGGTTTGCGTGCTCTGCGTGGCCTGCGAGAAGCAGGTTTCTTAGCTGCAGTCTCAGGTTGGTCAGTTTTTCTGTCGGGTTCCTTGTTTTGTGTCGCAGTCTGTTTCTGGTCATGCTTATCCACGGGTTTGTTTTCAGAGGGCTGGGATTGTTGCTCTGTAGCTTTTCCCTGAACCTGTTCGGAAGTCGTTGCTGTTTCCCTGTTGCCAGAAGGACGACGTCTGCGTCTGCGTCTGCGTTTTTTAGCTTCACCACCCGGGGCTTCACCATTATTGGCATTGTTTTCAGCCACAGCTTCCTGCTTCTGGCGCTGCGGTTTTGCTTTTGTATCTTTTTTCTGAGTAGTTGCTGCTGTCTGATTACTATTGCTTTCAGAATTCGCAGTCCGCCCGGATGAGCGGCGACGGTTTCTGCCACCACGGCGCCTTGGTTTCTTCGCTGCTTCCAGTTTTTGACGCTGCTCTTCTTCAGCAGCCTGCTGTTGCAGTTTTTCTTTGCGTGTTTTGCCGGTGATGATGTTAATCAGTGTTTTTAATGGCCCGTCTTTCTTCTCTTCCACTGGTTCCGGAGGAGGAGTAGGGATGCCAACTACCGGTTTTACCGGTTTCAATTTACGATTGGCACGCGGAGGTTTCACTCGTTTGCTGGTGTCTTCGAGCACTTCAACACGCTGCTGATTATTCTCACTCCATTGGCGCTCAATACGATAGTGTGGAATATCAAGGTCAGGTCGAATCTGAAGTGTGATCTGAACTTCGTAGTTCTCTTCCATGCGCGCAATATTGTCACGCTTGTTATTCATCAGGTATTCACCTGTGTCTGAGGGAACCTGCACCACCAGTGTTGGTTGTTTGCCGGCTTCAGCCCAGTCTTCCATGCGTGTGAGCATCTGCAGCGCCATGGATTCAACTGTGCGGATAGAACCACGCCCCTGACAGCGAGGACAGCCTTCTGTAGTGGATTCGCGTACCGACGGATGCAGACGCTGGCGTGACATTTCCAGTAGCCCGAAACGGGAGATGCGAGCGAATTGAATGCGTGCCTTATCGCCTTTACATGCTTTGCGCAGTACTTCTTCAACCTGCTGGCCATGTTTGCGGTTAGCCATATCGATAAAGTCGATAACGATCAAACCACCGATATCACGAATACGCAGCTGACGGGCAATCTCTTCAGCAGCTTCAAGGTTAATCGCCAGAGCTGTGTCATCAATATGTTTACCCTTGGTCGCACGTGATGAGTTGATGTCGATAGCGGTTAGTGCTTCGGTAGGGTCGAGCACAATAGAGCCACCTGATGGCAGGCGGATTTCGCGATCATGGATCTCCTCACACTGCTGTTCAATGCCATGGTTGCGAAACAGTGGTTTCTTGCCACGATACAGCTTTACCAGCTTTTCCTTGCCCGGAAGTACGGCATGAACGAATGCCTTGGTGCGGGTGTAAACTTCATGATTGTCTACCCATATTTCCTGTACATCTTCAGAAAAATGGTCGCGGATTGCGCGTGTAGCCAGATCACCTTCAAGATAGATCAGGGCAGGGGATGGTGTGGTTTCGCTCTTGATGCGAATTTCATCCCACAGGCGGCGCAGGTACTGATAATCGCGTTGCAGCGCTTCAAGGTTTTGATCCTTACCTGCTGTACGAATAATCAGTCCCATATTATCAGGAACTTCCAGTTGCGTGAGAATCTCTTTCATCGAGCGACGTTCTTCGTCCGATAGTTTGCGGGATACACCGCCACGCGTGGTGTTCGGGCTGAGGACCAGATAACGGCCCGCCAGAGAGATCTGTGTGGTCAGTGCGGCACCTTTGTTACCACGTTCTTCTTTGACCACCTGCACCAGGATTTCCTGTTTGGGTTGGAGGATATCCTGAATGGAAAGGTTGCGGGTATTGGCTGTTTTATCGACCCCGTCTTTCCAGTAGTCAGGATGGATTTCGCTCAGTGAGAGGAACCCTTGACGGGCTGCACCGTATTCAACAAAGGCAGCTTGAAGGCTTGCCTCTACTTTGGTGATTTTGCCTCTGTAGATATTACTTTTGGTCAGAGCTTTGCTGGATGATTCAATATCCAGTTCGTGCAGATAACCGTCCTCAACAATGGCAACACGGCTTTCTTCGTCGTGGTTTGCATTGATGAGCATGAGTTTTTTTGGTGTATTCACGCCATCTTCCTTTTGGCGTTTGAGAGACCTGTCTTGCAGATATCAGCGGATAAGCCGGTTCAAAATGAACAGCATATACCTGACGGCGGAATAGCCCGCTGTGCGGGATTTATCCCATACAGCTATTTACGAATGGACTATTCAGTCACATCTATGTTTGCTTCCAACCTCGCGTATCGGGCAGGTAAGCTTCAAGTCTTTCAAACACTTTCTTTTATTTATGCAGGCTCAACGTTGGCAAACGATCACAAGACATCTTCACGCTTCAAGCAATACCGGGATAAAAAGTGCCCATGCCATCTACTAAGTCGGAGGCTGGGATTCCCGAGTACAAATCACTACTATTGCCTGTGCGTTGGTGATTGTCGTGTGATGCAGGAAAACACGGAGCTCACTGCATACCGATGCGACTCTATAGACCAAAGGCGGTTTGGCAAGAAATATGCACGAAAACGGCATCTTAACGGTAGACCAAAATGAAGATGGGAGCCGCCTGGATCGCGTGCTGATCCGCCATCTTGGGACTTCACGGCGCTCGCTAATTCTGCGTCTTATTCGCAAAGGCAATGTGCGGGTAAACAAAAAACGCATGAAGCCGCAGTCCCATGTTGCATGCGGTGATAGCATTTATTTGCCAGCCAGTTTGCGTGAACCTGAACAACAGTTGGACAAAACATCAGTACCGACATCACTGCTCAGGAAAGCTGAAGCGGTTCATATTCTCTTTGAAGACGAGTGGCTATTGGCAGTCAATAAACCAGCAGGATTAGTGGTGCACGGTGGTTCCGGGCATGATGCCGGGTTGATTGAAGCCTTAAAAGAGCAGCGTGGTCTTTCTGATCTCAGGCTTGCTCACAGGCTGGACAGGGATACCTCAGGTGTATTGCTGATGGCCAAGAATCTCGAAGCATTGAGAAAACTCACTGAATCATTTCGTCAGCGCGATATGCAAAAAACCTATTTTGCTCTGATTGCAGGACATCCGTTTGCACATGCTGGGCAAATGCGTTCCAAACTAGCTAAGGGGATAGTGCGTGGCGGTGAGCGCATGGTGATTGACAGTGAGGAGGGCAAGGAGTCGGTCACTGATTACCAGATGATGATCGAGTATGAACGAAATGGCTTCGATTACGCAATGGTCGCACTGAAACCTCACAGTGGTCGTACACATCAGCTGCGCGTACAACTGCAAAATGAAGGTCATCCAATTCTTGGCGATGGAAAGTATGCGGAAAAAATCCAACTGTCCGCCTATAAATCTATCGGAGGTAAAGGTCTGATGCTGCATGCATGGCGGTTGCGTTTTCTACACCCGATTTCTGGAAAGTCGCTTGAACTCAAAGCCTCATGGCCGGATAGCTGGAACCGTCTTCTTTGCCATAATTAATGAATATTCCGGGTTAAATTTTCGATGCAATAATTATTTGCGATGGGATAGCAAAAGCACTGCTGATGTGTTGGTAATCTATTCGCCATTGTTTGTCAGAAAGATAATTCAACAGATTTATAGGCCTGCACCCTCCGACCAGGCTCGGCCGAAGCCTGTGAATGTAGCCCCAAGTCCGTGTTAGCATTTTTGAGAATATAGTTTGGCCATGTGTCAGGCTCAAAAGACATAAGTGTCCGTCCTGTTTAAGTAGTCGATGGGCCTCGTTCAAGAGTGTTTTAATATCCTCAGGCGAGAGTAAATCCAGCACATAGTTTGAAACAAAGTGATCGATCGATTGTGTTTCGAGATCGAAATGAAATGAACCAGTCGTTTGTTCGATGTTGGCCCGGTTTTTAAAAGGTGAAAGCTTCTGTCGGGCAAGGTTTACCATGGTGGAGCTGATATCAATGCCCAGATACGAGGCCGTCTCAGGCAGGTATTGTATTAGTAGCTCTTCAGCAAAAGATCCCGTACCACAGCCAAATTCAAGTATGGCATCTGATGTGTCGAATGCACCTTCTCCAAGTAATGTTCTTATTGCAGGGCCTTCATAAAACTTCTGCCAATCCTGTTTGCTGCCGAATTGATCGTAGAATGCCTTGATTTCTTCTCCGGACAGGAAATGTCGGTTCATCTTATTCTTGCTGTCCTTTCAGCCACAATGCATATTAACATATAACCGCCTGTTCAGTGAAACTGATTGCAATGCTTAAAATGAACACTTAACTATTGTAGACCAGCCGTAGCTGATTTTCATGTAGCATCTATCAAACGCATGTGGTCACTCGAAGCAGTGAAAGTATGGATTACCAGACAGATTCAGGTGGAGCAGTAGTAGATAGAAAAGTGAGACTGAACAAATTCAGGTAAGTTCAGACTTATCAAAACGATATAATATCGGGACGACCGAGGTAAAAATTGGCAGAGTGCGCTTGTTCGGTTTGAAGGCATCAGCAGCGGGGAGGCCGCTTGCATTGATCGAACATCATGATGATTGGAGGTGCCCCATTGGCCAGAACAAACTTTAGGTTTGAGAAGCGACAGAAAGAGATTGCGAAACAGAAGAAGGCTGAAGAAAAACGTCTGCGTAAGCTGGGCTTGCTGGATGAGAAAGCGGAAGATAAACCTGAGGCTGAGAAGCCTGTGTCTGAAGCCGATAAGCTGTCGAAATGGTTGTCTGAATAAAGTTTCCGACTCTTGAATTAGAAATAAAAAAGGCTGGCAGATAATTCTGCCAGCCTTTTTTTGAGACTCGACAATCGAATCAGTGAGCTTGCTGGATGCCTGCCAGATACCAGGTCGGATCTTCCGACTTGGGTGCATGCTGAAAAATCCAGACTTCATTTACTTCAGCCGTCTGATCTTCAACCGTAGCCCCGGTATGATCCAGTGTATGTTCGCGCAGCATAGCCGTGTAGTTAACAGCGACCCATTCCAGATCGGATTCTATCCAGCTGTCTGCTATATCAGCATTGAGCGTAGCCACTTCAGTGCGATTCTCACTGTTTGGATTCATGTCGCGGGCAATACGATCAGCAATTTCAGGTGTGCAGAATTGACGGATATCTTCGATATCACCTGAATCCCATGCTTTCTGCATGCGCACATAAATATCTTTGGCAGCAGAAATAAAATGTTTCTCATCGATTTCCGGACGCAGGGCGGTACCGACAGGTTCACGGGGCGCTTCGTCAAACACTTCTTCCTCTGTCGAATCAAAATTCTGCGCATAGTCCTGCATTGAGGATGATGGTTGGCCACCGGCATAAGAGGTTTGCTGAGCCGGTGCTCGTCTGCGCAGAAACATAAACAGCAGTGCAAGCGCGCCACCGATCAGGACGATGTCGAACAGGTTGATACCTTCAAATGCGCCACCGAAGAACATGGCGCCTAACAGGCCACCAAGTGCAAGACCACCAAGCATTCCCATCATACCGCCGCGTGCACTGCCACGTTGTCCAGCTGCTGCTGGCTTCTGTGGAGTCGCTTTTTGTTGAGAAAGGCTGTTTGATTTTGGCTGGCTCATGCGCTGTTTACCGAAACTTGAACCCATGCCGAAGCGTTTGGCTTCTGCCAGATCCACACCTGAAATCATGATGCCGAACATGGCAATCATTGCCACTGTAATCAGTTTTTTCATTTGTTCTCCTCTTCATTATATGCGATCTGCGCCAAATGAGCTTTAAAGATTGCCTTGCGCAGGCCACGATCCTTGATATTCATGACATCCTTGGCAAGTGCCCGTTTTTGCCTGAATGAAACGCGTTTAGGTTTTGCTTTCGGGGCTTTAGCTTTAATGCCTGCTCCGGGTTGAACTCGCGAGCGGATTTTGTGCAGATTTCTGATACCTGCATGTTTAAAGCAGGCTTCACGAATCTGATCGCGCAGAAAACGGATCTGTTGCGACATGATTGAATGATCGACAGCAACCCACAGGCAGATTCCATTGCCATCCAGATGTTCGAGTTGAACGGGCTCAGTGCGTGTTGCCATCATGGGTCCGACAATATCTGGCCAGGCACGACGCAGACGTGAAATGCCGATCAGCTCACCGAGCGCTTCTTCCCCGAGAATTTCTGATAGATTGTTGTGTACGCTCGACAGTTGGGAACGGGATCGTTTGTTTTTAAAATTCAAAATGGAAGTTTTTTGCCACCGAGGATATGCGTGTGAATGTGGAATACTTCCTGTCCACCACCTTCGCGCACATTGATGACGACGCGGTAGCCTGCATCCAGATGCAGTTCTTTATCGGCGATATGGCGGACACGGTCCATCATCAGACCGAGCAGGGCAACGTCTTGTTCAGTCGCATCTGCAAGGGTCGGCAGGTGGAACTTGGGGATCACCAGCACATGGGTGGGTGCTTTGGGGTGGATGTCGTGAAAGGCGAGGAAGTCTTCGTCTTCGTAGACCTTGTTGCAGGGGGTATCCCCGTTGGCAATTTTACAAAACAGGCAGTCACTCATGATTCTATCCTTGGTTTGAGAGTATTCACTGAAATGCTAACAATGGTCGCCTGATAATCAATCTGTCGGCTTCTTTCACGAATTTGGCCAGACTAACCATCATCTGAGCGCACACACCGCTCAATCTGCTCCGCATTGTTCGGTACAAGGCGGATGCTATCTGTGTTGTATTAATGACTTGCTATCCTGATTCAAAATAATTTATCGGCAGGTTTATTGACCGCACTTAATACATGTCTCTGCTCTTTTTTGCCTAATTCGATGGCCTCAAGCAGTGCCTCTTTCAGACCGGAAAGCGTAGTCATATCTTCAATTCCCATGCATCTGGAAGCGATTTCCTGAATAGCGCAATGCAGGCTTTCAGTGCGCCAGCGGCTTTCAAACCCATCACAGTCGAATTGACCATCATGCAGGAATTCTGTTGCCAGGCCTTCAGCCGATTCGAATTCGATGTCACTCATCATCAAAACATCGTGTTCATACGAATAGGCATCTATATTATTGGATCTGGCAAGGTGTTCATACAAGAGGGGGATAGATATCTCTCCACGGATCATAAAATGATCCAGATCGAGAACGCATTGTGGTTTGTGAACAATCCCCTTGAATGAGAAAGAGATAGAGTATGTCAGCGTATTCTTCATGAGGCAGAAGATTGCCGTGTACTTGTGAAAAAGAACACAGTTTTACAACTAACGCCGGTAACGTAATACCTGACCACGGGGCATCGGTTTGTCCAGATATTCGATGTTTTCCGGTCTGCTCTGATGATGCGAGAAGCCACGCTTCAACATCAACTTACTAAAATGTGCATGTTTGCCTCGGCCGGGGTCGACAATGATGACTTCACAATGCTGTTTGGCATGCTGGTTAATAAACTCGGACAGCTGTTCGGCATGCTCCTGCTCATATAAGATATCCGATCCAATGATCAGGTCGAATTGCCCCAAGTCTGTAACTTCATCTGCCCACCCTGTGCGTACGAATGGAATATCGGAAGCTTTGTTAAGCTCTGAATTCTCTTGCAGGAAAGCCCCTGCTTCCGGGTGGTAATCCGTGGCTGTGATGTCGGCATCACGTTGGTTCAGCACATGGCTGGAAAGGGCAATGCCGCAGCCCACTTCAAGAACACGTTTACCTTTGATATCAAAGTCAGCCATTAAATGCGCAAGCACTTCACCCGAAGGCCAGACAATGCCGAATAGCGGCCATGTTGCAGATGAAATGCCAAGCGCTTCAGCTTTGCCTTCATCATCAGAAAATTCCTGGTTGTCGCGCAGGGTGCGCAGGTGGATATCCACATCACCGAATTCAATGGTTTGATAGCGTACGCGTAGAGAAGACATGATACCTGCCTGGTCGATAGTTTCGACGATTGTTTCAACCATGCGCAGCATGCGTGACTCAACTGATTCACTACGTGGGACGGCCATTGTACAGATAAACACTGTTTTAGACTAATGCGTTGCGAGTTTATCCATCAGTTTGCTATTTAAAGAGCATTCAATTGAAGTGTTGAAGATTTATGATTCCCAGCAACATGAGGCCGTCAAAAAAAAGAGCGAATGCTAGTGCAGTCAGTATCAGAGCAAGCAGGCGCATGATGTAGATATAAATGGTCCCGTTCAAAAATGATTTGGACTTGCCAACCAGCATCGCCAATACGACTTTGGATCCAACCAGCAGAGTGTAAAAGCTGGCTATAAATGCTACCGCTGAGTCTATATTTTGCTCCATCGCCTTGCTCATGATTGAAGCTCCCACTGTAAACCAGAACAGATAGGGATAAGGGCTTAGTGCATTGACCAGTATGCCTTTAAGCAATGATTTCGGTGGTGTTTTTTGAATCGTTTGAGGCACATCTTTTGCGCGAACACTCTCGTAGCTCATTAATAAAACAAAGATACCACCTGAGATGGAAATTAGACCTAACAGATTTTTAAAGTCGGATAACTGTGCTGAAATAAACAGAGTCAGAATGATGATTGGCAGGTCTGATATGACAGGTGCCAGCGCAACTCTAATACCTGACTTAACATCATGTTGGAGGGTTTCAGAGATCACCAGGGTCAGCAGTGGTCCGGGAGCAAAGCCAGCAGTTAAACCCAATGTGCAACCGATGATCAGAAAATCAATCATTTACTGTGTTTGTTTATCGCCAGAGAGGGAAGTATTCTCTATTGGCATGTAATGCTGTTGTTTCTAAACCTTTTCTCGAGAAAGAAAAAACCAAAGGGGAGTACAGATGTAATAAAGGCAAAGTTCCAGATGGATTTAGACCACTCTTGCTGACGGCTAACAATCTCCAACATTGGCAGATAGGCCATCCAGAGAACACCATGAAATGGCCCTGCAATGGCCACGAGATCGTTGTCGAAGAAATATTTTGCCGGCATGGCGATAAAGAGCAGGCCGATGAATGATAGCCCTTCGATGAAACTCAGAATTCTGAATGTTTGTAACATGGCACAGAACTGTAATGCCCGCACTGGAATTGTCTAACGACCTCTGCCGCGCAGGAGGAAAAACTGATCAGCGGCACATGCAGCGACATCAGCACTCAGTGATACTGACAGCGAGTCCGCCTAACGATGTTTCCTTGTATTTATGGGACATCTCCAGTCCGGTTTGACGCATGGCCTCGATGCAACTGTCCAGAGGCATAAAATGTTCACCGCTGCCCCGAAGCGCCAGAGAAGCGGCGGTAAATGCTTTAATGGCACCAAAACCATTGCGTTCAATACAAGGCACCTGTACCAGTCCATGTACCGGGTCACAGGTCATGCCCAGATGGTGTTCAAGCGCGATTTCTGCGGCATGTTCCACCTGTTCGGGAGTGCCTCCGCGAACAGCACATAAACCTGCTGCGGCCATAGCTGCTGCAGAACCCACTTCACCCTGACAACCCACTTCGGCACCGGAAATTGAGCTTCTGTGCTTGATTAATCCGCCAATTGCACTGGCAGTGAGCAGAAACTCCTGAACCTGATCGAGCCTGCCATGTTCATGTTTAACAACATAATAGAGCACAGCAGGGATCACACCGGCAGCGCCATTGGTTGGTGCGGTCACGACCATATGACCGGCTGCATTTTCTTCGTTCACGGCCATGGCATAGGCACACAGCCAATCATGAATATTTGCATGTTCCGGTTGCCGTGTTAAATCTTCATAAAGCGCTTTCGCCCGTCGCATTATGCCCAGCTTGCCGGGCAGGCTGCCCTCGGCCCGCAGTCCTTTCTCAATACAGCTTTTCATGGCATGCCAGATCTGTTCCATACCCTCCAGAAGAGCTTTTTCATGCCTGTGTTCCAGTTCGTTCATGCGCTTCATTTGTGAGATGGAAAGGCCACTTTCGTTTGCCATCTGCAGCATGGATTCAGCTGAATCAAACGGGTAATGGCACGATGTGTAGGCCTCCATTTTGAGTGGCGCCTGCAGTTGATTGATGTCTGCCCGCGTGGATATAAAACCACCACCGATTGAAAAATAGGTTTCAGCATAAATCTGTCTGTGATGCTGACCGATCAGCTCAAAGATCAGCCCATTAGGATGCTCGGGCAGGGGTTCGCCTTTATCAAAAATAATATGCTTATCCGGATCAAAAGAGACAGTGGAAAGCTTGTCTATTGGAACGCAATGCATGTTCCAAATCCGTTGAATCAGATTCGCAACGTCTACTCCAGCGAGATCGGGGGGCAGATAGCCATGCAATCCCAGAGTCACTGCATGATCTGTGGCGTGGCCCTTGCCGGTATAAGCCAGGGAACCTTTCAGCGTGCAGCGGATTGATGCCGCGTTTAAATCCGCTTGCGATATATTCAGGCCTTTTATCCGTGTTATGAAGTCCCGGGCTGCAACCATCGGGCCGAGCGTATGTGAACTCGATGGACCTATGCCGACCTTGAACAGGTCCAGTACGCTGATAAACATCAGGCGCTTTTACCGGTTCCGTGAACATGCCGTATCATCTGATGATCTACCGGGGGCGGCTGATTGCTGTGCATCCGGTGAGGCATGAGCAGAGATTTATGCAGTTGTCAGGGTTTCGCATGTTTCATCCTCTGAATCCGTTTTCTTATCTTTTGTATCTGCAGGCTAACCTGTCAAAGCGACAGATTAAACGTAGTGGTTCTGTTGGTATGGTATCGGAATTGTTCCGGATAAGTGCAGCCTTGAACCGCAACCGGGTAAGATTCGATTGATCTTGCTCACGACGGATGCTGCGTGAATTTTGTTTATTTACCCACGAAAGTCTGTAGCTCCTTTGCGAATCCCAGACCGGCTTCTGTATAGATATTAAAGGTATGGTCGACACCCACAGCCTTCAAGGCATCTTCTTCATCCCTGAATGTTGTCGTGGCAGCGATACTACCCTGATATCCCATCTCTTTAAGTCGCAATGCAGCATCCATATTGGCTTTATGGGACGGTAAAGTAAGCAATACCCACTCCAGATCATCGAGCAATCCGGGTGCGCGGGCCCAGAAATCGGGATTGGTCGCATCACCCCTGACGACATTTCTCCCCTCTGTGGCCTGTTTAAGTGCCTTATCCTGCTCAATCTCTACGCCGATCAGACTGGCGGCGTAATTAGGAGTTAATACATTGTAGGCAGCAGTACCCATCCGCCCCATGCCGAACACCACCACCTTGATATGCGTCAGGTTCAGGTTCTCTTCACCGGCAAGGCGCTCAGAGCGTTCGAAGCGTTTAAGGGAGGGACGCCACACCTGATACAGCTTATCCCGGACATTCACCAACGGTGCTGAAACAATGAATGAGATTGACATCATGACAGCAAAAACAGCCAGCCACTCTTTAGGTAGCCATCCCGATGAGACAGCAATCGCGCCGACAATCAGGCCGAACTCACTATAGTTTGCGAGATTGAGTGAAATGCGCAATGAGGTGCTGGATCTGAGGCGGAACAGATTGAACAGTCCGAAATAGGTCGCTGTTTTCAGTGGCAGGATCAGAATGAACAACAACGCAATGAGCACTTCGTTCCAGCCCGGCAGGCTGGTCATGCCTACACTGAGGAAGAAGCCGACCAGAAACAGCTCCTTGAGGCCCAGCAGGGCCTCCGACAGCTCACCAGCCTTGGCGTGATTGGCAAGCAGCATGCCGAATACCAGTGCTCCGACATCGGCCTTGATGCCGACCAGTTCAAAGATATCCGCGCCGACCAGCGCCAGTGCAATTCCGAACAGAATAAGCAGCTCACCATGTCCGACTCTGTCGAGTATCCTGTAGATCAGGAATCGCAGTGGGATCAGCCCAACCAGTGCCAGTGCCCATGGCGTAGGTAACTTGCCCATTGAGGCAGCAATAAACACCACTGCTGCAATGTCCTGTACCACCAACAGGCCAATCGCAATCTGCCCGTGCCTGGCGTTTGCTGCCCCCATTTCATCGAGTATTTTAACCGCAAATACGGTACTGGAGAAAGTGACGGCAAAACCGATGAGCAGGGCTGTTGCCAAATCGACACCGGAAATAAGCGGCAAGGCGGTATAGGAGAGCAGCACGATAATCGTGGCGACCAGAAGCGTGGTGATGCCCATATGCAGGCTTGCAACACCCCATACCTCGGGCTTGATTAATGACTTTATCTTGAGTTTGAGGCCAATAGAGAAGAGAAGCAGGGTGATGCCGAGATCAGCCATGATATTGAGGAAATCACCACCCTCCACCCCCAGAGCATTGAGCAGAAATCCTGCTGCCAGGAAGCCAACCATCGGCGGCAGACCTACACGGCTGATCACCAGTCCGCACAGGAAAGCGGTAGCTATCCAGAGCGGGTCACTGTAATGAATGGAGAGAAGTTGCGGTTCCATAATCTACCTTGGGCTCTTTGGTTTCAGCTGCAAGCTTTAGGCTGGAACAAACTTACCATAAGTGTCCCGATCCATATCGATGATTTCGACCGTCACGACTGAGACCTGAAGGTTCAGCGGGGCAAGTCCTGCGAGAACCACCTCGGAAAGCTGCTTTTTGTTGTCATCATCCCGGCCCGATTTGATGCGCGCCTGAATATGGATATAGGGATCGCTTCCGCCTGCATTGGTGAAGTGTTTGAAAGGGTAGGCGCGTGCTTTAATCTGATTGGCCTTGAACAGGCCACTGTCTGCAATGGACCTATGAATCGTCTGCAAAACAGCGTCCACTGACTGGTCATCAACGTTCGCTTCCGGGTATTCAACAATAATATGTGGCATTTATTCTTCCCCAATTCAGGTTCTTATAAAGTATACGATTTCCTTATTTCTCTTTTCTTGCATTAAATGTTTCTAAAAGGAATAAGGCCATAGTGCCAGATAAATTTACTGCTAATTCAGCGTGTCTTGGCGCAGGTTTAATGTTTCCTTTACCTTTTCCATGTGCATCACCAAGCTTATTTCTTAAAGAGCCCAGACCATTAACAATGCCGGAGCAACCTCCCAATATTTGTTTGAAAATATCCTCAGTATGTTGGGAAGGCGATAGATTTAGTTCACGTGCTGTTTTCTTGTACAGATCGGGCAGTTCTATTTTATTTGAATCGTACTCAATACCTGTTTCATCAAGTATGTGCTTGCATACACTCTCAAGGATTGTTCTTGATATAGTAATAGCTCCCTCTGGGTCAGAGGGCTTTCGTTCCAGCGCTTTTTGCCAAGCATGATGAATTCCTGCCTGATCAAACTTCCCAAGAACTTCACTAATAGTTTTTTCAGCAGGGAAAATCTGGTTTGATTCACAGAAATCGAGCAATGGATTCATTTCATCCCAAATGAACGCTCTTCTCTCTGCATATGTTCCAAATTTATGCTTTATGAACTGCCAGAACTGTCCGGTATTTCTATTTGTTCTTATACAATTTGGTAATAAACCCTTTGTTACAGGATTATCTAAAAAGTATTTTCGTAATTGAATATAGTCTTGTTCCGTTCCACCACAGCCATCTTGAGTGGCATGGCCTATCAGGGTGTTCGTTAAGAAATCAGCTCTTTCATAGTCACTTTTCAAATACTCTAAATTATTCATTGGGTTCCGAGATTATGCCTTGCTAAACCCATTTGAAAATAGCCGTAGCCTACTTGCGCGAAGCTTTTTCTTCGTGGCCGGAAACACCGAAACGGCGAGCCAGCTCATTGAGAACATCGTCAGGCGAGAGGTCTTTCTGGGCTAACATCACCATGGAGTGGAACCAGAGATCAGCGGTTTCGTAGATGATCTGGTCGCGGTCGCCATTCTTGGCGGCGATGATGGTTTCCACCGCTTCCTCACCGATTTTTTCGAGCATCTTGTCCGGTTTGGCATACAGGGAAGCCACATAGGATGAATCGGCCGACTCGGATTTTCTCGCTTCCAGCACCGCCGCCAGTTCTTTAAGTACATCACTCATGTCATTGGCTCCTCAATGGTGGTCCATTCTCCATCCATGTGCTGTTTATAAAAGCAGGACTCACGGTTGGTGTGGCAAGCTGGTCCGGTCTGCTCGATTTTCAGCAGTAGCGTATCGCCGTCACAGTCCAGGTACATCTCTATCACTTTCTGCACATGGCCGGATGATTCGCCTTTTTTCCACTGCTTCTGGCGTGAGCGGGAATAGTAGTGGGCGAAGCCTGTAGACAAGGTATGCTCAAAAGCTTCCTGATTCATCCATGCCATCATCAGTACACGACCAGTGGCTGCATCCTGTGCGATAGCAGGAACCAGTCCGGCATCGTTGAAGGTGATGGCGTCTAATAGACTCATGCAGTCAGTTTCGCGAGCGCACGCCCGGCAGCAGCGATGGTGTTTTCCACATCTTCATCTGTATGGGCGGCAGACATAAATGCTGCTTCGTACTGGGAAGGGGCCAGATACACACCTTCATCCAGCATAGCATTGAAAAACTTACCGAAAAAAGCCAGATCACAATGATTGCTCACATCAGAGCAGCAGGTGACTGCATCCAGTTCTGTGAAGAAGACCGTAAACATGGCACCTACCTGATTGGCGACAGCAGGCACACCGGCAGCTTTGCAGCCCTCAAGCAGTCCTTCGACCAGACGTGTAGTTTTGCGCTCCAGTTCTTCATAGAAACCGTCTGCACGCAGGCGGCTCAATGTCTCAAGGCCAGCACGCATGGCCAGCGGATTGCCGGACAGGGTGCCAGCCTGATAGACAGGACCATCGGGTGAAATCTTGCGCATAATCTCTTCACGACCGCCGTAGGCACCGACAGGCAGACCACCACCGATGATTTTACCCAGACAGGTCAGATCAGGTTTGATTCCAAAACGCTCCTGCGCGCCACCGGCCCCAACACGGAAGCCACACATCACTTCATCAAACACGAGCAGAGCACCTTCGGCATCACAAATGTCACGCAGTGCCTGAAGGAAACCACCCGACATCAGATCCATCACACCTGTATTGCCGGGTACAGGTTCAACGATGATGCAGGCGATTTCACCTTTATTTTCAGCAAACAGGGTTTTGATTGCTTCGATGTCGTTAAACGGGGCAGTAAGCGTCAATTTTGCGTAATCAGCTGGCACGCCGGCGGAATCGGGTTCACCGAATGTAGCGGCACCGGATCCGGCTTTGACGAGGAAACCATCTGCATGACCATGATAGCCGCCATCAAATTTGATGAACTTGTCTCGACCGGTAAAACCGCGTGCCAGACGCAGCGCACTCATGGTGGCTTCCGAACCGGAATTTACAAAGCGGACTACATCAATGGATGGCACCATATCGATCACGAGCTGAGCCAGATCAATTTCCAGTTCGCATGGTGCGCCGAAGCTCATGCCGAGAGCAGCAGTTTCCTGAACGCCTTTCACCACATCAGGGTGGGTGTGGCCTAGAATCATCGGACCCCATGAACCGACATAATCAATATACTGGTTGTTGTCGACATCCCAAACATAGGCACCGGAGGCTTTTGCAAAAAAACGTGGTGTGCCGCCTACCGATTTAAATGCCCGAACAGGTGAATTTACACCACCGGGGATCAGTTTTTTGGCTTTTTCAAAATCATTCTGGGACTGGGTAATTTCTGACATGCTATATCCTTGCATAAAAAAGTGTCGCGACGTTAGGAATCAGGCGCCTTAATGTCAACGGAACAACTATTGACGGATTCTCTTACGGGTGGCGCTTCTGCATGAGAATAGCGCAATCATCGTACTTGCCAAGCCTCATCTGTTTTATAAGACCCATTAGCAATAGACGGCACTGTTCTTGCTGACATTATTTCTTATGACTGCAGTACATAAGAATCCCGACAGCAATGATCTGAAAAAACGTTTGGCTGCGATGGTCGAGACAATGCCTGCATTTCCGGAAAGTGTGCATCAGGTGATGACGATGTCGGCTGATATTAATTGCAGTCCCAAAGATCTGGTTCGCGTCATTGAACGTGACCCGGTCATGACGATGAAAATTCTCAAGTTGGTAAATTCAGCATTTTTCGCATTGTCACGTCATGTTGCATCTGTTCAGCACGCATTGGTTTATCTGGGCATGAATACGGTGAAGAATCTAGCTGTGAGTATCGCAACTGTGGATACCCTGCCGCGACAGAGTATCCCTGAATTGCGCATGTCAGCTTTTTTGACCCATTCTCTGGCCACTGCGTCAGTGGCTCAGTATCTGGCGAAAGAAGTGCTCAAAATCAGGGATGCCTCAGATTTCTTTGTAGGAGGCTTGCTACATGATTTTGGTAAAGCGGTACTGGTACAGTTTGAACCGGCGACCTATGCCAGAGTCATCCAGCATGCCAGAGAGAAACAACTGGCTTTACCTGAGGTGGAGATTGAATTCCTGGGGCTGACCAGTGCAGAAGCAGGGGCGATGTTGGCAGAAAGCTGGCAGTTACCCGAAGAACTTGTGGATTGTATCCGTGGCCATGTTCACTGTAGCGATGATTCATCTGACCTGACTCTGGCTGTGGCTGCAGCCAATGTCGTGGTCAAAACCATGAAGCTGGGTGATAACGGAGATCCGTTTGCCGGCGATTTCAGTCCGCCGGTAAGAAACAGATTGAACTGTGAGGTTTCAGATGTGATCAGTAACCTGGAAAGCCTGGAAGATGAAGTGAGCAGTCTGTTGAATATGGTGAGAGCATAATGAAAGTACGTTTCTGGGGTGTGCGGGGCTCAATTGCTTCACCGGGGCCGACAACTGTCAGGTATGGCGGAAACACCACCTGTATTGAGATCCGTACTGATGATGGAGAGTTGATTATACTTGATGCAGGGACAGGTATTTTCCCTCTGTCACAGACGCTGCTTGCCGATGGTCCGGTGCGCGCCCATATATTTAATACGCATTCACACTGGGATCATATTCAGGGTTTACCATTTTTTATTCCGCTATTTATTCCCGGTAATCATGTCACGATCTATGGTGCATATGATCCGATCGGGCAGAATAGTATTGAAGAGATTTTATCAGCCCAGTTACAGTATCGCTTTTTTCCCATTCGGGAGTCAGAACTCAACGCTACGATCAATTACATCACGCTTCGAGAAGGTGAGACCGTGAACATTGGCGAAACGACTGTAACCCCTGTCATGATGAACCATCCGGTAGTGAATTTCGGCTACCGGATTGATAGCAATGGGAAATCGATGTTTTTCACCGGTGATCATGAGCCATTATATAATATTTATGACCCGGAAGATGATGAATTTGAAATGTATCAGTCACTGGCAGATCAGAAGAATGATTATATTATCGAGCAGATTCGCAACATTGACCTGTTAATTACCGATTCATCTTACACCGAAGAGGAATACCCGGCCAAGAAGGGGTGGGGGCATGGAACCTTTAACTCTTGCATGGCTCTGGCAGAGCAGGCGAAAGCAGGGCATGTGTTGCTTACCCATCATGAACCTACGCGTAGCGACGATGCGCTGGAGGCAGCATTTAAAGCCTCGATGCAAAAACGAAAATACAATGTTCCTGAAATTGATCTGGCCCGTGAGGGTTTGACCATCGAGTGGTAGTCCGGCAATGAATAAGAGTTTCTTATTGTTGTTAGATGAAGGCTGATATTTTTTTATCCTTTCGTTGGGCGTACCATCTCTGACAATGCTTGTATCGGTGAAACAGCATTGATTCCAATGGCAAAGCCTTCTTTTTTCAGCTAATCATCGACGTATGAACGGCTAACTGTTTTTACGCATGGCATGAAAATTGTACTTGGCATTGCACTCTGTTCTGCGCATGTTTAGTGCGTTAATACAGGGAGATGGTATGGTGGAAGAATTTGCGAATGATGAGGAGCGCACACTGTTTTTATTGGAGACACTTCTCAATAAAAACGAGTCACTGCAGCTACGTGATTCGGCCGCCACTTATCTTGGTCATCACGATTCTGACAAAGCACTGAAATCACTAATTGAATGCGCCTGTAACGACCATGAAGATGCCCGTTTATTAACAGCTTGCGGGGATGCCATTGCCGAAATTTGGGATCGCAATAAGAACTTTGATATCGATGTCGTGTTGGCTCAGGTCGCTATCCCTGCCCAGTTGGAAATTCGCGGTTGGATCAACAGTAAATAATCCTGTTATGAAACAGACCTAGATGGCCGGTAGTAGGGGGCGCATCAGGTAAACCACGGCTGTTACAACAAAAATCATTATCAAATTCAATCTGATTCCCGCCTTGACCATGGACTGCATCGGTACGTGTCCAGAGCCGAACACAATAGCATTGGGTGGTGTTGCAACCGGTAGCATAAATGCGCACGAGGCAGATAGAGTTGCCACCAGCAGTGTCGAAGTGATATCGAGTCCACTGGCAAGGCTTGCTGCTGCTAGAATGGGCAGCATGACCTGAGTCGTTGCAGTGTTACTGGTGATTTCAGTCAGAAAAATAATCACCAGTGCGATGCCCAGCATCATGAGCGGAAGTGGAACCTCCCTGAGGAATTCGAGTTGGCTGCCAATCCATGCTGAAAGCCCTGAGCCCTGCATGCCTGATGCCAGAGCAAAACCTCCACCGAGCAGAATAACAATGTCCCAGGGTAATCTTCGAAATGATTCACTGTTGAGGATGGTGCCACTGTTTTCACTACGGAAGAGGAATAACAGACTTGCCATAAATATTGCTACTGTACCGTCATCCACACCTTTATATGGCAACAGGCTTGCCCAGCCGGGAATAGTAAAGCTATCCGTGCTTATGCCTTTACGACTCATCCATAAGATGGCCGTCAGGGTAAGTATCCAGCCCACTGCTTTTTCATCAAAGCGTACCGGGCCAAGCTCTTTTAACGACTCTTTGAGTGCAGAGCCGTCGGATACCTGCCATGGTAATCTTGCCAATCCGGGGCCCAGTACTGCAAAAAGTACAAGCAGACCAATTACGACCATGGGGATGCCAACCATCATCCATTCCAGAAATGAAGGAGCCATGTCTGGGGCTGAAACCCGCAAGTTTTCCAGAAAGACCAGATTCGGTGCTGTACCGACCGGTGTACCCATGCCACCGATATTGGCTGAATAGGCAATAATAAGCAGAAAACTGGTTGCCATCGGCGCGATATTTTCCGCTTTGTGTTCTTCCATTAAACGCTGCAGTAGCGGCAGGGCAATGGTTACCATTAACATGGTCGTGGCTGTGTTGGAGATCCACATGGAAAGAAATGCCGTAGCCACTGAGAAGCCGATGGCAAGCTGAAGCGGGCTTGCGTGCAGGCGGGCCAGCATGTTCAGGGCAATGCGTTTATGCAAACCGGTATTTTCCATGGCCTGGGCAATAAGGAAGCCACCGATAAACAGGAAGATAATGCTGTTAAAATATCGCGGTGCAATCTCTTTACCGCTGGCTATGCCCATGAGCGGGAAAAAGATCAGTGGAATCAGTGCGGTCAGGGCCAGCGGTACACATTCAGTGATCCACCAAATTGCCATCCACAAAGCAACAGCAAGCATGGCAGGCGCTGCAGGGTGCTCTGGAATATCGACCAGAAACAGACAGAGTATTGCCGTGAATGGCCCCAGCATACGGGCCATATTTTTGTTGCTGATCATATCGATAGCACTTTAATAGCCGCCAGCCCAGCTATCTTTGTACGGCGTCTTTTGTGCAATTTCAGCAGCAGTTTTATTGGCGTCACGAACGCTGGCAAAGCCGGGGATACGGATACGGTACCACGTGTTGCCGTTAATGGTGATTTCTATCAACTCAGCCGCAAAACCGGCTGCATTCAATTCGGATAAATGTTCATCTGCATATTGTTTGTTCGTTAGCGATACCACATTCAATGCCCATGGAGGGCCGTGGCTGTCGTTATCAGGTTTCTGTGTTTTACTTACCACTGTAGCTGTGGAAGGTGCTTGCTCTTTATTTGCTCTGGCTTTTGCCTCTGGTATGTCTGCAGATGATATTTTTTCAGGCACAGCGACATGCTGAGGTGCAGGCCGGTTTTTCTGCTCGACCGGTTTATCCATTGATGAACTGAGTTGATGATTGATTGTGGCAAGCCCGGTTGCAGCAGGTGGGCTGTTTGTGTGAGATGGTGCTAAAAGTGTATAGAGAACTCCGGCAGCCAGTAGAAACAGAATAATAACAGGAAGCATGAAGCCACTACTTTTCTCTTCTGTGAAGGGCGGGGCTGGCAGCTCGGGTTCACTTAACTCATTGAGCAGATCACCGAGAAGGTTGGCATCGTCATGCTTCAGTGTTTGACCATTTTCAGGGAGACCGTCTGTGCCATATTCATCATAGGCTTGAGGTATAAAACCTTCATCAGCATCCTGCTTTATGAAATTGTCGCTGGCCATGATTTGATTCCTTCAGTCTGCGTGATTCATTATAGCAGTGAGTGTTTCACGCTTCTTGATTGTTGTCCAATGGCAATGATTTGGCGGTATAGTATGATGCTGTTATCTATCCGGAATCAGCTCTCCAGAATGAATGTGACAGGGCCGTCATTGGTCAGGGTGATCTGCATATCTGCAGCAAAGATGCCACTCATTGTACGAAGCGGAGCTTCAGAAACAGTATCAATAAACATGGAGAACAGCCGCTTGCTTTCATCAGGGGCTGCAGCAGTTGAAAAACCAGCACGGCTTCCTTTTTTTGTGTCGGCGGCAACAGTGAAATTGGGTACCAGTAACAGTTCACCGTTGATATCGGAAATACTCAGATTCATGCGCCCATCGCTATCGGGGAAGATGCGATAACCAAGCAATCTTTCAGACATACGTTTGATCGAAGTCTCGTTGTCGCCTTTTTCAATGCCGATCAGAGCCACAATGCCCTTGCCGATTTTTTTCGGATTCGTGGCGGGGGTCACAAGCATAGCGCTGCTGACTCGTTGTATAATGGCACGCATGAAATCTCCTTGTCAGCACCCACTGCAACTATCAACACATTGCCGCAGCGCAGGGTGCTATAATGAGGTTCAGGAGATGATATGAGATTTAAGCTGCTAATTCCCGTTTTATTCCTGATCTGTCTGTTCTGGCTGAAGCCGCTTCAGGCTGCTGAACATGCTGTAGTCCTGCTTTACCACCATGTGGGTGAAGATACGCCTGCTATTACCAGTGTGACGCCGGACCGATTTGCCGAGCATCTGAATTATCTGCATAAGCATGGTTTTCATATTCTGCCTCTGGATGAGCTAACCAGGAAGCTGGCAAACAGGCAGCCTCTGCCTGAGAAGAGTATTGCTATTACATTTGATGATGGTTATCGCTCCGTTTTGGAACATGCCGTGCCATTATTGAAAAAACGGAACTGGCCGTTTGCTGTATTTGTGAATCCGCAGGCAATAGATCACAGGTTTGGCGCATATATGAACTGGGATGAATTGCGCCAGGTTAAACGTGCAGGCGGGGCTATTGTTAATCATACAATGAGGCACGATCATCTGGTTCGGCATTTATTCGGAGAGAGCGATTCTGCCTGGCGAGAGAGAGTGAAAGCGGATATCAGTAAAGCACAGCAACGCATCGAGACTGAAACTGGAGCGGCTCCCAGATTGTTTGCCTACCCCTATGGTGAGTTCGACCCGGCACTGAAAAAACTACTGCAAGACATGGGTTATACAGCTTTTGCCCAGCAGTCCGGTGCTGTAGGTTATTTATCAGACCCGCAGGCCTTACCGCGTTTTCCTGTGATGGGAACTTATGCCGTCAAAGAGCTGTTTCAACAACGTGTGAACAGCAGGCCGCTACCGCTAACAGTCCTGACTGGTGATGAAAATGTTCTGCCTGCAGATCAAAGGAGGCCTGTCCTGGCTCTGCAACTCGGTAATGGTGATTTTGATAAACATGCCCTGAATTGCTATCTGGCTGGAAAACCGATGCATATAAACTGGCTGGACCGGGAAAAAGACATATTTGAAATTCAAGCTGACCAGCCACTTGCTGCCGGTCGCAGCAAATATACCTGTACCGTGCAGGCAAAGGATAATCATCATTCTTATTACTGGTACAGTCATCTATGGATGCTGCCCTATAGCGATGGAAGTTGGCCAAAGGAGTGAAGTGCTCATCGAATTGACTCGCTAAATTTCCGCACAGCATTTAAATTACACTGATGGCTGACACTAACCGTAAAACGATCTATGCGTGGGCGCTCTATGATTGGGCAAATTCGGCCTATACCACGACTGTGATGGCTGGCTTTTTTCCTGTGTTTTTTAAACAGTACTGGGCAAATGATCTGACTGCCAATGAGTCCACTTTCTGGCTTGGCGTGGCCAACGCTGTTGCAGGTCTGGTGATTGCGCTGGTAGCCCCTGTTTTAGGCGCAATGGCCGACCAGGGTGGCTTGAAGAAGCAGATGATGCTCTCTTTCACATCACTTGCCGTGGTGATGACTGCAGCCCTGTTTCTGGTTAATGAGGGGCAGTGGCTTATGGCAGTGCTGGTCTATCTCTTCGGTGCCATCGCATTTTCCGGTGCCAATGTCTTTTACGATGCTCTGATTGTTGATGTCGCAGAGCAACATGAACTGGATCGGGTATCTGCACTGGGTTATGCGCTTGGTTATATCGGTGGCGGAATCCTGTTTGCCGTTAATGTCGTGATGACCCTGCATCCAGACTGGTTCTTGCTTGCCGACAAGGTAGAAGCGGTACGCTGGTCATTCCTGACTGTGGCCATCTGGTGGGCTCTGTTTACGATTCCGGTAGCGTTATTTGTTCAGGAGGCTGGAGAAACAGGACGCAAGGGTTTGCTGGCATCAGCAAAAGCAGGTTTTCACCAGCTTGGTGATACCCTTCATCATCTTCGATCGCTCAGGCAGGTTTGGTTATTTCTGATTGCCTACTTCCTCTATATCGATGGTGTAAACACAGTGGCGCATATGGCTGTTGATTATGGGCTGTCACTTGAATTTAACTCCGATGTACTGATTGCCGCGCTTCTGATGACTCAATTTATTGCGTTTCCAGCTGCGCTTGCTGCAGGTTGGTTGGGCGGCAAGTTTGGCGCCAAGCGGGTAATTATTGTCAGTATCTGTATTTATGCGCTGGCCTGCATCTGGAGTTCGACCATGCAGAATGAGAATGACTTTTACTGGCTGGCCGCGGCTATCGGGCTGGTGATGGGTGGTATACAGGCACTGTCTCGTTCGATGTATGCTCGCTTGATTCCCAAAGGTCAGGCTGCGGAATTTTTTGGCTTTTTCAATATGCTGGGCAAGTTTGCTACGGTGTTCGGGCCGCTGTTGATGGGGGTGGCAAGTGTCTTGTCGGGCAGTGCCCGTTTCTCGATTCTGGTGATTGTTGTCCTGTTTGCAGCCGGTGCTATCGTACTCTACTATGTAGATGAAAAGGGTCAGAAACCGGAGGTGTAATCATGACGACAGTGGTGCTGGTAATTTTTGGAGTCATTTTCTTTCTGATTTTTTATATCGTGATGGTCTACAACCGGCTGGTGAAATTGAAAAATCGCTTCAAAAATGCCTTTGCCCAGATTGATGTGCAGCTCAAGCGCCGCTATGACCTGATTCCAAATCTGGTGGAAACAGCCAAAGCCTATCTCAAACATGAACATGAGACTTTGCAGGAGGTGATCGAAGCTCGCAATCAGGCGCTTGCAGCCATGCAAGGGGCTGAGCGCAACCCCGGTGATGCATCTGCCATGAAATCACTGGCCGGTGCAGAGGCAGCACTCGGAGGCGCACTGCTGAATCTTAATGCGGTGATGGAAAATTATCCTGACCTGAAAGCCGACCAAACCATGATGCAGCTCTCCGAGGAGCTGACTTCGACGGAAAACAAGGTCTCTTTCGCGCGTCAGGCTTATAATGATGAAGTGATGCTTTATAATACACAGCGCGAAACCTTCCCTGATGTGATGCTGGCCCCGATGTTCGGTTTCATGGATGCAGGCCTGTGGCATATCGAATCAAAGGAAGAGAAACAGGCTCCGAAAGTCAGTTTCCAATAGTTCACCGCAGAGGACGCAGAGTTTCGCAGAGGAAAACCGGAAACAGAAATAGCCGGAGGTTGAATCAGGCTGACTGTTTTCGTTGTTCTCCGGATGTGACCAATCAAGGCAGGAGGAGCGTAATTTGGTACAACCAAATGAGCGACGACAAGGTGAATTGTGCTTGCACAAGAGAGGGTACCCTGGGGCACTAACGCAGAGTGGATGCTTCCGGTGGGCAACCGATCCGGGAAGCTAAAGACGTGAAAGATTTTTTCGGGCAGCAGGCACAGGCGCGACGAAATACCACTTTATTGGTGCTGCTGTTCAGCTGTGCCGTGGTCGTGATCATTCTGTCGGTCTATCTGGCTATTACTGCCGGTCTGTTTCTTACCCAGATGTTTGTTTCTCAGGGCGATTGGTTTATCCGCGATTTCTGGGATGATGAACGCTTTCTCTGGGTTGTCGGTTTAACCATGCTCATCGTAACTTCCGGCAGCCTCTACCGGACATACCAGTTGAAGCAGGGCGGTGGGGCAGCTGTCGCTGAAATGCTTGGCGCGCAACGTGTGCCGGCTGCAACGGAAGATCCTCTGCTCAGACGTTTGCAGAATGTCGTGGAAGAGATGGCTATTGCTGCAGGCCTGCCTGTGCCTCCGGTCTACCTGCTTCCTCAAGCCGGAATCAATGCTTTTGCTGCAGGTTTCGGCCGCTCTGATGCGGTTGTCGCCGTCACCTCGGGAGCTATTGAACTGCTGAACCGTGATGAGTTGCAGGGTGTGATTGCGCATGAGTTCAGTCATATTCTTAATGGTGATACAAGGTTGAAAATGCGTCTGATGGGCTTGCTGTTTGGTATTACACTGATCTCCGATGCAGGCATTGTGATGATGACGGCAAGGAATACATCGGCATATCGCACTAGCGGTGAACGAGGTACGCATCCGGGAATCGCTCTGATCGGTTTTCTGATATTTCTGGTGGGTACCATCGGTGCGGTATTTGCCGACATGATCAAACGTGCGGTATCCCGGCAACGGGAGTTCCTCGCCGATGCAGCTGCTGTGCAGTTTACTCGTAATCCCGCAGGTATTGCCAGTGCCTTGAAGGTGATTGGGGGGTATAAGGGCGGTAGTCGTGTGAATCACACTGCGACCCAGCAAACCAGTCACTTCTTTTTCGGTAATGCAGTCAAATCCTGGGAGAACAAGGATTGGTGGGCGACGCATCCGCCATTGGCAGAGCGCATCAAACGGCTTGATGCATCATTTGCCGGTTCTTTTGACACGATTGATCCAGGCAGCCGCAGTGCATCGGTCATGCATGAGGCGGTTTCTTCACTTTCAGGGCAGCCCTCTATAGAAGTATTACAGGTGGATGTGGAGACTGTGATGCAGTCCATAGGTCAGCCGGATGCTGATGCCCTGCAACAGGCTGTTTCTCTGCTCGAACGGATTCCAGATCGGCTGCGCCAATTTGCACATGATCCGTTTACTGCGCGCGCCATAGTATACGGCTTACTGCTGGATGAGCAGAAAGTGATTCGCTCGGCCCAGTTAGATGCGTTGGAGAGCCAGGCTGATGCGAATGTATTGCGGGAATTGCTGGATATCCAACCCGTCGTTTCAGGGCTTGAGGCTGAACTGCACATTCCTTTGCTGGAGCTTTTGATGCCGGCACTGAAGTCGCTGTCACAGCCTCAATACAAACAGTTTCGTCAGTGTATTGCTGCACTGATTAAGGCGGATAACGAGCTGAGTATCTTTGAATATATGTTACATCGCATGTTGATACGACACCTGCATCCGGGTTTTACCAGGGTGAAACCTGCGGTCGTCTATTATGATGTGGCGTCAGAAATTGCTGATGAAGCAGGCCTGATCGTTTCCATGCTGATCCGTGAAGGCAGGCATGAGCATCCCGAAAAAGTGTTTGATCATGCCATGTCGCAAGTCTTGGCATGGCAGACGGGTATTCAGCCCTCTCTGCAGCAGTCTGATCTCTCCAAGCTGGATCAGGCACTGAATAAAGCGGATAAAGCAACGCCTGAAATAAAACGACGTTTAGTCAAAGCCTGTGTTGAGGTAGTACTGGCTGATGGCCAGGTCAGGGTGAATGAGTTTGAATTATTGCGAGCTGTATGCGATGCCCTGGGTTGTCCGATGCCCCAGATCTGATGAGTTAGTGATTGTTCTGCTGTTAGTTATTCAATCCTGCATGGATGAGTAACATGCTGAGGTAAGCATTTTCCATTTTAACCGTATGTAATGATGTGAAAATACGATAGGCGCTCTATACGCATTTATAATTTATGGTATCGCTCTTGCTTCCGATAAATTGATATCTGGAGCAATTATGCGAATTGATTCGAACTCTTCGAACAGACCCTTTGACAAGCAGTTACCACACAGCGGTTTTCGCCACATACTCAATACCATGCTTTTTGAGGTACACAGTGGCATAGGCAAGGTTGTCAATCTGACGATTACTCTGTTGATCGTTGTCAGCGTGTTGATCTCCATGACAGGGACACTGAAGGCACTTGAACCATCATGGGTCATAGCGATTGAGCAGCTGGAGTATTGGGTAACGGTTGTGTTTGCTGTTGAATTTGTGGCCCGTTGTTATTCAGCAAGGAATATGCGCGCCTATCTATTCAGTTTTTATGGCATGGTCGATATGCTGGCAATATTACCCATGTTATTGATTGGCGATCCCAATATCGCTATTCGCCTGCTAAGAATTGTTCGCCTGCTTAAACTGGTGCGTTATCTACGCGCCATGCGTTTGTTTATTTCCAGTATGCGTGACACGTTGGAAATGTTGTCGGTGGTGGTGGGATCAATTGCTCTAGGGGCCATACTTTCCGGAAATGTGATTTATGCTCTGGAGCCGGAGACTTTTTCCAGTGCTTTTGACGGTGCCTGGTGGGGCATAGTCACCATGACAACGGTGGGTTACGGCGATGTAGTGCCGCACACGCTGGCTGGCCGGGCAGTTGCTGTCTGTCTGATGGTGATTGGTATCTGCATGTTCGCGGCCGTGACAGCCATTGTATCCGTCAAAATTGCACGTGCTCTGCACCACGGTGTGCGGTGCCATGATTGCAATAAGGCCATAGCTCCGGAATTTCCATATTGCCCATACTGTGCAAGCAAACAGCAACAAGAGGGAGAGCAGGATGAAACTGAAAGCCAAGGTTAATCGACTGACGATCTTTGCTACAGTTGTACTGGCTGTGCTGGTTAGCAGTGTGGTGAGCGTTTTAATTCGCGATTATGCCGAAGAGCAGGCCAGAAATGAGGGCTTGATTGTTGTAGAAATGGCAAAGATTGGACTCCTTCACTCCATGCAGGAAGGGGTGGCATTTGCTAATGATAAGGAACATGTACGAAATGAAATCAATCTGATGTTTCAGGAGTTCGCATCCTTACCTGAGTTGATCGAGATGCGGGCCTTGCGTGGAGAGTCAGTGACCCGCCAATATGGTCAGGTTGCAGGGCGCGGTGAAATTGAAGAGGTAGAGCGGCAAATGCTGGCATCGGGTGAGGCATCGGAAACGATTGAAATCAATGAGCGTGGAATCAAGGTATTTCACTATAACGGGCCGTTGATTGCTTCATCCCGCAATCGTCTCAACTGTATGACATGCCATGATGCAGCTGAAGGAGAAGTGCTGGGAGGACTATCTGTACAGGTAGACCTTACAAAAGCTGAAAATGCAATTTCATCAGCAATTTACCAGTTGGTCGCTTTACTACTTCTGGTTGGTGTTCTGTTTGCATTTGCATTGCGCAAGTTGTTCATGCCAATGGTGATGGTCATTAACCAGATCACGGGCGCATTTCATCGCGCACATAATGGCGATTTTACGCATCGCATCAATTATCGCAGCGACGACGAAATTGGATCGATTGCTGATGCTACAAATGAGCTGATGGAGTCACTGAGTGAGAATGTTGGCGCCATCGCACGTGACGTAGAGGCACTGACAGGCAGGGGGAATCAGGGGACAAATGTTAAACCTATGCAGCATATGGCTAACGTCGTACATAATCTGACCACGGCAGTTCGTTTCAAGGAGGAAATAGAAGCAGACAGGGATCTCGATGAAGTTTATGCACATATTCAGCGAGTATTAGTCAATGATTTTGATATCGATAAATTCACGATGTATGAAGTATCATCCCAGCGAAACAGTAGTATTCCTGTCTTGAGTGCAGGCTTGCCGGAAGGTTTTGATAGTTGGTGCTCAAAAGAGGTTCAGGGTGATGCTGATGCCTGCAGGGCTAAACGCAGTGTACGCACTGTAGATTCGCGCAGTGATTCGGAAATATGTCTGCCATTTTGCGCCGATTGTAAAGAATCATGTGCGACTTTGCGGCATATCTGTTTGCCTGTACTCAACTCAGAGGGTGATGGCGTCACACTGCAATTGGTATTTGATCTGGATCAGCAGGGTGAGATCGAAAAGAAGGTCAGTCTACTGCAATATTATCTGCGAGTGGCCGCTCCCGAAATTGAAGCTAAACGACTCATGCGTAGCCTCAAGGAAACAGCATTAAGAGATGCTTTGACCAATATGTATAACCGCCGTTTTCTCGAAGATTATGCCAACAGTATGGAATCTTCGGTTACACGTCGCGGCTCCACAGTCGGTGTACTGATGTGCGATATCGACCTGTTTAAACAGGTGAATGATAAGCGGGGCCATGCTAGCGGTGATATGGTTCTGGTTGAAACTGCCAGTATTCTGGTCGAGACGTTACGTGCCAGTGATCTTGTTGTTCGATATGGTGGTGAAGAGATCGTGGTCCTGTTGATGGATACGGATGATCAACGGTCTATGGAAGTGGCTGAGCGTATTCGTAGCAATATTGAATCGTACGTCATGCGTGATGAGCAGGGCAGCTTCGGCATCACCATGTCGATTGGTCTTTCCATGTACCCGGAAAATGGCTCTACGCTGAATGAGTGCATCAAAAATGCTGATTCAGCATTGTACAAAGCTAAAGAGACAGGGCGAAACCGGGTGATTTGCCATAAATAGTCCAAGCCTCTGTTAAGGCAGTACTCGCGTTCTATAAAGGATAAATGAATTTGAGTGACTGAGAGCTTTGAACGATGCTCAGGGCTGCCCGATTATTCCGCATGTTGGTTTTCCAAAAACGTAACTATTCATTAATGGAGTCACCTGAGTTTATTTGTTTTTTCGCCTAACAGCATTCTGACAATAAAACATTTCAAGAGCTTCACCGTCGAGGGTAGGCAAAAACAGGCTTTCAAACGTATCAATATTTGAGCATATTATTTATGCATGTGAGAAAATCCGCGATAATAGTTATATAGGTGCGCCCATTCAGGTGGGCTAGAAGGTGGTGTTCATGCAATGGAACGGTCACACACGCGATTCCCGGCTGGCTAAAGGTCTATTTCTCGCTCTGCTATTTTTATCACTGTATATGATGACATTGATTTATTCTCACTGGCAAACGCACTTTGATGTTGAAATGCCCGTTATGCATAATATCAATCAAATTGAAGTGAATATTTCTCAGGCTCACCTCTGGTTTGAGGAGGCCTTAACTGGTGATAAAAATGACCTCGATCAAGCGTGGAAGTTAATGGATGAATCCAATGCACTGATGGCAGATACATTGGATAAAGCTTCAAAAATAACAGGAGGAAATCATAAAGATTTAAATGCGGCATTGATTGAAATTCAGGACCGTGAAGGCCATTTCCATCAATTGGCAATGGAGCGAATTTCAAATCCGCGGAATCAGGGTGTTGGAACGGATGCAGATAAGGTTTTTGATGCGCAGTTCAAAGGCATTCTGAGTAAAGTGTCTCAAGCCAGACTTGAGACAAGTCGCTTGATGATGGACACACAGAAGGTTTTGATGAATCGCTTTATTATTTTAGTGGTTCTTTGGCTAATACTGTTGATCTCAGCGCTGGTGTTTTACTTCAAGGCAAGGGCAGAAAGTAAACGAAGTTGGCAAGAACTAATAGATAGTGAACAAAAGAAAGCACTTATCCTCGATCATGCTCAAGAGAGCATTATCTCCATTGATAGAGACGGCTGTATTATTGAATTTAACAAGGAAGCTGAGCAGATGTTCGGATATCGTATTGAGGACGTCATTGGGAAGCCGATGGCTGAAATTATTATACCTGAGCAATTCAGGGACATGCATACAAAAGCATTTGGAAAATTTCTGAAAAACAAACGCGATGGAGTGACTGAGCGTTTTGCCGAGCTCACTGCAATGACGTCTGATGGAAGGGAAATCCCGGTCGAGGTGAGGATTTCTGCGCTCAACAACATTAATCATATGATTTGTACTGCGTGCATTCGTGATCTTTCCGAAAGGAAAGAACTTGAGAAGGAAAATGTGCGATCCAAAATGGAGATGGCTAATTTACTAGCTGGCGGCGTTGCCCATCAAATCAACAATGCTTTGATTACAGTGCAAACTGCTGCACAAATGGCTGCTCGTAAAAACAGAGAAGATGATATCTTACAAGGCAAACTCACAAGCATCATCAATGGTAGTGAACATATTGGCCGATTAGCTGAAGAGTTGTTAGCTTATTCTCGTGGTGGCGCCATTAATCTTGATGTATTTAACCCGAATAAGTTGATAGGCCCATTAGTGGAAAACCATAAAAACCAATGTCATAAAGACATTAGGTTTGAGGTGTGTCTGGAAGAATCCCAATGGGGTATAAAGGCAGATTCGCGGCAGATGAAGATGATCATAAACAATATATTAGAAAATGCAGTTGATGCTACAGATGAGCAGGGAATCATCCAGGTTTCAACATCAGTAGTCCAAATCAAAAGCTCTGAATCCAATAGGCCTGGAATAGATACGGGTAAATACTTTAATATCTGCGTAAAGGATGACGGTTGTGGAGTCGATAGTGAAAATGTCACCCATATCTTCGAACCTTTTTTCACCACCAAAGCTAACGGTACGGGAACTGGGCTTGCAGCAACCTTTGGAGCTGTCAAAAACCATAATGGTTTTATCTACCTGGATAGTGAAGAAGGGAAGGGGTGCTCAGTTTGCATATATTTTCCAACGGTGCTGCTTGGATAGTTAGTATCGAATGACCGTTTGGCTGCTTTATGGAGGCCGTTTTTAGTGTATCTTCTAGGCTAGTCCGATCAGGAGTTTTGAGAGTTTTCCCAAAAAAAAGCCCTGCCATTACTGGCAGGGCTGATTTGATTTTGAGATGAGTTACTCTACGTAGTTACCGAGTACGCAATGTTTGGTAAATGTTGCCGCATCATTGCTGGACCAGTCAGCTTTTGGTTTATCCTTCATGCTTTCACACCAGCCTTTGCTGCCGGGCTCTGAACAACCTGAAAGCGATAACGCAATCAGCGCGACAAACATTAAACTAAATACTTTTTTCATGATAATCCTCCGGGCTGTCGCCACTTACTGCTTATTTATAGTCGTACCTGTGAAATCAGGCAAGGCACATACTGTGCAAAACCTTGATTCAAGCGATGAGCTGGATCACTTCAACAGTTGTGCGATTGCCTCTTCAGTCAATGCACCGGGAAGCCTTGCACCAAGCTGGGACACGACAAGGCCTGCAGCATGCGAGCCGAGGTGTCCTGATTTCTGCCAGGTCAGGCCATTGGTGATGCCGTAAAGGACACCGGCAGCATACATGTCACCTGCACCTGTCGTATCAATGGCATCAGCTTCGACACCTTCTACTGGCAGGGTTTCACCCTGATGCATAATGATTGAGCCTTTTTTGCCCAGTGTCAGTGCAACATTATCGCAATGTTTGTGAATTTCATGGGCGCAATCGATAGGGTCATCCAGCCCTGTCAGGGCTTTGGCTTCCTCCTCATTACAGAACAGCAGATTTACAGGCCCCTCAACCAGTCTCTTGAAATCATCGCGGCAGATATCGATCAGGAAGGGGTCGGATACGGTCAGTGCAATCTTAACATTATTCTTTTCGGCCAGTTCAATGGCCTTCAGCGCTGCGGCTTTGGTTGAATCACCGGCAAACAGATAACCTTCGATATATACATATTCAGCTTTGGCGATTTCAGACTCAATGATGTCATCCTCGCTCAGGGATGAGGAGATGCCGAGGTTGGTTAACATGGTGCGTTGAGCGTCAGGCGTGATCAGCACCACGCAACTGCCTGTCTGTCCCTGCGTCTGCGGAACTTCGATAGCGATGCCCAAGTCCTGCATCTCTTCCAGATACTGATTTCCAAATCCATCAGCACCGGTTTTACATGCATAGGCAACTTTACCACCCATATCAGCCACACCTACAATCGTGTTGGCAGCAGAACCACCAGAACAGTAATTCACATTGTGTTCGGCCAATGCATCAAGGATTTCCTGTTGGCGTGTTTCATCCACCAGCGTCATGATGCCTTTTTCAATACCCATGGACTCCAGAAATGCATCATCACACTGCACCTGCATATCCATAATGGCATTGCCTACACCGAAAACATCATAACTCATTGAGAATCTCCTGACTGATTTGATAATGCACGCATCCTGCCATTCGTGAACGTGAATGTCATAGCTTTGGAGCATGGTTGCCTTCCTGAAAATTCTCACCAAAATGCCCATCGTTTTTTAGTTTTCTCTAGGAGTACCTCATATGCAATTGATAGCTCAGAAGATGATACAGCATCGCTACTTCGAATATTTTATTGTCTCAGTGATTCTGATCAGTGCTGCGCTGATAGGTATGGAAACATCACCGGCGCTGATGGCAGCCTATGGAGACTGGATCGATTGGGGTAATCGTCTGGTGCTGCTGATTTTTATTCTTGAAGCTGCCATCAAGATTTATGCTGTTGCACCAAAAGTGGGAGATTACTTCCGTCAGGGCTGGAATGTGTTTGATTTCACCATTATTTTGCTGGCACTGATTCCAAGTACAGGTGACCTAGCCATGCTGGCCCGTGTGGCAAGACTGTTGCGAGTATTACGCCTGATCTCCGCTATTCCTGAGTTGCGCTTGATTGTTGCCACACTGATGAAGTCGATTCCCAGCATGGGCAACATCATGCTGCTTATGGGGGTTATCTTTTATATCTATGCCGTGGCAGGGCAACAGCTGTTTCATAAGCATGACCCGCAGCATTGGGATAATCTGGGTATTGCACTGCTGACGCTGTTTCGCATTGTCACGCTCGAGGATTGGACCGATGTGATGTACACGGCGATGGAGATGCATCCACTTGCCTGGATCTACTTTGTCAGCTTTGTGATCATGGGGACCTTTGTGATCATCAATCTGTTTATTGCCGTGGTCTTGAATAACCTTGACGAAGCCAAGGCGGAGCGCTTGAAGGAGATGCGTCAGCCGCCAACACGGGATTGTCTGATGAAGGAATTGGAGCAGACGCAGCAGGCGCTTGAACAACTGCGCACGCAACTGACTGAAGTCAGTCCTGAAACATTGAATAAAAAGCCGGATTAATCGGCTTTTTCAGCTGCCGTTGTTGTCTTGCTGAAACAGTGAGTTCATGCGGCGTATGATCTGCGGTAGTACATTCATGCGTGAACGGTTCAGATGCAGACGCAGACGAGGTAGATGATCAAAGCTGTGATCGTCCGATTTTGGCCAACGGAATACCTGGTCGATCTTTCCTTCACACAAGACATCGGAGAATTCCGCATTCAGACGTGTTAATGCGTCTTCGGAGAGGGGGCTGAGAATACGCAGAAGTACCGCTTTTCCAACGTAACGGAAACTATGATAATTGATATAATAATCGCGAATATGTGCGGTTGCTGCTTCAATGCTGTCGGTACGAAAGATGAGGTGATTGTCATCAGCATCGATCAGACCATCTGCCACGAGTCTGCGCATCCATGATTGCATGAAAGGGCCCCAGAAATCATCACCCGGCGCTTCCAGCATGATGACAGGGATGGGTGGATTACGACCGGTTTGCAGTAAGGTCAGTGTCTCAAACGCTTCGTCGAGTGTGCCGAAACCACCGGGGGTGAGGATCACCGCATCACTCTCCTTGAGGAAAAAAACTTTACGGGTAAAGAAATACTGACACTGGAAGTGACGGGGTGAATCCCTCATCACCGGATTGGGAAGCTGCTCCATTGGCAGATTGATATTAATGGCAAAGGAGTCTTTTTCACCTGCACCCTCATTGGCTGCCTGCATCATGCCGCCGCCACCACCGGTAATAATCATAAATCCTTCATCCCTGAGTGATGCGGCGCAGGCCATGGTATGAGCATAACGGGGGTGGTCCGGATTTGTGCGGGCAGAGCCGAAGATGCTGACCTTGCGCAGAGCCTGATATGGTCGGAATACATCAAGGCCTTTGCGCAGTTCGCCCAGCATTTTGGCCAGCATTTTCACGTCACCAGTGCTGTATCCATCAGAAACAAGTCTTAGCGCTTCCACGATAATAGCCCGTTTATATGGCGATTCGTGAGCATAGTCAGCGATCAGCTTGCGGGCATGTTCGTGGACCTCGTCAGGAAGGCCTTCCAGCCCTGAAGGATCAGTCAGTTCTGAATTCACAGTGTGATTCCCCGCTGTTTATTTTGGAGCGCCAATAACAATATCAATGCGACGGTTCATGGCTCGCCCCTGTGGGAATGCATTGCTGGCAATAGGTCGAACCTCACCATAACCCAGTGCTTTCAGGCGAGCTCCATCAACACCGGCCGCGATCAGAAATTCACGCACAGATTCCGCCCGTTTGAGTGAAAGGATCTGATTGGGTTTTATGCCACCGGAATCGTCAGTATGGCCTTCAATGCGCACATTGCGATCGGAATAGATTTGCAGCGCATTTTTCAGCCTGCTCAGCATGTCATAATATTTTGTCTCGAGTTTACTTTTTGCTGAGGCAAACTGCAGACTGGTCAAACGTACCAGCAGGGAACCATCCAGATTGATCAGGATATCAGCCTCATCTTTTTTGAATAAGGAACGTAATTTATCCTGACGTTTTTTCTCATATGTTTCCCGCTCCAGTTTGGCGCGGAATGCATCTTTCATGTCTGACAACTGATTTTTCTGAGACTGTTTGAGTTCATCAGTCTGTGCCAGTAGACGGGCTTGCAGATCTTCTTCGAACTGTATTTTCAGGGCCTCGATTTCCAGTTGGTGAGCTTTGCGTTCGGCAGCAACATCCTGTTTCAGTTTTGCTGCCGCAGTGAGTAAGTCGCGGTTGGACATATCAAAGAGAAGAGGGTGATCGGTTGTTTTCAGGCCCAATACGCCAGCCATTCTCAGGCTGAAATCTCTTGATTTTAGTAGCATTTCCTCATGGCTGCCGGAATTCTTGCGCAGCAATTTCACCTGACCCGTCAACCATTTCGCTTCACGCCCCAGTTTCAGTGCTTCTCCGGGGCGGCTCGGCGGCGAATCATTTATACCATCAATGTAAGCACGCAATTCAGCAAGTTTATCTTTGGCTGTCTGGTAGATGACCGGCGCATATCTCTTGGCACCACTGGATGCTGCAGAACCTATGGCTGATGCTGCCAGTTCAGACAGGCGTGGTAGCGATGCATCCAGCGCTCTGGTGTATAACTGCTGTGCCTGTCCGATCTGTTGCTGAGACTTGCTCAGATCACCGCGTTCCCGGCTCAGGATGGCAAGATTAAATGATTGGTTGGCTTCATTGAGCAGTTGTTGAGAAGAAAACTCACCTGCACTCTGCTCGGCTGCCGAAACCATCTGTACACTTTCAACTGCATCGTCACGCAGGCTTAGAAGATCCTGATTCTGTTTGCGAAAGTCGCTGGCCGTTAATCTGGCTTCAGCCATTTTTTCACTGGCGATTTTCAGGGCAGCCAGCTTGTCTTCATTTTTTTGCTGTTCAGCAGCAAGTCTTGCTGCGCCGAGATATTGCTCAGCCCTGAGCAGGGTTTGTGGTGCAAGATCATGGTCACCACTGGCTTTGAACGCATCCATTTCCTGTTGAACAGAGTCAATGCTTTGCGCTCCCGATAGTGCTGGCAATGCCAACAGTAGTGATATCAATGCAAACAGTGGGAGCAGAACAGATTGATTACGCAATATTTAACATCCTTTCCAAAGCCAGTTTTGCCCAGCGTTTTTGCTCGTGCGGAACTTTGATCTGGTTCGATATCTGTCCATCACGAATCGATGTCAAAGCAGCACACAGATGCTGGGGGTCAGTACGGAACATGGTAGAGCACATGCAAACCATTGGCGAGAGGAACCAGATAGGTTTGTCAGGAAACTCGATACGCAGACGGTTCACCAGATTCAGTTCTGTGGCAATGGCAAACGACTGGCCGCTTTCTGCTTCGGACACATGTTTGATGATCATTTCGGTCGAGCCGATAAAATCTGCTGTTTCACAGACTTCGCGTGAGCATTCCGGATGCGCCAGTATTTCAATGCCTTTGTGATTACGGCGCATGGTCTCTGCATGTTCAGGTTTGAACAGCTGATGCACCGAACAAAAACCTTTCCACAAAATCAGTTTTGCTTTCTCTATGGCTTCCGGGCTATTGCCACCCATAGGCTGGAACGGGTCCCAGACGATCATGTCGGAATCAGGTACACCCATGGCTACTGCTGTATTTTCACCCAGATGCTGGTCGGGGAAGAAGAGAATTTTTTCACGATTACTCCAGGACCACTCCAGCGTCTTTTGGGCATTGCCCGAGGTGCAGACGATGCCGCCATGTTCGCCACAGAAAGATTTCAATGCTGCAGTCGAGTTGATATAGGTTACAGGTGTTACGCATTCATCCGGGTTGATAAGCTGAGAGAGCTCATTCCAGCAGCGTACGACCTGCTCATCATCGGCCATATCTGCCATGGAGCAGCCGGCAGCCAAATCAGGTAGCAACACAGTTTGATGATCAGCGGTAAGGATATCGGCAGTTTCGGCCATAAAATGAACGCCGCAGAAAATAATATTGGGTGCATCCGTTTCAGCCGCTTGTTGCGACAGTTTCAGTGAATCACCGGTCACATCAGCGAAAGCAAAGACCTCTTCGCGCTGGTAATGGTGGCCCAGAATCAATACCTGATCGCCAAGTTCGGCTTTCAGTGCGGTGATCTGTTCCAGAATGTCAGTTTCGGGTGTGTCGTATAGCTGCGTAAGCAGCGCCTGTGCGTTCATAAGCCAAAGTTTCCGGACGCACTGCTCCCTTGTCAAACCCCGAACCTGATTTATTCACCATGAAGCACACGAAGAGCGCGAAGATTTGATTCTGTTTTTGTGGCTGGCTTAAACTGTGAATTGCGAATCCTGTAGTCAAAATAATTCGTTTACCTGTTTTTTCTTCGTGTGCTTTGTGCTCTCTGTGGTGAAAGCTTTTGTTTGCCGTTACGCTTCGCCCAAGATCTTACCGGAGAGTTATTATGCCTGTTTATCGTTCCCGTACATCCACCCATGGCCGCAATATGGCTGGCGCCCGTTCGTTGTGGCGCGCTACCGGCATGAAAGATGACGATTTTGAAAAACCGATTATTGCAGTGGTGAACTCCTTTACCCAGTTCGTACCGGGTCATGTGCACCTGAAAGATATGGGCCAATTGGTAGCGCGTGAGATTGAGGCCGCCGGTGGCGTAGCCAAGGAATTTAATACGATTGCTATCGATGACGGTATCGCTATGGGTCATGGCGGCATGCTTTATTCATTGCCGAGCCGCGATCTGATTGCCGATTCAGTAGAATATATGGTTAACGCACATACAGCGGATGCCATGGTTTGCATTTCCAACTGCGATAAGATTACGCCGGGGATGTTGATGGCGGCACTACGTCTGAATATTCCTGCCGTATTTGTATCCGGCGGGCCGATGGAAGCCGGTAAAATCACCCTGAATAATCGTGAGGTTCATCTGGACCTGGTGGATGCCATGGTGATGGCTGCTGATCCGAATGAAACAGATGAAGACGTCGCAGCCGTTGAGCGTTCTGCCTGTCCGACCTGCGGTTCATGTTCCGGCATGTTTACTGCCAACTCCATGAACTGTCTGGCTGAAGCATTGGGTCTGGCTCTGCCCGGAAACGGTTCACTGCTGGCTACACATGCAGACAGGAAAGAACTGTTTCTCGAAGCAGGGCGAACTGCAGTTGAGTTGTGCAAACGGTATTATGAGAATGATGACGATTCGACATTGCCGCGTTCTATCGCAACTTTTGAAGCCTTCGAGAATGCCATGGCACTGGATATCGCCATGGGTGGCTCGACCAATACCGTATTACATCTGTTGGCCATCGCACAGGAGGCTGGTGTTGATTTCACCATGGCCGATATTGATCGCATGAGCCGCAAGGTACCGAACCTGTGTAAGGTTGCACCTGCTGTGCAGCACTTCCATATGGAAGATGTACATCGTGCAGGTGGTGTGATCGGTATCCTCTCCGAGCTTGATCGGGCAGGGCTGATTCATCGCGATGTGCCGACTGTGCATGCAGCCACGCTGGGCGCTGGACTGGATGCCAACGATGTCATGAATGAAAACAACAGTGGGCCGCGTGAAATGTATCGTGCTGCACCGGGCGGTATTCCGACCCAGACAGCATTTTCCCAGTCGGAACGCTGGAAGAGTCTGGATACTGATCGTGAAGCTGGTTGTATCCGCAGCATGGAGAATGCCTACTCGAAAGAGGGCGGCATTGCTGTGTTGTTTGGTAATATTGCCGAGCGTGGCTGCATCGTAAAAACTGCAGGTGTGGATGAATCAATCTGGAAGTTCACAGGTCGTGCCCGCGTATTTGAGTCTCAGGATGATTCAGTCACCGCAATTCTCAACGACAAGATTGTACCAGGAGATATTGTCATTATCCGCTACGAAGGTCCGAAAGGCGGCCCAGGCATGCAGGAAATGCTCTATCCGACCTCATATCTTAAATCCAAAGGTATGGGCAAAGAGTGTGCACTGCTCACCGATGGTCGTTTCTCCGGTGGCACATCCGGTCTATCTATTGGCCATGCTTCACCAGAAGCTGCCGAAGGTGGTGCGATTGGGCTGGTGCAAGAGGGGGATTCTATAGAGATTGATATCCCGAATCGCAGCATTCATCTGGCTATCAGCGATGATGAACTGGCGACCCGCCGCGCTGCTATGGAAGCCAAGGGCGCTGATGCATGGAAACCGGTTGATCGTGATCGCTACGTCTCCAAGGCCCTGCAGGCCTATGCGGCACTGACGACTTCTGCCGATAAAGGTGCAGTTCGCAACCTCGATCAGCTGAAGTAAACGCAGTCGTTCACGAAAGATCAAAGCCTTCTGCGAAAGCGGGGGGCTTTCTTTTTCAAAAGCTTATGCGCGCTGGCGATACACCTTGAGTACATTTGGTAACTGCATAATTTTGTCAGAGACTTTTTGCAGTTGTTCAAGGTCTTCTATTTCCAGCATGATTTGCATATCTGCCAACGCGGTATCTATATTGGATAGGGTCTGGATACCGAGTACGTTGACTTTCAGATCGGAAAGGATGCTTGTGATGTCTTTGAGCAGGCCGGTGCGATCAACTGCCTCGATTGCAAGGGTGATGGCAAAGGTTTGATTTTCATGATTGGCCCATTCAACAGAGACCAGTCGCTTCTGCTTGTCCTCTTCGAGATTAAGGATGTTGATGCAATCCTTCCGGTGAACAGCAACCCCTTTGCCTCGTGTGATGAAGCCAATAATCTCATCTCCGGGAACGGGTTTGCAGCAGTTGGCCATATAGGTTAACAGGTTGCCTACGCCGCAAACATTGATGGATTGATTATTCGAGCCTGTTTTTTTCGGCCTCGGTTTCTGAGGTAATGCCTGAACCGGATCATCGAAATAGATCTGATTCAACCCAGAGGCCAATTGACGGGCTGTTATATCGCCACGACCGACTTTGGCCTGCCACTCTTTGTCACTGTTCACTTTGAAATGAGTGATCGATTTTTGCGTATCAGGATTTGAAATGTGCATACGTTTCAGTTCGCGATCGATAGCGGTTTTGCCATCGATCACATTTTGCTCGTAATCCTGTTGCCGGAACCAGGCTTTTATTTTTGAGCGTGCCTTGCTGCTGGTGAGGTAACCCAGATTGGGATTGAGCCAGTCACGGCTGGGGCTCGCATGACTCGTCGTTAAAATTTCGACCTGCACACCATTTTGAAGTCTGGTTGTCAGCGGTACGATTTGCCCGTTCACTTTTGCGCCTCGGCAGCGATGACCGACTTCTGTGTGAATTGCGTAGGCAAAATCCAGAGGGGTAGCACCCTGCGGCAGGTCAATGACCTTACCATCCGGGCTTAACACAAAGACCCGGTCGGAGAACAGTTCCGTTTTAAAGCTGGCTAAAAATTCCTCATCATCGTTTTCAGGCGTTTCCAGTAACCGTCTGATTGAATGAATGGTTTTTTCCAGAACTTCATCCTGTTTGGTGCGCTCTTTATAACGCCAGTGTGCTGCCACACCAAATTCTGCAAATTCGTGCATGGCTTTGGTTCTGATCTGGATCTCGACCGGTTTGCCTTCCGGCCCGTAAACGGCTGTATGCAGACTTTGATATCCATTCTCTTTTGTATTGGCGATATAATCATCAAATTCGTTGGCGATATAATGCCAGCGGCCATGGATCAGCCCCAGTGCGGTATAACATTCTGTGATGGTAGAGACCGTGATTCTTATGGCTAGCATATCAAACAATTCTGAAAACTGTTTATTCTTATGCGTCATTTTTGACCAGATACTGTAGATATGTTTTGGCCTGCCATAAATCCTGGCATCAATGTCAGAACTTTTTAGCAGCGTATCAATTTTTGTGACAACCAGACGAATATAGGACTCACGTCCGCTTCTTTTTTCCTCGAGCATTTTTGCAATGCGCTTATAGGTTTCAGGTTGCAGATAGCGAAACGACAGATCTTCGAGTTCCCATTTCAGTTGTCCGACTCCCAGACGGTTGGCTATGGGTGCAAAGATTTCAAGGGATTCTGATGCAACCGCTTTTTGTATCTCTGCATCTGCTTTGGCCAGTTCCCTGAGCCGCTGCACCCGGTAGGCCAGTTTGATGAGCACGACACGCACATCATCAACCATGGCTAATAACATTCTTCTTAAGCGCTCAGACTGCTCATGACCATCCGATTTTCCGGCTTTAAACCCGTGTAGTTTTTCAAGGCCTTTGACCATTTGCAGCACTTCGTCACTGAATTCACTGGCAATGACCTTATGAAACTCAGCCCCGCGTAGCCGGCTGTCGCTGAGCAGGCATACAATAATCGTTGTCTCATCTGCGCTTAACTGGCCGAGCAATAGCGCGACATCCAGACTGCCGGGCAATTCAGATTCTACATCCTGTGCGTTCCAGACATACTGACATGCTTTTTCCAGCAAGGGGGAACTTCGATAAAGGTGAGCTGAATGAGTGACGAGAAGGTTGATATACTCCGGGATAGAGTATTGCGATGTGAGATTATGATGTTCTCTGATCTTCTTCATATGTGTATCAATCGCCTCTAGTATTTTATATACCCTTGAGCTCTTCGAAATGCTGCCGTTCGAACACTATTGGCGAGACGTTGCCATGACAGCCATGTTTCCACACCGGATCGAATAAGCGGGACAGCAGTGACACTACCCCGAAGTTCTCACGGGCAAAGGATTCTCTGCAATGGGTCAAGGGTTTGAAATTCAAATGTTTAACCGTTACGACCTCTGAAAGCCTGGCAGTTAGAAGTTCCGGGAACCAAAAGAGTGCCGGTGCCATGTATCGAATGTTGGAAAATCTTTGCGGAATAAAATAGTTCGCACAGTTGTATATGAAAGCTGAATCCAGCTACCATCGAGCGATTGAAAAAGTATTGAAAGCAGGAGTGCGCATGCAAAACGAAGAGTTCGTGAATGGGTTGTTGGATTTTATCAAACGGTCACCAACACCGTTTCATGCTGTGCAAACTATGGTCGAAAAACTTGAGAATGCTGGTTATAAGCGTTTAACGGAAAAAGAGTCGTGGGATGTGAATCAGCAGGGACGCTATTTTGTCACGCGCAATGACTCTTCAATTATTGCATTCCGGTTAAACCGCCCATTGCTTGAACATGGCATACAGATGGTTGGTGCACATACCGATAGCCCGTGTTTGAAAGTGAAACCGAATCCTGAAATGGTTGATAATCAATACCTGCAGCTGGGTGTTGAGGTTTATGGTGGTGCTCTGCTTAACCCCTGGTTTGATCGGGATTTATCCCTTGCAGGGAGAGTCAGTTATCTGAATGAAGATGGTCAGATCGGTCACGAGTTGATTGACTGGCAAAAAGCCATTGCAGTGGTTCCATCTCTGGCGATTCATCTGGATCGTGAAGCCAATGAGAATCGGAAAATCAATAAACAAACTGATCTGCCGCCTGTGTTGATGCGGCTGCCGGAAAATAGTCCGGAGGATGTGAGTTTTAATGATCTGTTACTTGATCTTGTGAATGCTCAGTTAGATGCGACCGAAAACGGGCGTCATACCGCGACCAGAGTTCTCGATTATGAACTGAGCTTTTATGATGTTCAGGAGCCTGCAGTGGTTGGTCTGAACGATGACTTTATCGCCAGTGCCCGACTGGATAATCTGCTTAGCTGTTATACCGGATTAATGGCTCTGCTGGATAACGATGGCGAACAGAATGCGCTGCTGGTTTGTAATGACCATGAAGAAGTCGGCAGTGTCTCGGCTTCCGGAGCACAGGGTAATTTTCTGAAATCGGTGCTGAATCGTTTATGCGGCAGTGATGAGGGCATGTCGCGCACGATGTGCTCCAGCCTGATGGTTTCTGCGGATAATGCTCATGCCATACACCCCAACTACACAGATAAACATGATGCAAATCATGGCCCGATCATCAATGACGGGCCGGTGATCAAGGTCAATGCCAGTCAGCGCTATGCAACCAACAGTGAATCAGGTGCGATGTTCAAATATTGCTGCGAGTTGGCAGATGTGCCGGTGCAATCATTTGTTGTTCGGTCTGACATGGGGTGCGGTAGTACAATTGGCCCGATCACAGCCAATGAACTGGGGGTGCGCACAGTGGATGTGGGCGTGCCTACATTTGCCATGCATTCGATCCGTGAACTGGCAGGGCGGATGGATGCCTACTATCTGTACCGTGTATTGAGGCACTGTTTTAGTTAAATGGGAGGGCCGATGTTGAGTTTTGAAGACGTTTACCATCGCGCAGTTGAGCACAAAGGCAGCGTGCAGGAGTTGAACCTGCTCTTGCCTGAAGATGCTGATCCACAGGCTGTTGTTGCTGTAGATGAGAGCAGGTTTCTGGCTGAAATGACCCGCTGTATCTTTCAGGCTGGCTTTTCCTGGAAAGTGATTCAACAGAAGTGGGATGGTTTTGAAGATGTGTTTCAAGGCTTTGAAATTAATGCACTTTTGGGGCTGCTGCCGGAAGATTGGGATGAGATCAAACAGGATGCCCGCATCGTACGGAACGCTCAGAAAATCAGTTCTGTTAGAGTAAATGCTCAGTTCATTGAAGATGTTGCTATTGAACAGGGCAGTTTTGCCCGTTTTATCGCTGACTGGCCGGTATCCGACCTTGTTGGTCTGTTTGATCTCTTGAAGAAGCGAGGCTCCCGATTAGGTGGTAATTCCGGCCAGCGCTTCCTGCGTAATGTGGGTAAGGACACTTTTGTGCTGACCCGTGATGTGATCAGATGTCTGCAAAATAGCGGTTTGGATATCAAGCAAAACCCCAGCTCCAAACGCGATCACGAAGCCATCCAGAACACATTCAATCAATGGCATAAAGAGTCAGGCTTGTCATATACGCATATGAGTAAAATCGCTGCTTATTCGATTAGTAGCTGAATTCAGGAAAAGAGTGACTATCTCTCACTAAAATGGGGCAGGAACTTCAAACTCAAGATGCTCACGGCTAACAGGGTGAATAAAGCATAAACGCTGGGCATGCAGCATGAGCCTTTCATCCGCCTGGCCATAGAGTGCATCTCCGACAATCGCTGCATTCAGCCCATCCTTGTGTGAGGCATGTACACGCAGTTGGTGCGTGCGCCCTGTATGCGGGTAAAACCAGATGCGGGTTGCATCACCCTCAAAACTAATAACCTGCCAATGTGTTTGTGCGGGTTTTCCATGTTCATAACAGACCATCTGTCGAGGCCTGTCATCAAGATCAACGCGTAAGGGCAGGTCAATGTCACCCTCTAACAGCTCAGACGATAATCTTTTGCTCAACAGAGCCTCATAACGCTTTTCCACCTTATGTTGAATGAACTGTTTTTGCAGAAACTTGTTGGCTCGCATGTTTTTCGCTAGCAGCAGCAGGCCCGATGTTGCCATATCCAGCCGGTGTACCAGTTTCAGTTCGGGAGAATCTGGGTAGCGCAGCCGCAGCCGGGTAAATACAGAGTCCTTAATATGTTTGCCGGGTGCGGACATCAAGCCTGCCGGTTTATTGACTACCAGCAGATCATCATCATCATAAACTACTGTCGGTTCATCAGCATCGATCTCCTGAGCGTAGTCAGGCTCGGGCTCAACGTTCAGACCGCGCAACATAAACGGTAAAATCGGCCGACATTTACCCCTGCAGGCTGGATAGTAGTGTCCGTGATGCCTGACGCCGGTAGAAGGGGATGCACCCCACCAGAACTCGGCCAGTGCCAGAGGTTGCAACTGATGTTGATGCGCAAAGTGGATCAGCTTGGGGCCAGCACAATCACCAGTTCCTGCAGGTGGCAGGGCATCTTCAAAGAAATCGGTGATGGGTCGTTGTTCATGCAAACGGTTATCCAGCAGATAGGTTGCAAACACCTGTTTGTGGAGTTGACGTGATCTCTCTGTGCATGCCTGTCTTATCTGCCGGATCTGTTGTTCAAACCCATCCAGTTGATGCTGCAATAGTTGCAGTTTTTCATCCCAGTGCAGTGAAGCATTTGTAAATTCACGTTTCTGGCGCTGGCTGGCCAGCGCCAGGGCTTGCAAATGCGTCTGGCGTTCAGAATCAGGCAGTGTTTGTAGCTTAAGGCGTTGAAACTTGCGCATGGCTTTTGCATCTTTGTGCTGCTGTTTCAGTTCGGCCAGAGCCAGGCTGCGCTGCTGCTGCATAACAGCGATATCTCTCTGCAATTCGCAGCGCCGAGAAGATTCTTCCAATATCTGCAGTTGCTCAACTTGAATGTTTAATTCATCTCTGGCGGCAGGTAAAAAACTATCATGTTCTGCCTGATCAAAGATGGGTGGTACAAAGCCCGGAATCTGCCATTTTCCCCCCATCATACCCGAAAAGGCAGAGAGAAAACCGATAGCGCCATCCAAATTTTGCACCACCAGTACGCCAAACATTTTTCCAATATCTTGCGGCAGAGCCGACAAGCGTTGTTGAAGCATCAGGCTGGCCTGCTCAGCCAGAGGATGCGGAGTATTGGAAAATGGGCTGGGCATCTCTGCGGGTATCTCATCTTCTGTCGGAGCGGTGGGGAAGCAGGTGAATAGTTCATTCTCTTTTGTGACCATCATGATTTAAACATCCACCTTTTTACTGCATTACTTGCCTGAAGCAGCGAAGCTACTGAATCTGTCCAGGAAATCACAAGGGCTTTGAGAGGGAAGGGCTTGCAGTGCAAAGGTTAAAGCTTTCAAAGGAGCAGAGACTGCTTCAGTCTCGCATTTGCGCAGCGAATCGTGCAGAAGGGAATCAGGTTGTACATTAAAGAAGGTGACAGTGGTGAGAGAAGTTACAATTTCAAAGGAGCCGATTGAGCTCAATAAACTATTGAAGTTTGAAAGTCTGGTCTCCAGTGGTGGCGAAGCCAATCAGGTGATCGTTGAAGGACTGGTAACAGTCAATGGCGAGGTAGAAACTCGTAAAAGAAAAAAGATTGTTGCCGGTGATGTCATAATTTTTGCAGATCAGGAGATGATAATTCGTCGGGAATGAGTCTGGATACAGCCGGGATATATTGCGAGTCAGTGATTCTATTTTCGGGTCGTAAGAAGTATCGAACAATTCGGACCAAGGGTTGATATATGCCGGAGGTTAGCAGATGAAACTTTATGCTGGCGATTCAGTTGTACCGATTTCGCTTACTTCGATTGAAGGGGAGATGTTTAGTCTGGACGCATTGAAAGGACAGCGTTTTATGCTCTCCTTCTTTCGTTTTGCCTCCTGTCCGTTCTGTAATTTAAGGATGCACGAACTTGTTTCCCGTATCGATGAGTTTGGAGATAGCTTTACGATTGTCGCTGTATTTGATTCTCCGCTGGATAATCTGCAGGAGCATGCGACAGGCCATGCAGCACCATTTCCCATTCTGGCAGATCCGGAGAATATCTATTACTACAAGTATGGCATCGAGCATTCACTGGCAGGGGTGTTCAAAGGCATGATATTCAGAATGCCGACGCTGTTGAAAGGTATGCTGAAAGGGTATGTACCACTGAAAATAAAAGGCAGCATGACTACGATGCCAGCCGACTTTCTGGTTGATGAAACCGGCCTGATCCGGACTGCCTATTACGGCAGTGATGAGGGAGATCACCTGCCGATCGAGGCGGTGAAGGCCTTTGCTACTTCATCTGACTAGAGTTTGCTCACTATTACCCTTTCATTTGTATGCTTGAAGGTTTTTCCTGTTTCAATACTGTAAAGTTCTAATCCAGACAGGGTCCGGGAGTTGTAGAAATAATGAAATGGTTATTGATTATCGTTGCAGTGTTGCTGGTTCTTGGCCTGGTTGCATATATTGCGATGGCGATTCAGTCGCAAAAAACACCTGATGGACTGGGATTGCAGCAGGGGCAGTTACGACCATGCCCTGACTCTCCCAATTGCGTGTGCAGTGAAGAGCATAGCCAGAGTAGTGAAATTCATGCGATAGCTCCTGTCAAAGTTGCAGACAGGGGCTGGAAGAAGATGAAGGACATCATCACCGAACAGGGTGGGGTGATCGAGCGTGATGATGGATTGTATCTGCATGCCACGTTTACCACGCCTGTATTTCGTTATGTTGATGATGTCGAACTGCGCCTGGACGAAGAGAACGGTCTGATTCATATCCGTTCAGCTTCTCGGATAGGTCGCTCTGACTTTGGTGTGAACCGCAGCCGTGTTGAACGGCTCGTGCAATAAACCATCCGGCTAGATTCCTCTCTGTAAAACGATACAGTATGTTCGCATCACTTCTCACTATTAACTTCAGAGGTTTAATGACATGACACAGGTTCAGATTGGTACTCCGCTTTCCGCATCAGCAACTAAGGTGATGCTGCTCGGTTCAGGCGAACTTGGTAAAGAAGTCGCTATAGAATTGCAGCGCCTTGGTGTCGAAGTCATTGCCGTAGACAGTTATGCCAATGCACCGGCCATGCAGGTGGCCCATCGTTCCCACGTGCTCAACATGCTCGATGGGGATGCCTTGCGCGAGCTGATCGAAGCTGAGAAACCGAACCTGATCGTGCCGGAAGTAGAAGCGATTGCTACTGATACACTGGCTGAGTTGGAGGTAGAAGGATTTCACGTGATTCCGACTGCCCGTGCAACGCAGTTGACCATGAACCGGGAAGGAATTCGCCGTCTTGCAGCAGAAACCCTGAGCCTGGCCACGTCACCGTACCAGTTTGCAGCAACACAGGAAGAGTTTGAGGCGGCCGTTGAAAGCATCGGAGCGCCTTGTGTTGTGAAACCGATTATGAGCTCATCCGGTAAAGGACAATCAGTAATTCGCTCCGAGGCCGATATTCTGCCTGCCTGGGGATATGCTCAGGAAGGGGGAAGAGCTGGAAAAGGTAAAGTCATTGTTGAAGGTTTTGTTGATTTTGATTATGAAATTACACTGCTTACCATTCGCCACCGCGATGGCACTTCATTCTGCCTTCCCATTGGTCATTTACAGGTCGATGGTGATTACCGTGAATCCTGGCAGCCGCAGGCGATGTCCAGGGTCGCATTGGAGGCTGCTCAACATATTGCTGCCCAGGTAACAGATGCATTGGGTGGCTATGGTTTGTTTGGCGTAGAGCTGTTCATCAAGGGTGATGAAGCGATTTTCAGTGAGGTGTCACCACGTCCGCACGATACAGGACTGGTGACGCTGATCTCTCAGGACCTGTCTGAATTCGCCCTGCATGCACGTGCTATTCTTGGATTACCGATTCCCAATATCGAACAGCATGGGCCTGCAGCATCCTGTCCACTTGTAATTGAAGGTGATTCCACCCAGATCAGCTTTGGAGGCCTTGAGAATGCACTGGCAGCATCAGATACACAGATTCGACTGTTTGGTAAACCCGAAGTGCACGGTAAACGCCGTATGGCTGTGACACTGGCTCGCGGTGCCACTGTAGAGGAAGCGCGTCAGAAAGCGGTATCCGCAGCGGGCAATGTCACAGTTCAATATAATCTTCAGCGGACGAACTGAATATCCAGGGTACGCATATAGGTATGCAGACCTGCATCCTGAACAGGGAACACATAGGCATCCTGATCTGATTCATTGTGGTGGGAATGCCACCAGCCCGGTGGGGTAACAAATACACTGTTGGTTGCCCACATGGCTTTGACAGGATTGATGATATCACCATTCTCATCAACTTTTTTACCGATCAAAGTGTATGTGTCCGGCCCTGAGAAAGCAGCCAGATCGAGTGCAACAGATTGATGGCGGTGCGGTTTTTGTACTTCACCTTTAGGCAGCAGGTTGAACAGCGACCACATGGTATGGGTCATGGTTTTGGTTTTAGCACTGTCGGTATTACCCAGGATAATGCCGACACGATTACGTTTTTCCTGCATGGCAGTTTCACGTAGTTTTCCTACTTCATCGCGCATATAGGCTTTGCTGTAATACGCCGGTTTAAACATCGCTTTATTCGGTTGAACACCCATGTATTGCAGCAATGGTCCATCGTGACTCCAGTACAGCGCACTATCTTCATCGGCAAAGTGAGTCACACCCTGATTGCATGGTAATGTGAACGCATCCCCCTGCTGCCATACAACAGTTCCATCAGCAGTTTCAGTGCGCCCTGAACCACGCAAGACAAAAAAGACTTCCGAAGTGGCGGCTACGGTTGTGCTGATTTTTTCATTGGCACAGATACGAACGTAATTTGCCAGCAGATTCGGTGAAGTTGCCAGATAGGGGGTTTCAAGGTCTTTGGAGAGATCAAGTGCAATAACTCGTGTATCTCCCTGTTCATGCAGTGAGGCAGGAAAGGGTTGAATCGGCACCTCATTCAGATCAGGTGTTGCAGCCGAAGTATATTCCCAGCTGATGACCTGCTGTTGCCACAGCGTATTGACGGTACTCATTTCATTAGATCCTTTTTGCATAAAACCTGCCGCTTAAAAAAACATATTCCGGTATATCACCTTGTTTAAGTGCGGCGCATGTTGGGGTTGTTTTATTCTTCTTGCAAATCTGGAGCACGTGTTAAGTAAATTTTTGATAGAAATAGGCCAGCAGCCAGAGTAACCAGGCTGCCGGTTCATTCTGCCACGAGAGACTTACTGTTTATTGTTGGGATAATGCCATGAGTCGATAGCGTGAATTTCATTCAGGAATTTTTTGTAGGATACAGCTTCTCTTTCGCTCTCAAAACCTGAAATACGAACCCTGTACCAGTTTTTACCTTTTGCTCTCACACGTACAAATTCGGCCTTGATATCCTTGGCCCGCAAACGACGAACCTCGGCTTCAGCTGCGGGTACCGAGCGCATCGATACAATATTAACGCTCCAGCCTTTCACGCTTCCGGCAGCAACCTCGAAAGGGGAGCTCAGCTTGGCTTTAGCAGGAGCTGCTTTCCTGACAGGCACATTTTTTTGCTGTGGGCTTACAGCTTTGGCAGATGGGGACGTACTGATATCCGCTGAAACCTTGCCGGGTGCATGGGCTGCTCCAGCATTTTCAAGTGGGATCGGCCTGGCAGATTGAACCGGATTTCTTGGTGCAGGCTTAGCAGCAAGCGGCGCAGCTTCAACAGTGTCAGATTTTTGCCAGTTTTCAGTGGTTTTGTTGGCGACAACTTTGATGAGTCCATCGATTTGCTGTTGCATCACGTCCATCTGCTCCTGCATCTGTGAGATCTGCTTTTGTAACTTGAGTGGACCGGCTTTAAGCTGCTCTGTCTGTTGTGATGCATCCAGGCCAAACCATACTGCCAGTGCAGCAACCAGCACTGCAATCAGCCCCAGGCTCATGGTGATGCTATTGGCCAGATTGAGATCGAGGCCAAACTTGTTTGCTGTTCCACCCTTGGCTTCAGCTGGCTGGGGTTTATTCGGTATGTTGGGTTCCTTTTGTTGTACGTTGTTGGCTGGATTATCTGTTTTATCATCCACATCACGGCTAGAATTGAGAAGATCCTCTATATCCTGTTCCAATTCATTGGCATCAGTTGCGCTATTTTGTGCAGGCTCCGAGGTCGGATTATCTCTCACAGCGCTTGCTTCAGGCCGGGGAGCCTGAGACTCCGGCTCTTCAATGATTATGTGGGAGGTTTCTTCTTTCGGCCTGTCACCAAAGAGTGCACTCAATGCATTTTCATCATCTTCTTCATGTTGCAATTCGTGGTCTGATGAGCTTTCTGTTTGCTGCTCCGGAGTGTTGTCGTTGTTTTCAATGTTCTCACTTGAATCAGAAGTATCATCTTCTGATGCCAGAGCATCATCCGGTTGCTCAGTGCTAGTATCAGAAATATTTTCAGCTATTTCGTCAGCGGGTTGATGCGGGACTCTGTTTTCCGGATCGCCTTGTTCACTAATTTCTGCAGTCTCTTCGGCTGCCGTGGCTTCATCTGTCTGCTCAGTGCTATGATCAGACTCACTTGTTGTGTCGGCTTCTAATCCAGTACTCTGGCTGGCAGAGGCTGAATCATCTTCTATGCCTACGGCTTGTGCGGGTTCCCCTGAAGTCTGCTCGGATTCAGATACATTTTCAGAGGCTGTCTGTTCAATTTCTTCATTGGCAGTATCAGCTTCAACTGCGGATTCCTGTTCGTCTGAATCGGTTTCAGTTACATCGAGAGGCGTTTCGGTGTCAATTTCCGGGTCATCTGACTCATCAATGAAATCATCCAGTGTCAGTTCATCGAGTGTATCAAAGTCATCTGCTTCATCTTCGACAGGCGTATTATCAAGCGGATCAGGAAGTTCTGAATCTGAATTCCGGACATCAGATTCATCCAGGTCATCCAGTGGCATCTCGAGATCATCCAGATTATCCATTGATAAAATCTCATCCAGCTCATCGTTCTGATGATCAGCAGCGTTGATTTCCTTATCATTATTCTGACCGCTCATTTTGCCTCCAGCTCAACAGTCCCATTTTGAAATGCTGATTCAGGCAGAGCGCCATGCGTCAAAATTTCTCTAGGGTTTATGTACCCAAGCATCTTTGATGCCATGCTGGCTCGCGAGACGATCTTTTTGCTGTAATGCTTCTTCACGGCTGGCAAAACCGGCTGTTCGAATACGGAATAGTTGCCTGCCCTTGACCATAGACTCTGATATTTCTGCATCAATACCGATACCACGCAATCGTGCCAATTCCTTTTTTGCGGCACTTTCAGAATATACTGATGCAATATTAACTACCCAGCCACCAGCACTGCTTTTTTTACCTGCAGGCAGCGACTCCAGTGGAGCAGGTAATTCATATTGCGTACCAGCTCTTGCCGCAGCTTTTTTCACGGGAGCGCTAGCTGCCTGGCTCACAGGTTTTACGGCGACGGGTTTGCTAACCCTTTTGACAGCTGTTTTCTGTGCCTGTTTGCTTAGTTTACTACTTAAAGTCGCCACTTCGGCTTTTAAACTTTCAATTTCGTTTGCAGATGTCCGATTGTACTTCTGCATTTTCAATAATACTTGATTTTGTTGGCTGACTCGCTGATTGAGTTCATCTTTTTCCAGTTCAACAACTGCGACTCGTTCACGTAATTTGATCAGTTCATCATTGATGATGGTGTTATAACCGGGGGCGAGTTGATCTTTTTTCACAGCTTGATCGGTTTCTTCAGGTTGATTGAAATTCAACCAGACAGCACCGCCGGCAATAAGCATAGCTACAACTGCAAATGCTGTTGCCATGGTGCTTCCGGAGCCGCTGTTCTGTGGCTGAGATGATGGGAAATCGGCTTCCATTTGCGGAATGAGAGGCGCTGATATGTTATCCTGATTGCCTTCCGATTCGACTGCATCCGTTTCAGTTCGAGCAATGATGACCGGTTCCTCAATCTCGCCTGCATCGGCAGAAAGCAAAGGTTCCTGCCTGTCTTCAGCACTGCCTTCATGTTCAGCTGAACTGTTCTCTTGAAGATCTGCCTTTTGCTGTTCCGGCTCATCAGGACTGAAATCAAAATGATTCAGGTTATAGTCCTTATCGTCTGAACGATGATCGGTCATAGAATGATCTCCTGAGTGAGGCAGGTATATTGCGTAGCTGGTTCAAAAGCATATATGTTTGATACGCGAATATGCAATAGTTCTGCTTATCAGGCTATGGCTTAGCTGCCGGTGTTGATGGATATGCCCAGCTCTGTCAGACCGGTCTCTTCCACCCAGCCACTACTGGCATCAGGAAATGCATCAGCATAGGGAAGATAGGGTTTGATATCGAGAACAGGTGTACCATCTAGCATGTCGTGACCTTTGATGTGCAGGATGCGACCTTCGATACCTGTCAGGCGGACAGCAGAGAGACCTATACTGTTGGGGCGGTGGGGGGCGCGGGTAGCAAGCAGGCCGCGTTTAACTTTCGGACCGCGTGGTGGTGTGACAGTCGGATTCCAACCCTGATTCAGATGCATCCAGTAGATCACCCAGATGTGTGAAAAACCATCCAGATCTTGCACAGCCTGCTCCAGATTCAAACCGGCATTCAGCTCTATACTTGCTGCTTGTGCATCATCGAGCGACGGTTGGCGTGGCACTGCAAATCGTTCCCGGTAACTGCTATGTACCACACCAATCGGAGTCATGCTGATTTCAATGGCAGCATTCTTTTCATGTGCAAAGTCGGCAGTATAGTTTTTCGGGGCGATATTTTTTGAAGGCTTGCGTCCCCAGCGCTGTTTGGCCGGGAACGCTGTTTTGTCTTTACTCATGCAGCCTCAGTTTCCGGTTGATGAATCACCAGCTTGTCATTCTCACATTCAATGCGGGCAATACCACCTTTTTGCAGATCGCCGAACAGGATAGCATCAGCAAGAGGTTTCTTGATATGATCCTGAATCAGACGAGCCATTGGACGCGCCCCCATCTGTGGATCATAACCATTTTTTGCCAGCCAGCGTTTGGCATTATCGCTGACATCGAGTTCAACTTTTTTATCCTGCAACTGCATTTCCAGCTCGATCAGTAATTTATCCACGACATGCAGTGTGACCTCCTCGGAAAGAGGAGCAAAACCAATAGTGGCATCCAGACGGTTGCGGAATTCAGGTGTAAAGATGCGTTTGATCGCCTCACTATCATCGCCCATGCGAGGTTGCGGGTTAAAGCCGACACTGTTTTTCTGCATCTCAAAGGCACCGGCATTGCTGGTCATAATCAGCACGACATGTCGGAAGTCTGCCTTGCGGCCATTATTATCGGTCAGCGTACCGTGATCCATCACCTGAAGCAGCAGATTGAACAGGTCAGGGTGCGCTTTTTCGATCTCATCGAGAAGTAGGATGGCATGCGGATTTTTGTTGATTGCTTCGGTCAGCAGACCTCCCTGATCAAAACCGACATATCCCGGAGGTGCACCGATCAGGCGTGAAACAGTGTGCGACTCCATGTATTCGGACATATCGAAGCGGATCAACTCTACCCCCATGATACGTGCCAATTGACGCGCCACCTCGGTTTTACCTACACCGGTAGGTCCGGTAAACAGGAATGAACCGATCGGTTTCTCAGGATGCGAAAGACCTGCACGCGAAAGTTTGATGCTGGAGGCCAGTTGATCGATAGCTTTGTTCTGGCCGAATACGGAGAGTTTCAGATCACGATCAAGATGTGACAAACGTTTCCTGTCAGATGCATTAACCTGCTGATGCGGGATGCGGGCCATGGATGCGATCATGGATTCGATATCATGCACGTTGAGTTGTTTGCGTCGCCTGGCTTCGGGGCGCACACGCATGCTTGCTCCGGTCTCATCGAGCACATCGATGGCGGAGTCGGGCAGATGGCGCTCACTTAAGAAACGTTTGGCAAGTTTGGCAGCCTGCTCAAGGCAGGCCTGGCTGTAACGAACACCATGGTGTTCTTCCAGTTTAGGTTTCAGGCCTTTCAGGATATCGATGGTCTCTTCTACACTTGGCTCCGGGATATCCACTTTCTGAAAGCGACGGGCAAGCGCACGATCCTTTTCAAACAGATTACGGAATTCCTGATAGGTTGTTGCGCCGATGCAGCGCAATTCACCGTTGGCCAGAGCCGGTTTGAGCAGATTGGATGCGTCCATGGTTCCACCACTGGCAGCACCCGCGCCGATAATGGTGTGAATTTCATCGATGAATAGAACGGCCTGATCTTCCTGCTCCAGCGCATGCAGAACCGCTTTCAGACGTTCTTCAAAATCACCACGGTATTTAGTACCCGCCAATAGTGCCCCCATATCCAGAGCGTAAATCGTGGCATTGCGGATTACATCGGATATTTCACCAGATTCAATTCTAAGAGCCAGACCTTCGGCAATGGCAGTTTTGCCAACACCTGCCTCACCCACAAGCAATGGGTTGTTTTTACGGCGTCGGCATAGAATTTGAACACATCGGCTTAACTCTTCGCTTCGGCCGACCAGAGGATCGATTTTCCCATCACGGGCACGCTGACTCAAATCAATACAGTAACGCTTCAGTGGAGAAGCATTTCCCTCTACTTTGTCAGATTCAATGGCAGGTGTGTCCTCTCCGGATTCCTGATGGCTGGATTCATCACTAAGTGCGCCATGTGCCATAAAACTGACTATATCCAGACGGGTAAGTCCCATACGGTTGAGGAAGTGCACGGCGTGCGAATCTTTTTCGGAGAAAATGGCTACAAGCACATGTGCACCGTTCACTTCGCTTTTACCCGAAGCTTGTACGTGCATGACCGCACGTTGAATCACTCTTTGCAGGCCGATGCTGGCGGTGGTTTCACCCAATTCCTCCGGCAAGATGGCAATGTTTTCCTGGATGAATGATGAGAGCTCGTGGCGTAACTTTTCAATGTCAGCCCGACAACCAAGCAGCACCCCGAGCGCATTCGGATTGTCCAGAAGTCCAAGTAGCAGGTGCTCTACAGTTACAAACTCATTCCTGCGAATATGTGCATTGCGGAATGTATCGTTCAGTGTCTCTTCAAGCTCTTCACTCAATATTCCCATGGCTGACTTCCTTTGATCGGTTTATTAGCTCATAGCTTCTATTAGGCAATATCGGTGCCAAATCAGTTTAATTCAAGTGAAAACATTGCACCTTGTTGCCAGTTCTCATGTCTGACCTATTGGTCGTTGTTCTCGCGTTCCATTACACAGCGTAGTGGGTGCCCGCTTGTGCGACTTGCTGTTTCGACCTGATGAATTTTGGTTTCAGCTACATCACGAGGGAAAAGGCCACACATGGCACTGCCCTGATGATGGATTTGCAGCATCAGCTTGTTGGCAGTTTCTTCCGACTTGTGGAAAAAACGTACCAGCACATCAATCACAAAATCCATCGGGGTATAGTCATCATTGAGCATAACCACATGATACATAGGGGGACGTTGCAGTTGAGGTTTCTCTGCTTCCACATCAGTCTTGTGCACAATTTCCGGCATTTGTATGTCGCTCATGGCAGCGATATTAGCGGGCTGGAGAATTCTTCCAAGCGATATGCTGTGAATGGCATATTTTTGAACAAGGAGAGACAACAAATGGCAGAGTTAAAATGTATCCTGTGGGATGTGGATGGCACACTGGCTGATACCGAAAAAGATGGCCACCGTGTGGCATTTAATATGGCATTTGATGAAGCCGGTCATGCTCGTGAATGGGATGTGCCGACTTATGGTGAGCTGCTTGAGGTAACCGGTGGCAAGGAGCGTATCAAGTTTGATATTGAACGCGGTGATATGCACGAGATGCCGTATGAAGAGATTGCCGGTCTGCATGCACGCAAAACCGAGCACTACCAGAACTTGATTGCCGAAGGTCGTATCCCGTTGCGTCCGGGTGTGCGAAGACTGCTTGAAGAGGCGTATGCAGCCGGTATTACACTGGGCGTGGCAACGACAACTACACCGTCAGCACTCGATGCCCTGATTGAGCATTCACTGGGCAAGGAGTGGTTTGACCGTTTTGCAGTGCTGGCCGCCGGTGACATTGTTGAAGCCAAGAAACCGGCTCCGGATATCTACACCTATGCAATGCAGCAACTCGGCGTAAACCCTGAGAATACCATTGCTCTTGAAGACTCTGAAAATGGCTGGAGATCGGCACATGCAGCAGGCCTGAAATGCGTGGTGACAGTGAATGATTATACACGTGAGCACGACTTTAGCGGTGCTGATCTGGTTGTCTCTGAACTGGGTGAACCCGATAGTGATGCGGTTGATGTAATTCAGGATCTGCACACCATTGATGTGCATCATGTAAAATTGAGTCACCTGAAAGCAATTATGCATGACTGATTCGATCAGGCTTTTCGATAGCCACTGCCACATCGATTTTTCTCATTTTGATGATGATCGCGATGCCATGTTTGAACGCATGGCGGCAGTGGGTGTTGAAGGCTGTGTGGTGGTAGGCGTTGATTTTGGTCATATCGACAGCCTACGAGAATTGGCACAAGCGCGTGACAATGTCTGGTTCAGTGTCGGTATTCATCCGAACCATGAGGTGGAAGTCGAGCCGACGATCGAGCAGTTGTGTGAGCTGGCCGATCATCCGCGTTGTGTGGCCATCGGTGAAACGGGCATGGATTTTTTCCGCCATCATGTGGATCCTGACATTCAGGAAAATCGTTTCCGCACCCATATCAGAGCGGCCAAGATGTTGAATAAACCTGTTATTGTGCATAACCGTGATGCTGATGAGGCCTCCATCCAAATTCTACGCGATGAACAGATCAGCAAGTGTGGCGGTATTATGCACTGTTTCTCGGCTGATATGGCTACGGCTGATGCTGCCATTGAGCTGGGTATGCATATCTCTTTTTCCGGTAATGTTACGTTTAAACGCAATGAGGAATTGCGCGAGGTCGCAGCCAATGTGCCAGCTGAATTGCTACTTGTAGAGACCGATTCACCGTATCTGGCTCCGATGCCATTTCGAGGGAAACGCAATGAACCTGCCTTCGTTAAACAGGTGGCAGAGTGCATAGCAGAAGTGCGTGGCAGGCCACTGTCCGAGTTGGCTGCGCAGACGACAGCCAATACCCGTAGGATATTCAATATCTCAAATTAATTGCACTGTCATGATCGATATGATGGTCTGATATGACAGGGAGAGCATCACCGGTTATTGTCCTGTACTAGAAACATATTGCAGCGGAGGGGATGGGAATGATTTCCGGAACCAGTCTATATATTATGTTGAAAAACAGCTTCAATACTGCAGCCATATTAATATTGGCATCTGTGCTGGCTTTACCCGCCTGTTCAAGTCAGAGCACTATGCCGGAAGTGCATAATGATGACATTCAGCTGATTAAAGAGCTGCCTGCAAAGACCCTTACGTATAACGATATCAAACCTACGCTGGAACGACGCTGTATTGTTTGTCACGGTTGTTACGATGCACCATGCCAGCTTAAACTGTCGGCATTCGAAGGCGTTCGGCGCGGTGCAAACAAGCTCCGGGTTTATGACAAGAAACGGTTCACTTGGCAGCAACCATCGAGGCTGTTTATAGATGCCAACACAACCAATCAGTGGCGAGAGATGAACTTTTTCAGCGTTCTGGCTGAAGAGGAATCACTATCGGCTGAAGAGAATTTACAAAACTCCCTGCTTTATCAGATGCTTAGTCTGAAAAAACGAAATCCATTGCCTGAATCGGGTATGTTGCCTGATGATCTGGATGTAAGTCTGGACCGCAAACAGGTCTGCTCAGGGCCTGGCGAATTCAACAAGTTTGCCGCTGACCATCCTCTATGGGGTATGCCTTATGCTGTGCCCGCGCTCTCTGATGAAGAATACAAGCTGCTGGTGCAGTGGCTGGCTCAGGGAGCGAAAGCTTCTAAACAGGTTCAACCTTCTGAAGAAATAGTGATGCAGATCAATCGTTGGGAAGCCTTCTTTAACGGCAGTAGTAATAAACAGCAATTGGTCAGCCGTTATATTTATGAACATCTGGTGCTCGGCCATCTGCATTTCAAAGGTAGCTCCGATCGTGAGTTTTTCCGTCTGGTTCGATCACGCACTCCTGCCGGACAGGCCATAGATGAGATTCCTACTACCCGTCCCTATGATGACCCGCAAGGTCGGTTTTATTATCGCTTGCGCCCCTATGAAGCAAGTATCGTTGAGAAAAATCACATTGTGTATGAACTGTCTGATGCTCGCATGCAGCGTTATGAGCAGTTGTTCATGCAGCCAGATTATGAAGTGAAAACGTTGCCGGATTATAATCCCGGCGAGTCATCAAGCTATTTTGAGCGAAAACTTGTCATGGTGAAGAAGTGGTTTGGTTATTACAAAGATACGCCGTTTAAAACTTTTGCCACTATTCCTGCCAAAATCCGATACCAGTTTCTGCTTGATGATGCTCGCTTCTTTATCAACGGTTTTATTAAGGGACCGGTATGTCGAGGGCAGAGTGCCCTGAGTTCGATTGAAGATCACTTCTGGGTCTTTTTCCTTAAACCTGAAAATCCTCCGGCACCATATAGTCAGCATGGGTTGGATGGGAAATTTCTAACTGATATGGACGAATACCTGCACCTGCCGACTGAGCTTGGTGACACCAAACGTCTGTTCACCGGCTGGATTAAGTACTGGCCGGATGAACAGCGTTATATGCAGGCCAAGATGGATTATTATAACGGCGGAAAGCAGAAGCTGCCTCAACTGCCTATCGACAAGGCACTGGAATATTTCATCTGGGATGGGGTGAAGGCTGACGGTGCGGCAGACAGCAATGCTGCGCTGACAATTTTCCGTCATTTCGACAGTGCATCTGTCCACTTTGGTTTACATGGCAAAGCACCTGAAACGGCCTGGGTAATCGATTACCCGGTGTTTGAACGGCTGCACTATCTGTTAGTGGCCGGGTTTAACCCTTTCGGTACGCTGGGACATCAGTTGGGCGCACGTCTGTATATGGATTTCCTGCGTATTGAAGGAGAAGATAATTTTCTTTATTTCTTGCCCACTGATGCACGAAAGCAGTTATACAAGTCGTGGCATGAAATTGATCGAAAGACAGTGCCAGATGAAAGAAAGGCAACCAGAGCCTGGCTGGAAATTGAATCTGTCAGCGGTTACAAAACAGTTCAGCCTCAGCAGGAGTTGTTGGGTTTACTCAGTCAGCATGTAGCAAGTGTGCGTACTGAACAGGATGATCTGAACCGTTGCGATTCAGATGCGTGTGTTCAATCGGCTAGCGACAGATCAGTGCAGCGTCTGGTTAAAACATTGCGCGGAAAAATTCTGGAAATCTTTCCTGAGGTTTCCTATCTCAGAGTAGGTGGTGAACATGGTAAGGCGTATACATTGATACATAACAAATCCTACCGGTCGGATACTTTTGCCAAAGAGGTATTTGATCGCTCAGATGCGGATATGGAGCAAGATACCCTGACTGTGATGCGCGGTTTGGCCGGGTCCTATCCTAATTTCTTTTTCGATGTGAAAGATTCGGAAGTGGATGCTTTTGTTGAAACCTGTGCTGCGATACAGGATCGTGATGACTATGACCGTATGGTGGCCCTGTATGGCGTACGCCGCACCAACCCTGCATTCTGGACGATATCTGACTGGTTTCAGGACTTTCATGCTCGTACATTCCCTGTTGAATCGGGCTTGTTAGATCTGAGCCGTTACAAAGATCGGTGATTTGTCATTTGTGCTTAGCAGTATCAGGCAGAGGGGGGTTCTACCCCGTTTCTACGGACACATCTAAAAAGAGGCATAATATGCCCATAAGGAGTGTTCCGAATGACCCAACGAAGAAAGTACAGTGCCGAATTCAAGCGCGAAGCTGTTGCGCTTACCTAC
>NZ_BDFD01000001.1 GCF_001895085.1 Mariprofundus micogutta | reverse complement strand
CAATCTGTTTGATGCTCTTCTTATGGACGTAAAAATCCCGCCTTACTTTTGCTTTCGTTTCCACTGTGATCACTCCTGTTTTTTCCTCCAACTAAATCATTAGCTGGGGATACTACAGGGGGGTCAAATTTGGACGCTGATTTACCCCTCTAGGGGGTCAATTTTGAACGCTGAATAACACTCGGGTTTTGTTGATATGTCCAAAAAAGCTTTTTATGTCGAGATGAAGAAAATATTCATTGCTGCTGTGATGTTGTAGGGCTGCAACATGACCGCCTTGGCGCAAGTGATAGTAGTAGTTTGGGGGCTTCCAACGCTTCTCGATCAGGGTCTTAACCTCTTTGCCGTATACGATGGTGTCAGGAGTGGGAACAAATATCCATCCACTTCTTCTTTTGAATCTATATAGCCACAGGTCAGATGGTGTCATGCTGTCGATGAAGAGGGGTGGCGGGGATAGTTAAATGCCATGCTCAGAAGTTTCAGCAATAATTGCACAAGCAGTCGAACTGCTACCTTCTGAGCTAGGCGGTAAAAGAAATGCTTCATCCAATTACCTCTCTGTCATCATATTTCCGGCGAATCTAGCGCAGAGCGCATGGCACAAAACCAACAAAGAGCTACACTGAGTACAAGTCAAAGAGTCACACTCAGTCATGCTGCATGTAATCACATAAAGTGACGATGACGAGGTAGACGGAGTATCCGCCTATCGCCGGATATATGTATTGTAGGTTCTGATCAACATGATTGCAAAGTTCATGGCAGTTGTTCATGGCAGTTTTCGGTTTACTAAATTCAATTTAATTGAGTAGCTTGGCTAGGTCTTCTGCTTTCAGGTGGGTGTATCTTTGGAGCATCTGGAGCGTTTTATGTCCCGTTATTGCTGCTACTTGCATTGGGTTCAAGCCCAGTTCGAAAAATCGTGAAGTTGCTTCGTGGCGTAAGTCGTGAAAGCGCAGATTTTTGATCCCTTCGCAATTGTCGCAGTCAGTTTCTTCTCCTGCCATCCTCTCGAATACGTGTTCACATGCCCGGCTACAACTGCGGCTGAATGCTTTTGTAATAGAATCTGCGCGCATTGAGAAAACGCGACCATTTATATTTCTCGGAAGCTTATTCAGCGTCCGTATGGCCGTGGATGATAAAGGAACATCACGAGATTCTTCGTTTTTAGTCTCTGGAAGGTGGAGTGTATTATTCTTCAAATTAATATACTTCCATTGAAGATCAGCGATTTCGCCGCGTCGCATACCCGTTTCCAACGCAAGAGTGACGATGCTTGGCAAAGGTTCGCCATACTCCTTGCAAGCTGCGAGGAGCCTTTTTTCTTCCTCTCCAAAAATCCGTCGATCTCGGCTGTTGTTTCCGACTTTCGGTTTGCGAACTGACTCTATTGGATTTCCATGTGGTAAGGCTAAGCCCCAATCTTGCATTGCAACTTTGATAACATGGCCAATTAATACCAACTCATCATGAACTGTCTTGGGTGAAACTGATTTCAATCGGGTATTACGATACTCGGCAAGCTCTTTGCCGCCAATTAGCGCAATACTATATTCTGCAATTGGGTACCGGGAAATTACGCGAAGTTTGCTGGCCTCCTGTTTGGCACCTCGTTTTTTTGGTGTTAATTCCTCTCCATAGCGGTCGAGGAGTTCAGTGAAAAGTGTGTTTTCAGCTTCACTGAATGAGCGGAACACTTTTCGAGCCATTTCAGACTCAATTGTTGATGCCCAGGCTTCTGCTTCTGCTTTAGATTCAAAAGTGTTGCATTGGAGGGGGTATCCCTTCCTCCTGACTCTTACCTCCCACTGGTATGGGCCTCGTTTTCTTATGCTGGCCATAGTGATCTCCGACCACGCCGATTTGGCAGATTTTATGTTATCAGAAAATGGCGAGTGGAGCAATAATGGAGCAAATAAAGAAAAGGGCCCGCAGTGATTAGCTGCGAGCCCTTTGTTTGTTTGGTTGCGGGGGCCGGATTTGAACCGACGACCTTCGGGTTATGAGGCAGAGTTTTAACCCTTTTCCTGAAACCCACTTAACTCCCATTCAACACCTATGCAATATAAAAACATTGCAATATATACCTTTTTAACTATCATTAAACACCTATTCAACCCCTGACTTTCGGGCAAAAGTGAAACCCATTTTGAAACCCAAGGCGTTTTTTTAGGGGCGTGAAACCCAAAATGAAACCCAAGTTTTCAGACCGAAGGTCACAAATGAGGCGATAATGATTGAGCATAGAAATGGTGCATACAGGGTCAGGATTACAAGGCGGATTGCTGGTAAGAATACGCTATTGTTCAGTGAAACATTCAACACAGAAACCGAGGCGAAAGCGGTTGAGGCGGCTAAGAAACTTGAGTTAAAAAATGGTCAACTCGGCGATTATCGAACTGCTAAACAAACAACCTTGTCTGATATCTTACAGCGTTATTCAAGAGACGTTGTACCGCATATTTCACGCTACCCCGACAGAGACATTTCAAAAATAAACAACCTGCGCAAGCGTTCTATTGCAAGCATTGCAGTTGCCAAAATTGAACCTAAACACTTTGCCGAATTCCGTGACGAACGCAGACAGGAGAAAGGCAGAGGTGGTGGCGCAACTATCAGCAAGAAAACAATCAAGGAAGAGTTGAGTCTAATGCACCGAGTGCTTGAGCACGCAAGCGCCGAATGGGGAGTAACATTGCCACGGGGGAATCCTGTTAACGTTCGTTCATTGTTAAAACTTGTGCGTGACGACGCAAAGAAACGTCAAGCCCTTAAACGTTCGGAAAAAGGCACCAGTTCGGTCAAGGCTGAGTTCGAGTTAATCCGAGCTTGTAGAGATTATAACGACGGTGAACTTGCAAATTTTGTTCGCATTGCAATTGAAACAGCTTGCCGCCGCAATGAGCTTGTGACGTTACAATGGGAAAATGTAAATATAAACAAGCGCATAATGACTGTGCGTAATAAAGACCCAATGAATCGTGCAGACAGAGCAACCCGCAAAGTTCCATTATCCCGCCGTGTGATTGCTACATTGCGCAGGATAGGCGTTAAAAAATCAGGTAATGTCTTTACATATACCCACCCAGATACCGTGACCGTTGCTATGCGACGTGCTTGCAAAAAAGCAGGCATTGAAAAAGTAACACCGCACCAGTTACGTCACGAAGCGACGACCCGTGCGCAAGCAAAGGGTTGGACACCAGCGCAAGTAATGGTGTTAACAGGACACGAAACAACACAAATGTTAGACAATTATGGACATATGCAAGCAGAGGATATTATTCACTTGCTTGACAAAAAAACTAATAACCGCAACGCCTAAAAGATTATGTGTCAAGTTTATTTTGACGAAAAAGGCATATAGAATAGGCACTTATAAAATAAAGTGTTGACAAGGGGGTGAGGGTTTGCTACCATTGCGTCCAACAAGTGATAAAGGTGCGGTTGCGGAGACTGTATCTAAAGACCAATCCCCCTGTTGACAGGAAGCGCGTTTCGATACGCGGGTGCGGCGGTAACGGTGAACAGCAGCTATACCCGTTACGACAGGTGAAATTCCTTTCTTATTTTATAAGATAAACGAATTTGACGGAAGCCTACAAAACATTGGAAGCTGTGAAGATTACTAACTCACATTAGTAGCACCCGTTCGGGGTCCGAAATCGAACGGAGAATTCCCAATGAATTCCATTTTATCTATAGCAGAAACCGCAGCCATTATCGGTTGCTCTCCCCGTACTTTCAAAAACAAACTTTGGAGCGATAAGAAAACCACCTTGCCGCCGGCACACAAAGCAGGACGCAAGGTCTATTTTGTTCGCGATGAAGTTGAGCAATGGCTAATCAATCAGCCAGTCATAAACGCACCTGCAAAACGCCGTCCTGGACGACCTCGCAAAAATGCGCAGGGGGTTGCGTAATGTATATTGTTCAGCAAAAAGAGAATGTTACTTTCAATCGCAGACCCTCTACGTCTTACAAGCTCTATGAGTGGGTTGAGGACAATGGAATAGATGTTGCTGTTTTCAGGTGGCAAGGTTTTTGCCTTGGTTTTGACAGCACTGACGAAGATTGCATTAACGATTACTTAGATAATCAAGAATACAATCAAGAACTATAAACACCGGAGCGGTGAGGCTCCGGTGTTTATAAAGACATAAATAATATTTATACAACGAATGAATATTATATCTATGTACTTATAAGCAGTCAAGACCTTGCCGCTCCCGTATCCAATACGGGAGTAACCTATGGAGCAGAACAAAAACAAACGCGGTAGACCAAAAGGCTCTACTAACAAGAAAAAAGCAGCGTCACTTGAATTGCAATTTGTTGAGAAGTTGAGAAAGACAAAAGATACATACTTTTCGACTTACAGTGATATTTTCAAATGGGTAGACACGCACTATGCGCACGTCCCATTTGAGCAAATTGAAGCGGAGGCAGCGAAATGGCTTGCACGAACCGAGCCAGATAAAGCTACGCCGAATAAGGCAACGGCTTGCGGAAAACTTGCAATGCAAATGTGTGACCTGTTACCAGTACCAAAGACGGACACAATCATTATCCCTGTTGGTAACGGTTATATTCATTATGACGAGGACAACAACACATTCGAGTTGAAGGAACACGACCCGCAATATGGATTGCAGTACGTGCTTGCTTGCGACTATGACCCTACCGCTACTAATCAAGAGTGGGTGAATTTTCTTGACCGTGTAGTACCCGATTTCGGTGTTCAGGATTTTCTGCAGGAGTTTATCGGCTACACGCTAATGCCAGATAATCGCTACCAGTGCGGCCTATGGCTTACAGGCAACGGTGCAAACGGTAAAGGTGTGTTTGCAAAGGTTGTCGAGCAATTGCATAGCGCTACAGCGGCTATCAATCTGGACAGCATAGGACAATACGATATGGAAGGCATTATCGGCAGTAGCTTGGTCATTGCGGATGAGGTTGGCAGACACATTAACAACGAGCAAACCGTGAAGAAGCTTGTTTCAGGCGAGCCTATGCAAGTAAATCGGAAATATTTGAAGGTCATTAAGGCATTCAGGAATACAGCGAAAATCATTGCTTTGTCGAACCATACCCCCAAGGGAGGCGACCAGACTGACGGGTTTTGGAGGCGTTGGTTTCTTGTGCCGTTCGAGCACAAGGTTCCAGTGTCAGAACGCATTCCGAATTATGAGTATATTATCACGCAGAAAGGTGGGTTGTCTGGTTTGTTAAACTGGTCACTTGAGGGATTGCAGCGGTTACTTGAACGAGGACATTTCGACCCACCGCAAGTGATTCGTGAACAACTTGAGCAGGCACGAATTAGCGCCGATTCAGTGTTGGGTTGGACAAGCGAATGCGTTGTTGAGAGGTCAGACCATTGCGACGCGGACAGACAGACTTCCTATGCAGAGTATAAAGAGTGGTGTTCGGCAAACGGACTAAAATCTGTCGGTATGCCAACATTCAGGACGAGGCTTGACGAGCTCGTTGGTGTGTTGAGTGAAAAGCGGAGGCAAACACGCGACGGTAAGCGTCCGTATTGTATCAACCTGACAATCGGTGAGCGGGTGTCAACAGGCGTACTATACCCTTGCGGCAGGACACAGAATCAGGCGGAGCAGGAGGCCGACAATGTGCCGTTCTAACCCAACCACTACGTCCATACGTCCAAGTTGCGTCCAGAGCTTGGACGTTGCTTGGACGTTCAAGAATCGTTGGAAAATAAGGTTTTTTTGTGTGCTACGTCCGCACGTCCATACGTCCGCATTCAAAAACACTTTCTATATAATAAATAATAATCAAATGAACCACACAAGCCGCCGATGGCGGGAGAGAAAGGCATTATTTATTTTATATATCTTTTTTAGGGGTTGGACGTATGGACGTTTGGACGTAAGGGGTAAAAAGCGTTGGAAAATAAGAGATTGTCAACGTCCAAAGTTGCGTCCAAGCGATTTTCAAAGTTGGACGTTTGGACGTGGCGAATCGTTGAGATATATGAGTATGACAAATAGAGGTTTACAAAATGAACAGAAACATTAAGCAGCAAATAGGCTTTTTTATTCAGCCAGAAATAGGCATTACATCATTCGACCTTGCCGCAAGAGGTGCAGGCAAAATGATATTGCGTGAGGACGTGCAGGCGGGAGATATTGACCGTTATCTAAAATGGCTCGGTGCGGAAAATGCCAAGGGGTCAGAGATACAGGTTAGACCACACCGCCACGATTCAAACGCCGTTATATTTCTTGACGACGTCGAGCGAGGACAAGCGCTTGCCATTTCCCGCAAGTATTCAGCGTGCGTCATTGAGACGAGCAAAGAGGGTGGTTGTCACATTTGGCTACAAACCGACCGACCATTAAATGAGCGGGAGAGATACCTTGCACAACGACATATTCAGCCGCTAATTAACAGCGACCGAGGTTCAATATCAGGCGAGCATTTCGGGAGGCTTGCAGGATTCAAAAACCACAAGCGAGCAGGACAGTGGGTTAATGTCATTTCGGTGTCGAGTGCGGGAGCGTGGACAGTGCCGCGTGAGGCATTGATTGATTGCGAACCGAGCGTTTCCAACCAGCCTTTCTCTCCCCCTTCAGGGGTTTGTGTGGTTAATAATTCGAGCACTGGAGGCAGTGAATCCGAAAATGAATGGGGTTATGTATGTGGGAGATTAGAGCACGGAGCCGACCCTATTTTACTTGAGCGGGAGCTTGTTGAAAGAGCCACAGGACGTGGTAAACGTAACGCCGTAAGCTATGCGCACAGAACCATTAAAAGAGCTTTAAGCCACGTCACAAGGCACGACCAGATATAAACGCCTTAGCGTTTTATATCCGTGCCGTCCTATAACTCATAGAGCACAAAAGCAATAAATAACGCATTCCCGTAGGGGAATGCGCACACCCCACTCACCAGCCTTGCGGCAAGTGGGGTGTCTCTTGAATGTCGCTATCGCTTATTCAAGAGGCGGAAAACCCAACAGCTACAACAGGTTTCAAGCGGTTTCACTTGAACCCCAAAATTGAATTCGCATTGAATGCCAGGTGATTTCATACGAAACCGACTTGGCATTATTTCAACGCCTTTTTATAGCCAAAAATGTCAACCGAACCCCGCACATAATCCGCCGCTAATTCACCCGAAACCGTCAGAAACCTATACGTCACAATGATTCGTAAGTTATTGCTTTATCAGAACAAAATGCTTGACATTCATTGAATGTTTGAGTTATACTGGTAAAAGGTCATAAGACAGTCACACGAACCCACGCGTATTCAATCGAAACCGCCGATAGTTCAACCGTTGAATGTTTTTTGACCTGTATTGAAATTCAATGAATACCTTGAAATTTCTACTATTATTTAAAGCATTTTATTGCCATTAGCGCCTTTTATCCCATTAATTAATTCCCCCATTCATTGTCTTTCAAAATAAAATATTTTGAGAGGAAAACCATTATGGCAACACAGATTTCAGTCCGTTTGAACGACGGCGAGCAGGACTACATAGAGAGCATTTCAGGCGACCACGGCGGCATAGCGCACGCAGTCAGATTCATAATCAACCGAGCACGCCAGTCGGATATCGGCGACGCAAAAATCATTGCGGCAATCGAGAGTTCAAAATCCGAAATTGTATCAATGATTAATCGTCTTGCGGTCGACGAGTGAGGTGGTCGCTATGAAATCATTTTTGAGTTGGCTATGCACAAAAGGACTTTGCGCGCACAGACACAAACACAATTGTCAGTTGCACGAGTATCAGGATTTGTACACAAGAGAACAAGAGACGGAGGACAGGAGGACGGACGAGTTCTTTTTCAGCGACGACGGCATTCGTTTTGACGACGAGGACGAGGCTTGGAGGAAATAAATATGAGTAATCAGAGCACAGGCGCACAGCGTACAGGCAACACAGCATATCGTGACCCGACCAGTTACATTGTCGGCGGAGCGTTGGGAGCTTGCGCGTTTGCGCTTGTGCTTTATTTCCCCTTTTTCTACTTGCTGGAATCGAAATGGCACGAGCTTGTCTCAGTACCTTATCAGCAGCCGTTTGAGTTGTTCGTTGGTTGGGAGCTTTTATCAGAGTTACTTGCTCAACCCGCAGATTTTTTCAAAACGGCATTTGCAAATGAGCCGTACATTATTGCCGACATATTTGTTCGTTTGACGGTTCCTGTATTAGTTAGTTTCAGCGCAACGTGGCTAATCTTGCGCAACGATATTCGACCACGGAAAACAGAAATTATTGAGAGGGGTGAGGCGGTTGAGAGTAACGAAAAGTCTTTTGAGCAAAATGCACAGGCAAAATTAAAGCAGGCAGACGGGATAAGAATTCACGCAGACGTTCGTATTCCATTCAGTAGAGAGAGTGAGCACATTCTAATCGCAGGCGCAACAGGTGCTGGTAAATCACAGGCGCTGACACATATCATTGAGTCAGTTCGAGAGCGCAAAGACCGCTCAATCATTTTCGATATTAAAGGCGACTATACAGCGCAGCTTGCTAATCCCGACGCACGCAACAGCACTTATCTTGTTGCGCCGTGGGACGAAAGGTCTATCAAATGGGACATTGCAGCAGATATTACAGACGAAATTGCAGCACAATCATTTGCCGAGGCATTTATTCCCCGTTCAGGCAATGAGAGTAACCCATATTTCACCGAGGCAGCACAAGACGTGTTAGCGGGTTGCATAGAGTATCTATGCAGCACAAAACCGCAGGCGTGGAGCTGGAGAGACTTGAACACATTACTTTCAAGCGCCGACCGAATATCAGCAGCACTTGAATCGATTGAACACGCCGCCTCACAGCACATTCAGTTGAAACAGGACGGCTCGGTATCACCGCAAACACAGGGAGTTATGGGGTCGCTTAGAGCGCCATTAAAATCATTAGACGCAATCGCAAAATATTGGGATACAGCAGGTGGCACGAGTATTGTAAATGCCTTTATGCGAGACGGCGCAAAAGGCACTTTGATACTTGCGGCACGACCAGATATGCAGTCAGTCGCCACGCCATTAATTGCAGGACTTTTAGCATTGCTAATGCAGAAAGGCTTGAGCTTGTCAGATTCAGAAGAGCGCCGAATCTTTTTCATATGCGACGAGCTTGGCGCATTGCCAAAAATCAGCAAGCTTGTTGACCTCATTACCCTTGGCAGGTCAAAAGGACTATGCCTTGTCGCAGGAATTCAAGACCTCGGCAGGCTTTACGCAAAATATGGTCGAGACGAGACAACGAGTGTCGCCTCGCAGTTCGGCACACACATTATAGGTCGGCTTGGTGACTCAGATACGGCGAAATGGGCAGCAGATTTATTCGGACAGCAACGCACAGAACGCTTGCAGGTAAACGAGTCACAACAGAATGCAGTAGTAGGTTTCGGGTATCAGCCGAGCGTTAATACAACTTGGCAACAGTCAGACAAAGCCGCATTGATTGATTCAGATTTCTTACACCTCCCCAAGGCAACGGCCAAAGGGTTTTATATGTGGTGCCGACTAACCGACGACAACGGCTATGCCTTGCTCGGCAAGTTGCACTATCCGATAAACCGCGTTCCAACACCTTTCCCGCCTTGTATCCAGAAAGGCACTAAACCTTTATCGCCAGCCGAGCGAGCCAGAGCCGCACGAGACGAGGCTATCAAGAGCAATCCAGCCAAGGCTCCAGAGGCAAGTATTAAGAAAGCGAAAGAGGCACAGGAGCGGGTTAAAGTACGTCGCAAGAAATTAGGAATCGAGACAAACGAGGAATTACTACAAGCGGTCGTCGACCTACAGGAACAGCCAGAGCCAGAACAGGAGCAGGAGCAACAAGAGATTGAGGCGGACGGCATAGAAACCCAAATCGGCACGCAAGCGCTTGATTTGATTGTGCCAGGTCTTGATACAGCTATCGAAATTTCAGAGGCAATCGGCGGCGAGGTAATCAACGAGGGAGCAGGACAACAGCAACAGTCAGAAAAGAAAAGAAAACGGAAATTCAGATTGCGTTCGGATTCCGAAATCGACGGAGGAATGTAATTATGCTTTCAGTATCACCTATCAAAAACGCGAGTTACTACGAAAACTTGGCAAGAGACGACTACTATCAAAAAGGCGGCGAACCAGCAGGAAAATATGCAGGCGCAGGAGCCGAGGCGCTTGGCTTGAAAGGTACCCTTTCAGACGGCGACCTTGGCAAAATGCTTGAGGGGTTTAATCCGAAAACAGGCAAGGCAGTTGCCACAAATGCAGGTGAGAATAAGCGAGCTGGTCAAGATATGTGTTTCAGTGCGCCGAAATCGGTCAGCACCGTATGGGCGTCAACGACCGACGCAGGCTTGCGCGACTCTATCCAGCAGGCGCAGCAGCGCTCAGTTGAGAAAGCAATCGGCTATCTTGAGCAAAATGCAGCATTCATTCGCCGAGGCCACGGTGGACACGACCACGAACCAGCTAAATTGATTTGCGCTACATACGAACATAGCACGAGCCGTGAGCAAGACCCACAATTGCACACGCATACGCTTGTTGCGGCGCACGGAGTCGGCGCAGAATCAGACGACGTCAGGTCACTTGAAAATCGCTATCTATATCAATTTCAGAAAGCAGCAGGAGCCGTGTACCGTGCGGAGCTTGCAAACGAAATGAAAAATCTTGGTTTTCAGGTTGAGCAGGTTGAGGTGCAGGACGAGAAAGGCAAAAGTCACTTAAGTTTTCAGGTCGCAGGTAGTTCAAAAGAGCTTGAACAGGAGTGGTCAAAGCGCCGTGAGGACATTAAGAATAAAATGTCGGAGAAAGGCGTATCAGGCGCTAAAGCAGCGGAGATAGCAGCACTTGATACCCGCAACACCAAACAGACCGTCGACCGCGCAGAATTGTTCCAGCGTTGGCAGAATGAGGCGCAAGCGCACGAATTCAATCCAGAACATATCCGCAACGCGGAACTTGAGATAAACCAACCCGAATTCGATTCAAAACAGATTCTTGAGCAGGCAACAGAGCAGGAGGCGGTTTTCACCAAGGCACAGCTACATTGTGCAGTTGCACAACAATTACAGGGAATAGGAACAGCCGAGGATATTCAGGAACGAATTGAACAGCTTGAGCAGGACGGCGAGCTAATCAGCCTTGGCGTTAATTCAGAATCGAATCTGCAGCAATTTACCAGCAGGGAAATGCTTGAGCTTGAGAAAGGCATTGCCGATTTTGCCGAGCACAATCAGGACAGCACAGCACATAAACTTTCAGAGCAAAGCTTGCAGCAGGCGTTGGAGACAACAGCCGAAGAAAAGGGATATGCGTTAAGCGGAGAGCAGGAAAATGCATTTCGTCATATCACCAGAGAGGGACAGGTCAGTGTCATTCAAGGACAAGCGGGAACAGGTAAAAGTACCTTGCTTGCCGCCGCAAATAAGGCGTTTGAGGCGGAGGAATTCAAAGTTCAAGGTTTGGCGCTTGCAAGCAAGGCCGCAACAGGTTTACAAGAGGGTTCAGGCATTCAATCTCAAACAATTCATTCATATTTGATTGAGAGCGAAAACGGCAGAAAAAACCTTGATTCAAAATCAATACTTGTTGTCGACGAGGCAGGAATGGTCGACACAAAATTGCTTGGTAAAATCACACGGCAAGCAGAACAGGCAGGCGCAAAAGTAATACTTGTCGGCGACAGCCAGCAACTGCAATCAATAGGTGCAGGCGGCACATTCAGTACAGTTTCAGACCGTATCGGAAAGGCAGAATTGACAGAAATATTCAGACAAGATTCAGCCGCAGATAAACAGTCATTACAAGCATTGCGCCAAGGTGATTCAAAGGCATTTCTCGCGCATATGAAAGCCGAGGGTAGGCTTTCTATCACGAAAAGCACGACAGACGCACACAAGCAAATGAGCGACAAATTCATTGCAAGTAAAGCAGGCATTCAGGACAAGATTATGATTGCAGGACGACGTGCGGACGTTTCCAGCCTTAACAAAATGGCGCGGCAGCAGCTAAAGGAACAGGGTAAGCTATCGGTTGAATCGTCATTCAAAGATTCGACCGAGAAAACAATGAAAGTCGCTATCGGCGACAGGCTTAGAATTCTTAAAAACAACAAGCAACTTGGAGTCAGCAACGGCGACCTTGCCACGGTTTCAGATATAAATATCACCGATTCAGGCGACACGGTTTTGAGTGTCGAAACCGATTCAGGCAAACAGGTCGAAATCAACACAACAGATTATAATAATCTAACCCACGGTTATTGCATAACCGCTCACGCCAGTCAGGGAGCAACGGTGAAAGAGGCATATATCTATTCGAGTTCATTCAATTCAAAAGAAATGGCCTACGTCCAAGGTTCCCGGCACAAAGAGCATTCAGAGATATTTGCGAGCGAACAGGAGGTCGGCGAGTTGGCCGAAAAACAGCTTGAGCGAGCTATGGCACGGTCGACCGAGAAACAGACCGCACTTGAGAAATACGAGGAAATGCAAGCAGAGGAACAAGAAAACAAAACACCGCTTGAGCAGGCGCAGGACAACGCAAAAGAGGCAGGCAAAGACCTTGATTTTGACGTCAGCAACACAGACAGCCTTTCCCGTTCAGATAATGACCAGCAGCAACAGCAACAGGCAGACCATTCACCAGAATTGCCAGAGCAGGAGCCGCCGCAGAACGAGCAGAGTTCAGAGCTTGAGCAAGGCGGCAATCAGGTTGAAATGGAGGTTGAGTTAGCTATGTGATTTCAGCTATCAAACAGGCGTTAACCGTTGTTAACAACTGTTAACAAGCGTTTACATTTGATAACGGCATTGTGAGTTGCCATAAAACCGCCTTTGTTGCCGTTGCTTTTTGCGGAATTGAGGCGTTCATTCATTGTAATTTGCAAGGGTAATACGAGCGCACAGGTGCGCCCTTGCAAACCATTCATTGCCGCCTTTGAAAATCCGCCGCAAGGCATTCAAAGGAGGTTCCAAAAATGGCACACACAATTCAACAAGTTATCGAAAATGCAAAAGCAGAGTTCATTGAGCAACAATCGAATTACGAATATCCAGAGGACTTGATAGCGGAAATTGCAGACAGTTCTGTTCCATTTTATTACAACCAGATTGCCGAAATTGCACAATCAGACATTGCACTAATGCTTGACGAACCAGAGCTTGGCGCAGCGTCAGGTGATAATTTTAGAGGAATGGAAAACACGCCAGTTGCTTACATAGCGGCGAATATTTACGAACGGGTTCAACAAGAGCTTTTCGAGTTGCTATATGAAATTCAAAACCAAAGGGAGGCGGCTTAGGCCGCCTTTTATGGGTTTCAATACAGTGAAACCCAAGGCGCTACATTCGAGCAATCCCGCGCCAAACGATAACCCCGTTTGTCACTAAAGGGATTGCTATTCATTTCGCTTGTATTGACAAACCACCCTTGACCCCCGCCTATCCCCTTGAGGGGACAGGAGCGAGATACAGGGAATATTTCTTGCAGCGCAGCTCTTGCGAGCGCTACAAGGGAATATTCCTCGGTGTACCTTGATGCGGCGCAAAGCGCCTTGAAACCCATTTTGAAACCCAAATTAAAAACAATTAAATTTTAGGCAAAAGAAAAGCCTGTAAATCACTTGTATTTTCAAGGACTTACAGGCTTATGTTTGGTTGCGGGGGCTGGATTTGAACCAACGACCTTCGGGTTATGAGCCCGACGAGCTACCACTGCTCCACCCCGCGTTAATGTGGCGCGAACTATAGGGGTGAAGATCAATGTGTCAACAGCTATAAAAAGATGCTGCAGTTACCAGTTGACCGAGTACAGTATACTTATAAAATATAGTTTATTCAGACTCGCAAAAGGATCGTTTTATTTCTTCTATACCCCAACTGATATTGTTTGATTGTGATGGCACGTTGACCGATTCGCATGGTTCAATCGTTTCGGCCATGCAGCAGGCTTTTGTGTTGGCTGGTTTAGAGCCACCCGGTGATGAGGCTGTCTCTGATATTATCGGTATGTCATTGCGGGGTGCCGTGATTGCACTGCTGGGTGAGCAACAGTCAGCCTCTTCAGAGCTTCTTGAGAAGGTGATGGATGGATATCGCGACAGTTATCGCGAGGCTGAAGCAGAAATCCGTTTGTTTCCCGGGGTTCGCGAGACACTCGAAAAGCTGCGTGAGCGCGGCTACTGGTTGGGTGTGGTGACAGGAAAATCACACTCAGGGTTATTACGTGTGCTGGATACATTTGAATTAAGCGACCTTTTTCTTGTTTTACGCACTGCCGACTGTACGCATTCCAAACCACATCCAGCCATGGTGCTGGAGTGCATGTCCGAGCTCGGCGTTATTGCTGAACAGACAGCGGTTGTTGGTGATGCGCTGTTCGATGTGCAGATGGCTAATGCCGCAGGTGTGCGTGTAATCGGTGTTTCATTCGGTGTGGCCAGTCACGAGCAGTTGATTGATGCGGGTGCTGAATCCGTTGTAGATGATTTTGAATCGCTGCTGGCGTATTTTCCATCCTTGCAGGAAACAGTCTGAGGTTTCACGATGGCTATTTCCTGCTAGGATAACTTATAGTCTTGCTAATTGAGTACAACAGGAGCCTGATCATGCCTAAATTTGTCCGTTATAGTCTGATTGTTATTGTATTGATAATTGCCGGATTGCTGGTTGCGCCGTTTTTTATCGATGTGAACACATACAAAACGCAGATCGAACAAACGGTGGAAGATTCGACGGGTCGCAAACTGAGTATCGGTAACATCAATGCCTCCCTGTTTCCATGGATCGGTATTGAGCTTGATAATGTACATCTGGCCAATCGTGAAGGTTTTACAGACCGGGATTTTCTCAGTGTACAGAAGTTGAATGTGAAACTGGCTCTGTTACCACTGCTTTCCAAAAACATTGAAATCAAGAACTTTGAAATTAATGAACCCAAAATCTATCTGGAACGTCAGGAAAATGGTGAAAGCAACTGGGGTGATCTGGTTTCGGCACAGACGGCCTCCACTGAGTCCGGAGACAATGAACCCGCAGATAAGCAGACTGATGCTGCACCTGCCCTGGCAGCACTGCAGGCGGAGTCGTTGAGTTTAACGGGTGGCGAAGTCGTGTGGGTGGATGGCAAAGCTGAACCGGTCACCTTGGCAGATCTGAATGTGGGCCTTACCGACGTGCAGCTTGAGCGGCCGGTAGCTGTGAAACTCTCGGGCAAACTTTCCGGTAACGCTTTTGAGCTGGACGCCAATGTGGGACCGTTGGGCGATTTGAGCAAACTTGATCCTGTGGCACTGCCGATACAGGGTCATGTCAAAGCTGACAATATACAACTGGCTCCATTTAAGGCTCTGATCAGCGGCTGGCCTGAACAGCTTGGTGATATCAACAGTGCTTCGGTCGGTTTGAATGCCAATATTGAGCAACGGCCTGATGGTATCCGTCTTGGCGAAGGCAGTGTGGTACTCAACTCCAGGATTGGCCTTGCTGTGAACTGGAAAATTGAGATGTCCAAAGCTGATCAGTTGAAAGTCAGTCGCGCTGGCCTGATTGTGAATGGTAAAGATATTCTTGAAGTGAAGGGTAGTGTGAAAAACCTGTCTGCTAATCCGGCTTTCCAGCTTCGTATCGATAGCCAGCCGCTAACACGCAGTTGGCTGGCAGAATTTGTACCTGACCTGAACAGCATGTATGCAGGTCACCCGTCAGCATGGAAACAGATAGAAATAGGCACACTCGTTGCCGGCGATGCTAAACAGCTTGAGATTAGGGACATGCAGCTGAAACTCGATAATGAGCTGGTACAGGTTTCCGGCGCTGTGGTGTATGGCGTACCGGATATCCGTCTACGTATTGCAGCACGTGATTTACATATGGATCCGTGGTTGCCGCAAGGTAAAGAAGAACCGCAGGGACAGACGCCTGCAGCAGGGGCAGGTGGTGGTGCTCAGCAGGCCAGTGCTGCCGAACCGGATCTCCGATTCCTCAAACCATGGCGTGTGACTGCAAAAATGCAGGCTGCGACACTGTTTCTGCGTGGCATGGAGATGCGCAATTTTAATGTAAGCATCAACGGTTCAAATGGACGTTTCGATCTGAATCCGCTGAGCTTCAAGCTTTCCGGCGGCAATGTGAAAGAAAAAGCGAGCCTGGATGCATCGGTGTATCCGGCCAAATGGAAAGAGTCTGTACATATCACCGATGTAAAAGTGGGCCCGTTGCTCAAAGCGTTGGCTGATATGGATATGCTGGAAGGAACGCTGTCTATGGATACCAGTTTCAGGGCGACAGGTCTGACTGAAGCCGGTGTGAAAACTCTGAATGGTCGCGGTAATCTGATGTTGCGAAACGGTAAGATTAAGGGTATCGATATTCCGGATACGATCAGGAAATTTACCAACCCTGCAGCTGCATCGGCTGGTCCGAATGAGACTGACTTTGCTCAGCTCTCAGGCAGTTTTGTAGTTAAAAATGGCATAGCCAATAATCAGGATCTGTTTATGGCTTCACCACTGCTTCGTGTTACAGGTAAGGGCCTTGTGAATCTGGTAAGCAAAACACTGGATTATCATGTCGAACCGCGTGTGGTGGGAACTCTGATAGGGCAGGGCGACAGTTCGCCTGTACGTAAAGGTTTGACCGTACCTCTGCATATCACGGGTCCGTTTGCCTCACCGAAGGTCAGGCCAGAGATTAGTGCCAAAACCTTAATCCAGAATGCACCGGCTCTGTTAAATAAAGGCAAGATGGGTGGGGCACTGGGAAATATTCTGGGTGGCAAGAAAGGTGCTCAGGCGGCTCCGGCCGATCAGCCGGCATCTCAACCTGAACAGCCGGTAACACCTGAGAAGAAAATTCTAAAAGGACTGGGAGGTATGATTCCCGGATTCTGATCGCAGGATTGGCCCGGATTCATATGAAGGAAAACAAATGCATGTGTTTGAACATCTCCGCTTACACCCGGAGCGTCCGCAGATTCGTCAAATCAGGCGGGCGATTGAGATAATGAGGCAAGGGCACTTTCTGGTTGTGCCCACAGATACAACCTATGTGATGCTCTGTCTTCCACAGGCCGTGGATGCACTGGCAGATATCCGCGCTTTCAGGCGACTGGATGACCATCACATGTGGTCGGTGGTATGTGCCGACCTTTCACAGGCTGCAACCTGTGTTCGCATGGATAATCATGCTCATCGCATTCTCAAGCGATGCCTGCCCGGAGCCTATACTTTCATTCTTCCGGCCAGTTCTACATTGCCGAGAAGGATTTTTGGCAAACGCAAAGATGTCGGTATTCGGATTCCGGATCATCTGGTTTGTCAGATGCTGCTTGAAGAGGTGGGTGAGGTGTTACTGGCCACTACCTTGCAACTGCCGGGGCTGGATGAGCCGGAACACGATCCCGATGACTTTGTGCCGCGACTGAAGCATCTCTCCTGTGCTGTGCTTGATGCCGGATGGGCAGGTATGGTGCCGACAACGGTCGTTGACCTCTGCGAAAGCGAGCCAGTTCTGCTGCGTGAGGGCGCCGGGGAATGGCCTGCTTGAATCATTTCAATATTGGCATCGATCCTGCTGGTGATTTTAAAATAATAAACTAGGTTTACGAAAAATGACTGAGAAGAGGGTGCTATGAAAGATTTTTTTGAAAGACTGCTTTGGGGTTCACGTTACCTGACATTGCTTGCTGTCTGGTCCTGTATTATTGGCATGGCTTTGCTGTTTACCCTTTCGGCCCTTGATATGGGCAAACTCTTTTTAGAGTTTATTGATGTTTATATCCTTGGCCATAACATTCCTGATTTTCATACGATTGTGGTCAGCCACGTGATTACTGCTGTTGATGATTTTCTGCTGGCAATGGTATTACTGATCTTCGGCCTCGGCGTGTACGAACTGCATATTGATAAGCTTGAGTGTGCTCGCGATAACGAAGCAGCCGGCAAACTACTCAAGATTGAAAGCCTGGATGACCTGAAGGATCGCCTGGGTAAAGTGATTCTGATGATTCTTATTGTGGCTTTCTTCAAAAATGTTTTACATGTGAAGTTCGATGATCCATTGAATATCCTTTATATGGGCGGTGGTATCTTCCTCGTTGCTCTGGCTCTCTATTTTGGTCACAAGGCTGGCGAGCATAAGTAATAGCTCATGACACAAAGACTACTCTGGCAGCGCGTACTGGATGTTGCCCTTTTTGCGGCAACGATAGGTGCGGTTGCGACCTCGTTCGTGGATGGTTTGCCGGAGTGGACGATTATGGCTGTCCTGGTGGCTTTTGTGATTATGTTTTTTACCCGCTGGTGGATTGCTGATAATCGAAGCGAGTGGATGAAAGCCAACTGGTTTGACCTCGTGGTTGTGGTACTGCTCTCATCCCCGTTCTTACGCATGCTGATGGCACTACGCCTTGCCCATCTCATACCGGCCTTGAAACTGGGAGCACTGGTTCGATCCAATAAAGATCGCCTGCTTCGGTTATTGGTGATTTCCGGCGATAGTTTACCCGCGGCTATGGCAACCATGTTCGGGCTGGTTTTTGTTTTCGGTACCATCACCTTTTTGCTTGAGCATGGACAGAACCCCCAGTTTGCCGAGTTCCCTGATGGTCTGTGGTGGGCGTTTGTGACACTGACGACTGTCGGTTATGGAGATATTGTACCGATCACATCTGCCGGACGCATCATTGCGGTAATGACCATGATATTCGGTATCATTGTTTATTCGCTGGTTGTGGCCAATTTAACGGTATTTCTTGAAGAGTACGGTCACAAACATGCAGAAGAACAAAAGCAGCCAGCCGAAGCAGTTGAAGAACCTGTTGTTATTAAACAAAAGGAATAACTGCATCGTTTTTAGATAACCAGATCATATTACCAGCTAACGACTTTTCCTGAGTCGCTACCCAATTACTCATATCTGCTGTTAGCAGCCATTGTTGATATCTTCCTCCTTTGTTCATGGTGATTTGGATCACGTGCGATATTTCCCCTGAATAGTTGACATAGTCCACTTTGTTGCAAATAAGCGATGCTGCAAACTGTCTCCAGCCAATGCAAAGGAGGCGAACATGAAGAAGATCTTATTAGGACTGATAGTTGTTTCTTTCACATCACTGTCTGCATATGCAGGGCCACAGGAGCGTGGCATGGTGACAGGTGCTGCAGTGGGTGCCACTGCCGGGGCAGTCATTGGTTCCCAGACCAACGAAACTGCACAGGGTGCCATTGTTGGCGCAATGTTTGGTGCGATTGCCGATGCAATTTTGACAGATGTTCATGCCAGCCCGGTTCATCACAGGACCCAACGGCCGGTTGTAATACATAAGCATAGACCATATTACCGTGAACGTGTGCGTCACCATGAGCGTCATGGCTATCACAGGGACTATCGCCATCGTGACAGACATGCTTACCGCTTTGGAGGCCATCATCATTACGATAAGCATGCTTATAAACGCGGTCATGATCGGTATCGGAGTCACGATGCACATGAACGTCATGAGTACAGGGAACATCGTGGCCGGATCAACAGATCGGCACACAGAGTGACAAGCCCGGGGCATGATCGTCATTATACCGGCAGGTTTGCCCGTTCCGGTGAAGCCAGGTATTTTGCTCAGGCTGGATATTAATCCTCAGGACGCGGTGGTGAGTGAACAACGCACCACCGCATCAAAGGAAGCAAAGAAGAAAGGGCGCAGTAGCGCCCTTTTTAATGAGAGAAGAAGTAGTGGTTTAAGTCAGTGTTGCTGCAGCTGTTGCAATGCGGTTCACTGCATCTTCAAGCGTATCCTGACTAACTGCATAGGAGAAACGCACATGGCCCGGAGATCCGAATTCTGTGCCCGGCACAAGTGCAACACCAGACTCTTCGAGTAACCATTCACAAATGACAACATCATCAGACAGCGTGATGCCACTCGGGGTGGTTTTGCCTATCCAGTCAGCCACAGAAGGGAATACATAAAAAGCCCCATCCGGTTTGATACTAAACATGCCGGGAATTTCATTGATGGCATCAACAAGCCAGGTGCGGCGCTGCTCATAGGTGCGAACCATCTCATCCAGCTCATCTGTAGGGCCGGTCAAGGCAGCCAGGGCTGCTTTCTGGGCGATTGCATTAGGGTTGGAGGTGCTCTGCCCCTGAACCTTGGTCATGGCTTTAATAATGGCCTCAGGGCCTGCACAGAAACCGATACGCCAGCCGGTCATACAATAGGCTTTGGAGACACCATTGAGGGTAATCGTCTGATCTTTCAGATCAGGGTTTACCTGTGCAAAGGTGGCAAACTTTTTACCATCAAAAAGGATTTTCTCATACATGTCGTCAGTAGCGACAATGAGGTTCGGATGTTTGCGGACGACCTCACCGATACTGGCTAACTCTTCGGCACTATATGCCATGCCGGTTGGATTGGAGGGGGAGTTCAGGAACAGTATTTTGCAGCGGTGACAGAGTACCTCTTCAAGCTGCTCAGCAGTAATTTTAAAGCCTGCTTCAGCTTTGGTTTCAACAATGACGGGCGTACCTTCTGTTAGTTTTACCATATCAGGATACGAAACCCAGTAAGGGGCGGGGATGATGGCACGTTCACCCGGATTCATCACAGCCATCAGAAGATTGAAAATGCACTGTTTGCCACCAGTAGATACGAGTATCTCATTGGCTGAATATTCAAGATCGTTGTCCGTTTTGAATTTTTCTGCGATGGCCTGTCTTAGCTCCGGAATACCTGCTACAGCAGTATAGCGGGTAAAGCCGGAATTAATGGCTTCTATACCGGCGTCTCGTGCTGCCTTTGGTGTTTCAAAGTCGGGCTCACCAACGGAGAGGGATATGACACTTTTGCCGGCTGCACGCATTTCAGCAGCTTTAGCCGTGATAGCCAGTGTAGCGGATGGTTTAATCTGTTGAACTCGGATAGATAGTCTTTTCATACCCTTAATGTTGCCATGGAAATGTGAATGCTCAAGTTCGCTGTCGAAGCTGCGCGACTTATTGTATCGGTTGCCAGATGAAATATGGCCATTCGCCTGAGACTGCGTACGGCATATTTCCCTGCTGCTGTTCGACCTTGCCGCTTAGCTTGCCATCCGCACTTATTTTGGCGCTGCCACGGTAATGATCTCCCTTTTGCAGGAGTTTGATCGAGCTGAATCTTGTGTTCATCTCTTCGATACGAAATCGACCCTCTAGTTTTTTAAATGCATAAGATCGGGTCTCGGGTGTCCTGAATCCGAGTTTTTCAGTAATAGATTCAGCTTTGGCCTGTTGTTTCCATTCACCGCTATAGATCAGTATATCTCCATTGCTTTGCTGCCAGTGTGAAACCTGCAAATCAGGGATGCTGCCATGCAATTCAATATTGGCGTGCATGACGCCCTTCATTTCAGCCTGTAGCAGGGGATTCAGACCTTGTACCTCCTGCAGCTGCACATTTTTAAATCTCACTTTCCCGTGTATGTCCAGAGCTTCCGGTTTCGCGTGTAGTGTAAGCTTTCCGGCACTGATCTCTCCGCCTGCAATCGTGGACTTCAGTCCCTTTAGTTGAAGCTTTCCCTGTCTCCAGACATAAGCAGCTTTAATGTCCTGCCAGTTATTCTGCAGAAGCGTTAACTGTGTCTGCTTAATGGTTCCACTTATAACCATTTTCTGCAGCAGTTCAGCCGGTGGGGCGGGTAGATTGGTCCCATCCAGATGAGCAGAGATCAGCTCAATTGAACCAAGTTGTCTGGCCGGAGAAAGATGACCTTTGAGTTCAGCCAGACCATGCATGCCTTCAAGAAGCAGGTGCTCGCTGCTGAATTCCCCATTGTTTGCTTTGATCTTGCCACTTGCATTCCACTGTTCACGACCAAAATTCTGCAGTTGCCAGTTGCCACTCATGTTTTGTAGCCAGAGGGCTGTGTTGCTTTTACTCCATGAAGATGAACTACTGCCTTTTATGAAGCCGCGAAAAGGGTTGGATTGTTCGGATAAACGGACTGATTTCGCCTTTAACTGGTCGAAATTTATTGCAAGATTGCTGATCTTGAGTTGTTGTTTCTGTTTTTTGTTGGACCAGTTCATACGTTCCAGAGTGGCACTGCCCACCTGACAATCCTGCAGAGAAATGGATTTGACAGGTGTTCCTTTTGTACCCGACCAGTGAATTTCACCCGTGCAGCGAGCGGGAATTTTTTCAGGTTTGTTAAATTGATCGCCATAAGTGATTTTTGCCAAGCCTGCATCAACCTGAAGCTCAAGTTTTTTGTCCTTGTCCTGCTGAACCAAGGAAAGGGTACCGTTGATTGTACCGCTTGCACTGATGGCCGGTTGAATATCGAGGGATGCCAGTAACAGGTTTGCCAAAGGTTGCCAGAGTTTGCTTTTTACCACATTGGCTTCGATAAACATCTGTTTATGGCCTGACGGTTTCTGAGCACTGATAATCTGCATATTGCCACTAATATCGGGCGAAGTAAGGCTGGCTTCAGCCTGCCACGATGTTGCATTTCCACTGAGCTTGTCTGCATTTAACTGCAGTTCCGGTAGTGGTATCTCTTCTTCTTTGTAGCGGAAAAGGCCTTCACTGAGGTTGAAGTCGATATCACCATGCCATGCTTCATCATCCCAATTGATTTCGGCCTCAAGCCCGGTCGTACCGGATAGTTGCTGATGAAACTTAATGCCGGCAGGAATAACAGGTGACCAGGTTTGTAGTTCGATATTGCTGGCCTGCAGGCGAGTGGAGCACCGGGCTAGTATACATTCGCCATCAATGGCAATGACGGCAGAGTCGCTGAGGTGTATAAAACTGTCTCGCCAGTTTACATGATCTTTTTCGGGATGGCTGAACTTGCCGCGCAGCTTGATCGGTTTTTCATTGTCATCACTGTTCAGTTTAAGTTCACCAAATACTGCCCAGTCATTGTTTTTAGCAATATCCAGAGTCAGGGCACCACTGACCATGCCGTTTTCCTGATTGATGAATGGATGCACTGATTTAGGCGTGAATGGTTGAATGCGTGTCAGTGAAACCTGTTCCAGTTTCAGTTTGCCAAAGCCGCTTTTAATTTCACCAGCCTGAAAGCCAAGCCTGCCATGACCACTGATTGACTCTTTATCCTGTTGTGCCTGAATTTCCCATAGTGTTTCACGATTTGGACCAATATCTCTGAGTTCGAGATGAAGATCGTTGAGCACCGCTTTGCCATCCATGGTTTGAATGTTGCTGCGAATCAGGTGGATACGCTCAACCGGCAGTGATGAAAGCGAAGCTGAAGTCAGTTGCATGGTGCCGGGCCTGATCTTGATCAGGGCATCGTGGATATCGAGTGATTTCGCTTCTACCTTGCCAAGCAATAGTGGCAGCAGACGGATGCTGATATTGATATGGCCTGCCTGAATCTGGTATTGCTCATGTTTCAGTGAGACGCTGTCCAGCCTCAGGCCGATGCCGTGCAGAGCAGTCAGTGATGCCTGTTCCGCATTCATTTCGAGATCGGCAATATTACTTATTTCACGGTCCAGATGTGCCTTGATCGAGGAAATATCCAGCCTGATCCAGAGCAGAACGCCAAAAATGAGCAGGGCTGCGCCGACAATCAAGGTCCTGCGCAACCCTTTACTCATTGTTTCAACCCTTGAGTAATTCTTTCAGGCGCTGATTCACCATGCCGGGGTTGGCTGTCCCGCGTGATGCTTTCATGACCTGGCCGACAAAGAAGCCCATCAGCTTGTCTTTGCCACCTCTATAGCCTTCAACCTGTGCAGGGTTGGCATCCATCACCTCTTTGATGATGGCATCGATGGCTCCTGAATCACTGACCTGTTTCAGGCCTTTTGCTTCAATGATGGCATCAGCACTGTCATCCGATTCCATCATGGCATCAAGTACATCTTTAGCGGCTTTGCCAGAAACGGAATTGTCGCCAATACGGTCCAGCAGTTCAGCTAATCGTGCTGCAGAAACAGGGGATTCAGAAAGATCTTTGCCTGCTTCATTCAGACGGCCGAGCAACTCATTGGCCATCCAGTTGGCACAGCGTTTCGGATCAGCCGGATGAGCGGCGACCAGCGATTCATACCATGCTGCGACTTCAAGTGTCTGGGTCAGCACATCGGCATCATAAGAGGAGAGGCCGTATTCGGTTTCAAAACGTTTACGCAACTGACCCGGCAATTCCGGCATGCCTGCTCTGATGGCATCCACTTCCTGCTGTGAAACACGCAGCGGTGGAAGGTCGGGCTCCGGGAAATAACGGTAGTCATGGGCTTCTTCTTTGCTGCGCATGGAGCGGGATTCGGATTTTACAGAGTCCCACAGACGGGATTCCTGAACCACTTCGCCACCATCTTCAATGATTTCGATCTGGCGCAGTACTTCAAATTCAATCGCCTGTTTGATGAAGCGGAAAGAGTTCATGTTTTTCATTTCAGTGCGTGTGCCGAATGGTTCGCCGGGGCGGCGTACTGAAATATTGGCATCACAACGGAACTGGCCTTTTTCCATATCGGCACCGGATACACCGAGAAAACGGATCAACTGGTGCAGCTGTTTGAGATAGGCAATCGCTTCATCAGCAGAACGCATATCCGGCTCGGAAACAATCTCCATCAAAGGTACGCCGGAACGGTTCAGGTCGATGTGAGATACGGCATCCAGCCCTTCATGCATGGACTTGCCCGCATCTTCTTCCATATGAATGCGCGTGACCCCAAGGCGCTTTTCACCACCGTCCTTGGTTGGAATGTCAATATAGCCACCCTCAACAATAGGTACGGCAAACTGGGAAATCTGGTAGCCCTTTGGCAGGTCCGGGTAGAAGTAGTTTTTGCGATCAAACTTTGATTCAAGGTTGATATGCGCATTGATCGCCAGACCTGTCAGGATGGTTTTATCTACAGCTACCGTATTCAGCACTGGCAGCTGTCCGGGCATACCCAGACAGACCGGGCAGGTCTGAGTGTTCGGCTCTGCACCGAATTGTGTTGAACAGCCACAGAATGCTTTTGTATCTGTGTTTAACTGGCAGTGGACTTCAAGTCCGATTACAACTTCCCAACTCATGATTCACCTCCGAAAGTTGCAGGAGCTTTATTGCTCCAGTCTGTGGCTCCTTCATAAGCTGCTGCTGCCGATAGCACGATATCTTCACGCCATGCAGGGCCTATCCATTGCAGACCGACCGGCAGGTTGCTGGCAAAGCCGCATGGCTGTGAAAGCCCCGGCAGACCGGCAAGGTTAACGGCGATGGTGAATATGTCGGAAAGATACATGGTCAGCGGATCATCTGTTTTTTCACCGAGCTTAAATGCAGGAATCGGAGATGTTGGTGTGGCAATCACATCAACCTCTTCAAAGGCCTGAATGAAGTCCTGCTGAATCAGGGTGCGCACCTGCTGTGCTTTCAGATAATAGGCATCGTAGTAACCCGATGAGAGTGCAAAGGCACCGGTCAGAATGCGGCGTTTTACTTCGGAGCCAAAACCTTCATCACGTGAGCGGGTATACATGTCGAGCAGGTCTTCCGGATTTTCACAGCGGTGTCCGAAACGTACACTGTCATATCGCGACAGATTAGCTGAAGCTTCTGATGGTGCGATGACATAGTAAGCTGCAACCGCGGCTTCAGTATGTGGCAGACTGATGTCGATGATTTCTGCACCGAGTTCTTCGCATTTTTTCAGTGCGGTTTCGACTGAAGCACGTACTTCAGCGTCCATACCATCCACAAAGTACTCTTTTGGACGGCCGATCTTCAAGCCTTTCATATCCTGTGCATCACATGCTGCGAGCCAGTCAACTTCAGGTGCATCTGCAACGGAAGTTGCATCACGCGAATCATGACCTGAAATGGCGGCGGTGATCATGGCTGTGTCTCTAACCGTGCGTGTCATAGGGCCAGCCTGATCCAGTGAAGAGGCAAAGGCGATGATGCCACGACGGGATACGCGGCCATAGGTCGGTTTAAGGCCTGTAATGCCGGTAACGGCAGCAGGCTGGCGGATAGAACCACCGGTATCAGTACCTAAAGCTGCAGGTGTGAGTGCAGCTGCAACTGCAGCGGCAGAGCCACCGGATGAACCACCGGGAATGCGCTCTGTATCCCAGGGATTGCGGCAGGCACCGAAGGCTGAGGTTTCGTTGGATGAACCCATGGCAAATTCATCCATATTGGTTTTACCCACCAGTACAGCGCCGGCTTCTTTGAGTCTGGTAATCACCTGAGCGTCATAAGGCGCATGAAAATCTTTGAGGATATTCGAGCAGCACTGTGTTGGACCATCCTGCGTACAGAAAATATCTTTGACTGCAATGGGCAGACCTTCTAACGGGCGTGCTTCATGTTTGGCGCGGTAGGCATCTGAAGCCTCAGCCTGTGCCAACACATGAGTCGGATCGATATGAACAAAGGCATTCAGTGTGTCGTTAAACGCCGCGATGCGATCCAGATATAACTGGGCAACTTCAACAGCAGTGGTTTGGCCGCTATTCAAACGGTCCTGGATGTCAGATAATGAAGAAAATGGCATGGTTTATTCGATCACCTTCGGCACAACGTAGAGGCCGGATTCAGTTTTTGGGGCACAAGCCTGAAGCTCATCGCGACGGTTGGTATTGGTTACGACATTGGCACGCAGTGGCATGGCAGCATCATGCGGATGAGCTGTTGGTGCTACGCCATCAGTATCAATTTTGCTCAATTGCTCAACATAACCGATAATACTGGAAAGCTGGGGGCCTAGTTCGGCAGCTTCTTCCTCAGTCAGGCGTATGCGGGATAACATCGCCACTTTTTTTACATCAATATCCATAGTCTTGCCTCTCACTCATGCGGATGAGCTTATTTATAGCTCAGCAAACAGAACAGACAATCACGGGGTGGAAGAAACCTGTCCACGTCATTGTTTGCTCATATTTAAATCGTTGCGAAGCATAGCCAGATTATCCCTTCGACTCCACCGGCAGCTTGACAGTTTGTAATGCTTAGGGAGAAGCTTGTGAGTGCTTTGTCTGAAAAGATCTCAATATGTTCGGGATCACAGTATTATCTTTTCAGATGAATATGCTGGGCTTGCCAATATTGCCGAGGTGAACACGATGAATGCATCAAATCAGAATAATGATGGCCACGATGATCAGAACAGGAAATCACGCCTGAAAGAGGACCTGGACGAGCTTATCTCCGAAGAGAAGGATATGCTGGCAGGTGGCGGTGATGATGAGGGTATGCAGCTGCAAGACAGGCTGGATCACTTTATGAATCGCCTGCAAGAGAGAATGGAGCCATTTACCAGGGAGCAGGAACCAGCATCGAAGCAGGGCGAACAGTCTGTAGTTGAAGTTCAACATGATAAGGTGGCAAAGACTGATGAAGAAACTGTGTCACATCCAGATACTGAAGCTGAAGTGACTACCGCGACAGTTGAAGCTGTTGCTCCTGAAGCTGATGCAGCTCAGTCACTTGATGAAGACCTGACCTGGTTGTCACATCTTGAAGAAGAATCTGAAAGTCATATCGGAGATACTGCAAATAACGCTGGTGACGCAGTTGTAGAAGAGCCTTCTCGATCTGATGAAGGTGTTGCTGATGTTGCACCCGATATTGAAAAAGAGCCTGAGCATATTGTCAGTGATATGGAGCAGGGGGCTGATGAAGCAGCTACTCCTGATGATGCCTCAGCAGTGGATAAGGAATTTGGCGTTTACAAGATCAAGGAGCTGAATGTCGATGATGCTTCAGGCAAGAAATCTCCTGTTCAGCTGGCTGCTCAAGTCGCCGGGGCTGTTGCAGTTGCGGTGCTGGTACTTTGGCTTGTCTGGCCATCCGGTGATGAAGAACCCGTTTCCGAGACTGCTGTAGTGGTTGAGAAACCTGCGGCTGAAAAGCCCAAGGCAGCGAAACCGACTGCTGAGAAGGCGATAGCAAAACAAGCCTTGGTTAAGAAGCCTGTTGTCGAGAAAACTATTGTGGCACAAAAAGCAAAAGCTGCGCCTGCAGCAGTGAGTGAAAAAGTGGTTGAAGCAGTTAAAGGTGAACAAATGACTGTAATGGTTTCCATTGGCAATGTTCGGGAGAAACCGGGCGCCTCAGCTAAAGTACTGTTCAAACTCAAAAAGGGTGCTGTGGTCACCAGTCTGGAATCAAAGCAGGGATGGCATCATATCATGACTTCAGATGGTCGTAAGGCGTGGGCTTATGAGAGCCTGTTTGTTGATTCTGCAACAGAGCCAAAGGTGAAGTCGGGAAGTTCAGAAGCCAAAGAGGCCTCGCCTCAGGCCGCAACCCCAAGTCCGGCAGCTGAACCGGCTCCGGCGACTGAACCGGCTCCGGTGGTCGAACCTGCTCCGGCGGTCGAACCGGCTCCGGCAGCTGAACCAGCTACGGCGGCTGAACCCGAAACAGGCGAACTACCATAGTTTACAAGCACCTCGTTGCAATCGTGAGTCTGAGTTTTAGGACCTAGTATGCTGGTGTTGGCTGTAGCGCAACACGGAACAGGAATCTATGGGCGATTACCGATCCTGGCTGTGCTGCTGTTTGCACTTACTGCATGTGCATCTCCACCGCAGCTGCCGAAGTTAGCTCCCGATGCAGTCATTCTCGCTTTCGGAGATAGCCTGACATACGGAAGCGGTGTGCAGGCTCAGCAGGCCTACCCGGCAGTTCTTGCACAGTTAACCGGACGTGAAGTTGTGAATGCAGGGTTGCCGGGTGAGGTGACGGAGGCCGGTCTGGCCCGTTTGCCCGATTTGCTGGATGAAGTGAAGCCCGCAATGCTGATTCTCTGTCATGGTGGAAACGATATGCTCAGGAAAAGTTCACTGAAGGCTGCCAAGGCAAATATTCGAGCCATGCTTGTTCTGGCCAGAGCCAGAGGAGTATCTGTTGTATTGCTGGCTGTACCTGAGCCGGGAATATTTATGTCACCTGCGAGTCTTTATCAGGAATTGGCCAGTGAGCTGAATATTCCGCTTGATGAAGAGATACTGCCCGAAATATTGGCCAATCCGGGTTTGAAATCAGATCGTATTCATCCGAATGCGCAGGGGTATCGAATGATGGCAGAAGCAGTGCTCAAACAGCTTCAGTTAGCTGGAGCTTTGTAAGCGGTTACCGGTTTTGCTAGACTGATACTGAAACCGGATCTGTTCTGCTGGATCAGGAGGTGTTCATGAATCGATTCATTACAGCTGTTTGCTTCTCTCTGCTGATGTTGCCTGCTTATACTACCATTGCTGCAGGCAATGATGCTCCCATGCAAAAAGTAGGTGTGTTGCGCTGCAATATACTGCCTCACACCGGTATCAACCTGTTGATTCATTCGACCAGAGATATTCGTTGTGAATTCACTGCTACTCCGGATGAACCGGTTGAATATTACAAGGGGGAAACAGGTATCGGATTCGGTCTTGATATCGCTGTTGGCAAAGGCTCAGAAATCGCTTATGCCGTACTGGCCAGACAATTCAAGCCGCATTCCAATCAACTGGCTGGTAAGTACTCGGGAGCCAGAGGCAGCGCAGCCTTGATTATTTCAGGAGGTGATACAGCTCCGATCGGCAAGGATGACGGTACTATTTCCCTGCAACCGACCACTGTTAACAACAAGGGGAGCGGCGTTACGCTTGGTTTTAGTTATATCTATCTGGAAGCAGATAGTCGCTAACTCCTCCGGCTATTGCCCCAAACTTACTGTTTTTTATTCAGAATTTTCAGCAGTGAGAGCTGTGGTGAGCGGGGGCCATCAATGGCAACTGGATAGTTGCCGGAAAAGCATGCATCACAGTGGACATCTCTTGGTTTGCCTACCGCTTTATACATGCCATCAAAGCTGACAAAGGCTAGGGAATCGGCACCAATGGCTTTGCGCATCTCTTCGAGATCCATCTTGTTGGCCATCAGCTCGGCAGCATCGGGTGTGTCGACACCGTAAAAACAGGAGTGTTTGGTTGGCGGGCTGGAGATGCGCATATGAATTTCAGCAGCACCGGCTGCACGTACCATCTCGACGATTTTGCGACTGGTTGTGCCGCGAACGATGGAATCATCGACCAGAACCACGCGTTTGCCTTTAATAAGGCTGCGGTTCGGGTTTAATTTCAGTTTTACGCCGAAGTTGCGGATTGACTGTTTGGGCTCGATAAAGGTGCGGCCGACATAATGGTTACGAATCAATCCCATCTGGAACGGGATACCCGAAGCTTCAGCAAAACCCATAGCCGGTGGCACGCCTGAATCCGGTACAGGAATAACGAGATCTGCATCGGCGGGTGATTCCTTGGCCAGTTCCACACCAATCTGGTAACGCGACTGGTAAACATTTACGCCTTCCAGCGTAGAGTCGGGGCGGGCAAAGTAGACATATTCGAATACGCAGAACTTGGGTTCACAGTTTTCCAGAGGATGCAGGCTTTCAAGGCCATTTTCATCAATGATGACCATCTCGCCCGGCTCGACATCGCGCACATATTTGGCGCCGATCAGGTCAAAGGCACAGGTTTCAGATGCGAGTACCCAGGAGCCGTCCAGCTGCCCGAGCACTAGCGGACGGATACCATTGCGATCACGCATACCAACCAGTCGTTTTTCGCCCAGCACAAGCAGGGAAAAGCCGCCAGCAAGACGGTTAACCGCTTCTGCCAGACGTTCTTTCATACTCTTTGCCTTACTTCTGGCTACCAGATGGATAAGAACTTCAGTGTCGGATGTGGATTGGAAAATAGAACCTTTACTTTCGAGTTCACGGCGTAGTTCATGTGCATTGACGATGTTGCCATTATGACACATGGCGATGCCGCCATGGGCATATTCAAACGAAAATGGCTGGCAGTTTCTCAGGCCTGAATCGCCGGATGTCGAATAACGGACATGGCCGATACCGTGTCTGCCACTGAGTTCCTTGATTTCAGACTTCTGGAAAATATCAGCAACTAAGCCCATGCCGCGATGGGTATGGAAGCTGTGGCCATCGGTACAGACGATGCCGGCAGACTCCTGTCCGCGATGTTGTTGTGCATACAATCCCAGGTAGGTCAGGTTGGCTGCTTCGGCATGATCAAATACGCCAAATACACCGCATTCATCATTGAAATGATCGTTGTTATCGAATTCGACGCTCATCATGGCCTCATTTTGTACTGTTTTCGAGAATCGCTTTCAGTGCCTGTTTATCCTTCACGGGAATCAGGTCCTTCATGCGTGTGTTGGAACTTTGTGGTGATATCTGTTTAGCACTGCCCTGTCTGGAAAATGGATAGCCTTCGGGGATCATCTGCCCGAGCATATCTCCCAGTTCAACTGCATACGGGGTCAGTGTGCTGCTTTTCAGCCAGGGTGAATCAGGTTTGGTATAAGAGGTGTACACAAGAAAGCAGAGAGCAATCATAAACATGCCGCGGGCTGCGCCGAAAAAGATACCCAGTGTACGGTCAGTGGCAGTCAGGGCTGCCATATCAACCAGGCCGCGAATCAGAGCGCCGATTAGTCCGACTACTATCATCACTACAACAAATACGAGCGCAAACCCTGCAATATCAGCAACCGTTGCATTGCCGATCCACTGCCCCAGAAAATCACCAGTCTGGCCGGAAAAACGGCTGGCCAACAGAAATGCAGCAACAAGGCCAATAAGCGAAATAATCTCACGCACAAAACCGCGCCAAAGTGAGAGCACCATCGACAGTCCGACAATCGCGATCAGGATATAGTCAATAAAGTTCAAAGCAGTCCTCTATGATGCCAGTAACAGAATTTCATGTTCAGTTTAACAGTTTCTGTGCTGCATCGGATAAGTGCTTCACCGCTGACAGCTGCAAGGGTGATTTTGTGCTGCTGCGCATATTAGCAATGATATTTGCCTTCTGCACCCTCTGATGGTTTTCCTTCGGTAGAAGCAGGTGCGTAAAGCCCAGATTAGCCGCTTCCCTGGCTCTGGCTTCGGGTTGTCCGACAGGGCGAATTTCTCCGGTTAATCCTACTTCGCCAAAGACCACGACATCATGTGGCACTGCTCTTTCCTGATAGGCGGAAACCATGGCCAGCAGGACAGCGAGATCGGCTGCCGGTTCTGCAATGCGTGCACCGCCGGCAATATTGACATACACATCATGCTGGGACAGCGGCAGTCCGATGCGGCGCTCTAATACGGCGGTAAGCATGGCTACGCGACCTGTATCAAGGCCGACAGCAGAGCGTTTGGGTGTGGAATATACGGTAGGTGCAATCAGGGCCTGAACTTCAACGAGCAGGGGGCGGGTGCCTTCCATACAGGCCAGTACGACCGAGCCCGGTGTATCTGCGCTGCGCTCGGCCAGAAACAGACGGGATGCATCGACAATGCCCAGCAGGCCCCGATCGGTCATTTCAAATACGCCGATTTCACCAGCCGGGCCAAACCGGTTTTTGACTGCCCGGAGAATTCTGTGGGCATGGCCGCGATCACCTTCAAAATAAATCACCGCATCGACCATATGTTCGAGTACACGCGGACCGGCCAGAGCGCCGTCCTTGGTAACATGACCGACGAGGATCATGGCGTGTCCTTTCTGCTTGGCACTCTGGATCAGCGCAGCAGCACAATCCCTGACCTGTGAAACCGTGCCAGGTGCGCTGGTTAAGCGGGAGCTGACAGTCGTCTGGATAGAATCGACAATGACAATGCCGGGTCTGGTTTTATCAATGGTCGCCAGAATCGATTCCAGTTCACATGCCGAGACCAGCATCAGGTTCTCATCGAGTGCTTCAATACGTTCACCACGCATACGTACCTGTTGTACGGATTCTTCGCCGGTTACGTAGAGCACCTGTTTTGCCTTGTCGGAGGCGGCCAGTTTTGCAGCAGCCTGTAACAGGAGTGTGGATTTTCCGATGCCGGGATCACCACCGATTAATATGGCTGAACCCGGAACCAATCCACCACCGAGGACGCGGTCCAACTCTTCTATGTCAGTGGAACGGCGTGCTTTTTGTTCTCGTGAGATATCTGTAATGGAAGAGGTAGAAAGAACTTTTCCCTTGCCACCGGTTCGGGCTGTGGATGTTTCAATGACCTGTTCAGTGATGCTGTTCCATTCTCCACAATCGCTACATTGACCGCTCCATTTGCGATGCTCGGATCCACATGATTGGCAGACAAAGAGTGATTTAGCCATGGTCAGGGAGTGTAACCGGAAACGTTGCAGGCAGCATGGGAAAAATCATTCGGATAAAATAAAGTTAAATGGTCGGGAACTTATTTAACCTGTTCCAGCCAGCAGTCGGAGAGGCCCAGAGCAGGGCAGGCTTCGAGCATGGTGTTGACAGCTTCATCCCGCGTATCAAACAGGCCGATGCGAACGCGGTATTGCACATGTCCGCTGCTGCTTGTGATAGTTGAGACAAACGGCTGTTTCTCGCCTGGTGGAACATTGATGTCATATGCCATGCTATCGGCATTACTTTTGGAGCTGAATGAGCCGAGGTTTATAGCCCATTTGGCATTGATTCGCTCAGCTCTGACCGTGGATGACCCCGTGGCGGATTGATTGGGGCTCAACTGAGTCTTGTTAAATTTTGATACCGGCTGGGTTCGGTCACCCTCGAACAGAATCTGCCACTTGGCATTAGCACCACTGCGGACAAGCAAGAGGCGTTTCCGGCTTGAAGCAGCGTAATTGCTGGATTTATACTCCTGATCGAACTCAACAAGCATAGTTGTGCCATATTGGTTCTGTCTGGGGGCTTCAAGCACTTTCAGGTTTGAGATGAGAACCTGAATGAATGATTTTCGGCCATTCACGCGGCGCTTGTATGTTGACCAGGTTTTGAGTGTATGTTTTGGCGTCTTGAAGGCCTGATGATAGTGAGAGAGATAAGCATCAGCATTGAGTGATTGCCAGTCTTTGCGCCATTGTTCAATTTCAGCACGTACACCATCCAGCAGCTCTGCTGATGAGTAAGCTTTTTCAGCGGCTACAGGCTCTGGTTTCACTTCAGGCGTTTTAATGACTGGTGCTTTGGTCTCTTTTGGCTTGTTGAGGCTATTCATGAAAGCGAGCAATCGCTGATCAGCGAGTTTGAGTGCGGAATCGAGTTTTGCATTTTTCAATTTATTGATATCACCATCTGCCGAGTGGGCATAACGGCCGGCACGAATCGCAGCTTTGACTGACTGGCGACGATAAGCTTCGGCCTTGATCAATGCTGCCAGCGGGTCTTCTCCAGCTTGGGTTGTACTGAGGAAAGTGATCGCTTGCTCATCGTTACCGGCATCCAGTGCCAGCTTGGCAAGCAGAATCTCACGCTCAGTCGTTGATAACGCCCGAACAGCTTCATGCTGGTTAGCCTGAAGCATGGTATAAAGCTGTTGTTTATTCGGCATTTTGGATGCAGAGAAACTCTGCGGTGCTGCAAGCATCAGGCAAGCCAACAGCAGCATGGTGTAAGTGGTATGAATGAACTTAGGCATGATTATCCATCAATCAGTTCCTGTACATGTACATGGGAGTGTGATTCATCTGCTGTGGCGGGTTTGCTAACAGGCTGAATCCTGGCTGGTTGTGGTTCTACACGTTCGCCGGGGTTTGGCTTCTGTAACAGTTTTTCGGAAATCTCATCGAATGCTGCATGTGCCAGAACTGTTTTCTCCTTGGGGATATTGGTTCTTATCCAACGAATAAGATCATTCCACATACGCGAAGTCTGGGCCTGACTGGGCATGATGCCCGCATAGGGTAATTCCACTGTAATAACGGGAATCTGATGCTGAACACCTGCACTGTTTCCCAGTGAACCGGGATAGGTTCCAATCAATTTCAGATGCAATTGTCCCAGTTTGCTCGGACCCTTGGGTGGGCCGTCGAAATCCAGCACGCCGAAAGGTGCATGCACTGAAACGATCACATGCGGTTTAAATGAGCGGATCTCTTCATATAACCATTTAGATTCCGGTTCACTCAGTGGTGCAGTTCCCGGGTATCGTCTCGGATCATGGCCGGTTCGCTGCCAGTATTTTTTTGTTTTCTCATGCCAGTCCGGTGTGGGCATATTACGATTCAGATCCACACCATTGGCATTGAGCCGCTGTGAACGCCGTTGCAAGAGACCATCCGGATTGACCAATGGTGCTACATGCCAGTGGAAGAGGCCCGAGTGATGCACATCCAGCGTGCGCATCCATTTGAAAACGATGCTGACTGAGCTGTATTCATCACCATGGGTACCGCCCAGCATCAGCACACGAGCCTGAGGTTCGCGATGAGAGAGCGGTGGATACTCTTTGATCAGGATAGTCTGGCCGCTAACCGAGCGGGCTCCGCTATCCTGCAGTTGACTATTCAGACACTGGCGTGTGCTTACACTGCCCAGTTTGTTGCCAATACGATTACACTCTTCAGCTACGGCAGGAGCAATCGACTGTTTCTGCTCCTGGCCTGCATGCGCAGGGCCTGCTTGCAGGCAAAGCAAGGGCAAAAGAGTGGTCAGCAACAGAGGGCGAGTGTAACGGCGCCACGATTGAGGTGTTGAGCGTATCATGGCCGCAACGATAGCCCTTGCCTGCGGGTGTGCCAACGCCGCATGTTCAAGCGGTTTTGAAATGCTTTTCAGCCAGTAGAAATAAGCCGCTGAGCGTCAGGTGTGGCTTGTGATGACCTATTTCAGGCAGGTCCTGCAATAGTAGTGAAATCATGCCGCCAGTTGCCACTACCGGAGCATGTTCGTAACCGGCTTGTTGTTGCAGACGTTTGATAATGCCAGCGTAGCTATCCACTGCTCCCCAGTAGACTCCAGCCTGCATGCTGCTTGCAGTGTCGCGTGCAATGAGGCTGTCACTGCGTTTAACTGATACTTCCGGCAGTTTTGCTGCGCGTTTGCACAGGGCTGCCAGTGAAACCTCAATGCCCGGTAAAATCAGGCCGCCTGCATAATGACCATCGGGAGAAACGATATCAAAAGTGGTGGCAGTGCCGCAGTCGAGGACGATGACCGGTGCGCCGAACTGTTCTCTGGCAGCCACAGCATTGACGATACGATCAGCGCCAACCTCTCTCGGATTTTTATAATTAACCGCCATGCCTGTTTTGACTTCCGCACTACCGACAAAGGCCGGTTTGATTTTACAGATGCGTTCACATGCTGCGGCAAGCGGTGCATCGAGATGAGGAACTACGCTGGCAATCATGATGCCGGAAACCTGATCAGCTGGCTGTCTGGACTGCTCAAACATACCATGAATCTGCCAGGCCAGTTCATCCGGAGTGAGTTGCCGTTCACTGGATAGACGCCAATCAGTAAGTAGTTCGCCGTTCTCATAGAGTCCGAAAACCATGTGCGTATTGCCAATGTCGGCAACGAGAATGCGAGAGGTTTCAGTTGTCATAATAACTCCAGATCTCCGGCAATAATGCGCCTGATCTCACTGCCGGTATCGAGCAACAGGGCACCGTCATCATCCAGTGCTGTTGCCAGCCCATAGATGTATGACTTTCCGTCATGTACGCGCACCTTTTGACCAGATGCGGCATGTGCCTGCCACCAGGCTTTGTGAACGGGCGCAAAACCTTTTTCAAGGTAGAGGGCATACCAGTGATCGAGTGCCTGAATAACCGCAGTTGCAACATCGAGCCGTGAGATCTTTCTGCATGCAACTGTTTCTAGGTCGATCACCTGCTGGGTGATATCTTCCGGCCAGCCATCAGCAGGGGGATTGAGATTGATGCCGAAACCCAACACGACGGCATGTACACGTCCCGGTTCGGCGCGCATCTCGGTGAGAATGCCGGCAAGCTTTGCACCCCTGTGTAACAGATCATTCGGCCACTTGATCGAGATATCCGGCACAAAGCGGCTCAGAGCATCGTGCAGGGCGACTGCGGTAAGCAGAGAGAGCTGCGGCACCTGTTCAGGTGGCAGGTCAGGGCGAAGCAGGACACTGCAGGCCAGAGATTCAGGCAGCGTATGCCAGATTCTGCCCATGCGTCCTTTGCCCGCAGATTGTCGATTGGCAACAATCACCAGACCTTCCTTTGCACCATCCTCTGCATGTTGCATGGCATCACGGTTTGTTGAGCCGGTCTCATCAAGTAAGATGATACGCTTGCCGATACAACGGGTGGCCAGCTTTGAGGATAACATGCCGGCAGTGAAAGCTTCAGATTTCAGCAGGTAACCCTGACCGGGGCTGGCCTGAATATCTGCACCGCTTTTTCGCAGCGCCTGGATATGTTTCCAGACACCTGTCCGGGAAAGTCCCAATTCTGCTGCCAGCGCATCACCTGATACGGGATCCGGACTTAAGCCGAGTCGGGTCAGAATAAATTCTCGCGATGTATTCAAAGTGCAGGGGTCTCTGTGATGCGCATGGATAGATCAAGCGAAGGGGAGGAGTGCGTGATTGCACCAATAGCAATACGATCGATGCCTGTTTGGGCATACTCACGCGCATTGGCCAATGTGATGTTGCCCGATGCCTCCAGCAGAATCGACTTTGGAATGATTGCCCGGGCCTGACTTACCAGTTCCGGCGTCATATTATCGAGCAGGATGATATCAGGGCAGACGGCGATGGCCTCATGAACTTCATCCAGTGTTTCACATTCGACTTCCACCCATACGGAACTCTCCATACTGAAACAGGCATTTACAGCATCGGTGATAGAGCCATATGCCTGAATATGATTTTCCTTGATGAGCATGCCAGCCTGCAGGTTGATTCTGTGGTTGATGCCACCACCATGTAATACGGCCTGTTTTTCGAGAAAACGTAAACCCGGCGCGGTTTTGCGCGTATCGGCGATTTTGCAGTCCGTATCTTTGACTGCTTGTACATATGTATGTGTAGAGGTGGCAATACCGGAGAGATGCTGTATGAAATTCAGTGCGGTTCTCTCTGCAGAGAGCAGGGAGCGCAGCGGGCCAGTGAGTTCACAAATCAGTTCACCGGAACTGACCTGATCCGCATCGGCTGCTTTCCATTCGCATACAATATTTTCATCAACTCTGGCGAATACTTCATGTGCGACCGATATGCCGGACATGATGCCTTCGGCTTTGGCTATGATGCGAGCCGAGCCTGACGCATTTTCAGGAATAGTGGCCAGAGATGTCAGGTCGTTAAAGGCCGCATCTTCTTCCAGAGCAAGGTTTATCAGGGGGAGGTGAAGTGATTCCATCATGCTAACACTATAAAGCATCAGTGAAATGTCATCATAGTGATTTGTATCATGTTGCTAAAGACGCATATTATGAGCATGCTGTGTATATGTATGTGCTATAATGCCTGCATGATCACAGCTTTGGAGAGTGAATGAGTAACGACATTGCAACAGTGCTGGTTGTGGATGATACGCCTGAAAATATCGATGTGCTGCGTGGCTTGTTGAAGCCGTATTATAAGGTGAAGGTGGCGATAAATGGAGAGCAGGCACTGAAATTATCAGAGTCTGAGACGCCTCCCGATCTGGTTCTTCTGGATGTGATGATGCCCGGCATGGATGGCTATGAAGTGTGCCGCAGGCTGAAAAGTAACCCGCAAACAGAAGGTATCCCGGTGATTTTTGTGACTGCGATGAATGAAACGCATGATGAGGTGCTGGGTTTTGAAGTCGGCGGTGTTGATTATATTAATAAGCCTGTCACACCTGCGATTGTGCTTGCCCGTGTGAAAACCCAGCTGAAACTACGCGCCGCTTATCACTTTATTCGCGACACCTTCGGTCGTTATCTTTCTGAAGAGATTGTTGATAATCTGATTGATTCGCCACATGGCTTACAACTTGGTGGTGAGAAGCGAATGGTTACCATTCTGATGGCTGATTTGCGTGGATTTACTTCGATTGGCGAACGTCTGCCCGCAGAATCCGTAGTTGATATGATAAATATTTTTCTCTCGGCCATGACAGATGTGATTCAGAAGTATCAGGGAACCATTGATGAATTTATCGGCGATGCGATTCTGGCAATTTTTGGCGCTCCGGTTCAGCGAGAGGATGATGCCATAAGAGCTGTGCGTTGCGCGATCGAGATGCAGCTGGCCATGGAAGAGGTGAATGCCAGTTATGCTGCTGCAGGTTATCCACGAGTGGAGATGGGTATCGGTATCAATACCGGAGAAGTAATTGTCGGCAATATCGGTTCTCAGAAACGCAGCAAATATGCTGTGGTCGGACGTCACGTGAATACAACCTCAAGAATTGAGTCGTATACGGTGGGGGGGCAGATTCTTGTTTCCGAGAGCACAAGAGACGCCTGTGAAGGCTTGCTACAGGTGAATGATGAAATGAGGGTGATGCCGAAAGGTATCTCTGAAGAGATTAGCATTTTCGATGTCGGCGGTGTCAGTGGTGATGAACCTGTGATGCTGGCAGGAAAAACGGTATCTCAGTTCAGGGCGTTTGCCGAGCCTGTCAGGATTCGTATGCTTGAACTCAAGGGAACTCAGGCAAAAGTATCTTACCAGGGAGAAGTCCTTCGTATGAGTGAGAGAGTGATGGAGGTGCGCAGTGATCATGCATTCGATAATTTCAGCAATTTACGGGTGACCTTGGTGACTGACTCCGGGCCTCAGAATGAATCCCAGTTTTATGCCAAGGTGATCAGCCGGGTTTCTGATGAGCCGGTGATTATCCGAATGCATGCAACGTATTTGCCTGTAGAGGTACAGACTGTGATGGAGGGCTGTATCTGATGTGCTGCCCAGAAAAGCAATGTGATGTGTATCGCTTTGGTTTCAGCTTGTTACAGATAGGGTTTTTATCAAACGCTGTTATGGACAGGATAAACAGATGAGCTTGATATTACATTTTTCCGATTCCCATCTGTATGCCGACAGACAGGGTGAATTAAAGGGCATTAAACCCTTTGATAGCTTTCGAGCGGTTCTGGCTCATGCATATTCGAATTATCCGAAGCCGGATGCAATTATTCTGGGCGGCGATATGGCTCAGGATGAGTCTGCTGCTACGTACAGAATGGTAGTAGAATTGATGCGCGAGTATGACTGGCATGCTCCCGTGATGATCTCTCCGGGCAATCATGCCAATCTTGGCATATTGCAGGGCAATCTGATTCCTTATCTTAAATCCCTGTTTTCCTATAGCGACCACCTGCAACTTGAAAGCTGGCAGGTGATTACGCTCAATACGCATGAAAAGGGATCTGTAGGTGGTTATATCGCTGAAGCCGAATTGATCAGGCTTGAAAGGCTATTGTCTGCCACGGTTGATAAACCGACACTGGTTGCGCTGCATCATCATCCGGTTCCGGTAGGTAGCCATTGGATGGATAGCATCGGTTTGCGCAACCGGGATGAGTTGTGGGAGGTGGTTGATAAATTCCCGCATGTGAAGGCACTTCTTTGTGGTCATATCCACCAGTTGTTCGACACGGTTCACCATCATGTAAGAGTTCTGGGGTCACCCTCGACATGTATTCAGTTTACACCGAAAAGATACGACTTTGGAATGGATGATATTTCACCGGGTTATCGTTGGTTAAAGCTGGAATCAGATGGAAAACTTGAGACTGGCGTTGAACGGGTGGAGGGTTTTATTCCCCCTGATTTGAATAATACGGATCCATATTAGGCTGAACAGGAAAAACAAGCCCTGAAAACTCAGGGCTTGTTTGCAGAGGTAGGACTCTGATAGATGCTCTTCTGTTGCTCTACATCTGCTCCGTAGTCGAAATCCTTCCAGCTGATATACAGAAAACCTGAAATATAGAGCAGAATAAAAATGACCGGTGCAAGTTTGATGAACAATGGCAGCTTCTTGGCTTTGTCTTTGAGTGTGCGTAGCAGCGGTGCAAGCGTTACGCGCTGGGACATAATAACGCTGGTCTGACGCTCCATAATGGCTGCGAGAATCGCATAGGCCAGTTCGTGCTGGTTTTGCATCAGAGAGGTGAAATCATCCTGAGTCAGCGTGTAAACCACGCAATCTTCCAATGCAGTAACATCGGCAGTACGGCGTTTTTTATTCAGGAATGTGAGTTCGCCAAATAGTGTGCCGGCCTCGATTTCAGCCAGTGTGATGCGGCCTTCATAGCGGTTGTTATCTTCAACCTTGGCACGACCCGAATACATGATTTCAAGAGTTCCGCCTGGCTGTCCTTCGGTGATGATTTTTTCACCCTTGGCAACAGTGGTTGTATTGACGCATGACAATGCCTGTTTTTCATTTGCGGATAGAGCTCTGTTTAATATGTTTTTTTCCAGCCATGCAGTATCAATGGACATGTAGGTTTCCCCCTTTGTTGCAGATACATCTTTATATAGTAGAGAATGACAATAAAATCAATGCTGTACACTACAGATGTGACTGTTCTTTGCTTTCGGCAAATCTGCCATTCAGGCAATTTTATTCAGTGAGACTCGTCACTTATAAAAGCCACATCACAAAACCCACACTCATCATCGCTGCAGGTGTGTTCCACAGGCCGGGAATAATGGCACGCGTGGCAGAAGCCGTCATGCTGGCAATCAGTGTGGCAATAAACAGCGTTTGCCAGTCAGTACCGTGATACACGTGCAGACTCCAGCAGAGCAGTACTGTGGAGGTCGTAATCAGGACGAGGTGTCCGGCCAGTGTCTGTTCAGGATGAGCCGGAAAACCCAGTGTCAGAAAATGAAATTTAATTTTACTCAGTTGATCGACCCAGTAGGCGGCAGGAAAAGCCAGACACAGGCATAATGCCAAACCGAAGCCGAACTCAGGGATCGCCTGAAACCAGAGGCCGGCAATCAATAGTGCAGTGATGAGATGAGTCAGCGGCATCAGTTTGAGTGAAGGGTAGATGGCAGGTTTCGAGTCATCCGGGTGCCTGCCCCAGGCGAAACGAAGTTGTTGCCAGAAGGGTTTGCGAACAGTGATGGAAAGTAATCCCAGAGCAGTGAGCATGGCAATGCCAGCCCATAACCATTGTGACTCAACATAGACCGGCCACATCAGAACCCAGATGCTTAACAGTGGCGGAATGGCTTGTTGAATTGTTTGCGGTTGCGCTCCACGGCGCACGATCATGACAGAAAACCAAGCCAGTTGCAGGATGCCAAAGATAACCAGAGCACTCAATACGAGATCGCTGAGTTCAATATATTCAAACATGCGGGCACGCTAACTGCTCTTCTCCTTTGCCGAAAGCAGCTGTTATCGTTAGTTTACCAATTTTAGAGGTTCACTGAATATAGTGCGTGAGTTTGTAGACCAGTCAGTGGTCCGCACAGGTACTTTGAGCTTTCAAAGCATTCATTAGTTTTTTAACAGGGGAGCAAAATAATGACTCAGGACGAAATGAAACAGAAGGTGGCCGAAGCCGCTTTGGAATATGTGAGGGCAGGAACAATTGTCGGCGTTGGCACGGGTTCCACCGCTAACATGTTTATCGATGCACTTGCCGGCATGAAGGATGAAATTCTGGGTACAGTCGCAAGTTCAGAAGCAACTGCAACTCGTCTGGCAGGACATGGTATTCCGGTTCTTGGTTTGAACGAAGCACTGCAGCAGGTTGACTCATTGTCTGTTTATGTTGATGGAGCTGACGAATTTGATGCAGAAAGGAACCTGACCAAAGGCGGCGGCGGTGCTTTAACACGTGAAAAGATAGTCGCTGCTGCAGCGGTACAGTTCGTCTGTATTGTTGATCAGACGAAACAGGTTGAGTATCTGGGTGACTTCCCGCTACCGATTGAAGTGATTCCAATGGCCAGAGAACTCATCATGGCTGAAGTGGTCAAACTGGGTGGCAGGCCGGTTCTGCGTGATGGTTTTATCACCGATAATGGTAATATTATTGTTGATGTTCATGGTATGAAAATTAAAGATCCGTTGGGTCTGGAAGATCATCTGAACAGTATTCCGGGTGTCGTAACCAACGGCATATTCTCGCATCAAGGTGCTGATATTGTTCTTATGGCGACACCGGATGGTGTAGAAAAAATATAAGTACCAGGCATCGGGGGAGCTGAGCTACAGAGAATTCTGTTGTGATCAGCTCCCTTATGATGCTGCAATAGTCGAAAGTGTCAGCTTAAGTCAACCTCCCAGTAAGTTTGTGATGACATAAACAATGGTTGTAGCTGTCAATGGTACATGCTGAACGCGTCCACTCCGTTTCCTGAGACTCAAAAAATTGTAGTCTCTATCTGTTTTCCACATCCGTATATTCCACTTAAATCAAGCAGCTAACCACATCAGCATACCGATAAATCATAAAAACATTCCGTGACTTGATTGCGTTTCTGGTTATTTGGTCTTTAATCATACATAACAGTTCTTACCGTATTTAAAGGGGCAGATATATGGGCTTCTACTTATTTTTATTCTTTCTACTGTTGATTCCAATGATCTTGGCGTTTGGTGTTTGCTGTTGGCTTTGCGAAAAAGGTGTAATCGGTAAGGTATCTGTAGTCAGCGTCGTCTCTTTTTCTCTCTTTTCATTTTATATCTCGCTGGCTCCTGCCTGGCTTAACTCGTATTAATCTATTGAAAGTAGAGATGAGTACGACTTTAGCTTGACATATTATTAAATAATAATATACTTATTGTATCTCTTCAGACAGAGGTGCTGTGATGAAGTATATCAGAGATCAAATTGCGAACGAAGATTGTCGTTATGAGGCTCACGTTTGGTTCAACAATCATTCACATCAGTGTGGCTGTTTCGGAAATAAGAAAGCAGCTGAGCATTGGGCAGACTGGTTGCAGAAAAAAATAGTTACTCAGGATTTGATCATGGGAATATTCAGGCCCCGACATTGATGGAAACCATACTTATTGCTTTTTCGGTAGGATTTCTTGGCAGCATGCATTGTATTGGTATGTGCGGTGGCTTGGTGTCCGCTCTCTCCATGACCCGGCCCAGGGTCTGGTGGTCAGGGCTTAGCGCCTATCAGTTTGGGCGCATCATCACGTATTCTATTTTGGGGCTGATCAGTGGTTGGATTGGTACTTCACTTAAACAAATAGGTGGTTTTGATCAGGTTCAGTTTGTTTTAACGCTATTGGCTGGTTTGATTATGATTACCTTTGGTTTAAACCTTGCCGGTTGGATGGCGGACCCGCTTTCACGTATCAGTACGCGCGCCATCGGTGGCCTGGGGCTGGTGAGGCGGATAAAATCTGCAGCCAGCAAGAGTACACCTGTCAGTTGGTTTGGTATTGGTTTAGCAAATGGGCTGCTTCCCTGTGGCTTGGTTTATGCGGCCATCGGTTTAAGTATTGCATCGGGAGGAATCGCAGAGGCGGGTCTGTCGATGTTTGCTTTTGGACTGGGGACCATTCCGGCCATGATGGTTGCCCCTGCACTTGTGCGTATTTTAGCTGCAAAGAGGCGGGGGCTGGTGATGAAAGTCCTCGGTATTATTGTCATTGTGTTGGGTTTGTTCACCATGATTCGAGGTACTGGCCTAATGCATCTGCTGCATGGCAGTGGTGCAGGGCACGAACCGGTTGCTCATCAGATGCAGCAACCCTCAAAGCCTCAGGGTCCTGCTATGAACTATGATCCTATGGGCTATGACATGCCGGGATCACACCAGCATTGATTGTATTGGCTCAGATGCTGATGTGTGTGGTGAATATGCCAATATATAATAATACTGCGATAGCCATGGGGCTGTGCTTCAGTATCTGATGTTTAAAATCCTGTTTGAACTGTTGTATCTGCATGGATGACCTCCGCATTAATATGAGGCGCATCATTTCAGTTGGTTCAAATCCTGAAAGCGATTCTTATCACATTATGGTGCTTTGGGATTCTGGAATAGAAGTCTGGCAGCATCCTCCTTTTTCAGTTGTGCTGTCAGTCCGAGGCTGGGGTAATAATAGACTGTCTCTTCTCCCGTAATAACATTTTCCGGTTCTCCAAAACGCGCTTCGAGCAGTTCAGGCGTGATATCTATGCTGGGAATAAGCGTGAGTTTTTCTACTGTAAGCAGTTGAACACGTGGAAGGTCTTCAGGGTTTAGGTTCATGCGTGCTACAGTGTTGGGGTAAATGTGGGGCATGGTGGCGCGCATCTGAAGTTGTTTTAGCGTTAATTCATCTGCCTTCAATTCAAGAATAACTTTGCTGTGATCGGCAATGGAAGGGAAATAGGCTTCCAGACGCATGCCTGCATTTACATGTTCCTGTGGATATACATACATCGCAATATCGCTACGGCTTTTCAAAGCAATTTCAGCATCGCGCAAAGTTGTTTTGCCAAGCTTGATATTCAGCACATGCAGATATCCCGCATCATCAACCCAGGTATCTTTTACTTGTGCATTATTTTTATGGTTGGTACTGCTCCAGACAAAAACCAGGCCTGTTCCAATCACTACGGCAGCAAAGAGTTTTAGTCCTAAGTAACGGATGTTTTTATCTTTTGCCTGCGACATCTTGCCACCTCATAAGTTTAATCAGGGCTGTTATTATAACGGGTGCTGACATTGTATCATTCATTTATTTATTTACAATATAATTAAATAATAATATACTACTGCGCCAGTCGTGATCCACATCACGTTTTCATGAGGAATAAAGGAGGAAGGCCGTGTCTGAAAGAATACCAGACGAACAAGAATACAACTTTACAGTTGTAAAATGGTTCTCCATCGCAGCAGTGCTCTACTTGATTGTAGGTGCCCTGGTTGGAGATTTCATAGCCTGGGAATTAGCGTTTCCAGAACTCAACCTGGATAACCCGTATATAAGTTTCGGGCGTTTAAGACCGCTGCATACCAATGCAGTGATTTTTGCTTTCGGGGGATCAACCCTGATGGCGACTTCTTATTATATCGTACAGCGAACCTGTCATGTGTCTCTGTGGAGTAACAAGCTGGCATGGTTCACCTTCTGGGGCTGGAATGCCATTATTGTAGGGGCAGTAGTAAGCTTTCCACTGGGCCTTACTCAGGGCAAAGAGTATGCCGAACTGATTTGGCCGATCGATGTTCTTATCGCGGTTGTTTGGCTTACCTATATGTTCAACTTCGTCATGACGATTGTGAATCGCAGGGTGTCTCACATATACGTGGCGAATTGGTTCTTCCTCTCGATGATGGTGATGATCACGATTCTGCATGTGGTGAATTCGCTGGCTGTGCCGGTCACCTTAACGCATTCCTATTCAATCTACTCCGGTGTGCATGATGCAATGATACAGTGGTGGTGGGGCCATAATGCGGTGGGATTCTTCCTGACTGCAGGTTTCCTGGGTATTATGTATTACTTCGTGCCCAAACAGGCCAACCGTCCGGTATTTTCATATCGCCTCTCTGTGTTGCATTTCTGGGCGCTCTCCTTCGGTTATGTCTGGCTCGGTGCGCATCATCTGCAATATACAGCCTTGCCTGACTGGACCGGTTCACTGGGTGCAGCAGTTTCTATGGCGATGATCATTCCATCATGGGGTGGTGCAATTAATGGTGTGATGACGCTATCAGGCGCATGGAACAAATTGCGTGACGATTATGTGTTGCGCTTCCTGGTTGTGTCTCTGGCTTTTTATGCCATGTCTACCTTCGAAGGCCCGGTGATGTCGATCAAAACGGTAAATGCTTTGAGCCACTACACGGACTGGACTATCGGTCATGTGCACTCCGGTGCGCTGGGATGGGTCGCGATGGTTTCGATAGGTGCAATCTATCACATGGTTACCAAGCTCTGGGGTAAAGATATTTACTCGGTAAGTCTGGTGAATACCCACTTCTGGATTCATACCATTGGCACGATTATCTATATCTGTGCGATGTGGGTGTCCGGAATTATGCAGGGGCTGATGTGGAGAGCGACAGACGATTACGGCAATCTGGTTTATACCTTTGCTGAAACTGTATCGGCAATGCATCCATATTATGTACTGCGCTCGGTTGGCGGCTTCCTGGTTCTGCTCGGTGCAATCCTCATGCTCTATAACATTGTCAAAACCATAAGCGGTGCCCGACAGCCAGCTACAGCGGCTGTGGCAGCGAAGGCATAAGGAGGGTATTCAGATGTCATTGCAAGAAAAACTCGAAAAAAATGTCTGGGCACTGCTACTTATGACGGCCATGGTTGTATCGGTAGGCGGCATAGTCGAAATTGTGCCGCTGTTCTACCTTGAGAACACAATCGAGAAACTCAGCAAGGAAGAGGACAGTATTCGTCCATATACGGCTCTGGAGCAGGAAGGGCGCGATGTTTATGTGCGTGAAGGCTGCTACCTCTGTCATTCGCAGATGATTCGCCCGTTCCGTGATGAGAAAGAACGTTACGGTCACTATTCATTGGCAGCGGAATCAAAATTCGACCATCCGTTCCAGTGGGGTTCCAAACGTACAGGTCCTGATATTGCCCGTGTGGGCGGCAAATATTCGAATGAGTGGCAGATCCAGCATTTGAAAGCGCCACGCTCGCTGGTGCCTGAATCGGTAATGCCGGGTTATCCATTCCTGGCTGAAAACATCATTGACCATACGTTGACGGAGCGCAAGTTGCGCGCACTGGCAGCCGTGGGTGTGCCATACACAGATGCAGATTTTGCGGGAGCTGCTGAATCGGTAAAAGGTAAAACCGAGATGGACGCAGTTGTCGCCTATCTGCAGGTGCTTGGAACGATGGTGAAGTTCCAGGAAGGGAAGGATTATCGTGAGTGATTTCTTTTCTACCGACTGGTCTGCAATGACGACCACCGACTGGACCGGCCTGATCATATTACTGGTCATTGCTGGTCTCATGACAGCAGCGTATTTCACGATTCTTAAGCCTGCTAACCGTAATAAATTTGAACAATATCGTGATTTCGTCAATCACGAAGACGATATGGAACTGGACCGGGAGGATAAGCATGGACACGCATAATAATTCCGAAAAGCCTCAGGATACCGGGCATGAGTGGGATGGTATCCGCGAGTTGACCAATCCCCCCCCACGCTGGTGGTTGATCTCTTTTCATATCGGCTGGATCTGGTGCATCATCTATTTCCTGCTCTATCCATCTATTCCATTGATTAACGGTTCTAATGAGGGATTGTTGGGCTGGACCCAGATCAAGGAGTTCAAGGAAGCTGTAGCAGAAAATGATGCAGTGAAAGCCCCATATGTGGAAAAACTCAAAGCCATGAGTGCAAGCGATATCATGGCCGATGCAGAGTTGCGTAACTTTGCTGAATCAGCAGCCAAGGCTGTGTATGGTGATAACTGTGCAGCCTGTCATGGCGCTGGCGGAGAGGGTGCAGAAGGCCTGTTCCCTGTACTGGCTGATGATAACTGGCTATATGGTGGTGATATTGACACCATCATAGAAACTATCACTGATGGCCGAATGGGTGATATGCCAGCGCATGCAGATATGCTGGAAGCTGAACAAATCGAAACATTAACTGACTTTGTCATAGCCTTGCCAAAAGGTGAAGCAAGCAAAGCGGGTTGGGCAATGTTCGAAGAGGCAGGTTGTATGGGTTGCCATGGCGACAATGCCAAAGGTGGTGCACTCAATGATGATACATACTCCGGTGCTGTAAATCTCACGGATCAGGTTTGGCGCTTTGGCGGCAATCGCGAAGAAGTGCTGAGAACGATACGTTATGGTGTGAATCAGGATGATGTGGCTCAAACACGCAGTGCGATCATGCCAGCTTTCGGAGAAAAACTAACAGCTGAACAGATCAAAATTCTGGCCATTAAAATCCATGCCATGGGTGGCGGTCAGTAAGACAATGAGTGCTGGGAGAGAGCTTCGGCTTTCTCCCGCATCTGTTTGTAATGCAGAGCTGTTAAACGCATAGGAGAATAAGATGGATGCAGTCGAGTTAGGTGTATTGATCAGCATGATCGGAGTTCTGGCTATTCTGATTTATGGCGCGATCTGGTTTTTTAAAGTCATTAATTCAAAGGATGATAAGTAACTGGAGAGTAACAACAGGTGTTGAGAAAGAGCCAGATGTTTTTTTCTCACCATATTTTGAGCGGTGGCCCCGGACTCCCTCCCTTCCCCCGGGGCCATCGTTTGAAAACCCAAACCTCTATGGAGCAACTGATGAGTCAGAACAGGAAGTCAGCAGATAGTCTAGAAGACCTCTATGCGGATACGTTGCACTATCATGTGAATACCGGTGGTGAGACAATTCATGCCAAGCGCATGCCTGGACGCTTCCGAAATCTGAAATGGCTGACCATGAGTACATGGCTGGCTTTCTTCATCGGGCCTTACCTGCAGTGGGGTGATCACCAGGCGATTCTGTTTGATATTCCGGGACGTAAGTTTCATCTCTTTGGTGCTACGATATGGCCACAAGATATCTGGATGTTATCACTACTGTTGATACTGCTGGCCATTACCCTGTTTGGTGTCACTGCTGTAGCCGGACGTGTGTTCTGCGGTTACTTCTGTTTTCAGACGGTGTGGACCGATGTCTTTACCTGGATTGAGGATAAAATTGAAGGTAATGCCATTCAGCGCCGCAGGCTGGATAAAGCAGCCTGGTCAGCAGACAAGATTCGGAAGAAAACGCTGAAACATTCGTTATGGCTACTGGTGTCGATTCTCACAGGTATTACCTTTGCCGCATATTTCACGGATGCTTTTGAGCTGTGGAACGGCTATTTAACATTTTCGGCGCCTTATATTGCCTGGGTTGTATTGGCCCTGTTTATCGCCGGTACTTATATACTGGCTGGTTTTATGCGTGAGCAGGTTTGTTTCTGGCTTTGTCCCTATGCGCGCATCCAGAGTGTGATGGTTGACAAGGATAGCATACTGCCTACCTATGATTACCATCGCGGTGAGCCGCGCGGTAAGGTGAAATCCAAGAGCTCGGATGCGGCAACAAAAGGTGACTGCATTGATTGTAAAATGTGCGTTGGTGTTTGCCCGACAGGTGTGGATATTCGTGAAGGTTTAAGCGAAGGCTGTATCACTTGCGGTCTCTGTATTGATGCCTGTGATTCGATTATGGATAAGGTGGGTAAACCAAAGGGGCTTATCCGCTATCTTTCCCATAAAGAGATGGATGGGGTCACTCTCCCACCGGTGTTTAAGCGTCCCCGTGTGATCACCTACAGCACAATTTTCATGTTGGCAGTCACGGGCATTATCTATGGTCTGGCAACCATTCCACCGGTTGAACTGTCAATTGTACACTCGCGGCAGCCATTGTTTATGCGTATGTCGGATGGTTCAATTCAGAATAAATATACGATTAAAGCCGTAAATAAACTGGAGACAGATCAGCGCGTGAGCCTGACAGTGAAAAGCAGTTCCGGTGATGTCCATATGGTAAAAGAGGCATATTTCAAAGATATCACTTTAAAAGCCGGAAAAATGGTACCGTTCAGTATCTTTTTGCAGGCAACTCCGGCAAGCCTTGAGCACGAAAATACCGATGTACAATTGACAATACAGGGTATCACACAGCCGGATATTACCGTGACTTATGATTCGGTATTCGTTGGCCCTAAAAAATAAGGAGATAGCCATGGCATCAGAGTTACACTTAAAAGAAGATTTCAGGAGCCCATGGTTTCTTGCCATTCTGGGGCTGGTTGCAGTAGCACTGGCTGGCACGATCTGGATGGCACTCATTGCCAGCCAGACCAGTCCGGGTCTGGTATCTGAGGATTATTACGAAAAAGGTAATAACTATTTTCACAAAACACCTGAGCAGCAGAATGAAGCGGCATGGCGATTGAATCTGATGCCACCGGCCAAGGCAAAAGCAGGCCAGGCTCAGATGTATCGGCTGTATGTGGTGATGGATAATGGCAAACCTGCCACAGATGGTAAGGCTACTTTGTTTGCTTACCGTCCAAGTGATGTTAAAGCCGATTTTACAGTGGCAATGATACAAGAAGATGTCGGTTCTTTTAGCGTTGAAGCCAGTTTCCCACTGCCGGGCACGTGGGATTTGATTGCCCAGATCGAATCGGGTGGAAAGAAATATGATGTGGTTCAACGCATATTTGTCGGTGATTGATCCATCTCAGTCATGAAACGTGATCAGCGCTGTTTTCACTGCGGTCTTCCGGTTACAGGCATCACAGCTTGTGAACAGGAGATTGCCGGTGAAAAACAAAGCTTCTGCTGCACTGGTTGTATGACGGTATGTCAGGTGATTCACGAATCAGGACTGGATGATTTTTACAATCGCCTGAACTATCAGAATGCGGAAGTTCCACCGCCTGAAATGCCTGTTGAACTGGAGCAGTATGACCTGCCTGAGGTACAGAAAGATTTTGTACGTAGTCTTGCTGATGGCAGGAAGCAGGCACATTTACTTATCGAGGGAATTCATTGTGCGGCCTGTGTATGGCTGATTGAACACGGCTTGAAAGAGATGGTCGGTATTGAGTTTGCTGAGGTGAATCTTGCACATCAACGCCTGAATGTACGCTGGAATAGTGATGAACTGGCCTTGTCAGAGATCATGCATCGATTGGCAAAGCTGGGTTATGCAGCTGCTCCGTTTAATCCGGAAGCGGCTGAAGGCAGCCTGCAACGCCGTAATCGTTCACTGTTGTTCCGCATGGCTTTTGCCGGATTTGGTGTGATGAATATCATGTGGATTTCCATCGCCCTCTATGCCGGTGCATTTTCAGGCATAGATAGCGAACACAAGCAGTTCTTTCACTGGATTAGTCTGTTTATTGCCACACCTGTGCTGATTTATTCAGGTTGGCCGTTTTTTCGCGCTGCAATGCTGGGTTTGAAGCAGGCGCGCCTGACTATGGACCTGCCTATAGCTATCGGTTCTTTTGCGACCTGGGCTTATTCATGCTGGATCACATTTCATACATCTGGGGAGGTCTATTTTGACACCGTAGTGACGTTCCTGTTTGTTATTTTGATTGGCCGTTATTTAGAAGGCTTGTCCAAGCGTAACGCTTCTTCTGCAGCGCTGAGGTTGATGGAGCTGCAGCCACGGTTGGCTACTCGGATCTTGCCGGAAGGGGAGGAGCGTATCTCGGTACGTAAATTGATTGTCGGCGATCATGTGTTGGTGGGGCCGGGAGAGAAAATACCAGCTGATGGTGTGGTGCTGCATGGTGAATCCTATATTGATGAATCCATGCTGACCGGAGAGTCACGACCCTTGCGCAAAGAGATCGGGGCATCGGTTGTAGCCGGTTCCATGAATGTTGATGGTTCTCTTACCCTTGAAGTAGGTTCGACAGGTGCGGATACAGCTCTGGCTCGCATTGTCACACTGGTGGAGGAGGCTCAGGGCTCAAAGGCGGAAGTACAGCGTATTGCAGATCGAATCGTCCCCTGGTTTGTGGCGGCAACAATCGGACTTGCATTCATCACCTTTATCTACTGGTTGCGTTCAGATTTTGATACTGCACTTCTGGCCGCTGTATCCGTATTAATTATTACCTGCCCCTGTGCCCTGGGCTTGGCCACCCCTATGGGTATTGCTGTTGGAGTCGGGGCGGGGGCCAGGCGGGGTGTGCTGATTCGTCATGGTCAGGCATTGGAAACACTGTCCTCAATCACGCATGTTGTATTTGATAAAACAGGCACTTTGACGGAAGGTCAAATGAAGGTTGTGCAGACGCATCTGAATAACAATTTTACGCATGATGAATTGATAGATTTTGCTGCTGCTATTGAGGGTAAATCACGCCATCCTTTGGCAAGCGCGATTGTTGCTGAATTGAAGGGCAAACAGTTGCCATGTGAAGGATTTCTTTCTGAGTCCGGCCTTGGAGTTAGCGGTATTGTCAAAAACAGACGCATCGTGATTGGCAATCAGCGCATGATGCAACGCGAAAATATAAGTGTCCCTGATCAAATAAAGGATCAACAGTTTCAGATTGAGCAGAAGATGGGTGTGGCTGTTCTTGTGGCTGTAGACGGAGAAGTTGCCGGGTTGATTCATGTGCAGGACAAGGTTCGGGATGAGGCTAGGGCTTTGATTCAATCACTCTCAGAGCAGGGCATAGGCATTACCATGCTAACAGGTGATTCCATTCAGGCCGCGCATGCTCTTAAAAATAGTTTGGGGCAGATGCAGGTCGTGGCTGAAGTATTGCCGGAAGATAAAGAAGCTGAAATCCGTCGTTTACAGGAGATCGGAGAGAAGGTGTTGATGATCGGAGATGGTGTGAATGATGCGCCTGCACTGGCGCGGGCGGATGTCAGTATGGCCATGGGCTCGGGCATGGATGTGTCGATGGCATGTGCTGATATAGTATTGGTGAGTTCTGATCTGTCGCGTGTTGGTTTTGCCATGCATCTATCGCAAAAAACACTTTCTACAATTAAACAGAATATAGGAATTTCACTGGCTTATAACCTGATCCTTGTACCTGCTGCGATGGCTGCATTGGTCACACCTGTTTTTGCGGCGATTGCCATGCCCATCAGTTCATTGTTGGTAATCGGCAATGCAATCCTTATTCGCAGCAGGGTTGGTAAAAGGCGGGTTGCAGACATGGTTGATAGCAGCTTGAAACTGCCAGTGCAGGTCTAAGATATGGATGTTATTTTCGGACTGATTCCAGCCATGATTGCGTTAGGTCTGGTTGGTGTGTTGATCTTCTTTTGGGCCGTGAAGAGTGGCCAGTATGACGATATGGAAGGGCCTGCTCACCGTATTCTTGATGACGATGATATGAAGGAAGACAAGCATGATCATTCTGAATAGCTGAATCGACTGTTTTCTCTATTGCGGAGTATATTTAAGTATGAATTTTGAGATCAGTGAAGAAGAAAAGAAATTGGCAAGAAAGCCACATAACCTTTTTGTGCTGAATATTCTGCTGTTCAACCTGTTGATGACACCGGCAGCTATTGTGTTGGATGTGGGGATGTATGGTTTTCTGATACCGCTGCTTTTTTCTTTAACTGTCATTGCCTATATTTATTGGCGCTCTGAGAAGATTACAGCATGCTGGATTGTTGATATGCATTGGCGTCTATCATTCAGGCGCTGTCAATTTCTGATGACTGGATACGTAATCACCGGATTATTAGTGACTGCGGCCTGGTTGATCAGCATGACAGCCAGTGATGAAAAAATGGCTGAAATCATGTTTACGGCTATTTCGCGGGTGGCTGTGGTTCCAACCCTGTTGGCGGTGATGATTACTGTTGTGCTGGAAGCTGGCGGTTATCACTTGATTAACAGAGGTGAGGTTCCTCAAAGATATGTAGAAAAGTTTCCACCACCGAAATGATGTCTGCCAGATGAGCATCACTTATGGCTGCGTGCGCTTATTGAGCCGTTCCGGATCATTCCATCAAGAAACAGGGGCGGGGTCGTAAATGATTTGCGGACCGAGAACGTACTTGTGTGATCTGCATCGCATAAACTTTACAACGGCAACCATACATTCCAGCAGTTCTGTAGGGTTAGGGATGCCAGTTTGTGTAGCCAGTCAGGGGCTGGTATATTCACTGGTCTATTTCTGGTTTGAATGTTTACGCGAGACGCTGCGCTGCAATGTGTTGGTAGTAAAATAATGAAATGGGAGGGTAGTTGTGTTCAAGTTTACAAAATCCCTTTCATTTGCTTTGCTAAGAATAGAGCAACGCTAGAGGGAATTGGCTATGGCAAAGATAGTAGCTAGCTCAGGTTTAAGACAGGTGATTCTACAGATGAATCCACTGCAGCTTTCCATACTCGTTGCCATTCCATTCGTGATGGTTTTCAGTGCCATCAATTTCACTCTGGGTCTGTATGAGTTGTGGCAGATCGAGGTGTTGATGATTTTGACCCTTAGCGGTCTTTATTTCTGGTCAAAGAGAAAACATTCTCAATTCTTACTTAAGAACCTGTTTGTATTGCATCCGGTTATATTGTTCTCGTTTCTTTTTCTTCAGGGTGGTTATAGCGAGATAGGATTTATCTGGAGTTTTGGTTTTCCTTTTATTGCCTGCTTAAGTGCCGGTTCCCGAATCGGTATGGCTTGGACACTTGTTTATGCCGTACTTATTGCTGCTCTGGGCTTTGGCATGGAAGACATTGGCTGGCAGAAGGTGGTTTATATCGGGCTTGCTTATCTGGCATTTAGTCTGATTGCTTTTTATACAGTGATTGCACGAGAAACAAGTGAGCAGCTCAAAGAATTGCGTTTGAATGAAACCACATCCAGACTGAAACATGAAGAACATGCCCTGGCAAACAGCAAAATAAGCCACCGTGAATTACTTAATGCACTGCCTCATGCGATTGCCGTGTTTAGTGAAAACAGGTGGATTTACAGTAACTGGAACACTACGCAATTGCTGGGAGTCGATAGTGTTGAGCTGATGATCGGTACATCCCTGTTTGACTATGTCGATCCGGATGATCATGCGAGGTTAAACGAGCTCATCAGCCATATGTCAGTAAGTAACAGGCCTGCTTCCCTGCAGAATGTAAGGTTGCTGCGTAAAACAGGTGAACCATTTATTGGGCTGCTTCATTTGAGTCCTGTCGATCACGAGGGTCAGGCCGCATTTCTGGTGGCGTTTGAGGATTCAAGTCAGTCTCATGATCAGGAAGAAGAAAAAATCAGCTTACAGGCACAGCTGGAACATGCTCAGCGCCTTGAGTCGCTAGGGGTTCTGGCTGGCGGTATTGCACACGATTTTAATAACATTCTGGCTGCTATTATGGGTAATGCTGAATTAGCCAGAAGGAAGCTCGACGTACAATCCCCCGGTGTTTCGCATCTCGAAAATATCCTTAGTAGTTGTGATCATGCGGCTGAACTGTGCAAGCAGATGCTTGCCTATGCGGGCAAAGGCAGTTATGAGATCGAGGTCATTAATCTCAATGAATTGATTAAGGTCATGGGCAAGCTGATCAGGGCTTCGGTGAGTAGTAATATCTCTTTGAAAATGAAACTGGATGATAATCTCCCGGGCATTGAAGGAGATCAGGCTCAGGTGCAGCAACTGTTGCTGAACTTCATCGTCAATTCTGCCGAAGCTATTGGAAAGCAACCAGGTGAAATCAAGGTTAGTACCGGTGCTAAAGTCATGACTCGGGAAACCCTGGATCACCTGTATAATGGAACAAAACTACCGGAAAGAGAGTATGTCATTATTGAAGTCAGGGATGATGGTTGTGGCATGCCGGAGGCTGTGAAAAACAGGATTTTCGATCCGTTTTTTACAACCAAGGATACGGGTAGTGGTCTGGGACTCTCTGCTGTGCTGGGCATTGTGCGAGGGCATCATGGGGCGATTCAACTGCTCAGTGAATCAGGTAAAGGTACGGCTTTCAGGGTATATTTCCCATCCACCGATCAGTCATTCAAGGAACGGATGGCTACGACCATGGAAGTTGAGGCATGGCATGGTGATGGCACGGTGCTGATCGTGGATGATGATTTACGTGTGCGTACTGTTGCCAGCTCCTTTATTGAAAATCTGGATTTTGATGTCCTGTCAGCTGAAGATGGAAAAGAGGGTCTTGCGCTGTTTAAAGAACATCATCACAAGCTGGTGGCGGTATTACTCGATATGACAATGCCGGTAATGGGGGGCGTTGAAGCTATGATCGGCATGCGGGAGTGTGATCGCAGCGTACCCATTGTGCTGATTTCAGGGTATTCGGAAACCGAGGCCGGCCAGCTGGTTAGTGGAGATCGCCCGAATGCATTTCTGCAGAAACCGTTTAAAGCCAAGGATCTCAAATCCACCCTGTATGAAATCATGCATGAACAAGCAGATTGAAACCATGGGTGTGGTTTCAATCTGCGCGTTAGTCAAAAGGGATCACACCATGGGGTGGTGTTATTCAGCGCGTTAGCTCAGAACGACAGTCCATATGCTTGTCGGTAAAGACGCAGGTCCATCTTCGCGATAGCCTTCGAGACTATGCAAGTCAGCGATTTTGATTTTGAATTACCTGAACGACTGATCGCCAAAAAACCACTTGAGCAACGCGATGCTTCCCGGCTACTTTGTTTGTCCGATTCGGACGATGCTTTTGTGGATGGTTTGATTCGTGATCTTTCCCGATATGTGCAGCCTGGAGATGTCTGGGTGCTAAACGATACCAAAGTTATTCCTGCTCGCCTTGTCGGTCGTAAAAAAAGTGGCGGCAAGGTTGAAGTGCTGCTGCTGGAGCCCATGGATCAGCCCAATGTCTGGCTTGCCTGGGGTAAATCCAACAAACCCTTGAAGCCTGATACTGAGATTGAATTTGCAGATGGTTTCTATGCAAAGGTAATCAGTCGGGAAGGCAAAAATATTGAAGTGCTGCTGCTGGCTGAAGATGTGGGGCATGCGATAGAAAACTATGGCCACATGCCCTTGCCACCCTATATCGATCGGCCTGATACAGAAGAGGACAAGGCGCGCTACCAGACTGTGTTTGCCAGACACGCAGGTGCAGTAGCCGCTCCCACTGCAGGTTTGCATCTGACCGATGCCTTGATGCACAAAATGCAGATCGCAGGTGCGAGCTTTGCTCATGTCACGCTGCATGTCGGACCCGGCACATTTCAGCCTGTACAGGTAGATGATGTAAATAGCCATGTGATGCATGAAGAGGCATATATTGTGCCTGCTGAAACGGCACGGATGGTGAATCAGGCCAAAGCCGAGGGGCGACGCGTGATTGCAGTCGGTACCACAAGCTTGCGCACACTGGAGGCAGCATCAGCAGATGGTGAACTGCAGGCGGGAGCAGGCAGGACTTCCATCTTTATTTATCCGGGCTACCATTTCCAGATTGTGGATGCGCTATTGACCAATTTTCACCTGCCGAAATCGACACTGATTATGCTGGTAGCGGCACTCGCAGGCCGTGAGCGGGTGCTGAATGCTTATGATTTTGCCAGGGTCCATGACTATCGTTTCTATTCCTATGGTGATGCAATGTTTGTGCCGCGAAGTACAAACTCATGAAAATATTTATTGCTCAAAACAGCCCGAGAGTCGGTGATCTCGATGGTAATGTTCACCAGATCCATGCTGGCATGGCAGAGGCCGAAAACAGCTGTTGCGATCTGGCTGTTTTTCCGGAGCTGGCCGTAACCGGTTATCCCCCTGAAGACCTGTTATTGCGGCCTCTGTTTCTCGATGAGGTGGAGAAGGCAGTGCAAGCCGTGGTGGGAGCCAGCGGCAATGTGTGCGTGGCATTCGGAGCACCGCGCAGGGATGGCAGGGTTTTAAAAAACAGTGTTGTGCTGGCTCAAAACGGCAGGGTAATCGGATATTATGATAAGCAGCAGTTGCCGAACTATGGTGTGTTTGATGAACAACGCTATTTTTCAGCCGGTAGCGGTCATGGCTCTGTTTTTGAGGCCAATGGCTGGCGTATCGGTGTCGGTATCTGCGAAGATATCTGGCACGATGAGTTGGCCTCCAGACAGGCTGGAAGTCGTTGTGATGTCTGGCTGAACCTGAATGCATCCCCGTTCCACAGGGGGAAACAGCTTGTGCGTGAGAAGCTGGTTCAACGCAGGTCCAGGCAGTTCTCAGCGCCAGTGATCTATGTGAATCCGGTGGGTGGTCAGGATGAGATCGTGTTTGATGGCGGTTCATTTGCATCCGATAGTCAGGGACATCTGATATTGCGGGCTCCGATGTTTGAACCGTGGAGTGGTGTGCTGGACCTGGCTGCGGTTGGTGATGAACATATAACGCCTTTGCCCGAGGATCTGGAACAGGTGTATAAGGCTTTGGTGCTGGGTGTGGCTGATTATGTGCGCCGTAACGGTTGTTCACAGGTAGTTATCGGTCTTTCAGGTGGCATCGACTCGGCGCTCACGGCAGCCATAGCGGTTGATGCACTCGGTGCAGAAAATGTACTGGGTGTGCTGTTGCCTTCACATTATTCCAGTGATCACTCGATTATTGATGCAGAGGCTCTGGTCAATAATCTGGGTATGGAATCAATCACACTGCCGATCGCAAATGGTGTGGATGCTATCGAGGACACTCTGGCTGCAACATTTGCCTCCTGGGGCAAAACAGAAAGCGATTTAACTGAAGAGAATATTCAGGCCCGCATTCGCGGAGTGCTGTTGATGGCGATTTCAAACAAAACAGGCCGCATGGTGCTTACTACGGGGAATAAATCGGAAATGGCAGTCGGTTATGCCACCCTCTACGGGGATATGGCAGGCGGTTTTGCCGTACTCAAGGACGTGTATAAAACGCAGGTGTTCGCCTTGTGTCGCTGGCTCAATCGCGACAAGGAAGTGATCCCTGAGAATACAATCACCAAGCCGCCATCAGCCGAACTCAGGCCCGATCAGAAAGATTCAGATTCGCTGCCGGATTACGATGAGCTTGATGCGATACTGGCAGCCAATATTGAAGAACGTTTGGGCGTGGAAGAAATCGCATCACGCGGTTATGATCAGCCGGAAGTCAAACGGGTGGTGCGCATGTTACAGCTTGCGGAGTATAAACGCAGGCAATCACCTCCGGGTGTAAAAATCACAGAACGTGCGTTTGGCCGGGATCGACGTTATCCGATCACTCATGGTTTCTGGGAGTAGCAAACGCCGGTGCTCCCGGCGTGCGATAGCAGGTTTTTGGGTATTGAAGGGAGAATAAATTGAAAAAGATCGAAGCAGTAATTAAACCATTCAAGATTGATGATGTGAAAGATGCACTGGAAGAAATCGGTATTGCAGGTATGACAATTACCGAGGTTAAGGGGCACGGACGTCAGAAAGGGCATACTGAACTTTATCGTGGTGCCGAATATGTGGTTGATTTTGTACCCAAGGTGAAAGTGGAAATCGTCGTATCAGATGATCGTCTGGACGACACTGTGACTGCAATCTGCAGTGCGGCATCAACCGGCAAAGTGGGTGATGGTAAGATTTTTGTATCCACCGTTGATCAGGCAATCCGTATTAGAACAGGTGAGCGAGACGACGAAGCACTATAGTGCGGTCTGTGATTGCCTTTTTATTTGGCTTGTGACAAAGTCTCGCTTCCTATTTTACCGGGTGGGACTTTCTTAATCTAAAACAGGAGAATTAGTTGTGAGTGACGCAATTCAAAAGGTCTTTGACCTCGTAAAAGAAAATGAGTGCGAATTTGTTGATGTACGTTTCACCGACACACGCGGCAAATGGCAGCACGTTACCTTTCCAGCCCATGAGCTGAATGAAGACAGCTTTGAAGACGGTTTCGCCTTCGATGGTTCATCTGTAGCCGGCTGGTGTGACATTAATAATTCAGATATGGCGCTGATTCCGGATCCGGAAAGTGCAAATATCGATCCATTCTTTGAAGCATCCACACTGGTGTTGGTTGCACAGGTAATCGATCCGATTACCGGTCAGGATTATAACCGTTGCCCACGTCAGGTAGCACAGCGTGCTCTGAGCTATATCCGTTCAGCGGGCATTGCAGATACAGCATACTTCGGCCCTGAACTGGAGTTCTTCATCTTTGATGGTGTAACCTGGAATAACGAAATGGGTAGCTGTGGCTACCAGATCGAATCCGAAGAAGCTGCCTGGAACTCAGGCAAAAACTTTGCTGATGCCTCTGACGGCATGATGCGTAACTACGGCCACCGTCCGGGTGTAAAAGGTGGTTACTTCCCGGTTCCTCCGGTTGACTCGCTGCATGAAATCCGCAACGACATGTCTCTGGTGATGTCTGATCTGGGTATTCACATGGAATGCCATCACCATGAAGTAGCAACTGCGGGTCAGTGTGAGCTGGCCATGCGTTTTGGTGAGCTCATTGAACAGGCAGATAAAGCACAATGGTACAAATATGTGGTTCACAATGTTGCGCATGCGCATGGTAAAACTGCTACCTTCATGCCAAAACCAATCTATAACGATAACGGTACTGCCATGCATGTGCATCAGTCACTGTGGTTGAATGGTAAGAACCTGTTTGCAGGTGATAAATACGCCAACCTGTCTCAGGAAGCGCTGTGGTACATCGGTGGCATCATCAAACACGCACGTGCTTTGAATGCATTCACTAATGCATCTACCAACTCTTACAAGCGTCTGGTTCCAGGCTTTGAAGCACCGGTAATGCTGGCTTATTCAAACCGTAACCGTTCTGCTTCTATCCGTATCCCGGTTGTGAATTCTGATCCGGCTCGTCGTATCGAAGTTCGTTTCCCTGACCCATCAGCTAACCCGTACCTGTCATTCACGGCCATGATGATGGCCGGCCTTGACGGTGTGGCGAACAAGATTGATCCGGGTGAAGCGGCAGATAAGAACCTGTACGATCTGCCACCGGAAGAAGGCAAGAAGATTCCTACTGTTTGCTCCAGCCTGGAAATGGCACTGGAAGCACTGGATGCAGACCGTGACTTCCTGAAAGTTGGTGGTGTGATGGATGACGATATGATTGACGGCTACATCGAATTGAAGATGGAAGAAGTTAATGAAGTTCGTATGCGTCCACATCCAATGGAAATGGAACTCTACTACTCCTGCTAATTGCTGCAGGACGTTATCATAAAAAGGCCGCCCGTTGGGTGGCCTTTTTTTGTTGAATATGGATTCAGTTGCATTTTTACTATACTTTGTGACACAACTGATGATTCTGTGTTTTTTCAGGGAGAGAAGGCCATGCATTTAAAAAGAGAAATGAGTCTTGTATCAATGTTCATTTTTGCTGCATTGCTTGCCGGTTGTGCATCCCAGTATGAAGAGAGACAAGTGAACCTCAAGGCTATTGGTGAAGATATTTGCCGCGACCATGGCGGGTTGTCATCGATTGACCGGGTCGGGCCACAGGCTGTTTATTTGTGCCGGCACGGCATGTCCTATCAGTTATCAACAGATGGCGCATCCACCCTTTTGCAGACCCGATAACAACAAACGAAAAACAAATTAGTGTTTCCAGCCTTTCCAGCGGACGGAGAAGTTTTGGTCTGCACTGAGATTTACCCAGCGATGAAAATGATCACGTTCGAGTAACATCCATGGCCCCGGATGATTAGAGAATAGAACATGAGCTGTTATTTTTTGTACGTACCATGGATTTCCCATATTGTTGATCATGTTTATTCCAAAGTCGGAGAGAGCTGTTAACTGGACAGATTGTTGTTGCATACCATGGCACCTCCTGATGTTTTTTACCCGGGACTTAAATCCCTCATCTTAAATGTATCGGCACGAAATCAAACAAATGAAGTTTATGGCATATGAAGGTTTTTACTGTTTGAATTGCAGGGTATAGTTATGCAATGAGCGACCAAATCGATTCCATTCTTCAGCAAGTACCCGAAAACCTGCACGATGATATTCGCCGCTTATTTGAGCATTCGCAACAGTTTGCGATGTTGATGCGTACAGCATCAGAAGAAGACTGTCTGCAACTGTTCAAACCGCTGAGTGATGCGATTCTGCCTGATGGAAGTGAGCGCTGGATACCTTCTTGTGAGAGTAACGAGCTTGTCACATGTCTGGCTCATTTGCGCCAATGCAAGCACCGTGGTCACCGTCATCTGATCTGGTGGGAGATGGGCTTAAGGGGTGATATGGATGCCTCATGCCGGGCGATTGCCGATCTTGCTTCAGGTTTGATGGATGAGGCCTTGAATATGGCCGGGCGCCTGATTGCGCCACGTTATGGCTATCTTGAGGGCGGTTCATTTTGCGTAATCGGTCTGGGTAAACTCGGCGGGCGCGAACTGAATCTGGGCTCAGATGTTGACCCGCTGTTTGTCTGGCAGGGTGAAGGGCAGACAAGCGGTGGACGCCAGTCTATTCCGGCTGCTGAGTATTATATGCAGCTATCCCGCATGCTGATTCGGCTGATGAGCGAGCGCACAATCGACGGCATTGTATGGCCGGTGGATATGCGACTTCGTCCGGGGGGAGATGCAGCTGCTATCGCGTTGCATCTGGATGCGACAGTAAACCATTACCTTGAATACGGACAGACATGGGAGCGGGCCATGCTGATCAAGGCTCGTCCTGTAGCCGGGGATGAAGCTCTCGGTCAGGCATTTGTTGATGGTATTGTACCATTTATTTATCGCCGTTATCTCGACTACACTACAGTAGCAGCTCTTGCCGAGATGAAACGTCGTATTGATGGACAGGCCGGCAGCGGAGGTATCGCACCGGGTTATGATGTGAAACGCGGCCGAGGCGGCATCCGTGAAATTGAGTTTGTGATTCAGTCCATGCAGCTGTTGCACGGCGGCAGAAATAGGGATTTGAGGGTTCAGCCCAGTATGCAGGCGATAGATCTGTTGATGCAGGCAGATGCGATAGGCGAAGAGGATGTGAACAGCTTGAAAGCAGCCTATCGATTCTGGCGCAGGATTGAGCATGCTATTCAGTCCCGCAGAGGTGAGCAGACGCATAAGTTGCCTGCTGACTTTGCCGATTACCTTAGCTGTGCAACCGGAATCGAGGATGTTGAACAACAGATGATTCAGCATGCTGCCATTGTAGAGGAAGCCTTCCGTAAGTTCGTTAGACCGGTTGGTGAAGAAAACGAACAGGTATCCGGCTGGTTGACCGGTGAACATGTTGAAATGAACAGCCTGGATGAAACTGAACGGGAACGCATCAACCTGGCTCTGAATGGCATTGATGAATGTCTTTCCCGAGGCTTGCTGCCAGAGCGCAGTCGGGCACAAGTGGAACGCATTCTAGAGCAGGCTATGCCGGTATGGCTGGATGATGAAAATGGCGTTACAGCTCTGGAGTCGTTCGCAAAACTGATCCATTCCATTTCAGGGCGCGCCACCTGGATTGATTTGCTGGCGACACATCAGGGCTCGCTGGACTGGCTGATCGGCGTACTCTCTGCAAGCCAGTACCTGGCCGATCATATTGTTAAGGACCCCTCCTGGCTGGAATGGCCATTGATGAGTGAACACAGTGAAACTGACATCCATCATATCTGTGCAGAGTTGAATGCTTTAGATGGCTTCGAAGATGTGGAACAGACACTGGCCGATATCGGCCGTGGGGTAGATCGGGCACGACTTCTGGCCGCACTGGCCGTGGATGCCCATTCTGCAGATGTTATGACTATTGGCAGATGGCTGGCAGATATGGCTGATGCTGCGACTTCAGCGGTGCTAAGGTTATGTCTGCATGAAATGGCACTGCCGGTTGATTTTCCATTTGTGGCACTGGCTATGGGGAAACACGGGTCGCATGAGATGGGGTTGGTATCCGATCTCGATATGGTCTTTATACTCGTGCATGAAAATCCGTCTGAAATGATTGGCCGTCGCAGCATGGGAGAGCATGGCCAGCGTATTGGCCGGCGTATGATTCAGTATCTAACCGGGCAACCGCCATTCGGAGCCGGCTTTGAATTTGATGCACGCCTGCGTCCTTCAGGCAGTTCCGGTGTGCTGGTGACTAATATTTCCGGGTTCAGACACTATCAACGTCATGAAGCCCAGACGTGGGAACATCAGGCACTGTGCAGGGCGCGTCCTGCGGCAGGTCCTGAGTCTGCAAAAGAGAGCGTCGAGATGGCTGTGAAAGAGGTTCTTGATCTGCAGCGTGACCCGGTTGTCATCGCTGCGGATGTAATCGAGATGCGCCAGAAAATGATCGATCACCTGGGCAGTAAGAACTCCGATGTGAAAAACCTCAAGCATGATGCCGGAGGATTGGTTGATATCGAGTTTCTTGCCCAGTATGCGCGGCTTAATTTCGGCGGTAACCGGCGCAGAACGACTGATGTGCTGCGTGAATTGCCTGCTTCTGTACCTGAAGCCTGGAAGCAGGAGGCTGATTGGCTGGCTGATACGTATCTGGATTATCGTCAGATGGAGAATGCACTGCGGGTGGAGCTGTGGCGCTCGATCGGTAAGCTGCCAACCGATGCTGAAGCCACAGAGTGGGAAACCATGCGTCGCCATGCTGCCATAAAGGCTCCGGATGCATTGATGGAACGAATGCAGCAGGTGCACAGGGTATTTAATCTTTTACTGAGTGCTTGATGGATCGTGCGGCTGAAATGGACGATTAACTACAAGGTTAAATGGGTCTAGAATAAGAAATGGTTGGAGGCAGGGGCGAGAATCGAACTCGCGAATAAAGGATTTGCAGTCCTCCGCCGTACCACTGAGCCACCCTGCCTTATAAACCATCAAAGAAAGAACGGGGGAAGTTGCTCCCCCGATTTTAACTGGAGCGGGTAACCGGGCTCGAACCGGTGACCTCGACCTTGGCAAGGTCGCGCTCTACCAACTGAGCTATACCCGCAACAGGTGCGAATAATGCCGTTTAAGCGGCAGTTGTCAAAAGCTGTTTTTAATATTGATTGAAAAGAAATGGTTGGAGGCAGGGGCGAGAATCGAACTCGCGAATAAAGGATTTGCAGTCCTCCGCCGTACCACTGAGCCACCCTGCCGTATAACCATTACATAAAAAAAAAGGGGCCATAAAGGCCCCTGCGATCTGGAGCGGGTAACCGGGCTCGAACCGGTGACCTCGACCTTGGCAAGGTCGCGCTCTACCAACTGAGCTATACCCGCGATCGGCGCGAATAATGACGAGCCGCTCAGGAGAGTCAAGTCTTTACTTGCAAGTTTTTTTAACAAGCCTGATTGCAAACGAATCCGGTAGGCGAAGCTATTCATTTGTGGCAATATATGTTCAGTTTAGTTGTATTATTCATATGCAGGGAGACTTCTATTGAGCAACTCACAAGATCGTAAGATTTATATCCTCGATACCAATGTTCTGATTCATGATCCGAGTGCCTTACAGCGCTTCGATGAACACGATGTGGTGCTGCCTATTGTGGTGCTTGAAGAGATGGATAATGTTAAAAAAGGGGTGGATGAACTGGCACGGAATGTGCGGGAAGCATCACGTGTACTCGATGATTTAAGTGCTCAGTGTGAGGATCTAAGCAAGGGATGCGAGCTGCCCGGCGGCGGACGTCTGTTTTTTGAGCTCAATCACCGTTCATTGGAAATACTTCCGGATTCACTGGCCAAAGGCAGTGGTGATAATCGTATCATTGCAGTCACCATGTCTGTGCAGAAGGAACATGCCGAGCGGCAGGTAATTCTGGTCTCCAAGGATATTAATCTGCGTATCAAAGCGCGTGCGCTTGGACTGAAGACAGAAGATTACCGCTCTGATCGCGTAGTCAGTGACCTGTCTGTGCTACCCAGTGGAAAAGTTCGCCTTGATCTCGATACCTGGACAGCAATGGCGGAAGGCATGGAAGTGAGCGAACACGATCACGGTAACCATTATGCTGTTACCTGGCCGGAAGAGATGGACCTGCCGTATATCAATTCGTTTGTGGTATTGCCCGGAGACCGTGAAGTGGCGATGCGCTGTCAGCAGGTTGATGAAAATCGACGTGTCCACCTGTTCGATACGCTCTCTTATCGGCATGAGCGTCATGCAGTTTGGGGTATTCAGGCCCGCAATCTTGAGCAGAACATGGCCATGAATCTATTGATGGATGCTGACCTTGATCTGGTTGGTATATTGGGGCTTGCCGGTTCAGGTAAAACATTACTGGCGCTGGCTGCGGGCTTGCATCAGACGCTGGATATGGGGCTGTATGAGAAAATCCTTGTGACTCGTGCAACTGTCCCGATGGGGCAGGATATCGGCTTTCTGCCTGGTACCGAACGAGAAAAGCTGGAGCCATGGATGGGTGCGATTACCGATAATCTCTCTATTCTGCTTGGCGATGATGCCCAGAATATCGGAGATATCCTTGGCCAGAACCGCATTGAAATAGCCGCTCTCTCTTTTGCCCGTGGTCGTACCTTTACCAAGACCTGGCTGATTGTAGATGAGGCACAAAATCTGACGCCACACCAGATGAAAACTATTGTTACACGCATGGGTGAGGATTCGAAAATTATTATTCTCGGCAACAATGCCCAGATTGATACGCCTTATCTGACTGCGCACACCAACGGCCTTACCCGTGCTGTATCAGCCTTTTCCGGTTGGGATCATGCTGGCCTGATTGCTCTTAAAGCCAGTGAACGCTCGCGCCTTGCAGCGAAAGCGGTTGAGATTCTATAGCTTGTAGAGACGGTTTGAATCTATGACTCCAGCAGGCTTTTAATTGTCTCGCTGAGTTTCTGGATTGTGTGTGGTTTGGAGAGCAGTGCCGTCCCGGCGGGAAGAGCTTCATGCCTGAGTGCTTTATCTTTATCGTATCCGGTAGAGAAGATCACTTTTATATCGGGCTGGATTTTCCGGATTTGTTCAATGGCTTCTTTGCCACCTAGTTTCGGCATGACGATATCAATGAGTATCAGAGTGATTTCATTCGGATTGTTAGCAATTATTTCGACGGCCTCCAATCCATTTGAGGCGACACGAACGTTGTAATTGATGCTTTCCAGGATTTCGCTGTTACTTCTGCGAACGATCTCTTCATCATCAACAATCAGAATCGTTTCTCCATTGCCTTCTGTAACTCTGGCAGTAGAAGGTTCAGGTGAAACTTGCCGGTGCTCTTGCTGGATGGGAATATAGACATGAAAAGTGGAGCCATTGCCTTCAGTGCTGTCCGCTTCGATGAATCCCTGATGTGTTTTTACTGCTCCGAAAACCATGGCTAGCCCGAGACCTGTTCCTTCACCTTGTTCTTTGGTTGAAAAGAAGGGCTCAAACAGATGTTGATGATCGTGCTCAGCAATACCACAACCATTATCCTCAATACTTAGATGTGCATAAGCACCGGGATTGAAATAATTCTTTTCTGCAACAAATGCATTATCAGCCTGGAACTTTTCAAGTTTGATGCCGATGAATGGATTAGAAGTATCTTTGACTGCATCACGGGCATTGTTGATCAGGTTCATCAGTACCTGGTGAAGCTGGGTGACATTGCCAATGATTTGCATTGAATCACCGGATATATCCTGACGTATTTCGATATTTTCCGGAATGGAGGTTCTGAGGAATTTCAGTGTTTCCTTAATGAAGGGGTTCAGCGGCATAGGTTTCATGGATACCTCACCTTTGCGGGCAAAGGTGAGCAGCTGCTGAATCATGTCAGAAGCCCGGAATGACAGCTCTTCAACATCGGAAAGTTTCTGTACGACATCAGGCATTTCCCGCGTACGTTTTTTTGCTAAATAGAGGTTTCCGGTGATACCAGCCAGCATATTGTTGAAGTCGTGGGCAATGCCGCCAACCAGTGTACCGACGGCCTCCATTTTCTGCGCCTGATAAAACTGTTCCTGACTTTTCAATAAGGCCTCTTCTGCCCGCTTGCGGTCAGAAATCTCTATACCGATGCCGGAAATGTGCTTTTTCCCATTTACTTCCAGCAATACAGCGGTAAACAGGCAAGGTGTCCGAGCTCCGTTTCTGGTGTACAACTGCTCCTCAATTTCTGCGCTACCCTCTGTAAAGACGGTTGTGATGGCCTCAGTGATGGCTTGGTGGCTGTCTGGATGGAAAAAATCGAGTGCGCGTTTGTCAACCAGTTCTTCATTGCTGTAACCGGTCAGTTCATTGAGTTTCTTGTTCCACCTGATCAGCCGCAGATCCTCATCTATCAGATAGAGCATGCCCGGCACAATGTTCATAACGGCATCGGAAAAACTTTTCTCCTGTTTTTCACTTTCTCGCAGAGCTTGTTCTATCCGCTTGCGTTCTGCCTTTTCCTTCATCAGATCGAGGGTGCGAGAGGAAAGGCTGTCGTACATAGCCAGAACGGTATCAATCAACAGCTTCATGGAGCCGCTCATTTCATGGTCAGCATGCACTTTGGCTTGTTCCAGCGACAGGCCTGAATCGATCGCCAGAACTGCTTTGGCCATGCGTTTATCACTATCGAGAATATGATAAGCCAGCCAGTGGGTGAGAAACTTGAGAATATCTTCTATCACCTCATCCAGAGGTTTGGTGTTTTCTTCTTCTTTTAATTTTCCGACATTGACCATAAAAGATTCATGCGTCTTGTGGTGACTGCTACACCAGGGGTCATCCTTGAAATATGGATCCCAGATGCCTTCCTCGGTTTTGAAGTGATGATCAGCATATGCCGCCAGTTCTCCAAATACTTTATTCAGTGCAACGGGATCGGATCTGTGCGCCAGGTGGGCTGCCAGCTTGTTCAGCAGGTGCACCAGCTGTTTATGTTGTTCATCAATTTCCGCAATGCCGGTTGCAAAATTTTCGTTCCACGGGAAAACTTCAAAAAATTCAATAGTGTTATCTGGCATGAAGTCCCTCGGTTGTGGCTAATTAGCATTTAGTTATTCTGATAAATGAAGCAAGATGTTTGCCATTATTGGCAGTAAACGCTGCAGGCTTGGCTTTAGTTGTCTAGGGATATGTTCAGGTAATACACGGCCACGAATGGCTTGAATGGAGGAAATGAACCCAGGCTTCAGTGGGTTTCTTATATTCGGCCAATTGAAGCTCCAGCACTTTCAGGTCTGCATCGGAAATATCATTGGCGGCTTTCTGGCGTTTGTCGATGCGCTCTCTTAAAACAGACTCATCGATATCCAGCCAGTAGAAGTGCAGGGGAGCTTTACACGCAGCTGCGAGTGCAGCTACACCCTTGCGTGAGTCCGGGTGCAGGAATGTGGCATCGAGAATGACTGAAAAGCCGGCATGCAGTGATATTCGGGCGGCATCGAACATGGTTTTATGTGTGTTGATATGCATTTCACGTCCATACAGTTCCAGTTCAGGGTGGTCTGCAGCAATGCGTTTGCGTGTGGCATCACTGCGAATAATGATGGCCTGTTCCACGCCGCAACCGAGCAGCGCCAGGTGACTTTTGCCACTGCCTGATAGACCACCGACAGCAAACAGTCTGGGGCGCACTGACGCTGTATATGAGGCTGCAAGGGTGAAATATGCTCTGGCTTCTTTGAATTGGGACTCCTGCTCACTCAGCTCAAGTTCTCCTGCAAGCAGGCAGGCTACCTTGCCGCGCACACAGGCCCGGTAGTAGAGGTAATAGCGCAGCAGAATAAGACCTGCATAATCAGCTGATTGTTCGAGATAGCGTGAGAGCAATCGCATCGCCAGATCCGGGCGCTTGTGGGCATCCAGATCCATGACCAGAAAAGCAACATCATTCATGACATCGATGATGCTGAATTCATCATTGAATTCGATACAGTCGAACAGATAAGGCTGATGATCGATAAGCGTGATGTTTCTTAGATGCAGGTCACCATGACAATGGCGCACAAAACCCGACTCCTGTCTTTCCATAAGCTGTGATGCTAGCTGCAGCCCTGCCTGTTCTGCGTAGTTGGATAACTGCTGTGACATATCCTGAGTGATAACCCGCCCTGTATATTCGCGAGCTACACTGAGATTGGTCCGGATATGTTCGTTCAACAAGCTGAGGTGATTAATCGTTTGCTCACTGACTGTCTTTTCCTGTCTGTGGAATTGAGCGATTTTACAAGCCAGTTGATCCAGCCATGCCGGATCGAACGTTCCGCTGGCAAGTTGTTGGTCAAACAGATTGGACTGATCGAACTGTTTCATTTTAAGGCAGTAGTCGATCGGCATACCGTCGCCATGCAGTCTGTAGGTCTGTTTAGCCCTGTTTATTGGCAATATATCCAGATAAATCTCGGGAGAGAGCCTGCGGTTCAGTTGCAGTTCACGTTCACAATAATATTTGCGTTGCTCAATTGTGGTGAAATCGAGGAAACCAAAGTCGACCGGTTTTTTGATTTTATAGGCGAAGTTGCCGGTGAGAAATACCCATGAAATATGGGTCTGGATGAGTTCGATTTGCTTAACCGGATGCGGATAAAAATCTGCAGAATAAAAACAACGCACATGTTCAGGTAATTCGGACATGCCTCAGGCCTTAAACAAAACAGGCTCCGGAAAACCGGAGCCTGTATGAATAATAAAGCAGTAGCAGCATTAGCCGTGCTGGATGAACATGCCCCGGTTGATATCACCGATGCTGACCATGCCGCTTAGCTTGCCGTCATCTACAACAGGAATACGACGCAGGTTTTTCAGGCCCATGAAGGATGCTGCTTTTAAAATTGGAGTTTCCGATTCAACAGTCATTGGGTCAGGGGTCATGACCTCTTTTACCTTCATACACATGACACGCTTGTAGTTTTCTTCCATGTCTTCGAAATCACGCGCAGTTTTAGCATCGTGAATATATTCACCAAAATTAGGATATAGCGGCAGCATGGTGTCGCGAATGGTGATGATGCCTAACAGTTTGTTTTCATCATCATCTGCAACTACCGGCAATGAGCCACAGCGACGCATAACCATTTTTTGTGTGGCGTCATGCAGTGTGTCGCCTGCTTTGCAAGTGAGACTACCACGTGACATTACTTCAGAAACTTTCATGATTCCTCCCGATAAACGAAATGACCGGATCAGTTGATCATTTCAAAGGCGCAGCATATCACGGAATTTGATGATTGTGCATATGCTTTATTTCGCATGAATTTGTTGACAGCCGAATATGAGACGGTATGTTTCCGCGCCTCAATATAGGTGCAGCGAAGGCTGTAAGGAGCAAAGAAACGTGGCAAATCATGTATCAGCACTGAAACGATCTCGTCAGGATCAGAAAAAACGCATACAGAATCGCGGGCAGAAGTCTGCAATGCGTAGTGTAATCAAAAAAGTTCTGGTCGCTGTAGAAGCTGGTGACAAAGAGACTGCAACAGTTGCACTGCGTCAGGCTACTTCCCTGCTTGATCGCGCTGGCCGTAAAAACCAGATTCATGCACGTCAGGCTTCTCGTCGTGTATCGCGTCTGAATGCGAAAGTAAAAGCAATCGCCTGATTTAGTTCTTTAATATGAAAAGCCCGTCTGACCATTTGGTTTGGCGGGCTTTTTTTTGTCTGTTCTGTAGCATCCTGGCCGATTCCGGAGGTGAGTTGGTATGAAAATCTTGGTTATCGGCGCGTCGCAGGGCATTGGATTGGAACTGGTCAAGCAAGCCATTGATGCCGGTCACCATGTTACGGCGATGATGCGTGACAAGTCCGTGTTCGACGCCCATCCTCATAAACATCTGAAAATAAGGCAGGGTGATATTCTTACGCGCAAGATTGTTGAGGGTGCCTGTGTCGGCCAGGATGCAGTCTGTATCACGGTTGGTATGGTGCCATCGAGCAAACCGGTGAAACTTTTTTCTGACGGCACTGCAAATGTTCTCAAGGGTATGCAAAAAGCCGGCGTTAAACGTCTGTTGGCCGTGACCGGTATCGGGGCAGGGGATAGCGAGGGGCATGGCGGCTTTTTCTACGATAAGGTGACCCGGGCTGTGCTGCTAAAACATGTCTATGATGATAAAAATCGCCAGGAGGAGTTGATTCGCTCCAGTGATATTGACTGGACTATCGTACGCCCTGCACTGCTGACGCGAACAGGTTTGACAGCTGACTACCGGGTGTTGACTGATCTGACCGGCATAAAGGCTGATAAAATATCCCGAGCCGATGTCGCTCACTTTATGTTAAACGAACTTGAGCATGCAGATTATGTCCATCAAACACCGTTGCTGAGTTACTAAGTTACATTTTGTATGAGCCAGATGAGGCTTGGTATTCGTGGGTGAGATGGTATCATGCTCTGTGGAGGGCCGTGATGACTAAACCGACTAAAATTTCAAAAAGTGATTATGAAAAAGCGCTGGCGGATATCTATGTTGAGCTGGTGAAATGGCAGTACTGGATCAAGAAAAAGGGCCTGCGCGTGATGATAGTGTTTGAAGGCCGCGATGCGGCAGGCAAGGGCGGCACGATCAAGCGCTTGATGGAGCCGCTGAATCCACGTGGTTGTAATGTAGTAGCCTTGCCTGCTCCCTCAGACCGGGAAAAAACACAGTGGTATTTCCAACGCTATGTGCAGCATTTTCCTGCAGCAGGCGAGATCGCGGTCTTTGACCGCAGTTGGTACAACCGAGCAGGCGTCGAGCGGGTAATGGGTTTTTGCAGTGATTCTGAATATAGAGAGTTCCTGCGTTCCTGTCCTGAATTTGAACGTATGATCGTACGCTCAGGTATCATATTGCTGAAATACTGGTTCTCAGTCAGTGATGAGGAGCAGGAAAGACGTTTCCAGAAACGCGCAACGGATGCGACGAAACACTGGAAGTTGAGTCCAATGGACCTTGAGTCCAGAGATCGCTGGGTTGAATACTCGAAAGCGAAAGATGAAATGTTTTTCTACACGGATATTCCCGAGGCTCCGTGGTCCGTGGTTGATGCAGATGTGAAAAAAGCAGCGCGTTTGAACTGTTTAAGTCATATCCTCAGTTCAGTTCCTTATGAGGATATCATGCCCGCACCTATGGATTTGCCGCCGCGTAAACAGCAAGGCAGCTATGAGCGACCCGCGATCACTACCCAGAATTTTGTGCCGAAAAAATTCTAAGCCGTTGAGAGCTTCAGCGCCGGTATCTACTTCTCAGTTTTACCGGCGTTGATTCTGCTTGCGTTGGCACCGCGGAAGCCGAAAAACAGGCCAACGAGCGCAAGTGGCATGGCGGGAATCCACCACTGAACAGTAGCTGAGACTTCTGCCCGATATTCACGTAATATCAGAATGCCAAACAGGCAAAATCCGAAAATAACAATATCCATGACCTGTGTACCTTTCTTTTCCATAACAGCAGCTCCATTCAGTTGATGGCGGCATCTTAAGGCCTGTTCGCGGAGCCTACAACCTGATTGGCATTCAATTATAGCTGCTGTGATTGAAAATATGTGACAATTAAGGTTTTATTCATCTATTCTGTTTACTATGCTGCGTGCGCTAACAGTCTATCCAGGAGTTGGAGAACTTTTTGTCCGAAAATATCCGCGAAATACCCTACAACTATACATCCTATTCAGATCGTGAAATTGTCATTCGCTTTTTAAGCGAGGATGCCTGGGATGATTTGAATGTCTTGCGTACCCAGCGCAGGACAGGCCGTTCTGCTCGTATGCTGTTTGAAATTCTTGGTGATCTTTGGGTGGTGGAACGCAATCCCTTCCTGCGCAATGATCTGCTGAATAATCAAAAGCGTCGCCAGAAAATGCATCAGCGCCATTACGACCGTCTGGCACGTATTACAAAAGGGGCATCAGATAATCCTCGCGCACAGAAAGTCGCAGCCTGCACAAGTCGCATGCTGGAAGATTTTTATGCCTGGTTTGATAACGAACCGATTCGTCGTAAAAAGGCACGCAAGGCATTTGCAAAACATACGCACCCCAACAATATCCATTTTGATGCCTATACCTTGACGCATCATGCAACCGATGCCACTGACTGGCGCCATCATGCCCCATTCTGCGTGTTAATACCTGATTCGGCAGATGAGCTGCCGGGCCTGATTCGTGCTACTGCTGAGCTGGAACTGGTTGTGATTCCGCGCGGTGGCGGAACCGGTTTGTGCGGCGGTTCGGTTCCACTGTCCAATAATGCTGTATTGATCAATGTTGAGAAACTGGATCAGATAGGTCCGATTCTTGCGCAGGATGTGGGTAGCAAAGGTGAAGTAGCCACGATTACCGCTGGTGCAGGTGCTGTGACCGGCAAGGTGATGGAAGCAAGCCGGCCGCATGTGTTTGCAACTGACCCGACCAGCCTCTGGGCCTGTACGATTGGCGGTAATGTCGCGTCCAATGCCGGTGGTAAACATGCGGTCATCTGGGGAACCTGTGTCGACAATCTGCTTAGCTGGAAAATGGTGACACCCGATGGCAACTGGCTGTTGGTGGAGCGCATGAATCATAACATGGGCAAGGTGCATGATGAGCACCAGGTCAGTTTCCGTTTGACGACGACCGATGCTGAATCCGGCAAGCTGATCTCCGAAGAGATGCTGGAGATCAAAGGCTCGGTGTTCCGTAAACAAGGGCTGGGTAAGGATGTTACGCGTAAAGCCATGGGTGGACTTCCCGGGGTACAGAAAGAGGGGACAGACGGTTTTATTGTCGAAGCCACATTTGTTCTGCATCGCTCATTTGATGTGACGCGTACTGTATGCTGTGAATTTTTCGGTCAGGAACTTTCTGATGCGACGAAAGCCATGGTGAAGATCAAACATCATGTGGATGATTTTGAAGGCGCGCACCTAGAAGGGCTGGAGCACTTTGATGAGAAGTATGTCAAAGCCATCGAATATATCTCCAAATCACCTCGGCGTGAGTCGCCACGAGTCGTGCTGCTGATCGATGTTTCAGGTGATGATGAACATGCTGTAGCCAAAGCCTGTGCAGATATCTGCCGTATTACATCCAACGGCAATGGCGAAGGTTTTGTTGCAACATCGGAGGCGGATCGTAAACGTTTCTGGGGTGACCGTGGTCGCATGGCCGCTATCGCCAAACATACCCGCGCCTTTAAAATGAATGAGGATGTGGTGATTCCGCTGGATCGACTGTCGGAATACAACGATTACGTTGAACATCTGAATATCGAGAATTCGATCCTCAATAAAAAGGATGCGATTGAGGCGATTTCTGCCTATCTCGATGATGCGCGCAAGCGTATTTCCGGCAACCGTTTGGAAACCAGTGATCTCAATCTGGATGATGACCCTTATCTGACTGAAAAGCTGGATCAGTGTATCCGGTTAATTGCGACCACGCGTGAAAACTGGTGTCGTCTGCTCAAAGGCATGGATGAACCTGCTAAAGAAGTGGCCCATCTGCTTGAAGATATCAAATACAAACGCTCTGAAGCCCTGTTCAGAGTGATCCAGAGATCAGCTTTGCGTATCTCCTACCGTGATGAGGTGGAGAGGCCGTTGTGTGATATGTTGCGCGGGCATGACTCACTCATCGAAGGGGTGAAAAAAGCACATACCAAGGCGCTTTCAGGCCGCATCGTCGTGGCCACGCATATGCATGCCGGTGACGGCAATGTACATACCAATATTCCGGTCAATTCCAACGATTATGCGATGATGAAAAAGGCACATCGCGTGGTTGAAAAGGTGATGGCCAAAGCGGTAGAGCTCGGCGGTGTGATTTCCGGTGAACATGGTATAGGTATTACCAAGCTGGAATACATGGATAAAACGGTTCTGCAGGAGACAGCAGAATACCTGAAACGTGTTGATCCTGGGCATCTGTTTAACCGTGGTAAGTTGATGCCGGATACTGATCTGCGTTTAAGTTATACACCGAGTTTTAATTTGCTGGAAATGGAATCGATGATTCTAGAAGCAGCCGACCTGACGGATCTCTCTGAATCGATTTCACCGTGTCTGCGTTGTGGCAAGTGCAAACCGGTCTGTAATACACACTTCCCGCGAGCCAATATGCTGTATAGCCCGCGTAACAAGATTCAGGCATCCGGCGCCATGATCGAAGCCTTTCTGTATGAGTCGCAGACAGGATCAGGCATCTCATTTGAACAGTTTGAGGGCATGCATGATATCGCCGATCACTGTACGATCTGTCATAAGTGTGAATCGCCGTGTCCTGTAAATATCGACTTCGGTGATGTGACTGAAAAAATGCGCGCACTGCTCAAGGATAAAGGGCAGGCCAAGTATAACCTTGGCTCAAAGTTATCATTGATGTTCCTGACACTGCAGAATCCAAACGCTGTCCGTATGATGCGGGAGGCTGTGATTCGCTGGGGTTATGCCGGTCATAGAATGCTCAATCGACTTGGTAAGCTGTCAGGCCTGGTGAAGAAAGAGCCTGCAGCCAGTCGTAATCTTGAAGGTGTGCAGGCACAACTTATTAACTTTATTGAACGTCCGCTGCCTGCACTGAAAGCTGGAACAGCACGTCAGAAGCTGGGTATTGAATCCAGTGACAAGAATATGATTCCTGTACTTCGTGATCCTAAAAAAGCCAATGGCAGGGCAGTATTTTATTTCCCCGGTTGTGGTTCGGAGCGTCTGTTTTCACAAGTGGGTCTGGCGACACAGGCCATGTTGTATGACTTGGGTGTGAATGTGGTGTTGCCGCCGTCTTATCTCTGCTGCGGTTATCCATCAACAGCAAGTGGCGATCATGAGAAGGGCGATCAGATCACCTATGATAACAGAGTACTGTTTCACCGCATCAGGAATGCACTCTCCTATCTCGATTTTGAGGCGGTCATTGTATCCTGTGGCACCTGTTATGATCAGCTGACCAGGTATGAACTCGGTCAGGTATTTCCGAATGCACCGTTGATTGATATTCATGAGTATCTCATGGAGCAGGGTATGAAAACAGAGGCAGTGAGCGGCGCTGAATATATGTATCACGTACCGTGTCACTCTCCCCTTAAACGGCATGGCAGCAAAGCCGCCATCGAATCGCTGCTGGGTCAGGATGCTGTGAAATCGGAAGATTGCTGTGGTGAGGCGGGTACACTGGCTGTCGCGCAACCCGCGATTGCAGGCAAGATTCGCATGCGCAAGGAAGAACAGATGCAGATTGCCAAGGCGAAGCTGCCGGGCGTTGCCGAACAGAAGATTCTCACCTCATGCCCATCATGCTTGCAGGGACTGTCTCGACTGGAAGGGGAGAGCGGAGTCGAAGCAGAATATATTGTTATCGAACTGGTTAAACATCTGCATGGTGAGGATTGGCAGAAGCAGTTTGTTCAGAAAGTGAAAAGTGGCGGTATCGAACGGGTGCTGATGTAAGATGTCAGTAACCAGGTTGCTGCTGATCGCCTGTTTGTTTTCATTGGCTGCCTGTGCCAGTGGACCTCCGAGAAATGTCGATGACGCCTGTAAAATTTTTAAAGAGAAAGATGACTGGTATGAATATGCCAATGACTCTTATGAGAAGTGGGGTGTGCCGGTGCATGTGCAACTGGCGATCATGTGGCAGGAGTCGCGTTTCCGTGCTGAGGCCAAGGCACCCAGAGATTACCTGCTTGGCGTGATTCCATTCGGCCGAAAATCGGACGCTTATGGTTATGCACAGGTGAAGGATGCAACCTGGGACTGGTATATCGATAGATCCGGCAACTGGGGCGCTGATCGGGATGACTTTGAAGATGCTACGGATTTCATCGGCTGGTATGGCACATATTCACACAAAACACTCGGTATCTCCAAGTGGGATGCTTACAACCAGTATCTTGCCTATCACGAAGGTCATGGTGGCTGGAAGCGTAAAACCTATAACAGGAAACCGTGGCTGATTAAAGTCGCCAAAAAAGTAAAACGCAAAGCCGCCACCTATAGCGCTCAACTCAAACGCTGCAAGGATGACCTCGATGATGGTGGCTGGTTCTGGTGATTTTGGCCGATTAATTTTATAGCCTGTACTTGCAAAGTTTTAAATGAAAGTTTATAAATCTATTTAGTATCATGGATAGATACGAATAGAGGGTGCCCGTATGAATGAAAATGGCGCACATGGACAGGACGACACTTTATCTAGGCTGCTCAGAGTTGAGCAGCTTCAACTCTCACAAAATAATCTAAATTCTTCATTACTTGCGAATCTGATTATTAGTTCCATTCTGGTATTTCTGCTCAGACCGGTTATTGATCAATCCACGCTACTCATATGGTGGCTGATTGTTCAGACAATATCAGTATTTCGTTTTATCGATATTTTGCGATTCAGGAGGGCTTCACCTGCTCCCGATGCAATTAAACCGTGGTTGAACAGTTTTAGTATTGGCACATATCTGGGTGCTATTGCATGGGCGGCAGCACCAATATTTCTTTTTCCGGTTGAATCTATTTCGCATCAGGCTCTTATATCCTTTGTGCTTGCCGGGATGACGGCAGGAGCGGGCGTTACGCTGTCTTCTTTATGGCGGCCAGTTTTGGCATATCTGCTTTTGCCACTGATCCGTTGGCTATTCAGTTTGCGCTGCAGGACACAGATATCGGCTGGTCTATGTGCATAATGGTATCATTGTATATGATCATCATGATATCGGTCGCTCGTAAGAGCCACGATAGCAATATACAGAATATTCGCTTGCGTATTGATAGTAATTTACATGAAAAAGAACTGCTGCACAGTGAGAAGCGATTCCGCGATATCTCCATGAGCATGGCTGACTGGGTGTGGGAAGTTGATGCCAGTGGTCATTACACGTTCGTATCGGGCAAGGTGAAGGAATTGCTTGGTTATGAACCTGATGAGGTGCTGGGGAAAACACCATTTGATCTCATGAATGAGCAGGAAGCTGTCAGAGTTGCTGCAATGTTTCAGGAAATTGTCGATAAACGTGCCCCGGTTATCGATCTGGAGAACTGGTGTAAAGGCAAGGCAGGTAAAGAAGTATGCATGTTAACCAATGCTGTCCCGGTCCTGGGAGAAGATGAAGAACTGCTCGGATACCGCGGCGTGGATCAGGATATTACCGAACGAAAACATGTTGAGAATGAGTTGCGCAAGTTATCGCGAGCAATCGAATTTGCCGGTGAGTCGATTGTGATCACTGACCAGCATGGTGTGATTGAATATGTAAACCCGGCATTTTCCAGGATGACTGGTTATTCTGTTGATGAAGCCATTGGAGAGATGCCATCTATGTTGAAAAGCGGTGAACAGGATGAAGCATTTTATCAGTTATTCTGGAGCACCATAACCAGCGGAAAGGTATGGCAGGGCTCAATGGTGGATCGTCGCAAGGATAATTCCACTTACAATAGCATGATGACAGTTGCTCCAATAATGGATGATTCAGGTGAGATTACTCATTTTGTTGCCATGCAGATGGATATATCGGAGTACGAAGCTTTGGAAGCGAGATTCCAGCAGTCACAGAAGATGGAATCTATCGGTACTCTGGTTGGCGGCATTGCGCATGACTTCAATAATATGCTGGCAGCGCTACTCGGGAACCTCCATTTGGCCAGGAGAGTTGCCGGAGACGACCCGAAAATGATGGACCGATTGAATCGGATCGAAACAGTCAGCCAGAGGGCGGCAGATATGATTGCTCAGCTGCTGACCTTTGCCCGCAAAGGGAAAGTGGAGATGGCGCCACTGCCGCTGGCACCATTTATGAAGGAGCTGTTCAAGCTGGCTCGGCCGTCTATTCCTGAAAGCATTGATATGAAGTTGGAACTGGGGGGCGATGATATAATAGTCGTTGGTGATGTTACTCAGCTGCAACAAGTATTACTTAACCTGATTACCAATGCTTCTCATGCTCTTGAGGCAGTAAGCGAACCGGAAATCATCGTTGGATTTAAAACATACAGACCGGGTATTCGTTTCAGACAGGTGCATGCGGACGTGGATGCGAAGCACCTCGCTGTGATGTACGTGAAGGATAACGGCTGCGGTATTGCGGATCATATTCTGGATAAAGTATTTGAACCGTTTTTTACAACCAAGGAGCAGGGTAAAGGCTCCGGTCTGGGGCTGGCCATGGTGCATGGTGCGATTAAAACGCATAAAGGTGCGGTTGAAATTGATAGCAAGCTGGGTTGTGGAACAACAATATCGCTCTTTTTACCCTTGGAGCAGGATCTGAATATAACGGGGATACAGAGTGAAGTTTCGGCGTTGGAGAGAGGTGCCGGAGAAGGGATATTGCTAGTAGATGATGAAGAACTGGTCCGTGAAGTTAATTCCGAGGTGCTAGAGGATCTCGGATACCATGTTTTTACTGCAGAAGATGGGATGCATGCGCAGCAGGTGTATGAGCAGCATGCCTCTGACATTAATCTGGCTCTGGTTGATCTGGTGATGCCAAAAGTCGGGGGGATGGAGTTGCTTGCATGGTTGCGCCATCAGGACAAAACATTACCTGTTATTCTGATGACTGGTTATGACCGTGAACAAGTATTGCCTGCCACTGCAACACCGAAGCAGTGTGTGGTATTGAATAAACCGGTCGACATTTCAAAGCTGAGTCAGGCAGTTCGGAATATGTTGGAGAAACAGGCTGATTGAACCAATCCCTAGTTCGTGAACACCTTTTGCAGAATTTCAGTGGTGCGCCGGGCCGGATTTTTGCGAATGGCTGCTTCTTCAGCTGCCATATAGTGAAAAACACCCTTTAAACCCAGATCGAGTACGTGCTGGGTCAGGTTGGCTTTAACGTCCGGTACAAATGGCAATGACTGATATTGTCCCATGACTGCATCGTATGATTGAACTGCACCGGCCTGGCTTAAAGCCTGCTGCACAACCGGTTTCATCTCATCAGACAGTGGTTTGCTCATCTTGCCCTTGAAATATCGGGTGGCGGCATCATCAGGGCCTCTGAGTATGTTCTTTGCATCGTTGATGGTCATGGCCTTGATGGCATCGCCGAAAATGCGTTTGGCTTTGGGTGTGGCAGTTTCTGCTGCACGGTTCAGTTTTAACTCCAGATCATCCATCATATATCCCATGCCAACCGCAGCGAGTGCGGATTTCACTCTTTGCAGGTTTTGCGGTAGTGGAATATGAATTTTCGGATCTTTATTGAAGCCGTCCGTTTTGCTTAACTGACCAACGACCCGTTCCGAGCCGACACGCAATGCATCTTTCAGACCGGCCACCATATCCGAATTACTCAGGGCTGTGGTTGAGGTGTTTGCTGCAGGCTGACTGCTTCGGCCTGTTTCTCCAAGTATGCCGCCAAGCTGATCCATCCATCCGGCAAACGCGATGCCCGGTGTGATGAGTAGTGCGACGGCTATGACAGATGTTCTCCATACTGGTTTGGACATGCGACCACCTCCATAGGATGTTCTGTTGCCACTCTATGGGGATGGTGTTGAAAAATCGAATCCGATCTGCGCTTTCGGGTTTGGCAGAGCATCCGGTAATCGCCAATCAATGGCTTGTTGCTGGTGTGCTTCCAGATATGCATTGGTTTTGGAGAAGTGCTGGCAGCCGAAGAATCCACGATAGGCGGAAAAGGGAGAAGGATGCCGGGCTTCGAGCACCAGATGACGGGAGGTATCAATGCCAGCCCCTTTATCCTGGGCATATTTGCCCCACAACATGAATACGAGGTTTTGCCTGTGAGTGTTAAGCGCCTCAATGGCAGCATCTGTAAACTGCTCCCAGCCGCGATTCTGATGTGAGCCGGGTGTTTTCTCTTCCACTGTCAGTGTGGCATTTAGTAGCAGTACGCCCTGTTTGGCCCACGATGTCAGGCAGCCGTGCTCGGGTGTTCCCATGCCAAGGTCACTATTTAACTCTTTATAAATATTACGCAGCGATGGCGGGACTTTCTCACCAAAGGGAACTGAAAAACTGAGTCCATGTGCCTGGCCCGGTCCGTGGTAAGGGTCCTGCCCGAGGATGACCACCCTCACATCGTCGAACGGTGTTTGTTCAAATGCGGCAAACCAGTTTTCTCTGGCTGGATAAATCCGGGCACTCTCCTGAGATTGGAGAAATGCAAAAAGTTCCTGCATATAGGGCAGCTCAAATTCTCCGGCCAGATATCGATCCCAGGACGCTGATATGTGTGGTGTACTTTTCACATGCAAAAGCATAACTGTTTTGTAAGATAATGAGAGCCTGAATGTGATGGTGCAGGGAACTTCTGCTTTATTCTTATGGCGGAATATGAAGAGTGACATCGTATGAGTAGTTTTCAGGAAGATCATAGTCTGCTGCGCTTATATCCGATGCCACATGAGTCTCAGAGTTTATATGGCGTATACCAGATGCTGGATCTGCATCGACAAGCGGTAGCTGGCGATGTGCTGATTTATGCCAATTATATTAGCAGTGTGGACGGGCGTATCTCGTTGTTTCATGAACAGTCCGGTGAATTTGCGGTGCCTGCATCGATTGCCAATAAACGTGACTGGCGGCTATATCAGGAACTGGCGGCGCAAGCCGATGTGATGATCACTTCAGCGCGTTATTTTCGTCAGCTTGCCAAAGGCCAGGCACAGGATCTGTTGCCGGTGGGCATGGAACCGGCATATGCGGACCTTCTCAGCTGGCGTAAACAACAAGGGCTCAAAGCACAGCCGGATGTCGTAGTGATTTCCAATAGTCTTGATATCCCACTCTCAGCATTGGATAAGTTACAAGGCCGCACAGTTTCAGTGCTGACCGGCTGTGGCGCTTCTGCAGAAAAACTGCAGCGGCTCAAACAGGCGGATATTTCGGTACATGTGTTTGAAACGGATGCGGTCAGTGGCAGTGCATTGAAACAATGGCTAATCGATGCTTCGTATCGAAGTGCTTATATGATTGCTGGTCCGGAAGTACACCGAACACTGATTTCTGCTCAGGTGCTTGATCGCCTTTTTTTAACGACGCATCTTAGCTTGCTGGGGGGAGATCGTTTCCATACCGTATTATCGGATGTGCTTGATCAACCTGCAAAACTGTCATTGTTGAGTTTGTATCTCGATCAGAGTGCGTCAAATCATCAGCTTTTTGCACAATATGCGTTGCAACGGGAATAACAGAACGTCATATTAACCTTGTTGCACCATGGATGGTGCTTTTCTTCAGGAGGGGGCGACATGCTACAGAGGGTAGGCTTGCTAAAATTGGGGATTCTGGTGGCGATCCTGTTCTGGATCATCGAAGCTCTATTGCACTCCTTTATTTTTGGCAATGATACATTTATCAATAATCTCTTCAGCCCCGATGCCGATGAAATATGGATGCGCGTGCTTATCTCTATAGCAGTGATTGGCTTTGGTTATTATGCCCAACATGCAGTAAACCAACAGAAGATTATGCAGGAGCAGATACGAAAAAAAAGTGAGCGTCTGCATGAAGTGATCGATTGCAGTTATGACGCTTATGTGAGTATGGATAGTCAGGGGTGCATCAACGAGTGGAACCGGAGTGCGGAGGTATTGTTCGGCTGGCCTCGCCATAAAATTATTGGTAAACAGATTACCATGATTATCCCGGAGCGTTTGCGCGAGGCGCACATCAAGGGCATGAGCCACTATCAACAGAATAAAATAGGTCCGTGGTTGTATAAACCAATGCATACGCAGGCTCTTCATCGTGATGGTTTTGAATTTTCGGTTGAAATGGTGGTGACGCCGCTAAAGTCTGAAGGAGCGCTGGAATTCTTTGCCTTTATCCGTGAACAGGATCATTAAATTGCTCTGCAAAAGAGCCGGATTGATTGCCTGAAAGGGTGTTTTTCAGCTTTTGAGATAGACTAATCAAGGATGAAACAATGATAATAATGTTCGGTATCCCTAACTGTGATACGATCAAAAAAGCCAAACTATGGCTTGAAACACATGGTGTTTCTTATGACTTTCATAACTATAAAAAAGAGGGCATTGATGCTGCCTTATTGCGAACCTGGTGCGAACAGTTTGGCTGGGAAGTGCTGTTAAATCGACGTGGTTTGACCTGGCTAAACTTGGCAGTGATCAGAAAGGGGACATCGATCTGGAGAAGGCAGTTGCGCTGATGTGCGATAATCCTTCGATGATCAAACGCCCGGTCCTGATCTTTGATGGCCACATTGAGGTGGGGTTTTCAGCTCAGCGTTATGCCGAGCTGTTCAGTTGAGCGATTATCAGCATAAAAAGATATTTATTCAGGGACCTGCAGGTGTGCTGCAATCGCTTTATCATCCCGGCCGACCTGATCGCCCTGCAGTCGTTGTGTGCCACCCTCATCCGGTTTATGGCGGTACGATGCGAAATAAGGTGGTCTACTGGATGGCACGAGCCTTTGAAGATGCCGGTTGCTCTGTATTGCGCTTTAATTTTCGCGGAGTTGAACAGTCTGAAGGTGAGTGGGATGAGGGGCGGGGTGAAGCCGATGATGCCCGTGCGGCGCTGGACTGGATGGAGGAGATGCATCCTGAATCAAGACTATGGCTGGCTGGCTTCTCATTTGGTTGTTACGCAGGTTTACAGGCGGCAAGAACAGATGATCGTGTAGCACATATGTTTGCTGTGGCTCCTGCCGTCAATCTGTGGTCATTTTCTTTTATGGTCGGTGAAAACAGGCCGGTTACGGTCATTTCAGGAACCTCTGATGAGATAGTTCCATTTGAGAGGGTAGAAGGCAGCGTCAAGGGTAAGTCAAATATCCACTTTCATCCGATTGAAGGAGCAGGGCATTTTTTTCCGCAGCATATGAATCAAATGGCTGATTTTTTGCTGACAGATGTTCGCGCTGAACTGAGCTAACTTTTTTTGATCATTTTCAGGATGATTTGATCGAGTTCATCCGGATTGAATGGTTTTCCTATGAGAACCGAGTTCTTCATTTTTCGCGTGTTTTCAATGACCAGTGACTGATCATAACCGGTGGCAAATATAATCGGTATATCAGGGCGTGATGAACGCATGCGTATTGCGGAATCCAGGCCATTCATACGCGGCATAACCATATCGGTGATAACAATATCCCAACTATCCGGATTAGATTCAAATTTCTCACATGCATCCTGACCATCACAGGCCAGCTCTACATCGTGCCCCATGCTTTCCAATAGCTCTTTTGTTGGCTCAAGTACTCTCGTGTCGTCATCAACCAAAAGAATTTTTGCACTGGTCAGTCCCTGTGGGTGAGAGAAGTCTTGCTCAGGTTTAACAGCTTTCATGGGCAAAAAGAGATGTACGGATGTACCTTCATCCTGTTTGCTGTTTACATCAATGATACCATGGTGATGGCGTACGCAGCCCATAACGATAGCGAGGCCAAGACCGCTACCCAGTTGTTTGGTGCTATAGAACGGGTCGAATACCTTACTGAGGTTTTCTGCCATAATGCCACAGCCGTTATCTTTAATGAGAATATGGGCGAAATTACCGTAGCGTAGCACCGGGTATTTTTTGATAAACCTGAAGGTATCCTCATCGTCTTGCAGCGGTTTTAGTATCAGAGAAATTTGGGCTTCAGCGGTATCCGAGCATGCTTCCACTGCGTTTTGTACAATATTCAGTAGTGATTGTTGAAGCTGATTGGCATCACCTCGAAAGGCATAGTTGGCTTGATTGAAGTCAAAGGACCACTTGATGGACTCAGGCACGGTATGCTGGGCCAGTTTGGAAAATTCCTTGATAAATGCATCGAGCGGGAACTCTTTTGATTCATGTTCACCCTGACGTGCAAAGGTGAGCAACTGTTTAACAATTTCAGATGCTTCCTGGGATATCATCTGAATTTTTTTCAGTCGCTCTGCCGTTTTCGGCATGGCTTTGACTTCACGGGCAGCGAGATAAGCCTGTCCAACGAGTCCTGCGAGAAGGTTATTGAAATCGTGAGCGATTCCGCCGACCAGTGTTATCAAAGCCTCCTGTTTTTGCGAGTGGCGAAGCTTTTCATCAACGATAACCTGCTGGCTGATATCTTCCTGAATGATAACCGAATGTGTGACATTACCATGCTGATCGGTAATGGGGGCGATGCTGATGGAAGCTGTAAAGCTGCTGCCATCTTTACAGGTGATCTCCTGCCTGCCTTGCCAGGTTTCTCCAGCTGTGAATACCCCATCAATATGTGTTTTGAAACTTTCATAACGATCAGCAAACAAACCGTTATAAAAACTGATGGAGTCGATTTCATCCTTGTTCCAGCCTGTCTGCTGATAAAAGGCTTTGTTTACATATTCAATGTCGCCGCTGTGGTTGATAATCACGACCGCCTCACCAGCCTGATCAATAGCGCTGATCAATCTGGCATTGCGGCTTTCAAGAGCGGCTTTTTGTTCAAGCTCTGTTTGCAGATCTTTGGCCACTTGCTTGTAGTTTTTTACGAGTTCATATTGATTGCTTTGATCCTCAATGCTGAATAGTGCCAGAGCATGGTCAGTTAGCAGTGAGACGGTAACTTGCTGGGCTCTTGTTTTGCCATCGGACAAGGTGCACGGAAAAAGAAGTTGGTCGGGTCCGAATGTCAGCGTTGAACCATCTTGATCTTGAAAAATGCTGTTGATGCGGGTTCTGATTTCTTCCTGTTTCAGGAGTGGAAAACAGTCGTAGATGCTTTTGCCAAGCATACTTTCCCGGTTCTCCCCATACCACTGCTCAAGCGTTTTGTTCCATAATACTATATTACCAGCCAGATCAATGGCCAGAACACCGCTTGAAACATGGTCAAGCAGGGGGAAATCATTGGCATTATGATGCATCATTGTTTCTCCGGCAGGAGCAGAAAGATATAACACTAATATTGGCGTGATATTTCATATATTGTGTCATCATCCCCTCATATTACTACAGCATTGATTACCTGTCGCTGGTTACGAGCAAGTTCCGGGCCGGATAGTTATTTTACTGTTTTTATCAACTTTCCTGCAGGCGGAGTTTCACTCAGCTCCATGCCATTGAGTGCGGCAATTTTATCGGCAGTGAATCTGCCCAGGATATTATTGTTGCGATTGGCCAGCAGCTGCCATGAATCTCCGGCTTTCCATTTATACACCTGAATGCGCGGAATATCGCCATCGCGTTCTTTATTATATTTGCCGAAACTTTTAGCAATCCGAGCGAACTGATTCTCATATTGATCGAACTTGTCGCGCTCACTCCACATGGTAAGCTTATAAGCTTTTCTGCCATCCAGAAACACATGTGAATCAATCATAGCCAGGCTGACATTGGGTGCAGATTCGCGAATTTTTGCATGTGCATAGGGCATGCCTTGTTGTACGCCTGTTTCAACCTTCAGAATATGTCTGTCGGTGAACATTTTTCTGATGATCTCTTCGGCACTCTGGCGCTTTTGCAGATCTTCCATGGTGAACATAAAGTACACTTTCTGTTTCCTGATGCGTGCAGTGACTGCCTGTGCTGAATTGGTGATGACCCAATCCTTGGGAAACTCCAGTTGAACTCCCAGCTGAGGATGCAGGAAACGTCTGCCAACTACAGCGCCCTGTTCTGCACTGTCGCCGTAAGCATAACCATCGATTGCTGCAAGCATGGCTTCACGGTTGATGAGGCCTCCGCGACCTTTGATTCCGGAAGCTTTGGCAATGGCTGCATCCACACGTTTGGATGTTTCAGGATGTGATGCGAAAGCACCATGATATGGTTCAACTTTTTCACCGGCATCGGTTTTTTCTTTGGTGTCAATTTCCCCGAGTCGATGCAAGGTTTTTAATATGCCAATGGTTGCTCTGGGGTCGTAACCCGCCTGAGTCAGGTAACGGATGGATAATTCATCCGACTGCATTTCAGCATCACGTCCATAACCCTTCAGGATTGCCGTGGCCATGACATTGCCAAGCATGCCTGCAACTTGCGGAATAGGGACAAAGATGGAGGTGATCATCATGGCATTTTGATAAGCTCGTGCTTTGGAGATCTGTTGTACTGAATGACGAGCCGTGACATGGCCGACTTCATGCCCAAGCACAGCAGCCAGTTCCGCTTCATTGTTCATATGGTTGACCAGACCCCGATGAATACAGATATAACCACCGGGCAGGGCGAAAGCATTAATCGTATCATCATCCACGACATAGAATCGGAAAAACAGGTCTTTACGGTCAGCAGTGGCAGCAACTTTCTGACCGACGCGATCAACGTAGATGGCCAAAGGATCATCTTTAGGTAGCAGAACCAGGTTCTTCCGCATTTCAATAAAAATCTGCTTGCCGATCTGCAGCTCTTCTTCTTCGGTCATCATGACAAAATCCTGATTACCGGTTGCAGGGTTTTTGGCACATGACATCAGCAGGGGGATGATAAGTAGCAGGGTAGTGAGTCGGGATATCTTCATATTCATACCTCTAGCAATAATTATTCCATATCAAAAGGTGAGTGCAAGGCGAGATAGAGTTGCCCGCTTACCGACATACGTATTCTTCCTCTGACGATCACCTTCTTTCCGGTTTCCGGAAGATCAGCCGGAGTGAACCATTGGCGGTGTTTTCGAGGCACGCTGACGGACAGTTTGCCAATATTAAACCGCCAGCGTTGTGCGGATTTTACATAGCCCCTGATCAAATGGTATTGACCGATATGACGAGCACTTAGAGAGCGGACATCCAGTATGCGGAATGCTTCGCTTTTCCAGATTCCAGCCATATTGTTTCTGGCCAAACGCTCGCTTTGTAGCAGCTGTTTGGTGCCTTTGTGATTGGGCATGAAGGTGTATACATGCGCCAGGCCTTCACTGACCAGTTGTTGATTGACCCAGGCACCATTTCTCAGATACACATGCGCAAGCGTGCGGCCGTATTTATCTTTTTTGATGTTATCGAATTGCAGCTGCACTGTTTTTCCCGCAATCAGCGTGATCAGCCTCTCTTTGGCCTTGTCACCAAAGACCTGTGCCGCTTGCCTGTCATGTGCAATTTCAGGCGTGTTGATGCCCAGCAGACGTACTTTTTCACCGGCAATCGTTCGGAAAGTATCACCATCGAATACGCTCGCCACTGTTACCCAGCGCGAGTGCCCGACAATAGAGAGTGTGCCTGCGTGTGCTGTGTTGCCGAAGAGACACAGGCAAAGCAGCAGGCCGACCAACTGAGGTTTATGGCTACTTCGTAGCAAGTGTTCCTACGAGGTCGGAATAGGAGTTCAGCTTCTTGCGCTCCAGATAATCAGACATATCACCCAGCAGTTTGCCGCACATGAGCGGGTCATAAAACAGACCGGTGCCGATACCGATGGCATCTGATCCGACAATGGCAAATTCGATGGCATCTTTTGCACAGGTGATGCCACCCTGGCCAAGAATAGGGATATGATGTTTGGCAGCCACGGCACGTGTTTGATGGATTTTCCACAAAGCTACCGGTTTGATGCAGGGGCCTGAAAGGCCACCTGAGATGTTATCGATTACAGGTGTTCTGTTTTCTATATCCACAGCCATGCCGACCAGTGTGTTGATGACGGACAGGCCATCTGTGCCGGCTTCAATAACCATACGTGCTGTTGCTGCAATATCGGCGCTGTTAGGTGATAATTTGGTGATCAGGGGTTTGCTGGTGTGTGGACGCATTGCTTCCACGACACGGGCTGCCATGCATGGATCATTACCAAAATGTACGCCGCCTTCCTTAACATTAGGGCAGGAGATATTGATCTCGATGGCTGTAACCGGAGAGTCATCAAAGATGCGGGCCACTTCTCCATATTCTTCCGGGGAAGTGCCATTGGCATTGGCCCAGAATTGGGTCTCACCCGTCGGAAGTTCAGGTAAAATATGATCCACGACATAACGCGCACCGGGATTCTGCAGGCCAATAGCATTGAGCATACCCGAAGGCGTTTCATATACGCGATGCGGTGCATTACCCATGCGTGGTTCAAGTGTAGTGCCCTTGAGGATGACCGCACCAATATCACGATTATCCCAGCCCTCAACGCGAGTGTATTCTTCACCAAAGCCTACACAGCCCGAGAGTAAAACCAGAGGCGTTTGGAGTGTTAAGCCGGCAAATGAAACGGAAAGATCAGGTAATTGGGTCATCTGGCAATCATAACGCCATGATGTCTTACAGCCTACTCTGATTTTCCGGACATGGTTCAGCCTTGTCGGTTGAGTAAGATATTTGCTATGTTAAATGTCAGGCAAGACGTTATCCTGAGCATGCAGGATGTGTGATAAATCGAATCGACAGAGTAGCGAGAGAAACTTATGACTGAGGCAGGTTCAGAAATCAGCCGGAAGATAAGCAAAGGTATACGCTGGAAGCTTGAAGTTGCCATGATCGGCATGATTCTGGCCATGGTGACACTGTTGACTCTGGTGCAGATGGATGCACAGCGGAAAAATCTGATTAAAGCGCTCTCAACGCACAGTACGTTCTTGCAGAAAGATATGGTCAAACGATCAGAAAAATCTTCCAGTTATATGTCCGAACATATCCAGAAACGCATAGTTGTCTTTGATTATGAAGCTTTGCAGGAGTTTATCCATGATGCGGTGAAGGATGTGGATAATCTTGAGTACGTGATCCTGATGCGATCAAGTAAACCTGTAATTGCGTACGGTCAGGATCTGAGCGGTGAAGTCAGGCACAAGATTCTTTCTGGCAAGGCTTCCTCCTTTGCTGAAAATCAGATGGAAAGCACACGTTATGAGTTTACCGTGGATGAACATGAGTTTATGGAAACCATCGTGCCGATTTATCTGAACAAGAAGGTGAAATGGGGTTCATTACGACTGGGTTTTTCACTCGATTCTCTGAATCAAACACTGGCTGAATCACAACGTTACGTGGATGAAGAGATCAGGAATATGGTAGTCCGCTCAGTGATTACCTCTATTTTATTTTTGATAGTCGGTACGATTCTGGTGTTTTACCTGGCCAGTCGCTGGACAAGACCACTGCGCAGTCTGGTGACCTTTTCCAATGAGATAGCCAGAGGCGATTTTGATGCAACTGCACATGTGAGCACTCAGACTGATGATGAGATTGGACTGTTGGTCTCTTCTCTGCAAGAGATGGCTGCCAGTTTGAAACAGTCGCATGGTCAGCTGGCTGAACATAGTCAGACCCTTGAACTTAAGGTTGAAGAACGTACACGGGAACTGGCAGAGGCCATGGATCACGCCATTCAGGCGGATAAGAGTAAATCTGAATTTCTGGCCAATATGAGTCATGAAATCCGCACCCCGATCAATGCCGTGATTGGCCTGACTCATCTGGCTCTGGATCGTGAAGAAGACAAGCTGCAACGGGATTATCTATCCAAAACCCTGAAGGCTTCGGAGTCCCTGCTTTCAATTATTAACGATATCCTCGATTTCTCCAAGATCGAGGCAGATAAGCTTGATCTCGAACTGGTCGATTTTGATATGGATGAGGTGATGCATAACCTGGCCGGTATTGGTGGTGTTCGAGCCAGTGAGAAAGGTGTGGATTTCCTGATTGATTGTCCGACCTGCATGCCGCGCCTGAAGGGAGACCCTTACAGGCTGGGTCAGGTGCTTCTCAATCTGGTCAATAATGCCGTTAAATTTACCGAGAGCGGACAGATTGTGGTTTCCACTCAGGTGCAGCAACGTCTTGATGACCATTTCGTGCTTCGCTTTGAGATTTCTGATACTGGCATTGGCCTGAATGATGAACAGAAGGGCAAGTTGTTCGAGGCGTTTTCACAGGCTGACAGTTCAACCACACGCAAATTCGGAGGTACGGGTCTGGGCCTGGCAATCAGCAAACAGCTGGTTGAGATGATGGATGGTGAAATCGGCCTGGAGAGTGAAGAGGGTGAGGGCAGTACCTTCTATTTTACCGCGACATTCGGTATTGGTCAGGAGTATACGTCTGAGGAGTGTGCCCTGCCGAAAAAACTGCATGGCATGCAAGTGCTTCTTGTCGATGATAACGAAGATTCCAAGGCGATTCTTGGTAACTATCTGGACAGTTTTGGTTTTTCTGTTGTTATGGCCTCGACCGTACAGGAGGCCGCATCGATTCTTCAGGCTGAGAAGAGTGTCGGCGTTATGCTGGTGGACTGGACTCTGGCTGATACCAAAGGACTCGGCAGTGTTGAGAGTATCCGGCAAAGCTCGGGTCTTGCTGAAACGCCACCGTGCATTCTGGCCGCCAATTACGGACAAGTGGTTTCAGATGCGGAGGCCTCAGTTGCAGGTATATCCGCCACACTGTTCAAGCCGGTGACATCGGCTTCCATGTTGCAGGCCATACTTTCTGTGTTTGATCTCATTCAGGCAGCAGATGGAGGCGAACATCAGGCTGGACGTCTGCCGGTCGGTATTATAGAACATCTGCGAGGTGCCAGACTGTTGCTGGTTGAGGATAATCATATCAACCAGATGGTTGCTGAAGGGTTGCTGGCCAAAGCGGGTATCAGTCTGGCGCTGGCCCATAATGGACAGGAGGCTGTTGATGCTGTGCAGCATGACAGTTTTGACGGTGTTTTGATGGATATGCAGATGCCGGTGATGGGTGGGCTGGAAGCGACCAGATTGATTCGGCGTAACTTCAATAGTGAGGATCTGCCGATTATCGCCATGACGGCCAATGCCATGCAGTCGGACGTGGATAATTGCCTGCAGGCCGGCATGAACGACCATGTGGCCAAGCCTATTGATCCGTTTGATCTCTATACCAAGCTGGATAAATGGATATCTACCGCACGACTGAGCCTCACCGGCGTGGATCACAGTGAATCGCTGACGGCTGGGGATCAGGCTGTCGAATTGCCTGATCTTGCAGGTGTTCACACCGAAGAGGGCTTGAGGCGAGTGGGTGGCGATTCATTGCTCTACCAGAAGGTATTATACAAGTTTGCTGACTCTCAAGCAGATGTGGTGGCGCGTGCGCAGCAGATGCTTGCCAGTGGAGAAAGGGATCAGGCACAGCAGCTGATTCATTCATTGAAGGGGGTGGCCGGTAATATCGGCGCCAGATCACTGTTTAGCCATGCATCCGACATTGAAGATTTGCTCAGGCAGGGGAGTGATGTGGCTCCTGCACTGTTGGAAAAATTGAATGAGCAGGTCCAGAGAAGTACACATGCGATTTGTATTTGGCGTGATGCACTGTCATCTGCTCCCCGGCAAGCTGAAGGTGTTGAAACAGATCTGGATCAGGCCAGAGAGCTGCTTGCTCGTATGCGTAGCATGCTCGAAGAGTATGATGGTGATGCAGTTGACCTGATCGATGAGATCGAAGCGCACCTCTCTTCCCCTGATCTGATCAACGAGGTTGAGCAGATGCGCCATCATTTGAACAAGTACGATTTCGATGCTGCATTAAACGTACTGGAGCAAGTTGAGGCGAAAGTTTTGTTCAATTCGTGTTACAGACCCTAGTCTTTAAGCAAGTCTGCAGCATGCAGGCTTTGGCCGCGCTGCTCTTTGGATGCATCGGATAACAGGTAAAGATAAGCAGGGACGACACTGCTGGATGCAGGCACCATCTTCGGATGTTCGCCACCAAAGGTGCGCTTGAACAGGGCCGTACGCACACGTCCGGGATTAAGTGTGTTGAAGCGGTAAGGTTTATCAGGGCTCTCCATCTGCCACATGGATGCAGCATAAGCCAGGGCACGTTTGGCCAGACCGTAAGCGTGCCAGTTGGCCTGGTCTTCTTTAATCATGTCACAGCTGGTGAATACAATGGATGCAGCAGGTGCGCGTTTAAGCAGCGGTAACATGATCTGAGTGAGCATGTTCGGTGCAGTCAGGTGGATATCCAGCATTTTACGGAAATCTTTACTTTTGACGTATTGCATGGGGGTGCAGCGATCAATGGAACCTGCGCAATGGACCAGTCCGTCCAGGTGCGGAATCTGGTCTTTCAGAGACAGGAACAGTTTGCCGTAGTTATCGAAATCAAGCAGATCAAAAGGGACACAGAGGCAGCGGCCCCCTGAATCTTCGATGCGCTCCATAGTCTGCTGTAGACCTTCTTCATTGCGGCCCAGCGCAATCACATTGGCACCAGCTTCGCCGAGCGCTGCCGCAACCTGCTGACCTATACCATCGGATGCACCGGTTACCATAATGATTCGATCTTTGAATTCAGACATACGTTTCCCTCCAGCCTGCGGCATCTTAACCATAGAGAACGAAGAGGGAACAGAAGAAATGTGAATGGGACCTGAATATTCGTCGAATTGACCTTCCAGCAGCAGAAACAACTGTTATGCTTCGCCGACATTTTTACACAGTTGAATCACGAGGTGGTCATGGCCGATTATCAGTATATCTATTCAATGCAGGGTGTTGGCAAAGTTGTTGCCGGCAAAAAAGAGATTCTCAAAGATATCTATCTCTCTTTCCTGCCGGGCGCCAAAATTGGCGTGTTGGGTCTGAATGGATCCGGTAAGTCGACACTGCTGAAAATCATGGCAGGACTTGATGAGGAAATTCTCGGTGAAGCCAGACCTGCTCCGGGTATCCGCATTGGTTATCTGCCGCAGGAACCTGAACTGGACCCTGCCAAAGATGTGCGTGGCAATGTTGAGGAAGCGGTACAGCCGATCAAGGATGCACTGGCTGATCTCGATGCTGTATACGCAGCTTATGCAGAACCTGATGCCGATTTTGATGCCATTGCTGCTCAGCAGGCCAAGCTGGAAGATTTTATCGAAGCCAGCGATGGCCATAATCTGAATCGTAAACTGGAAATTGCAGCTGATGCTCTGCGTCTGCCGGAGTGGGATGCTGATGTTACAAAACTTTCCGGTGGTGAACGTCGCCGTGTAGCACTCTGCAGGCTGTTGCTTTCGAATCCTGACATGTTGTTGCTTGATGAGCCTACCAACCATCTTGATGCCGAGTCGGTGGCATGGCTGGAGCGTTTCCTACATGACTATCCGGGCACAGTGGTGGCGGTAACCCATGATCGCTATTTCCTGGACAATGTGGCTGGATGGATTCTGGAACTGGACCGTGGTCGCGGCATTCCATTTGAGGGTAACTATTCGTCATGGCTGGAGCAGAAAGAGAAACGTCTGTCTGTAGAAGAGAAACAGGAGACATCTCGCCAGAAGGCCATGAAGCAGGAACTGGAGTGGGTGCGTGCCGGTACCAAGGGGCGCCATGCCAAGTCCAAGGCTCGCTTGAAAGCCTTTGATGATCTATCCAGTCGTGAGATGCAGGAACGAAATGCCACCAAGCAGATCTTTATTCCTTCCGGAGAACGGCTGGGTGATATCGTTTTCAAGGCAGAGCATGTCAGCAAAGGCTTTGGTGATCGCCTGTTGGTCGAGGACCTTAATTTCAATCTGCCACGTGGTGGTATCGTCGGAATTATCGGAGCCAATGGTGCCGGTAAAACAACCCTGTTTCGTATGCTGACAGGCCAGGAGAAACCGGATTCAGGTGAATTGATTACGGGTGAAACTGTGAAAGCCTCTTATGTGGATCAGTCCCGTGATGCACTCGATGATAGCAAGACGGTCTGGGAAGAGATTTCCGGTGGTTCTGATTCGATGTATCTGGGCAAGATGGAAGTGCCAAGCCGTGCCTACTGCGGTCGTTTTAACTTTAAAGGTGGTGATCAGCAGAAGAAGATCGGCCTGCTTTCCGGCGGAGAGCGCAATCGAGTACATCTGGCCAAGATGCTTAAAGAGGGCGGCAATGTATTAATGCTCGATGAGCCGACCAATGACCTTGATGTGGAAACGCTGCGTGCGCTGGAGGAGGCACTGCTTGATTTTGCAGGTTGTGCCATTGTGATTTCACATGACCGCTGGTTCCTCGACCGAATTGCCACCCATATACTGGCCTTTGAAGGCGATGGGCATGTGGAATGGTTTGAAGGCAACTTTGAAGAGTACGAGATCGATAAGAAGAACCGCCTCGGAGAGGAGGCTATTCAGCCGCACCGCATGAAATACAAGAAGCTGGTTTGATATAAACTGAAATGATGAATAGAAAACCTTTGCTCATAACTCTTGCAGCCATAGTCATCGTTATAGCTGCACTGGTGAAAATCGGAGCGTTTGAATCCCTGATTGCGACGAACTCGTTGCAGCTAACTCAGGAGAGAGCAGAGGCTGGCGATGCGAAAGCGCAACTGGAACTGGGTAAAAGATATTTCCATGGTAACGGTGTTGATCAGGACAGATATGAAGCGCTGAACTGGGCTTTGAAAAGTGCGCAACAGTCCTACGCGCCGGCAATGCGACTGGTCGGAACCATGTATAGAGAAGGCCAGGGCAGTGCTAAACAACCCAGGGCTGCAGTGCGCTGGCTGGAAAAGGCGTATGAGGCTTCAGATGATATGGCAGCATTTCATCTCGGTGAAATGTATGAACTTGGTGATGGTGTGGCTCAGGATGTGACACTGGGGTTCTCCTGGTATAAAAAAGGTACTGATCGAAAAGAGGCATGGGCTCAATATGGCATGGCCAACCTGTATCGCTACGGTACAGGTGGTTTTCAGGTGGATATGAAACAATCCGCCCAATGGTATTTACTGTCAGCTGAACAGGGGCATATGTATGCGCAAAATGCCCTGGGCTGGCTGTATAAGCGTGGCCTTGGCGTTGACAAGGACGTACAAAAAGCAGCGATGTGGTACGGTCGATCAGCTGAACAGGGTTACCCAATGGCCAAAAATAATCTGGCATGGCTTCTCTCTACCGCAAAAGACGAAGATATTCGCAATGGAAACGCTGCACTAAAAATTGTAGAAGGGATCAACAGGCATGCTTTGTCAGCTGAAGAGAGGGCGGCGGTATTAGACACCTTTGCAGCATCATACGCAGAAGTTGGTCGTTTTGTGGATGCTGTGATTGCCCAGGAAAAAGTGATTGGCATCTATCAGAAAATAGAAGCGACTAAGCAAGCGATTGCAGGCTGTGAAGAACGATTGGCTCAATACAGACAGAATAAACCCTGGCGAGAATAATTTAGTAACCTGGTTGGAGAGAGTGATGGATAAACCTGTAGTAGTGATTGGAATTGGTGAGATTGGTTCGGTATTTGCACGTGGATTTATGAAGCTCGGTTACCCTGTGGTACCGGTGACGCGTGATATGGATATGGCGGTAGTCGCTGCAGATGTGTCCGAGCCGGAAATGGTTGTTGTGGCAGTGGCGGAAAAAGATATGCATCCGACACTTCAAGCTTTGCCGGATGTCTGGTCTGATAAGTTGGTACTGCTGCAGAACGAACTGTTGCCGCGCGACTGGTTGCAGCAGGGCTTGGTGAATCCGACAGTGATTTCTGTCTGGTTTGAGAAGAAGAAGGGCATGGACTCGAAAGTGGTGATTGCATCACCGGCTTACGGGCAGTTTGCCGGATTGCTGAAAGAGGCATTGGGGTTACTTGATATTCCTGTAACCGAAGTGGGCAGTGAAGAGGCTCTGCTGTTTGAACTGGTGCTGAAAAACCTCTATATCCTGACTACCAATATTGCCGGTCTTGAAGCGGGCGGTAATGTCTCTGAGCTGTGGGCAGAGCATAACGAACTGGCCTGTGATGTGGCAGGTGATGTGCTGGATATCCAGGAAGAGCTGACCGGAAAAGAGTTGAATCGTACAGCTCTGATTGAGGGCATGCTGAAAGCCTTTGATGGCGACCCTGAGCACGGTTGTATGGGGCGTTCGGCTCCAGCAAGGCTGGAGCGTGCGCTGCTTATTGCTGATGAAGCGAAACTGGAAGTGCCAACCCTGCGCAGGATTGCTGCTGATCAATCATAGTCGCAAGGATTAAAACTATATACCGCTGAGTACGCAAAGTTTCGCAAAATAAACCGTATGAAATAAGCATACCCCATTAGGAAGCTATCAACGTTCAAATGGATGTTCAGATGCTGGATCAATAGTTTTCTACGCCTATTGCCAGAACAGAAAGCCGGTATTTGCTTTTCTCTGCGTTCTCGGCGGTGAAATGCCTTTGACGTAAAAGACTAATCCTGATCGAAAATTTCAGTATATTGTTGATTTGTCCAGTAGATGAATGCGAGAATTTCGGCGATGGCGGTATGCACTTCCGGCGGAATTGATTCACCGATATCCAGAAGAGAGAAAACTTGTATCAGATCATGATCTTCGCGGATCGGTATATCATTCTCGCGTGCGACCCTGAGTATTTCTTCAGCTAACAAACCTTGACCCTTGGCTGCAAGCCTGGGCGTTTTATCGAGATAGGGGTCCCATTTCAGGGCGATTGCCTGTTGTTTCTTCATACCAGAAGGTCCAGGAGAGAGAATGATGTCGGGCGCATGCTGGTCAGTTCGTCAAAACGAAGCTGCTTTTCAGGTTCAATTTTATTTGCAGATGCAGACAGATGCACCTTGTCATAGCCGAGGTTTTGTAATCGTTCTTCAAGTTTCCCGATATGCTGCTGGATAAACCCACAGGCATCGCTGTCGTCATTGTATAAACGTGCATATACGCTTTTGTCAGAAATATTGGCATCAATGCGCATGGCGCCAAGTCCGCTTAATTCCAATGCGAAAAGCACGCTGAATGACTGATCGCCTGAACCATCAGAACTGCTATGATTGGTCTGCTGTCCATTCTCCTGCACGGCAAGTTGAACATTGATCAGCTGTTGTCCGACCAGCATGGGGAACTCAATGCGGCTAGCCTCACCCTGTATATTTGCCAGCACATTCAGTGCCTGACCAAGTTCAATACGACCGGCACTTTGCTGGCTGAGTTCAGTAATCAGACGCAGTACCTCTGCATGTTGAGTCTTGCCGGTATTCTGGTCACCGGAAACTTGCAGCAGAATGGCCTTCAAATCCTGTTGCAGTGATTGCGCTTGCTCTCCTCTGTTAATCAGTGAATGCAGTTTGCTTTCAAGATTTCCACCAGAGTCACGTATGAGCTGTGCTAATCGATCTCCATTGATGGGGTAAGCACGGCTGCTTTCTGTACTTTTCAGGAATGTTTCCAGCTGCGGTAAACCTTTGAGGTCAGGGAATGTACTGCTGTCCGTGTTTGGCAGCACACTGCGGATGGTTGTCAGGTTCTGGGCTACAGGCGTCTGACTGTTCGCCAGATTCTGGCGGACAAGAGATAGCGCTTTTTGCGAAACATTCTTATGCAACTGGACGACTTGAAATTCGGCAGGTGGTTTCATCAGTTTAATTTCCAGGGCATCGCCGGTTTTGACCTGTGCAGGTGCCGGCGTTTCCAGACTGACACCTTTGATGTTGATTTGAATATTGCCATTTGCCAATCGCTTCTGCACCAGAGCCAGCGCTGAGTCTCCAACAGCCAGATTCAGTTTGCCGAGAGTAGATTGCTGGAGGTCTGCCTTTGCTGTTTTTGCACTGGCCTGTGTGTGTTGCTGAGGGGTGATTTCAACAATGGCTTTTCCTGAGGAGGTTTCGCCAGTGATGTTGATGGAAACCTGCTGTCCTGCCTTTAGCCCCATGCTTGCTGACGTGATGATCTGTTGTCTGCTTGCAGCGGTCTGTTGCCCTGTCTTTAGTCCAGTGTCTGGTGACGTGATGATCTGTTGCCTGGTGGCCGTGCTATCTTGTTTTGCCGCTGCGATTTTCTCTGCCGCTTTGGAGTCGGCTTGTATGAGCGTCATGGTCATTTTTCCTGCCTGAATGGAATCGATGCGGGCAGATATATTTTTGCCTGATTTGACTGCGTCAGGTAGTGCAGAAAGCAGTGTGGTCTGAACAGTTTTTACCTTGCCTGATAATAGTGATCCGGCTTTAGCTTGTGTCGTACTCTTGTCTGTTGTGATATTGGTTTGCAGCTGTTGATGTGTAGCCGTAATTGTTTTCGCCTGACCCAACCAGGCGAGTTCGACTTTGCCTCCGGCTAATTTTTGAGCGATGAATGATGTCTCTTTGCCTGCCAATGGAGTCGGTAAGCCTTTGATAGTGAATGGTTCATCATTTAACACAACCCGGAAACTCCCCGGCTGTTCCGTTTTCTGGACCATGCCTTTCATCACATCACCGATGACAAGCTTGGAGGTTTGGCCGGCGAGCACCTGCAAGACATGCAGGTTTCCTTTGGCTGTGGGAGGTATATTCAGAAGGGGAGCATCAGCCCTCATTAGTTTTGACCCAATACCATATCTACAGTGTTGAGTAGTATTTCAGGAGCATACGGCTTTTGCAGGAATGCCGATATCTCATCCTCCATAAAACGTGGGGATATGACTTCTTTGGAGTAGCCTGAAGCAATAATGATAGGGATAGCCTTATCAAGTTTTCTAATCTCTTTACAGCACTCTTCGCCACTCATTTTGGGCATAGTCAGATCCAGAAGTATCATATCAATTTTATCTCTATATCGATTGAACTGCTTAAGCCCATCATCTCCATCTTCCGCTTCAAGAGTGGTGATGCCTTGCTCATCGAGTAAGACGGCTGCAATTTCGCGAATTGCAGCCTCATCATCGATAATCAGAACAGTTTTTCCGGGGTGGGCATGCTCGGAGGTGTCTGTTTCAGCCATGTCTTCAGTGGTCAGATTCTCTTCGCTAACCGGGAATAAAACTCTGAATGTACTACCTTTGCCGACCAGACTGGTGAGTTTCAATGCGCCGTGATGGGCCTTGATAATGCCCAGCATTGCGCTCATACCCAGTCCGCGACCTGAGAACTTGGTTGTAAAGAAAGGATCGAATATTTTTTGCTGAGTCTCTGCATCCATACCACAACCAGTATCGCTCACTTCAATCCATACATAGCTTCCCGGTTCAGGATTCTCGCCCAGATAATCGTTAAGCAGCTCAGTGTCAGCTTCCACTATGCCTGTAGACACTCTGATTTCACCTGTCTGATCACCAATGGCTTCAGATGCATTAATCACGAGGTTCATCATAACCTGCTGAATCTGGGATACATCCGCATTGATGTTGGGGAGTTTGCTATTCAGGTGATATTGAAGCTCAACATGTTTGCTGATTGAAACCGATAATAATTTGGTAATATCTGCCATCAATACCGATAGATTGACCGGTTTGATAACAAAACGGCCTTTGCCGGCATAGGCGAGCATCTGCTTACACAGGTCAGCTCCGCGTTCTGTAGATTCGATAACGCGTTGCATATGGCTTTGTTCACTGTTTTGTTCAGGTAGTTTACTGGCAACAATTGAAGCATTGCCGAGTATGGTGGTTAGAAGATTGTTGAAATCGTGGGCGATACCACCAGCCAGAACGCCCAGGCTTTCCAGACGTTGCGTGTGTTCAAGCTGTTCCTGTTGCTCTTTCTTTTCCTGTTCCAGGCGTTTGCGTTCAGAGATATTACGATAAATACTGTGTACTTCGATGAGTTCACCATCTTCAAAGTGGCTATGTGCGGTACCCTCAACTTCTATCAATTTCCCTGTTTTGGTGATAAAACAACTTTCAAACAGACCCGGACTATTGCCATAGCTGAGCTGTTCCATGCGCTTGAAATGTTGTTTTAGATTCGCTGGTGCAATGATTGAAGAGATCTTCAGTTTTTCCAGTTCGCTGCGCTCATAGCCCAGTTCATCCAGCCAGCGCTGATTAACATAACGGATTGTACCATCGGGGGCGACGCTTTGAATCAGTTCCTCTGCCTGATCAAAGAATTCATACAAACGCATTTCTGATATGCGCAACTGTTGTCGGGCTTTCCATTTTTCAGCTTTTTCACGCTCCATCTCTTGTTTATGAACTTCGATTACCTTCTCTTCCAATAGATGAATATCATGTTCCAGGCGGTTTAATGAATCGACGGAACTGGTTTCAATTTCCACACCCAGATGTTTTTTTGCAAAGTTGTTCACCTCAGCAGAGAGCAGGCGCATACGATATGCCAGCCAGCCAATTGCCAGAATAAAAACCAGAGCCAGACCAAATGATTGCAGGATACGCTGCTGATAGGCGACATCCAGAACAACATTCAACTTTTTATTGATGGTATCACTGCTTCGGAACGAGGTGAAATGCAGAGGAAGGTCAGAGGCCCCATAGTCAAAAAACTCCTGCCCAGTGACGAGGAAGGATTTTTTGATTTCACTCAGAGGCATTCCCGCAGGGATTACATCCGGATTTGAACTGGCCAGAATGGTTGGAAGTTCGCCTTTAATGTCGACCAGAGCAGTGATGTTGGGATCAACATCGTAGCGGTGGGCATTGGACAGAAGTTCTGAATCAAGGGGTGTCCCCAGCATGACAAAGCCCAGCAGCGTGTTGTTTTCATAGACTTCTGAAGTTGCCAGCATCCATGGCTGGCTATCAACCATGGATAACATGCTTTGGCCATTTGAGTTTGTGCGGTAGTAGTCGGATGGAGGCACCAGGGATACGGGAAGCGTTTCGATTTGAGTGCTGAATGAGTTGTGGATGCTGCCATCTCTGTTGAGTAGAAGTACCAGACGTGGGTGAACCTGATTCCCGACCAGGGAGCGTCCGGGGAACCAGTTTGGTTTGCGGCGAACATTTTTGTTTATTTCAGAGGGAGTACCGTTGCGTAGTTGCCTGATTAGAGGTGGATGACTGGCAGATATACGTGTGATTTGCATAAAAAACTTCACCTGGCGGTCAAAACGAAGGCGTTCGATGCGGGCCTGCTGTTTCAGAGTGTCGAGCATTTCATTTTCATACAGTTTGTATAATTGACGGTTGTGATAGGAATCGAGTACGACTCCGATAACCAGAGCTGCCAATATTGTGACAATCAACAGCTTCAGGGTGAGCGGTAGCCGTTGTAGCATCAATTATCTCCAGTTATCCGGTTCGCCGATCAGTTCATCTTCATGAAAATGCCAGCCCTGTCTACGCAGCTTTGCTGCAGGCACGAGCTGAAAATCAGGATTCAGACTGCTGGCTTGTTGTAAGAGATATTCAATGAGTTTGTCGGCATGCTCATTCTTCAGGTGTTCCTTTGACCAGGAGGTGAGATTATAGGTTCGGTATAAGGGGTAGCGGTTTGATTGTAGTTGCTCAGGACGAATGCCATCAATAGCCAGACTGTGAACCCCGCCATTTGATTTGTAAGCCTCAATCATCAGGTTTGTTTCATAGCCAATCGCGAATTTGTCAGCCGCAACTGTGCGGACCATATCCGGGATAGCTCCCACTTCCATCAGATCCGGACTGAAATCATCTTCATTGCCCAGTAACAGGCGCCAGTGTCCCGGCCGATGTTTGCAGTGTAACCTGCCGATTGGATGAATCAGCCCGGAGAATTTTTTGCCGGAAACCTGTTTCCAGTCGTAAATATTTCCTGCAAAAATATCTCTGGCCTGTTGCAGAGAAATGCTTTGGGTGCTGTTCGTAGGATGAACAATTAGATGAATTGGGGCAATGCCGAGAGTGTGCCACTTCAGCCCCGGTAAGCGGTCATTTTTTCCAGCAGGGCAGCAGAAACCGCCAATATCCACGCGTTTTTTATTGATATGGCCTGCAGAAATGCCGCATGTTCCTTTATTCGTAGCGATTTTGAGATGATGCTCATAGGCATAGCGGTTGATTAGAGGCAGCAGGGTATCGTAAAGCTGTTGGTCGAGAGAGAGAACGATGTCTGCTTCAATGCCTGATTCATATTGGATGCTTTGCTTTTGCCAGGCGTCATTTATTTCGACGATATGTTCAGGTGATGTGAATGTTGGTATGGGTAGCGACTGGGCTTGAATCTGTGCAGGTAGCAGAGCCATGATGAATGCAATAATAATAGCCGGTTTCATGATCCACTCCTGTAAAATCTCTTATTTCACCTTATGCAGCCTGGTTGAACTGCAGTTGAAGCAAGGAGGTTGCCAGAATTCATGAGGCTGAGCCGATATCGTTCTTGTCTGGGCTGCCTATGGCCGAATGTTGCAGCGCTTTCCTGATCGCCTGACTGAGCACTGAGATGCGGAAAGGTTTATTGATGAGTTCAGCGTTATCATCATAGACTTCAGGCTCCAGTGGCTGCGTACGGTCATAGGCGGTCAGGAAGATGATGCGGACATCAGGGGTGATTTTACGAATGCGTCGCGATGCCTGAACCCCTGTCATTCCGGGCATCAGGATATCCATGAGGATCAGCCGAATATCTTCTTTGTGCTGCTCATAGAGGTTTACGGCCTCTGTACCATTTTCTGCTGAAATAGTTTTGTAACCCATGCGGGCAAGCACTTCGCATGTGGATTCGCGAAATGTTATATCATCATCTACGACCAGAATGGTTTCACCACTGCCTGACAGAAGGGTGTCTTCATGTTTGTTTGTTTGCGTATCATTGTTACAGGGCAGATAAACATGAAATGTACTGCCATTGCCGGGATTGCTTTGTACATCGATTGCGCCACCAAGCTGGTTGATATAACCGTATACCATGGATAGCCCTAGGCCAGTTCCTTGACCGACTTCGCGCGTGGTGAAAAACGGTTCAAATATCCGATCTTTGATATCATCCGCGATGCCACAACCATTGTCGTGCAGTTGCAGGTGAACAGTTGCTGTCGAGGAGAGTCCGGGATGTTTGTGCAGAAACTCCTCATCAGCCTCAAACAGGTCGAGACTGATGTTGATGCTGGGTACGGCAACGTTACGTGTTGCAAAATCGGCATTCTCGACCAGTTGCATCAGTAGTTCCTGTAATAATTTCTGGTCTGCAATAATGATCGGATTCGTGGCTTCGATATTCTTTTCGAAGTGAAGTGTGAGCCGGGTGCAGTCGGGCAGTGCCGGCAGCATAGTGGTATGAAAACTATTCAGGAATGGGATCAGGTGAACAGGCGATGGTCTGCTTGAACGTTTACGTGCAAAAGCGAGCATGCGTTCAATTATTGAGGCTGATCTATCGATCAGCTCTTCAATATTCCGGATACGATTGAGGTTGCCCTCATCATTTGTATTCTGTTTGATCAGGAATACATTACCGTTCATGCCTGCCAGAGCATTGTTGAACTCATGCGCAATGCCACCGACAAGCGTGCCCGTTGCCTCCAGACGGTGCATCAGTTCCAGACGTTCAGCCTCTTCCTGCTGCCTGTTTTTACGAGCACTGATGTCATTGATGATGCCGTAAATGGTTTCGGGGCTGCCATCCTTGGCGTAACAGATGGTAATAGACTCTCCAAACCAGTGTGCCTGGTCGTGATGGTTGACCTGATAGGCAAAATCGAGCCGTTCGACTTTCTCTGCAATGGCTCTGTTAAGCTGTTTGGCGTTAACGGACATTTGAGCCGAGCTATTACACCAGTGCCAGAACTCTTGTCCTTCGAGATCTCCAGGGGAAATTTGTAGCAGGTCACATGCTTTGCCGGAAATGCTGCGGTACGTTTTAGCGTCTTCTGACCACCAGAAACATGATGGCAGTGCTTCCATCAAGTCAGGAATATGGCTTCTTAAATCATCCCGGGAGTGTTTGAGTTGATCGAAAAACTCAAGGATGTTGGAAGCCTCTTCCGGTAGATCCTCTTCCAGTTTGTGAATCGCGTCATCACCAAGATGTTGATCCTCAATTGCTTCCCGCAATTGTTCGATGGGCTCAACCAATTGATGCCGGAGTGAGTAGTGTAAGGCTTTAACGGAAATCAGCACCAGCATGATCATCATTAGTGCTGCCCAGGCGGTAGTAGAAAAAATTGTCATGGTGACAGGAGTGCCATCGAGCACCAGGGCCAGTGTCGCATGATGGCCGGGAATTTTGCGGGTGTAGAGGTGCAGGTTGCTGCGCGCATCGATCAGGGAGTGCAGTGTATCGATTCTTAGCGGTTCATTCAGTTCGAGTTTTGGTTTTTGGTGTTTGCTAAGTGAAATATGGGTCAGTTCACCACTTGCATCGACCATCAGGATGGCTGATATGACAGAGTCCTGAGTTAGTGCATCGCTCTCTTCCCTGATGGATGTAGAGTCCTTTTCATCCAGGTGTTTGGCGAATTCATGAACCTGATAGTGAAGTCGCTGATCGGCCATCAAATCGAGGATATATGTCTGGAGGGTGTTGAAAGAAAGACTGAAAATAATACCGAGCAGCACAAAAAAAGAGGTGCTCCAAAGCAGCACGGTTTTAGTGAGATCCTTTTTTAATGAATGATGAGTTTGACTCATACATTTCTCCTGAACCACTTCCTTAGCAAGGTTCAATCAGTCACTATAGTTTAATATAGTAAAATTAGCCATCTGTTTTTTTGATATCAGATGTCTGAATTCAACAGTGATACTGTTTCTGGCAGCCTCAAAGCTGGACTCGGAGGGACATCTCAGCACGGCGATAGCTGGCTTGCCAATAGCAGAAAACTTGCCGCAAATCTGAAATCACGTAATGTCCGCTGTGAATTTTGATTGACGTGATTCATGGCTCCTTGCCATGCTTCAACAGGCGCAGCCAAAAGTATGATTTTGCCTGTGCTCACAAAATCAAGCATGATGTGCTCGATTTTGACGGGCATCCTGCCCGTTCGGATGTTCTATAGATTGAAGAGCATTCTCTGGGGAGTTTTTTACTATGTTTGGACTTGGAACAACAGAGCTGATTTTAATCCTGATTATTGTTGTGGTGCTGTTTGGTGCCAAACGGTTACCACAGGTTGGTGCAGGCCTGGCCAAAGGTATTAAAAGCTTTCGTAGTAATATCTCCGATGATGATAAAAAGAAGGAATCAGGAAACGATGAGATTCCTGAAGCTGACGCTGCAGATAAAAAGTAACGCCCCCATACGGGAATAAACCATGCCTGATATTGGTTTTCTTGAACTATTGTTAATTGGCGCCATTGCTTTTTTAGTGCTGGGGCCAGAGCGTATGCCTGAACTGTTTGGTCAGATTGGGCGGGTCGTGAAAAAGGGACGTGGCTGGATCAATGATGTGCGCCGCCAGATTGATGAAGAAACCCAACTCAACAGCAGCGTTGCCGATGTGAAAAATGCCTTGAATGATGCAGATATCACAGACTGGAACAAAGATATCATGAAACAGCATGGTCAGACGCTGGAAAGTGATTCCCCTGACAAGGCAGACAAACAAGAGCAGGGCGATAAGTGAGCCAGCTTGACGATCAAACAGAACATGCGGATGAGACTGAGCTGAATACAAAAGCCTCTGGCATTAGCGTTCTGGCACATCTGGCTGAACTGCGCAGGCGCGGCACAATTGCCGTGGTGGTTTATGTTATTGGTGTGATGATTCTGATGAACTTCTCAGAACCAGTATTCGAATTTATCTCGCAGCCACTCAGGGCTGCGCTGCCACCTGGCACTCCGCTGGTTTTTCTCAATGCACCGGATGTGTTTTTCACCTATCTGAAAATCGCGTTGGTTCTGAGTCTGTTTGTTACAGCGCCGGTCACCTTGTACCAATTCTGGGCCTTTGTGGCGCCGGGCCTCTATAGCCATGAACGCGAAGCATTCGTGGCGTACTTTTTCGGTTCTCTGGCTCTGCTGCTGGCAGGCGGTGCTTTCGCCTTTTATGTGGTATTTCCACTGGTGTTTGAATTTTTCCTGAGTTTTTCCACCGATACAATTCAGGCTATGCCAGCGGTGAAAGAGTACCTTTCGCTTACCCTGAAGTTGCTGTTTGCTTTTGGCATCAGTTTTCAGATTCCGATCATTATTATGTTGCTCATTCGCCTTGGCATTGCCAATGTCGAATCACTGACGGATAAACGCCGTTATGTCATTGTCTGGACTTTCGTTTTCGCTGCTATTCTTACGCCTCCGGATATTATTTCACAGGTATTACTCGGCATTCCGATGCTGTTGCTCTATGAAGCAGGCCTGCTTATGGCCAGAATGAAGAAAACAAAAATAGAAAAGGAAGTAGAAGATGTTTAAATTATTCGTTGCAATTATTATCACGCTCATACCATCAATTGCACTGGCGCATAGCGGCCATGGCCATATCGAAGCTGCCTCCATCTGGCATTGGCTGTTCGAATTCGATCACATCGGCTGGCTGGTTCCGATAATGATTGCCCTGATCGTATCGCTAAGAATGGGTGTTTTAAACAGGCACAAGTGATGGCTCCTGAATAGTTGATGATGACGCGTTTTAGCTATGAGTTTTTCGTACAGTTATTGATTGTTGATTCGTACAGATTCTCCGACAGCTACATGTTCAAATAACTCCAGCATATCTTCATTGCGCATGCGGATGCAGCCGTGCGAGGCGGGGTTGCCAATCTTATCCTCTTCATGCGTGCCGTGGATGTAGATGTAACGCGCATGCGTATCGACTTTTCCACGTCGATTTTTTCCAGTTTCACAACCCTTTAGCCATAAAATGCGGGTAAGTATCCAGTCTTGGTTCGGGTTGTCGGTTTGCGGATCGTAAATACAGAACGGTTCACGAGCACTGAATGCAGTGAGTAGCGGCATGCAATGCCCGATTTTTTCAGCAATGCGGTGACGCCCCAGTGGCGTCTGGAAACTGCCTGACTGGTTACCGGTGCCATTGGTGGCAGTGGAGACGGGATAGGCGTAAATGACACCGGTTTTGCGGCGGTGGTAGAGCATTTGTTCTGATACTGAAATAATAATCACAGCGCCAGTGTAACCTGAACAGGTAAGGAGTTCACGGCTCTGCATTGTTTCCGGCACTCCCGGCGTTAGAGTGCCAGACCTTTTAAATAGACGCAGGTGGTTTTCTCACATCCATGAAAGACAGACACGAACATATACTTGGTGAAGTGGTTCGGGCTTATCTGGGGACAGGTCAGCCTGTCGGTTCGCGTAAGCTCGCTGATCAGGGAGAGTTGGGGCTGAGTCCGGCATCGATTCGTAATGTGATGGCTGAACTTGAGCGGCAGGGTATGCTGGCATCGCCTCACACATCCGCAGGTCGAGTGCCAACCGATACGGGTTTGCGTTATTTTGTGGATACACTGATGGCCGTAGATTCGAATATAAATCAGACCCTTGAGCAGAAAGTGGCAGGTCATCTGTCTGATGCGCCGGGAAGAAACGCACTACTCAAGAGGGCGACGGATGAGCTGGCCAGTCTTACACATTTCGCTGGTATGGTTTGGGTGCGTGAACAGGGTTTTGATCGCATCAATCGCATTGAGCTGGTGCCGGTCTCTTCGGAAAAAGTGCTGGCCGTCATTGTTACTGATGTTGGTGAAGTACAGAACCGCTTGATTGCCAGGCCAGAAGAGAGCAGCGAAGCCCAGTTACATGAAATTTCACAACGTCTGAATGAACTCCTAAGCGGCTGCAATCTCGAAGAGGTTCGTGTCCGGTTGCAGCATGAGATGGATTCGGATCGTCTGAAAGTGCGTCATCTACTTGAGGACTTGAAACGCTGGGCTGATGCCCCCACAGAGGGTCAGAGCGACATGTTTGTCAGTGGTCAGGGTCAACTGCTTGAAATGCCGGAGTTTGCTGTGGTGGATACTATTCGCTCGCTGATGACGGCGATTGAAGAGAAAGAGCAGCTATTGCATCTGGTGAAACAGGTGGAATCTGAAGAGAGCGGTGTGAAGGTGTTTATTGGCTCTGAACATGCACTGGTGAACATGGAACAGATTTCGGTGGTACTCTCCCGATATGAGGGGCCATCCAATATTGTAGGTACGCTTGGTGTGATCGGGCCAAGGCGCATGCATTATGAGCGTGTGATGCCGATTGTGGATTGTACGGCCAAATGGGTCAGCAAAATGCTAGGAGGAAAACTGTAGTGGCAGGCAAGAAGAAAGAGGAAGCTGAAGTGACGGTGGAGAAAGAAGAGGCCATTCAGCTGGATGAAAACGGCGATGAAATAGTAGAAGAAGTGGAAGTTGATCCACTGGAAGCGGCACAGGCGGAAATTGCTGAGTTGAAAGACAAGGTTCTGCGCACCTATGCCGAGATGGAAAACCTGCGCAAACGCACCCAGCGTGAAATTGCTGATGCACATAAATTCGGTGTTGAGAAGTTTGCGACATCATTGCTGGACGTGGTGGATAACCTTGAGCGCGCTCTGGAAGCAGAAGAGGGTAATGAAGCAGTAATGCGTGAAGGTGTGCAGCTTACGCTGAACAGCTGGCATGACATGATGAACCGCTTTGAAGTGAAGCGTATTGATGCTGTAGGTGAGGTCTTTGATCCGCATCTGCATGAAGCACTGACTCAGATGCCTGATGAAGCACCGGAAGGGACCGTTATTGCCCAGCATGTAGCTGGTTATACGCTGCACGGGCGTTTGATTCGTCCGGCCAAGGTTCTCGTGTCGAGTGGCCCTGCCGCTTAAAAAACTGCGAGGTAGATGAAGCACAAGAATTGTTAAAATTAACTGCCTGTTTGTGAACTTCGTGTCCTTCAAGGCAAAAAAATATCATGAGAGGGGTTGAAAGCGGTTTCGGAGCCCCCCATAAAGACCCCATAGACAAGTTTGAATGCAGTTTAATTGCATGATCAGGAGAAAAAAGAATGGCAAAAGTAATTGGAATTGACCTCGGCACCACTAACTCGTGCGTGGCCGTCATGGAAGGTGATAAGGCGAAAGTGATCGCCAACTCGGAAGGTGATAATACCACACCATCAGTTGTGGCATTTGCCAATGATGAACGTCTGGTGGGCGCTTCTGCAAAACGTCAGATGGTGACCAATCCGGATAATACATTTTATGCTGCGAAACGTTTGATTGGACGCAAATTCGATTCGGCTGAAACCAAGCATCATCATGAACTGGTTTCTTATCCTATCGTGGCTGCTGATAACGGCGATGCCTGGGTGGAAGCCAACGGCAAGAAAATGAGCCCGCAGGAAATTTCTGCGATTACGCTGCAGAAGATGAAGAAAACCGCCGAAGATTATCTGGGTGAAGAAGTTAAGGATGCAGTGATTACTGTTCCGGCTTACTTCAACGATTCTCAGCGTCAGGCAACCAAAGATGCGGGCGCGATTGCCGGTCTGAATGTTCTGCGTATTGTTAATGAGCCGACTGCAGCAGCGCTTGCCTACGGTCTGGATAAAACAGAAGAGAATCATCTGATTGCAGTTTACGATCTGGGTGGTGGTACGTTCGATATTTCCATTCTTGAAATTGGTGATGGCGTATTTGAAGTAAAAGCTACTAATGGTGATACCTTCCTTGGCGGCGAAGATTTCGATCAGGTACTGATCAAATATCTGGCTGACGAGTTCAAGAAAGAACATGGCGTGGATCTGATGGCTGACAAGCTGGCTCTGCAGCGGCTGAAAGAAGCAGCTGAAAAGGCCAAGATTGAGCTCTCTTCTTCCCAGCAGACTGAGGTGAACCTGCCATTCATCACAGCTGATGCTTCCGGCCCTAAACATCTGCTGATCAAGCTGAGCCGTGCCAAGTTTGAAAGCCTGGTCGGTGATCTGGTTGAAAGATCATTGGAGCCATGCAAGCAGGCACTCAAAGATGCTGGCGTGAAAGCTTCCGACGTTCACGAGGTTGTACTGGTGGGCGGTCAGACACGTATGCCACTGGTACAGGAAAAAGTTCAGACATTCTTCGGCTCTGAGCCACACAAGGGTGTGAACCCGGATGAGGTGGTAGCGATTGGTGCAGCGATTCAGGGTGCAGTATTGACCGGTGATGTGACCGACGTGCTGCTGCTGGACGTCACACCGCTGTCTCTCGGTATTGAAGTTGAAGGCGGTATCTTTAACAAAATCATCGAGAAAAATACCACTATCCCGACCAAGAAGAGTCAGACCTATACCACTGCCGCCGATAATCAGACTGCGGTGACCATTAAAGTTGCACAGGGTGAACGTGACCTGTTCAGTGGCAATAAACAGCTGGGTCTGTTTAATCTGGAAGGCATTGCACCTGCTCCACGCGGCATGCCACAGGTTGAAGTGACATTTGACATCGATGCCAACGGTATCATGCATGTGCATGCCAAGGATAAAGGTACCGGTAAAGAGACTTCGATTCGTATTGAATCCGGTTCCGGCCTGTCCGAGGAAGAGATCGAACGCATGAAGAAAGATGCCGAAGCCAATGCTGATGCGGATAAAGAGCTGAAAGAGCAGATTGAAGCGAAGAATCGCGCCGATGCACTGGTCTATTCCACAGAGAAGTCACTGAAAGAGCATGGCGACAAGGTGGATGAAGACACACGTAAGGGTATCGAAGATGCGCTTGAAGAGCTGAAGAAAGCGATTGAAGGTGGTGATAAAGACACCATTACTGCAGCTGAAGAAAAACTGGCTGAAAAAGCTCAGAAACTGGGTGAAGCAATCTATCAGGATATGCAGCAGCAACAGGCTCAGGCTGAAGGTGGCGAAGCTCAGGATACAGATGCATCATCAAACAAGCAGGATGATGTGGTTGATGCTGAAGTTGTGGATGAAAACGACAAGAAGTAAGACGCGGGTCTGATGTGCGAGGAGCGGGGGCTTTTGCCTGCCGCTCCTTTTCACGTTTTAACAGATAGAGACGTTGAACGGCAGAGGATGCAACGTTCTGCAGAGTTAACCAGTAGTGATATTTTGCTTTCCTCTGCGAAACTTTGCGTCCTTTGCGGTGAATGATTTTGAATGATTTAGCAGGGAGTGAGAGTGTCCAAACGCGATTATTATGAAGTGCTGGGTGTGGCAAAAGATGCCGATGAGAACACCATCAAACGGGCGTACCGCAAGCTGGCTATGAAATATCACCCGGACCGAAATCCGGATGATGAAAAAGCAGCTGAAAATTTCCGTGAAGTAACAGAAGCCTATGAAGTGCTGACAGATGACGGAAAACGCGCACGTTACGATCAGTACGGTCATGCCGGTGTGGATGAGCAGATGCAGGACTTCTGGGGCCGTGGTGGTGCTCAGGATTCGCATGCTTTCCGTGATTTCGGAGATATGTTCGGCGATGTATTTGGCGATATGTTCGGTGGTCGCGGTGGTGCACGAACCTCGCGTGGCGCGGACCTGCGTTATAATCTGACCCTGACGCTGGAGGAAGCAGCCAGCGGTCGTGAAGTTGAATTGAAGATCCCCAAACATGAATCGTGCGATACGTGTAACGGATCCGGTGCACGTCCGGGTTCCAATCCGGTGCCGTGTGGTACCTGTGGTGGTCATGGCCAGGTGCAGATGCAACAGGGTTTCTTTGCCGTTCGCCGCACATGTCCGACCTGCCACGGTGCAGGCACTCGTATTGAATCACCATGTCTGGATTGTGGCGGTGCAGGGCGAGTAAAAGTTAACAAGAAGTTGAAAATCAAAGTGCCTGCCGGTGTTTATGACGGTGCCCAGGTACGTGTCGGTGGTGAAGGCGAAGCCGGACAGCATGGCAGCCCTGCAGGTGACCTGTATGTGGTGATTTCTCTGAAAGAGCATTCGATTTTTGAGCGTGAAGGTGCCGATCTCTATTGTACTATGCCGGTGACATTCCCGCAGGCCACACTGGGTGCGGAAGTGGATGCACCAACCCTGCACGGCAGAGTAAAAATTAAAATTCCGGCTGGTACCGAGGGTGGACGTGTGTTCCGCCTGCGTGGCCATGGTGTGCCGGATGTACGTGCGGGTAGCCAGAAAGGTGATCTGTATGTGCGTGTACAGATTGCCGTGCCGAAGAAAATGACTTCACGTCAGAAAGACCTGTTGCGTGAATTTGCCAATGAAGCCGGTGATGATATTTATCCGGAACGCTCATCGTTTCTGGGCAAAGTGAAAGATTTCTGGGAAGATCTGTCCAATGAGAGCAAGTAATGAGTGAGTTAAGAGTTATCGTTGTTGGTGCTTCCGGCCGTATGGGGCGCATGCTGGTGCGTGCGGTAACAGAAGCGAAAGGTGCAGTGCTGGTTGGTGCAACCGAACGTGCCGGTTCGCCATTCGTCGGGCGCGATGCCGGAGAACTGGCCGGCGTGGAGACGCTGGCTGTGCCACTGGCGGCTGATATCGCTACATGTAACGAAGCAGATGTGGTGATTGATTTCACTGCACCGGCAGCAACGCTGCAGCATGCAGCATTTATTGCTGAACGCGGCATGGGTATTGTGATCGGAACCACCGGCTTTGATGCGGAACAGCTGAAGCAGTTAAAAGAGGTACTCTCAAACTCACCGGTTGTGATGGCAGCAAATTATTCAGTTGGCGTGAATCTGGCACTGAAGCTGATTGAAAAAGCCGCTGAAGTACTGGGTAATGATTATGATGCTGAAATCTTCGAAGCCCATCACAAGCACAAGGTAGATGCGCCGAGTGGTACTGCACTGGCTATGGGTAAATCACTGGCGGCAGGGCGCGGTGTTGCCTTGGATGATGTGGCAGTCTATTCGCGTGAAGGTATTACCGGAGCGCGTAAAGCTGGCGATATCGGTTTTTCCGTGCTGCGCGGTGGTAATATTGTAGGTGAACATGAAGCCATGTTTATCGCTGATGAAGAGCGTATTGAGATCAATCACCGTGCATCTGATCGTATGGTTTTCGCTCGTGGTGCAGTACGCGCTGCGGCTTGGTTGTCAGATCAATCCAGTGGATGGTATGACATGCAGGATGTTTTGAACCTGCGCGATTGATTTTCTTTGAAGCCTTAATAAAAGAGCCCAGGCATAGCCTGGGCTCTTTTTGTTTCGTGCTGATAGCTCAATAATCTTTCAACTGTCTGAGCATTGGCTCCAGGTGTGTTTCGAATGTATGCCAGGCCTCAGAGCTGCCCTGATACATTTTTTGTCTGACCTGTTCATTAGAGGCTGTTGCAACGGCACGACCGGAAAGGTGGAAGTCCATGCACTGCTCTTCCCAATCAAGACCGCAATAATCCAGTAATTTACGAGTCTTATCTTCCTGAGATTCAGTCAGGCTCTCATAATTGATGTGATGGATGCGACCCGGGAAATGCAGTTCCCAGAAATCCATGAGATCCACGTAAAGCTTGTAATATTCACTTACGTCATCAAGATCACAGGAAAAGCCGAGGGCATCGCCGCCAAAGAAGTGCTTGTAGGCCGACCAGCACGTGGCTCTGGCATCACGCTTGATATGGATGATGCGAGCTTCCGGCATGGATTGCAGAATAAACCCGATCCATCTGAAATTGATGGTGGCTTTATCAGTGATAAAGTCTTCACTGACATCCAGACTCTCCATCCAGGAGAGGTAGTGCTGACGCAGGTTTTGCAACTGATCGGAGTGAATTCCATGTTTGTTCCATTCGATACTGTTGATACCGTGGTCGAGGATGGCGACTTCACCTGCACCATGGACTTTTGAGTGGCTGCAGAGAATTTGTTCCACCAGTGTGGTGCCGGAGCGCGGCATGCCCAGGATAAAGATAGGTGTGTGAGTGTTATCCGTTTCAGTGACTGGCTGCTGCTGGATGGTCATCGAAAAGGCTGATTTGATCTGTCTGAACAGCTCACGGTCTGCATCGAGAGAGTAGCCGGAGAGTACTTTGCGTAGCTGGTTCCCCTCTTTGAGATAATCAAAGGATTGCTCTACATTGCCCATATCATCTTCTGCTTTGGCCAGAGCAAAGCAGAGGTGCATGCGTTGTGTGTCTGTCAGTTCACCTAGCCGATACAATACCTTCATGTCGGCATATAAGCGGTTATCTGACGCAAACGACAGCAAACCTGCAAGCTGGCGATGCGCCTCAGTACTATGAGGATTGAGCTCGATCGCACGGCTGAAGCTGTCGATGGCATCCTGTTTGCGACCTGTATCCAGTAGCGCTCCACCCATATTATTATAGGCCTCGGCATAGTCAGGGTTTAATGCAATGGCAGATTCGAAGTTGGTAATGGCCTCTTCATAACGGCCCAATTCCATCAATGCGCAGCCAAGGTTGTTGTGTGCTTTGATATAGTCGGTTTTTATTTCAAGGGCTATGGTGAAACTCTTTGCCGCCTCCTCATGTTGCTGGAGTTTGAGCAGAAATGCGCCCAGATTGTTGTAGCCTTCAGCAAAATCAGGGGCGATCAGCACGGCCTGGCGGTAGCTGTTCAGAGCCTCTTCATCTTCACCGAGATTGGCCAGCGCATTACCCTGATTAAGGAATGCCTTGGCATAGTCGGGTTGAATCTGGGTGGCACGCTCGGCGCTATCGACCGCAGCGTGATAATCGCCGGTGGCGTTATAGGCAACAGAAAGAATATTGTGAATCTGTGCGGTTTTCGGGAACTTCCTGGCCAGTTCGTTAGCTTCTTCGATCAATTCTTCCAGCTCGCCGAGGGCAAAGAGCTGGGTTAGCTGTTGAATCTGTTCAGGGGATGGTTGTTTGGGTTTCGAGAAAAACATGGGGTGACTATAACACTGATTTTGATGGAGAGACCAGCGGCGTGTGGTTTAATATAAAAAATAGTTGCAAGGTGTACGATCGTACACCATAGTGTTGCCATGGTGAATAAAGACCCTTTTTATCTCGGCAGGCTACAGGACTATTACGCTCTGCATCGTTTGATTCCATCTTATGCTGAGATCGCAGCTCTTGTCGGTGTGAGTAAGCAGGGGGCGGTGAAGTTTGTTGATCGCATGATTTTTGCAGGTTATATCAGCAAGGCCCCGGGGGGACGTTTGAGTCCGGCCAATATGTTTTTTGCTCGCCCGCATGTGGGATTTGCACCGGCCGGTTTTGCCAGCCCTGCGACAGAGATTCTCGGCGATGCCATTACCATTGATGATTATCTGGTTGAACGTCCTTCCAGTACGGTGTTGGTTGGCGTGCAAGGAGATTCGATGATTAATGCGGGTATCCATGATGGCGATTTCCTGATTGTGGAACGCAATACCAACCCTGATCTTGGTAAGATTGTAGTGGCGATTGTGGATGGTGATTTTACAATCAAATACCTGCGCAGCGGCAGTAAGGGTATGTATCTGGAGCCTGCTAACGAAGATTATCCCGATATTTATCCGGAAGAGTCACTGGATATTTATGGTGAAGTGGTAGGCCAGTTCAGGAAATTCTAAAGGCATTTGCCGCAAAATGCTAAGGTACGTAGAGTAAAAAAACAGAAAGATTTAAGCCCATGCGAGGTGTTCATGTCTGGCAGACCATTCGTGCGATCAGCATGTAGACAAAGCCTGTCATACAATGATTTAGCTTTTACTCTGCGGAACCCTGCGTTCTCTGCGGTATAATCTTTTGAAGACCGTGAGTAACTGGTCCAATGCAATTGCACATGTCGATTGCGATGCGTTTTACGCTTCCTGTGAGGCAGCGCGCCGACCCGACTTAAAGGGTCGGCCGATCTGCGTGCTCTCCAGTCAGAATGCCATCGTTGTTGCCAAATCTTATGATGCCAAGGCACTGGGTATCACCACCGGCATGCCTGTGTGGGAGGCGAAAAAACTGTCGCCGCAAGTGGTTTGTCTGGCTGCCGATTTTCGTTATTATGGACAGGTTTCCAACAAGGTATTTTCAATACTGCGACGTTATAGCCCTGATGTTGAAATCTATTCGATTGATGAGGCATTTCTGGATATGAACGGAATGCGTAGCTTGTGGCGTAAATCATTCCAGCAGATTGCAGATGATATACGTGTCAGTATTTTCCGTGAAACAGGTGTCACTGTATCCGTCGGTATCAGCAATACGCGCACACTGGCCAAGCTTGCTTCTGAATCGAATAAGCCAAATGGTACGGCTGTCTTGCCAGGTCAGCGGATTGAGCTTTTTCTGTCTGATCTGCCGGTGGCTGCGATTCCGGGCATCGGGCGTAATCGTGCTGCACTACTACAGAAGTTTAAAATTCATACAGCATTGCAGTTTGCACACCTTGAAGATACTTTGATGCACAGGTTGCTTGGTCGACATGGCATGCTGTTAAAACATGAATTGTCAGGGCGCTCAGTGTTGCCACTGGAGTTAAAGCAGGTTGTGCCAAAAAGTATCGCAAGAACTGCGTCAATGGGGCAGCTGAGTCATGATCGGCGTTTGATTGCTGCACACCTGAGTTACCATGGTATGCGTCTGGTTGCAGAGCTGGTAGCCAAACAGTTGCTTGCCAGACGCTTGTCCGTGTTTTTGACGCTGGCTTCATTTGAGCGGCAGGGAACATCCGTGCAGTTGGATTTTTCGACCAGCAGTCTGAAGCGGATCATGGCTGCAGTGAAAGTCTGTTTTCAACAGTTATTCAGGCCGGGTGAGCAGTATCGTGGCTGCGGTGTGGTGGCAACAGATATAAGTCGGGAAGTCTCACGTACCGATGACCTGTTCGGTTTTTCACGTGAGGACACTAGGCAGACATCATTAATGCTGACTGTGAACCATATTAATAAAAAGTATGGGGATCGTACGGTGTCGCTGGCATCAGTAGGGCAGGTGAAAAAGAAAAGACAGGCACCTCGTTTTCATTATCCATTATTTATTGCGCATTGAAGTCGATAAGTCTCTCTGAAACAGGCACTGTTCTTGCTCGTTGAATGGTAACGGACTGAATTGCAACTGGAGAGGGTTTAGATGAACGAAAAAGATTCCATATTACAGATTTTGACGCCAAAGGCAGTGCTTAAAGCCATGAGCCCAGAAGCGGCGGCCTCTATTCCACAGGTCTTGTTAGAGCAGGGAATGGTTCGAATAACTCGATTTCCTTTTAAAGTCGGGAGAGAGTCACGTGTCAGGGAATTTGAAGGCAAGATGGTGAGGTTGGAGAGAGATAAGTTTGATGGTCGCGAACCGAGTAATGACCTTTATCTGATAGATGTTGCTCAGCCGCTGCATATTTCCAGAGAGCACTTTCAGATTGAGAGAGAGGGTTCAGAATACATGCTGGTAGATCGCAATAGCGCTTGTGGTGTGAGCGTGGGTTCAGTTCGAGTCGGTGGCCGGGACAGCGGAGGTAGAATTCAAATTGAGGATGGCGACATCATTGCTATCGGAGCTGCGGATACGCCTTACCATTTTAAATTCATTGTGCTTTAAAAGCAGGCTTAAGCAATATCCTGCGATCAGAACTGTCGGGGTTCCATTTGCCCTATATTTTCCTTGTTAGACGAATATTGAACTATCCTGCATGCGAGCATTTTCATATGGCTGTAACTGAATAAAAAATAGAGCTGCTGTAGTCGAAAGGAAGCTTGCTATTTATCGATGTTTTCGCTAGAAAGCGCGCCCGCTTGCAAGAGCGGAATTCGCACACTGTCCAAACCAATTGTGCCCGTAAGGGTGGTGGACGGTGGAGGAAAACAACAATCGGAGGACTTCAATGTCTCAATTTACAATGAAACAGCTGCTCGAAGCAGGTGTTCACTTTGGTCACCAGACCCGTCGCTGGAACCCGAAAATGGCTCCATATATCTTTGGACAGCGTAATGGCATCCATATTATCGATTTGCAGAAAACTCTGCGTATGGCGAACGAAAGCTATTCATTCATGCAGGCACTGGCAGCAGCCGGTGGTCGCGTACTGTTTGTCGGCACCAAGCGTCAGGCACGTGAAGCTGTAAAAGAAGAGTCATCTCGCGCAGGTCAGTTTTATGTGAATCACCGCTGGTTGGGCGGCACACTGACTAACTTCGCCACTGTTCAGCAGTCTGTTCGTAAAATGAAAGATCTGCAGCGCCAGAAAGAAGAGGGCGTATTTGAACTGCTGACCAAGAAAGAAGCTCTGCAATTGCAGCGTCAGCTTGATAAACTGGAGCGTTCTCTCGGTGGTATCAAAGAAATGAATGACCTGCCGGACTGCCTGTTTGTGGTAGACGTTCGTAAAGAAGAGCTGGCTGTAAAAGAAGCACAGAAACTGGGTATCCCGGTTGTAGCTGTAGTTGATACAAACTGTAACCCAACCGGTATCGATTATATTGTTCCTGGTAATGATGATGCGATTCGCGCTGTTCGCCTGTTCTGCAGCAAGATTGCCGATGCGCTGCTGGAAGGCACTGAATCCTGGCATCTGGAAAACGCTGAAGATGGCGATGATGTAGTTGAAGCTATGACTGTTGCTGCTGAAGATGCTGCTGTTGAAGATACAGCGGCTGAAGCATAATTACTAAAAAAAGATACGAGGATTATTAGAATGGCTATTACCGCTGCAGATGTGAAAAAACTGCGTGATATGAGTGGTGCAGGCATGATGGACTGCAAAAAAGCATTGAATGAAACCAATGGCGACATTGATGCTGCAGTCGATTTTCTGCGTAAGAAAGGTCTGGGTGCTGCTTCCAAGAAAGCTGGTCGTGTTGCTGCAGAAGGCATTATAGTTTCAGTGGCTGAAGGCAATACAGGTGTTGTGCTGGAAGTGAATGCTGAGACTGACTTCGTGAGTAAGAACGATCAGTTTGTCGGTTTTGTGAATGCAGTTGCGGCTCTGATTATCAAAAACAACCCGGCTGATCTGGCTGAGCTGTTGGCAAGTGATTTTGACGGCGAACTTACTGTTGAACAGGCTCTGTCACAGTTGATCGCAACCATTGGTGAAAACATGAGCGTTCGTCGTTTTGAGCGTTTTGAAGTCAATGGTACTGTTGCCGGATACGTACATGGAGCAGGTAAAATCGGCGTATTGGTTGGCATCGATGGCGATGTTGATGCAGGTCTGGCTCGTGGTGTTGCCATGCATGTTGCAGCTGCTAATCCGAAGTTTATTTCACGTGATGATGTGGATGCTGATACCGTTGAACGTGAGCGTGCAGTTCTTTCTGAGCGTGCGATTGCCAGCGGAAAACCGGAAGCGATTGTCGATAAAATCGTTAGCGGCCAGCTGAATAAGTTCTACTCTGAGATCTGCCTGCTGGAACAGGATTTTGTTATGGATTCTGATCAGAAGGTTGGCAAGGCCCTGGGCGATGCTAAAGTTGTAAGTATGGCACGTTTTGGACTTGGCGAAGGTATCGAAAAGAAAGAAGAAGACTTTGCTGCAGAAGTTGCAGCACAGATACAGGGTGGTTAATCCCTGATGAGTGATTCAAACCGCGAGAGTCTTGAGCAGCGCCCCTATAAGCGGGTGTTGCTCAAGCTTTCCGGTGAAGTACTTATGGGCGATGCTGCTTTTGGTGTTGATCCTGAGACTATCAACCGGATTGCAAAAGAGCTGATCGATGTGCAGGAATCCGGTGTTGAACTGGCTATTGTTATTGGCGGCGGCAACATCTTTCGTGGCATGAGCGGTACAGCTTCCGGTATGGATCGGGCTAGCGCGGATTACATGGGTATGCTCGCTACCATGATGAATTCGATTGCATTGCAGGATGCCATTGAGCGGAATGGTGCTACGGTACGAGTTATTTCTGCACTGCATATTCGTGAGATTGCCGAGCCCTATATCCGGCGCCGTGCAGTACGTCATCTGGAGAAGGGTAGAATCCTTATCTTTGCCGCGGGAACCGGGAACCCTTATTTTACTACTGATACAGCGGCCAGCTTGCGCGCTATGGAAATTCAGGCTGATGCAGTACTCAAAGGCACTAAAGTAGACGGGGTTTACACCTCTGATCCTGCTAAAAATGCGGATGCTGTGCGTTACGATACACTTACATTTACCGAAGCATTGACCAAACGTCTTGGTGTGATGGATGCAACGGCCATGTCCCTATGTCGCGATAATCAGATGCCGATTGTGGTATTTGATGTGACTACACCGGGGCATATGCTCAAGGCAGTATCCGGTGAGCCTGTAGGCACGCTGGTTCAGGAGGGGTAAGATGTTTAAAGATGTAGAAAACAGAATGGACAAATCCATTGCAGCACTGAAATCCGAGTTGGCTACGATCCGTACCGGACGCGCCAATGCTGCCCTGCTGGATCACGTCAGAGTCTCTTATTATGGTTCTGAAGTACCTATCTCACAGGTGGGTAATATTTCAATTCCTGAGCCACGTATGCTGATGATTACGCCGTGGGAAAAAACCATTATGGCGGATCTGGAAAAGGCTATTCTGAAGTCTGATCTTGGTCTGACACCGACCAGCGATGGTGAGGTGGTACGTATCGTTCTGCCTGAACTAACCGAAGATCGTCGTAAAGACCTGGTGAAGCAGGTAAAGGCATCTGGTGAGAAGGCCAAAGTATCTGTGCGCAATATACGCCGTGATGCTAATGATGGTGTGAAGAAACAGGTGAAGGATGAAGGGCTTCCTGAAGATGAGAGTAAACGCCTGCAGGACCGGATCCAGAAAATCACCGATCAGTTCATTACCGAAGTTGATAAAGTTATTGAGCATAAAGAAAGCGAAATTCTGACTGTTTGATGTCACCATCCTCCCAGATGGATCAATCTCATTTAATACCCGGTCACGTTGGCATCGTTATGGATGGCAATGGTCGTTGGGCTAAAGCCCGGGGCAAAGGGCGTCTGGAAGGGCATAAGCAGGGGGCTCAGGTCGCCCGCAATGTCGTTGAGTGGGCCAAAGATCTGGGTATACGTCAGATCTCACTGTATGCATTTTCTACTGAAAATTGGGAGCGTCCAAAACTGGAAGTACGGGGCTTGATGAGCCTTCTTTCAATCCTGCTTCCAAAAACCTTGCCTGAAATGATGGAGAATGGTGTTCGTTTTCGTGTGCTGGGTGATATTGCACCTTTGCCAGGCAGTGCCCGAAGAGCGGTTGAGAAAGCGGTGTCGGCGACAGCAGCAAACAAGGACATCGATCTGATACTCTGCTTGAATTACGGTGGTCAGCAGGAGATTCTGGTTGCTGTTCGCAAAGCCCTTGTCTGGGCCAATGAGCAGGAGAACGGTGAAACGGCATTGAATACGCTGACACCGGAAATTTTTCGTAGCCTGATGTGGCGCCGTGATATGGCACCGCTGGACCTGTTAATTCGCACTGGTGGTGAACAACGTATCTCCAATTTTCACCTTTGGGACGCAGCATATGCCGAACTCTATTTTACGGATGTTTACTGGCCGGACTTTTCCAAAAAAGATCTGCAGGAAGCGTTGAGTGATTATGCCTCCCGAGAAAGGCGTTATGGTCAGACCAGTGAGCAGGTTGGCTGATGAGTGAACTCAGTAAGCGTATCATCACGGCTATTGTTTTATTTGTAGCGGTGTGGGGCTGGTATTTCCATCTTGCGTCGCCCTGGTTTGAATCGATGTTGGCACTTATTGGCCTGGTGGCGAGCTGTGAAGCAGTATTGATGATGAAATTACGTCAGCCTCTTGCTTATATGCTTTCAGCAGCTGTGATGTGGGGCTTATTCGCCTGGTCGGCCGACATAGGCTGGTTACTGCTAGGTGGTTTTATCTGGTTTTTCGTCTTTGTATTGAATTCACGCTTGCAGCAGGCTTCATTTTCCGACTTTTTTGCCGCGGTTTGGTTGCTATCATGGGTATATGTGTTCGCTCTGGCTATTGCAGAAACACATAACTCTGCGGTAGGACAGTCACTGATAATAGGGACTTGTCTGGCTGTGTGGACTTCTGATACGGCCGCTTATTTTGTCGGCCGCAAGTGGGGTAGTCGAAAGCTGTGTCCTGCGATCAGCCCGGGCAAATCGATTGAAGGGGTGATGGGAGCACTGCTATTTGCGGTACCTGTTGCAATGTTCTGCTGGGTGAGTTGGGACGTTTTACCTGCTGGTCTGGCTCTTATTCTTGCTCTGGTAGCAGTCATTGCCGGTGTGCTTGGTGATTTGTCTGAATCTTCGGTGAAACGTATGGCAGGTGCCAAGGATAGTGGCTCATGGTTGCCGGGCCATGGCGGTATTCTTGATCGTATTGATGCGATTATCATGGCGGTACCGGTGACCTGGTTGTTGTGGGGGTTGATCTGATGCGAATGACAGTGTTGGGAGCAACAGGATCAATTGGTTGTAGTACCGCTGATGTGATGCAGAGGCATCCGGACAAATTCACTGCCTTCGCTCTTGTCGGACACCAGAATGATGAAAAGATGCTGGAGCTGGCAAATAGATTGCACCCCGAATGGGTGGTAATGACTGATGCTGATGCGGCAAAACGTCTGCAAGGGAAATTACCTTCAGGTACTCGGCTGGAATTCGGCATGGATGCTGCAATTGAGCTATCTGCAGCTTCAGAAACAGATATGGTGATGGCTGCCATGGTTGGCTCAGCAGGATTGCCGGCAACGCTTTCAGCGGTTAAAGCGGGTAAACGCGTAGGCTTGGCCAACAAAGAATGTCTGGTTACAGCAGGAAATATTTTTATGCAATCAGCCAGAGAATCTGGTGCGGATGTTGTGCCGGTAGATTCTGAACATGCCGCTGTGCATCAATGTATGCACGGGCATGATTATGATTCGATTACTCAGGTTATTCTGACCGCATCCGGCGGCCCCTTTCGGGATCGTGATCCTGCAACCTTACATGCTGTGACGCCTGAAGAGGCAGTGGCGCATCCGAATTGGGATATGGGTGCTAAGATCAGTGTGGATTCCGCGACCATGATGAATAAAGCGCTGGAATTAATTGAGGCGCGATGGCTGTTTGGCTTAACGCCTGAAAAACTTTCTGCGGTGATTCATCCGGAAAGTATTGTGCATGCCATGGTGGAATACAGAGACGGCTCTGTGTTGGCACAATTGGCTATGCCAGATATGCGAATGCCGATTGCGTATGCCATGCAGGCTGAACCAAGACTGGAGAGCGGGATTCCGTGGCTGGACCTTGCCAAAACAGGTTCTCTGAATTTCAAGGCTGTGAACAACGAACGGTTCCCGGCCATGGCACTTGTGCAGCACGTCATGCGCGGAGAAGATTCATTGTCCATCGCATTTAACGCTGCCAATGAAGTGGCCAATGCAGCATTCAGGAATAGAAATATTCGTTTCACCGATGTTGTCAGCACAGTAGAGAAAGTGCTCTCCATGGTGGATAGTGCCGCTGTTGGGACTTTGGATGAAGTATGGTTATATGATGAACAGGCCAGAAGACTGGCAGAAGAGGTGATTTCAGCATGACTGAAATTTTACACACAACGCTGGCGTTTATAGTGGCTATTGCACTGCTTATTGCGGTACATGAGTACGGTCATTTCTCAGTTGCACGCAGGCTTGGTATCAAGGTCGAGAAGTTCTCTATCGGCTTTGGCCCCGCCTTGTTTTCATGGCGAAGCAATGATCAGGAAGTGCTGTACGTGATCGCGGCCATTCCATTGGGTGGTTATGTGAAAATGCTGGGTGAAAATCCGGATGAACAGGAAGAAGGTGTGGCTTCAACCTTGTCAGAAGAGGATAGAAAACGGGCTTTCAATGTTCAGCCGGTCTGGAAGCGGGCTGCTGTGGCTGCAGCAGGGCCGGCCTATAACTTTGTTTTTGCCATTGTTGCATACATGATGGTTGGCTGGATGGGGCAGTCGGTATTACCTACCATTGTAGGTCATGTGGCACCTGCATCTGTTGCCGAGCAATCCGGGTTGCAGATTGGAGACCGTGTTGTTGCGGTGCATGGGCGTGATGTACATTCATGGCAGCAGATGGAAGAGCTGCTGAAGAGTCGCGTAGGTAAGCAGTCTGAACTAATAGTCAGTCGGAATGAGAAGACCCTTGCGCTGAACATGAAGCTTGCTGAACAGAAGAAAGATCCGTTACTGATTGATGTGGCCAGTCAGGTGCTGGGATTTACTCCCGGTTTATTGGTTAGTGTGGATGACGTGGTTGAATCTTCTCCTGCTCATCAGGCTGGCCTGCTCAAGGGCGATGTAATTCAACGCGTCAATGGGAGAGCGGTTAATAACGTCAATCAGTTTATTGATCAAATAAAGGCGAATGCGGGAAAAACAGTAAAGATCGTTGTTAAGCGGGAACAGACATTGTTAGAACTGGACGTGCTTCCGGCGACAGATCAAAATCAGCAAGGCCGGATAGGTGCGAGGCTCTCAAGCCAGGCCGCCAATGGTACATCTGTGTATCGAATGGGGATCTGGGATGGCATGCAGTATGGTTTTGTACGCACCTGGGAGATGACCGTTTTAACACTTGGCGTGTTCTCGAAGATGGTAACATCGGCCATTTCCCCGGATAACCTCGGTGGGCCCATAGCTATTGCGCAATTGGCAGGAAAAACAGCAGATATGGGGCTGGTATATTTTCTGAGTTTTCTGGCTTTAATTTCTGTAAATCTTGGTGTATTAAATTTGTTGCCAATTCCGGTTTTAGATGGTGGGCTTCTGGTCTATTTGGGCTTGGAGAAGTTGCGGGGGAAGGCACTTTCACCAAAATTTCTGGAGATTACACAGTTTATAGGTCTGGCATTGATCATTTCACTGATGGTGTTTGCTTTTTATAATGACCTTTCTCGATTGTTCAGGGGATAAGATGCTTGGCTCGTTAAAATATTGGATTATCGCGTTTGGACTACTGCTTTCCGGTTTGTTGTCTTTCAACACTGTTTCGGCAGCTGAAGACAATCAGCAAACAGCGTCGCGGATTATTTCTATTGATGTGCAAGGAAATCGATTCGTCGAAAAGGAAACTATTCTTGATAAAATGACTATCAAGGTTGGCGACAGTCTGGATAGGCGTAAAATAAGTAAAAATATTCGCAGGTTGCATCGAACTGGTTTCTTTTCCGATGTCAGATTCACCGGCACAAGAACAGCTCAGGGAATTCATTTTGTCTGCCATGTGAAAGAGTTTCCCCTGATAGCCAGTTTGAAGATGCAGGGCAATGACGAGCATACGACTAAAGACCTTCAGTTACGCATGAAGTTGAAACCAGGGCGTGTTTTCAGTCCTAAGAATAAAACAGCTGATCGGAACACCCTGCTCAAGGGCTATCTGAAAGATGGTTTCTATCAGGTTGCGATTCATTTTATTACAACACCCCGCGACGATGGACGTGTGGATCTCGTTGTGAAGATCGACGAAGGAAATGTAACGCGTATCAGTCGTGTTCGTTTTATCGGCAATAAAGCTATTAGTAGTGGGGTGTTGCGCGAAGAGATTGCTTCCAGACAATCAGATCTCCCATCATGGATATCCGATCGGGATGTGTTTGATCAGAAACGTTTTGCCGCTGATTCCCAAATGCTTCAGCAGTATTACATGGATCAGGGATATCTTGATATGAAGATTGAGTCTATGCATCTTGCCATGTCTTCAGACAAAAAGAGCTTTGACCTATCTTTTAGTGTATTTGAAGGTCCTCAATACACGGTATCCAAGATTGATGTGCAGGGAGACCTGGTCCCTGATAAAGAGACATTGAAAGAACTGATTAGCATGAAAGAAGGCCGCACCTATTCTTTGACTGCAATGAGCGAAAGTATTGCGGCAATCACTGGAAGGGTTGGTGATGAAGGTTATGCATTTGCTTCAGTAACACCTCTGATGAAGAGGAATATTGAAGATAGAACGGTTTCAATTTCATTTGAAGTTGAAAAAGGCGAAGAAGCTTATGTTGAACGCATTGAAGTTGTAGGTAATGAAAAAACCGATGATTCAGTGGTGCGAAGGGAGTTGAAACAGGCTGAGGGAGCCCGTTACTCCGGCACTCAGGTTGAGCAAAGTAAAAAGAATTTGAGTCGATCTGCTTTTGTTGAAGATGTCAGAGTTTCATTGGATAAAGCCTCATCAGGCGACAAGGTCAATATGAATGTGAACCTGACTGAGCGAAAAACAGGTTCCATTACCGGCGGCATTGGTTATTCACAAATTGAAAAAGTAACATTTCATGCCAAAATCCAGGAAAACAATCTATTCGGTAAAGGCTATCAGGCCAGTCTTAACGGTGAGTATGGGGCAGTGACCCAGAATATTACCACAAGTCTGACAGACCCTTATTTTTTAGGATTGAATATGAGTGCTACGGTAAACGGGTTCAAAACCAAGACGGATCCGCAGACTACGACCACCTATCAAATGGAAACTATCGGAGGAGGTTTTGGCTTCGGTATACCTATTACGCCTGAACTCAGCTATGGGATATCGTATCAATATAAACGCTCTGATCTGTCACTGACCAACACAACAATCTCTCCGATTACACTGTCACAGTTGGGGAGACAAACAACAGGTGAGGTCACTCAGAATTTGACCTGGGATAGCCGTGATCGCTTGCTTGGCACTACAGAGGGGCAGATGCATCAGTTGCATGTTGGAGCGGCTGGTCTGGGTGGAAGTGATAAGTTTTATGAGGTCAAGCTAACAAATAAAGCATATTTTCCTATAGATGAGAAACACCGATTTGTCCTGAATCCGATTTTTGAGGCTGGTTACATTAGTGGTTATTCGAATTTGGATGTACCTCTGTATCGTCGCTACTCGCTTGGCGGTTCCGGCAGCGTAAGAGGGTTTGATTCACTGGGTATTTCATTGCGTGATCCGAATACTGGTGAAGCTGTTGGTGGTGATAAAAAATTTAACGCTTCGCTGAATCTCTTTTTTCCGCTGCCATTTGTGAAGCAATCCGGTATTCGTGGTGTGGCATTTGTTGACGCGGGTACAGTTTGGGGGAGTGTATCTGCTACAGTGACCGGTTTGGCACCGATTAACATAACGGAAGCATTTTCTTTATCACGATTGCGTTCTTCGGCAGGGTTGGGTATCGAATGGATGTCTCCGGTTGGTCCTATTGGGTTATTGTGGGCGATACCAATCCGAACTGTATCGGGTGATGTGCAGAGGAATCTTGAATTTATGATGGGCGGGTCATTTTAGCATATTCTGATAGTATTCAGAGTATAACTATAGTTTGTAGTAGAAATAGTAAGGAGTTTTCAATGCAGAAAAGTAATTATATTCGATCAATTATTGCTTCACTTGGGGCGATGATGATTTGTGGCGTAACGATGGCTCATGCCGAAGGAATGAAATTCGGCTATGTTGATATGAAAAGTGCAGTGGAAAACACAGCTGATTATCAAATGGGTATGAAACGCCTGAAAAGTCTGCAGGCCCAGAAAGTCAAAGAGCTTCAGGCACTGGGCGAAAAAATCAGTAAATCTGAAAAGGATCTGTTGGGCCAGTCTATGGCAATGTCACCTGATCGTCTGGCACAGAAACAGCAGGCACTAAAGTCCATGCGTACTGATTTCCAACGCAAACAGCAGGATGCTCAGGAAGCGCTCAGCGCTGAAAAGAATCGTCTGGATATCAGTATCGGAACCAAATTCCAGAAAGTGATCAGTAGCTATGGCAAGCAGGGTAAATATGACATTATCATGCAGAAACCTGCATTCCTTTATGTTGATCCAAAACATGATGTTACTGCAGATATCACCAAACTTCTGGATGCCAAGAAGTAATTAGCAGGTATCCTGTGAAAAGCGTATCTCTTCATGAGGTTGCCGAACTTGTCGGTGGAGTTATTGCAGGATTTGATGGTGATGCCAAACAGCTGATAATTACCGGCGTAAATACGTTGAGTAGTGCTGATGCCAGCCAGATATCGTTTCTGGCAAATAAGAGGTACAGCGATGCAGTAGCACAAACTGACGCTGCTGCAATTTTAGTATCAGATGCAGCAGCAGACCCTGACGGTTGCAGTGTAATTCGTGTCAGGGATCCATATCTCGCTTTTGCCAAACTGCAGCGTTTGTTTCATCCGGAGTTACCTGCCAGTGGAATCAGGCATGACTCAGCTGTTATTCATCCTGAAGCCAGACTTGCGATTGATGTGGAAGTCGGTGCAAATGCCGTGATAGGTGAGCAGGTCACCATTGGCGAAGGCAGTAGAATTGGTGCCGGTTGTATCATCGGAGATCGGGTAAGCATAGGCAAAAACTGTCTGTTACACGCAAAAGCAGTTGTTGCCCACGACTGCGTGCTGGGAAATGAGGTTTATCTGCAATCCGGAGCGGTGGTTGGATCTGATGGATTCGGTTATGCCTGGAGCGGTCAACAACATCTGAAAATTCCGCAGGTCGGACGAGTCATTCTTGAAGATGATGTCGAAATCGGTGCAAATACCTGCATTGATCGCGGAGCCATTGAAGATACAGTTATTGAGCGTGGCGTGAAACTGGATAACCAGATTCAGATTGCCCACAATGTTCGCGTCGGTGCCTTTACTGTGATGGCAAGTCAGGTTGGAATATCAGGTTCAACAACAATTGGCAAAGGATGTCAGTTCGGTGGGCAAGCTGGTACGGCCGGTCACTTGAATATAGGTGACGGTGTTAAGCTGGCTGCCAAAAGCGGTGTGATATCAGATCTTGAGGCCGGGGGAACCTATGCCGGAGTGCCAGCCATGCCGCATCGCATGTGGTTGAAGGTTTCTGCGTTAATGATGAAATTGCCCGAGCTTTGGAAAGCTCAGCGCAATCGTTAGTTAAATATTTCATATATACAGTTTCAAGGAGAGTTTAAATGCCGGAATTTAATATTGATCAGATTATGGAGTTTTTGCCGCACCGGTATCCATTTCTACTGATTGACCGGATTCTTGATTACGAAAAAGAAAAATCAATCCGTGCATTGAAAAATGTAACCATCAATGAGCCGCAATTTACCGGTCACTTTCCTGCGCATCCGGTGATGCCGGGTGTGCTTCTGGTTGAGGCTATGGCACAGGCCGGTGGCATGCTTGCATTCCAGTCGGTTGAAGATGATCGTGAATATCTGGTCTATTTTACAGGTATTGATGGCGTGCGTTTCCGTAAGCCGGTTCGTCCGGGTGATCAGGTTATATTTGAGCTGACCTGTCTGCGCCGACGTGGTTTTATGTGGAAGCTGCGTGGTGAGGCCTTCGTCGATGGTAAACTGGTTTGTGAAGGTACATTGACGGCTACACTGGTGCCGCAAGAAGAAACATGAGTGGCTTAATTCACCCAACAGCTATTGTTGATAGCAAGGCAGAGATCGGCGTTGGTGTGACGATTGGGCCGTATAGTGTCATTGGCCCTGATGTGATTATTGGAGACCGCTGTGAGTTAATGTCACATGTGGTGGTTACCGGCCATACCGTTATGGGATCAGCAAACAGAGTTTTCCCATTTACTTCGATCGGTCAGATTCCTCAGGACCTGAAATACCACGGGGAATCATCTCAGGTCATTATCGGAAATAACAACCAGATCCGCGAAAATGTGACGATTAATGCAGGTACGGAAGGCGGTGGCATGATTACTCGCCTTGGGGACCATAATTTGTTGATGGCATATACCCATATCGCGCATGATTGTCTGCTTGGAAATAACATTGTACTGGCCAACTGCTCTACTCTGGCTGGTCACGTTGAAGTTGATGATCAGGCCATTATCGGTGGTCTTTCTGCTATCCAGCAGTTTGTCCGTATTGGCAGTCTAGCCATGATTGGTGGTATGTCCGGCGTGACTAAAGATGTGCCCCCATTTTGTCTTGTTGCCGGTGGTTATCGCTCTGGTTTGAGTGGTTTGAATCTCGTGGGTTTGAAACGCAAAGGTTACAATCTGGAGCAGATTGGTCATTTGAAGGAAGTCTATCGCATACTGTTGCAGGAAAAGGGTAAACGTGCCGAGCAGTTGCTTCAGGCCGAAGCAATACTTAAAGATGGCGATGAAGTTGGACGCAGTCTGGTGGAATTTGTCCGCACAGCCAAACGCGGTCTGACCACGCATCGCCGCGACTCCTGATCACTTTACTCGCGGTATGAAAAAAATAGGACTCATTGCGGGTTATGGACACTTCCCTCTGGAGTTGGCCTCATCTCTCGCTGCCGAAGGTTTCGAAGTTCATACGGTTGCTGCGCGTGAAGAGACTTTTCCTGAAATCGAGAAGTTGACCGCATCTACATGCTGGCTGCATGTGGGGCAGATAGGCGGCATGATCAAAGCCTTTAAAAAAGCCGGTGTGGATCAGATTGTGATGGCTGGCAAGGTGCGGAAGTTGCATCTGTTTCGTAACTTCAGGCCAGATCTTACAGCTGTGAAAGGTCTGATGCGTTTGAAAGATCGCCGGGATGATTCAATCCTGAATACCATTGCAGATCTGTTGTCTGAAGGCGGGTTGACCCTGATCGATCAGACGCTGTACGCAGGTGAAATGCTTGCCGGAACGGGGCATCTGGCAGGCCCTGCAGCGAAAAAACGCAATGATGACATTATCTTTGGTTATACTCAGGCCAAGGGGATTGCCGGGCTCGATATCGGGCAGACTATTGTGGTACAGGATCAGGCTGTTTTGGCTGTTGAGGCCATTGAAGGCACTGACGAAGCGATCAAGCGTGGTGGTTCACTGGGCAGCGGAAAGGCGGCGGTGATCAAGGTGGCCAAGCCAAATCAGGATCTTCGTTTTGATGTGCCTGCCGTTGGACCTGACACACTGGAAGTGATGAAGGCTTCTGGCTGCAATCTGCTTGCAGTAGAAGCTGGAAAAACACTGATGATTGAACGGGATCGGTTTTCTTCCATGGCTAGCCAATATGGTATTTCTGTCTATGGTTACTCGGAGAGTTAATTTTACATTCTCTATCGTGAGATTGAATAGATGAGGCAGTTTTTTGTCAGTGCCGGTGAAACTTCCGGCGATTTTCATGCTGCTACAGTCGTTGCGGAATTAAAATCACGTTTTCCTGAAGTTGAAGTAACAGGTGTCGCAGGCAGTCAGATGATAGCTAATGGCTGCATGCCGCTGCATCATATGAATGAGTTGAATGTCATGGGTATAAGTGATGTGCTGCGCTCACTTGCACGTATTCGAAGTATCGAGGTTTCTATTCTTAACTGGTGTGCCAGTAACCGGCCCGAAGTAGCGGTGCTGGTTGATTTCTCCAGTTTTCATATGCGGCTGGGTCGCAAGTTACGAAACATGGGGATTCCGGTTATCCATTTTATTGCACCGAAATTATGGGCATGGGGTTCATGGCGAGTAAAGAAATTGCAGCAATCTCAGGACAGGCTTGCATCAATTCTTCCTTTTGAAATCGAATGGTTTGCCCTGCGTGGAATTTCAGCCACTTATGTGGGAAATCCCAGTGCCGTAGCTTGTGAGAGAGGCTGGTCCGCTGCTGAATTGAGGCATAAACTCGGCTTAGAACCAGAACAAAAGCTTTTGGCATTGCTGCCGGGTAGTCGCCCTCAGGAGTTAAAAGCACATATTCCAGTTTTGGCAGAAAGCCTTCGAAAGCTTAGGGCCGAATTGCCAGAACTTGCCTGCGTTGTCCCATTGGCGCCGGGCGTGGAAAAAGAGCAATTGGAGCTCTTGTGGAAGGCGGGAGCCGTAGCGATACAACGGCAAGAGCATGATTATGCGTTAAGAGCTGATGCGGCAATCGCTGTATCAGGAACTGCCACCCTCGAGCTGGCTTTGTGGAACGTGCCAACGGTGTTGGTTTATCAAAGTTCGCCATTGATGGTTTTTCTGGCCAAAAGGCTGGTTAAGCTTCGCTGTGCAGGTTTGGCTAATATAATTCTGGGAGATCGGCCGGTTATGCCCGAGCTGATTCAACAGGACTGTACTGTGGAAAATATTGTACATGAAATTCTACCATTGTTGCAAAATTCAGATGCGGCTGAGATGCAACGAGATGCATTTTGCGATTTGAGGGAAGTTCTCGGGAATGAAAAGCCTGCTAAAGGCGTTGCTGATATGGTGGAGCAGCTTATTCACTAGATTCAGCTTGCTTTCATAGGTGTAATTTATCCCTGTAGTAAGAAATCAACTCTTTGACTATACTGTATCCTATGGCTTTTCGTATGACGTTGATCTTGTGGATGATTACAATTTTCTCCGGTGGTCTGGTTCAGGCAGCTGAGGCGGATCATCATCAGATAAAGCAGTACAGAGATTGGGTTGATGATTTTAAAGATGCCCATCGCGGCCCTTTTAAATCAGTGCAGTGGTTTTGCAATGATGGCACCGTGTTGCCTCCCAAAGAATATGCCTGTAAAGAACACGGTGGTGGTCGCCAGCATGGTGAGTGGAATGATCGTGCGATGACTATGAGGGAAAACGGTTATCTGATCGCCAATGTGCTTTCTGCGATAGAGCCTGAGCAATTCATCACTGCCGATAACGCAGCTTCAGATTTGAGCCAGATACTGCTTGAACAGTTCCTCAAGCAGGTCGACGATGGCTGGGTGTTACGCAAAGCACGTTTTTATCGAGGGGCAATTCAGGTAGAGGCCGAGCAGGACTCGGCCAGAAAAATCGTTCTGGCAATGCTTGCTGATAAGGATTGGTTAAAGCCTGAAAAGTTTCTTTTACTGCGCGAGGCAGTGCGCTTATTACCGATTACACTTGAACCGTTGCTGGGGGTTGAAGTTCGCAAGGCGGCAACAGATATAAATGAACAGGATGCAGGGTTTCACAAGCTGCGAGTGAAAATCCATAGCCTTCCGGATGACGGGGATGCAGCGAAGGTACGTGAGTATGCAGAGAAATCCGGGATTGCAGAGCTGAAGGATCAATATGAAGCGCTTGCAGCAGGTCTCGATAAACTTTTTGGTGAACATACGAGCAATGAACTGCTGTGGCAGCTGCATGATAAATCTCACAATAAAGCTTTTCGCCAGGAGATGGTTGGAACCATCCGCGATCTGTACGCTAGCAAAGACAGTGACAGAGTTGTTGCATTTGCAGCTTCCAAAGCGCAGGGCTACCGTAAGCTTCTATCCAAAGATAATCCTTATACAGTATATAACCGATTGCGTTTTTTACGTGCCACGCTGGTTCTTGAACAGGAGGTGTTTGTTCACGGCAATCTGCTGCTAAGAGAGGCTGAAACAGCCAGTCGGCGCACACGACTTGGCTGGTTGAGATATTTGGCAGCAGCACTACATGCAACGGGCATGCTGTCTGATCGACAATGGCAGGCTATATCCATGGAGTTGAATACTCTGCTTCGCAGCAAGCGGATCAGCGTAAGTGACTATCATGCATCGTTGAACTATCTTACACGTGTTTCACAGTGGTCACAGCGCGCTCTGGAATTTCACTTTTCTTCAGCTGTAAAACAGTGGTTGCCCCTGACCCCATTGGTGCAGAACTTTGTTCCCGATCGCTTGAGAGGCAGCCCTTTGCTGCCATATACCCGCTTGCTCGATACATTGATTATCGATGCCAACAGACTCAGTGGCATCAAACATCAGCTGTTTGGTCGAGAGGTGGGTAGCGGTTTGCGTGCGCTGAATCCGGGATTACGCAGGGGGATACTGTTAGCTGAACCGGAGCAGGGACAGCCATTGCATCCCGATGGCATCTATATTCTGAATGCTACGACTCAGAATTTGACACCTGTTGCAGGTATAATTACCCGAGGTGAAGGAAGCTCAGTTTCGCATGTGCAACTGCTTGCTCGAAATATGGGCATTCCCAATCTTGTCGCAGATGAAATACGTCTTAAGCAAATTCGTCGACATATTGGAAAAAGGGTGATTCTGGCAGTAAGCCAGAAAGGTGTTATCCATATCATGCCGGATGAAGAAAAATGGGATATGGTGTTTGGCAGTGAGACAGTTGATGCAGTTACAATTGAACCTGATCTTGATAAATTGAATCTCAACGATTTAACATTAATTCCACTTCAAGTAATCCGTTCCAGCGATTCGGGACGAACAGTAGGCCCAAAAGCCGCGAATTTAGGGCAGCTTGCTTATTATTATCCGGATATGGTTACTGCAGGTTTGGTCATTCCTTTCGGTGTGTTCCGAAAATATCTGGATCAACCTATTGAGCCTGGAGGCAGTTCCATCTTTGTATGGATGCAGGCGGAATACCGCAGGCTGGAAAAGATCAGCTCTGAAATAGAAAGAAACCACCAGACTAAAGTCTTTCTGGAAAAGTTGCGCAACAGGATTATCTATGGAGACCCGGGTGCTGCATTTACACACCAGTTGCGTAGTGCTTTGACTGAACAGTTTGGTAGCAGTGAGACAACCGGGTTATTTGTGCGCAGCGATACAAATGTTGAAGACCTGCCCGGTTTCAATGGGGCGGGTTTGAATCTTACAGTACCCAATGTCATAGGTTTTGACGAGATTTTGCATGCGGTCAAACGTGTGTGGGCTTCACCGTTCAGCGAGAGGGCATTTGCGTGGCGACAGTCTTATATGACTGCACCGGAGCATGTCTATCCTGCAGTATTACTGATGCAGAGTTTCGCATCGGAAAAGTCTGGCGTCATGGTTACAGCTGATGTGGGCAGTGGAAACCACGGCTGGCTATCAATCGCGGTGAATGAAGGTGTGGGCGGTGCAGTTGAGGGGCAGGCTGCTGAGGAGTTGCGTGTTGATCGCAAGCAGGGGGATGTGCAGCTGATGTCTCAGGCGACTGCGCCGAAGAAGATGATGTTGAGTCAAGCAGGGGGCATCAAAGTGGAAGCTGCAGTGGGTATGGAGCAGTTGTTAAGCCGCAATGAGATTGTGCGTTTGCAGGATGTGGCTAGCGATGTTGATGCACGTTTTCCACTGCCTCGAGGCAGCGGGAATAAACCGGTAGCAGCAGATATTGAATTTGGCTTTAATGCCGGGAAATTAGCGCTGTTTCAAATTCGACCTTTTGTTGAGAGTCGAAGAGCATGGAACAGTCCTACGTTGCAGGCAATGGACAGCAAGCTTTCCGCACGATCAACTCATACGGTGAATCTGGATCAGTTGCCAATATTTGCGAGACGAAACAATGATTAGAGTTATATTTATCCTGGCAGCTGTTTTTCTAAATCCTTTGCCTGCGACTGCATTCCCGATTGATGCTGCTGATGAGACAGGGATAGAGAGGCTGGAAGGTTACAGGCAGGCACAGCTTGGAAATGTTCCCGGCAATCGACTGTTTCAGGGGGCAAGACTTTACTCGAACCAGATTTCACTCGCTCTGCCGGAGCGCAGCTTTTCGTTGCCGGCAGAAAACCGTCAACTGGCCTCGCGTATAGTCGCCTTGCTTGGTGATGAGGCTGATGATTATAGTCTCAGTATGTTGGATATCAGCGACCCTGATCATCCCAATCTCGTGCATCACAACGCGGATGTGTTGAGGAATCCGGCCAGCGTTGGGAAAATTATCGTTGTTCTGGCGCTATTTCAGGCCCTGGAAGACATCTACCCTGATGATATTCAGGCGCGCGAACGCATCTTGCGAGATAGTATGATCACTGCCGATGCATTCATCCGGCATGACCATCATAAAGTTCCATTCTGGTTGCCGGAAAGAATGCGGCTGCAGAAACGCAAACTTGCAGAAGGTGATACTGCCAATATGTGGACCTATCTGGACTGGACACTCTCAGCCAGTTCCAATGCTGCTGTCAGCATGGTTATCAAACATCTGTTGCTGTTGCGCCACTTCGGCAAGGCATATCCGGTTACAGTTGCACAGGAGGAGAGTTATTTCGCTCAATCCAGAACTGTGTTGCATGAGGATATTCTGGCGGCACTACAGGAACCTGTTGCACGAAATGGTCTTGACCCGGATCATCTCAGACAGGGCGGTTTTTTTTCGCGAGAGGGTAAGCGTCGGGTTCCCGGAAGTAATAGTGTCGGTACAACCAGAGAGTTGATGTATTACATGCTTTTGATGGAGCAGGGGAAGCTGGTTGATGCCTGGTCGAGCTTGCAGCTTAAGAAGTTGTTATATCTTACACAGTACAGGATTCGTTATGCATCCTCTCCTGCGTTAAAGGATGCTGCGGTCTATTTTAAATCCGGCTCATTCTATAAATGTGTGGCTGAACCAGGCTTTGTATGCAAAAAATACAGCGGGAATAAACTAAATATCATGAATTCGGTGGCAATTATAGAAGCCCCTGCCGGAGCGCCTGGACTTCGCTATATCGTGGCAATTACATCAAATGTTTTAAGGAAGAATTCTGCGGTGGCTCACCAGACACTGGCGACACGTCTGCATGCGCTGTTACAATCGTTGCATCCGGTGCATGCATCGCAACAATAATGTCATCCATTTCACGAATCAGTTTTTTCATCCATTCGCCACCTTTCGGGTCATTTGCCAGCGCAACAGCAATGTAACGATGCCCGTCATGTTCAATGAGTGCACTATCCGCATGGTAGGTGCGCCATGTTCCTGATTTTCGGTACATCTCTACATTCGGATAATCAGTTTGAAGTCCTTTGACAAATTTGTGGCTGATGCCGGGTTTGGAGAGAATGCTTTTCATCTCGCTGGAATGTTTCGGCGAAACCAGCTGGCCGGTTTCCAGCAAATAGTAATAGCGGGCCACCTGAGTGGCTGTGGCACCATGTGAGAGGTGATGCAGCGGATCGCGATGGAATGCTTTGCCGCTACCATATTCCTTGCCAACCCATAAGCCGCCATTGTGCTGCGGGTCATACAAGCGGTACTTGGGCGAGGCCAGAACCGTATTAATATAATCTCCGCCAACTTTATGAAGTACTGCTGTTGCAGCTTTGTTGGAAGAGTGGCGGATCATATCGGTCATGGTTTTGCGCAAATTATTGTCCAGAGGCAGCTTGCCTTCGGCGATGCGTTCAAAGGCGGCCAGAAGGATGGCAATTTTAGGCAGGCTGGCGGCATACATCATTTCATCACCGTTGACCTGAGCCATACCAGGTGCGGTCGGGTCGGTAACATCAACGAGAGCGACAGAAAGCCGTTTATCTTTTATTGCTTTTGTCAGATGCAGAGAGGTGATGCGTTGTTCTAACATGCGCTGCATATCGGCATTGGCGCTATCCCGAATCGTAGGGTGTTTGGTTTTGCTTACGGTTGTGGTTTTATGGTGGCCTCGCACAGGTTCATGTTCGACTGCTGTGCCTTTGTGGGGAATGAGCATAAAAAAGAGAAGGCCGGTGATTAAGCGGAACCAGAGTTTGAGTGCCATGCGTGATTTTCGAGCCATATAACGTCCTCCACCCTGATAGTTTCAGCCGTACGATCTCATCCTTCTACGCTATTTGGATAAAAAGTCAATGATTATACGCTTTTGTGCTCATTTGAGCCACACTCTAAGGGGTGGGTTAAGTTGCTATAACAAGTGAATGAAGTGCAGTGAGTCAACGAATAGCTGAACAGTTAGTTTGCAAGCAGAGTGTTTCCAGTGTCAGCCTTGGCAAGATTGGTGAGAGGGTTCTGTGCGAGGATAATACTATCCATTTCACGAATCAGCTTTTTCATCCATTCGCCACCCTTCGGGTCATTGGCCAGTGCTACAGCAATATAAGTGCGTCCATTGTGTTCAATCAGGGCACTGTCAGCATGGTAGGTGCGCCAGCTTCCTGATTTTCTGAATATTTTTGCATCGGTGTTGCTCAGGCCTTTGACAAATTTATGATTGATGCCGGGTTTGGATAGCATGTCTTTCATTTCACGTGAAGATTCGGGTGAAACCAGCTTGCCGGTTTCAAGCATGTAATAGAAACGTGCTACCTGCAAAGCTGTAGCACCATGAGACAGGTGATGCAGAGGATCACGGCGGAATGCAGCACCACCTGCATATTCCTTGCCAACCCACAGCCCGCCATTATGGCGTTCATCGTACAAACGGTATTTAGGGGATGAGAGAAGTTCGTTGATATAGTTCTTGCCAACGGCCCTGATCATGCGGGTTGCTGCTTTATTCGATGAATAACGGATCATTCGGGTCATGGTTTGACGCGTTTCGCTATCCAGCTGCAGTTTACCTTCTTTAATGCGTTCAAATGCAGCCAGCAGGATGGCGATTTTAGGCAGGCTGGCGGCATACATCATTTCATCACCGTTGACTTGAGCCATGTTTGGCATGTGAGGGTCTGTGACGTCAACCAGCGCTACAGACAGGCGTTTGCTGCGCACAGCTGAATTCAGGTGAAGGTCTTTGATGCGTTTTTCCAGCAACTGTTGAAGTTGTGGGTTATTGTGCTGGCGAATTGAGTCGGAAGAAAGCTCGGAAGAAACGGCATACCCGGGCCATGCGATCATCAACGTGCACAGCAGTGAGAGTAAAGTTTTTGATGCCATTTCTACCTCCTTGTTCGACTTAAACCGCGGGGACCATATCGATTTATCTTTATATTGCAACAAATGTGCCACGGTTAAAGTCAGGTGCTCATTGCGAGAACACGTTTCCTATACCGTGAGTTTACTGGTTTGAAATAATGCTGAAGTGATGTGGCTTACAATTCACGTATTTATTTTCAGGGGACTTTCACTCTGGGCATGCGACTCAGAACCATATCGCTTTTCTCATCCAGCCAGCGCGTATAGTTGCCATCATAATAGCGTGGGTTGGGCAGCATGGATGCCAGAGTCGCTGACTGCCATCGCGTTAGCATGGATGCCGGGATTCCGTAGTAATGACGGGCTGCAGCCTCAGCGCCGAAGATGCCGTTTCCCCACTCAGCATAGTTTAAGTACAGTTCTAAAATTCGTTTTTTCGACATGCTCATTTCTATCATCATTGTGATAATGGCTTCTTCGCCTTTACGCAAGAAACTCTTTTCACTGGAGAGAAACAGGTTTTTGGCCAATTGCTGAGATATAGTGGAACCACCACTGGCAATGCGCCCCTTGCTGATATTTTTCTCCATGGCAACGCGGATGCCATCCCAGTCAAAACCACTATGCTGAGTAAAACGTGCATCTTCAGCGGCAATAACTGCCCGTTTTAAATGGGGTGAAATACGATTGTAGGCAATCCACGTTTGCCTGATCCCGGCCCTGGTATTCTTTTCTTTCATGTCGACTAATGTGGCTTTCATAAAGGCAGTATTATCAGGGTTCTCTGTGCGCCATTTACTCACTTGAGTGTAGAGATAAGCATGCCAGCTGAATGTGACTAGTAGTAACAGCCAAAGGCTGTGTTTGATCCAGCCTGAAATGGTTTTCTTTTGCGTATCTGTCATAAGCAGAATATCGCCGTTACTGTAGCGGTTGGCAAATGAGCAGCATCACAAAAAAAGGGCCGGCTTTTGGCCGACCCTGATCATGATGTTGAGGCTATTGTCTCAAAGGATAGGGGGGTTAATATTTTTTGATCCACATCTCATACATGGATACCACCCACATGAATGCGAATGCAATAGCCATGCCGGTGCCACCGAACATCACCAGCCAGGCAAAGATCGGGTCGAATTTGGTCAGCCACCACGATGCAATATCAAGTACCTGTGATAGATAAGGCATGGCAATTGCGCTGGCTTTCAACCACGTCGGTACTGTTGATGTGAATGAAAAGATCAAGCCGACAAACATAAAGATAAACGCGATACCAAACAGATGGATGTGAGATACGCGGGTGAGGGAAGCGAAGCTTGCTCCACTGTCAGTTTCCGAAGCGTGCTGTAGATTTTTGAATACAGTAAAATCAGGCAGGCCAGAATCAGCGCTGTGGCACATGACACAGTTGTTTTCAATGATCGGTTTAATACTCTCGTTAAAGCTGGATTCATCCGCACCTTCACGTGCCCATTTGATAATTTTGAAACGGTCTTCATCAGAGGCGTTTTCTTTCATTGAACCATTGAGTTTGTTCTCAATCAGGGAACCGTTGCGATTGCCATAATAGCTGTAAACAATGTCATCTACAGACAGGCCAACTTTACCGTCTGCCATACCGTGGGTGAATAGAATCTGGGTGAATGCCATCATGTAACCTATGCCAACTACGATCATGTAGCTGGTAAACAGTACTTTGAGTGGAGTGTTTATATTTCTGAATGACCAGTCCTTCATATTTTCTCCTGCTAGTGTTTTATATCAATTAAATATTGGCGGAGGATAATACATCTATTTATTATATTAGCAATAAATAAAGTTATGATATTTAAAGGCGTGCTAATGTCGAATTTTACATGGGCTGGTATCGTTGTCTGAGAGCAATGTATGTAGCTATGATTTGCAGAGGAAAACTAGGCTTGACCGGTTAGGTGCATTATTGATAATGCGCGCCTGCTTTAAGAAGCGAAGCGGCTGGAGGTAAGCGTGCAGCGACGTTGGCTCGTGACATTGCAGAAGCTTCCGGCAAGCGGCAGACAATGGGATACTGATGTGCCCAGGACCCTGCTGCAAGATCAGACATGCGGAACGGTAGATGTATTATCAGGGCTGTGTGGTGATTTGCATTGGCAATTGACGCTGGAAAAGTCCGGTGGCGTGTTTCGAATGTCAGGACAGTGGAGCGGGGCGATGAAACGCTCATGTGGTCGCTGTAATGGCCAGTTTGACTGGCAGATGACGGGTGAGACCGAGCGGGTGTACCAGTTTGGTACGGATCCGGGTGATGATGAGTCTGAGATTGTTTGCGAGTATCTGGCAGCACCGGGTGAAATTAATCTGGTGGATGTATTGCGTGAAGATGTCTGGCTGGCGTGGAAGGCTGGAGTAATATGCAGTGATTCATGTAAGGGTCTGTGTCAGGGTTGTGGCGTCAATCTGAATAGATCGACATGCCAGTGTAAGCAGGATGATAGTGATCACCCCTTCGCTGCATTGCGAGGTTTGAAGCTGGAAGATTAAGCGGTTGGCTTTTCTCTCTGTGATATTTCATGGAGTAAAATTGTAAAACCGCGTTGTTTGTTCCATGTTAAGGAGAGTAAAATGGCAGTTCCAAAGAGAAAAACGAGCGCGTCCAAGCGTAATATGCGTCGTGCACATGACAGCATTGTACCTGCAGGCATGTCTGAGTGTCCTGAATGTGGTGAAATGATGCGTCCGCATCATGCATGCCCTCACTGTGGCACCTACAAGGGTCGCGAAGTCAAGTCTTCCGGCGAAGATTGATTCATTCATCTGTATCAACAGATAAACAGCATTGCCTGACTCAGATTTGAAATCCAGCACAGGCATCAATCAGCAGGACGATCAACGGGATATTCGTATTCTTGTTGATGGTCATGGTGGTGATGCCGCACCGGCTATGGTGCTTGATGCGCTGGAAATCGCACTCTCACCTTCATTTGCAGCTCGATTTCAAGGTTCATTGACTCTCGGGGTAGTCGGTCAGGAGGAAGTACTTCGTCCGTTACTGCAACAGCGTGGCATTGAGGATAGCGTGTCACTGATTCCGGCTACGGATGTGGTAGGCATGTGTGATTCCCCATCACACGCACTGCGCCGCAAAAAAGATTCTTCGATCCATGTCGGTGCCCGTATGGTTCGCGATGGATACTGGGATGCACTGGTCAGTGCCGGCAACACCGGTGCTCTGATGGCAATCTCCAAGGTGCTTTTAAAAACCCTGCCGGGCATTGATCGCCCTGCGATTGCATCGATGATTCCTGCCGTGAATAATGGTCGTACGCTGATGCTTGATGCAGGCGCAAATTCTGAATGTACTTCCGATCATCTGGTTCAATTTGCCATCATGGGATCCTGTTACATGCAGGCCACAGAACGTCTGGAACACCCTCGCGTGGGGCTGCTGAATATCGGTTCAGAAGATATCAAGGGTACAGATGTTATTAAAATGACCTCTGTAAAGCTTGCTGAGACGAGCCTGAATTATATCGGTAATGTCGAAGGCACTGATCTGTTTGGCAATGATGTGGATGTTGTTGTTTGTGATGGTTTCGTTGGTAATGTGGCACTGAAAACCATGGAAGGTACGGCCAGGTTCCTGGCGGACAGTATGAGATCAGAGTTGACCTCCGGTGTGGTAGCCAAGGCCGGGGCTCTGATGGCACGCAGCGCATTAAAGCGTTTCAAGGATAAAGTGAATCCGGGTAAATATAACGGAGCACCTTTATTGGGTTTGAATGGCATCGTTGTGAAAAGCCATGGTGGCGCCGATGCTGAGTCCTTTGTCAGTGCGCTGACAGTCGCTTGCCACGAAGTCAGCGAAAATCTAACCGATCGCATTACCGAATCGATACAGGAGATGGTGGAATCATGACTTTTTCCTCGATTCATATTACAGGTATAGGTGGCTATCTGCCTGAACGTATCATGAGCAATGCTGAGCTGGAGAATCTGGTGGATACCACTGATGACTGGATCAGGGAACGTACAGGTATCCAGCAGCGTCATATTATTGGTGCCGATCAGATGACTTCTGATATGGCTGTTGAGGCGGCCGGGATTGCTCTGGCAGATGCCGGTATCACAATAGATGATATTGATGCGCTGATTGTCGCCACAACCACTCCTGACCTGATTTTTCCATCCACTGCCACTGTTGTGCAAAGCAAGCTTGGTGGAAAAGGTTTCCCGGCCTGGGATATTCAGGCGGTATGTTCAGGCTTTGTTTATGGTCTGGCTCAGGCCGAAGGCATGATGCGAGGAGGCATGTTCAAACGTGTGCTGCTGATTGGTGCCGAGGCCATGTCCCGTATTGTTGACTGGAAAGATCGCGGCACTTGTATTTTGTTTGGAGACGGTGCTGGTGCGGTTGTACTCGAGGCCGGAGCCCCGGATGCTGAGAATGGTATGATTGGCTCTGTATTACATGCCGATGGTTCCTACCGTGACCTGCTAAAAGCTCATCATCCGCATCCACCATCCAGCCCTGAATTGCATCATGAGATGCATCACGAAGCCGCCGATTTCAGTATTGATTCTGCCGGTGCAGCAGCCGTAGAGATGAAGGGTAACGAAGTGTTTCGTGTGGCTGTCACTAAGCTGGGTGATGTTGTTAAAGAGATTCTGGCCAAGCATGAACTGAATGGTTCAGATATTGACTGGTTGGTGCCACATCAGGCCAATATTCGCATCATTCAGGCGACTGCGAAGAAGTTAAAGATGGATCTGGATCGTGTGGCATTGACGGTGTCCAAGCACGGTAATACATCTTCTGCCAGTGTGCCGTTGGCACTGAATGATTTGTACGTGAATGGCCGTCTTGAAAAAGGCCAGTTGATTTTGCTTGAGGCGTTTGCAGGTGGCTTTGCCTGGGGTGCCAATCTTGTTCGCTGGTCTAAATAAAACTAACTAGGATAATTAACATGGCTGATTTTGTCTTTCTGTTCCCCGGTCAGGGCTCTCAATCCAAAGGTATGCTTGATGCATTTGATGACAACTCAGTTGTAACACAGACGCTGGAAGAAGCATCGGATGCGCTGGGTTACGATGTGGCTGCACTGATTCGTGATGATGCCGAAGACAAGCTTGGTCAGACAGAATTTACTCAACCTGCACTGTTGACAGCTTCGACTGCCATGTTGCGTCTGTGGCGCGATAAGGGTGGGGCGGAAGCAACTCAAGTGGCCGGCCATTCTCTGGGTGAATATTCTGCCCTTGTGGCATCTGGTGCGATCGATTTCTCTGATGCGGTTCAACTGGTCGCTTTCCGAGGCAAAGCTATGACTGAAGCTGTTCCGGCTGGAGTCGGATCTATGGCAGCTATTCTTGGTCTCGCTGATGACGTGGTTGAAGAGATATGTGAGAACACATCCACTGGCAGCGAAAAGGTTTGGGCTGCTAACTACAATTGTCCGGGTCAGCTGGTCGTGGCAGGTCATGCAGCGGCAGTAGAGCGCATGATGATCGCTGCCAAAGATGCGGGAGCCAAGCGTGCTTTACCACTTGCCGTGAGTGCTCCGTCACATACACCGTTAATGCAACCTGCAGCGGATGCCATGGCGGCACGTTTACAGGAGATCACAATTAATGCACCGCGCTGCCCTGTATGGGGTAATGCATCAGCTACAGCTGAGCAGGATGTTGCAAATATTCGGGCAGCTTTGGTGGCCCAGTTAGTGTCTCCTGTACGCTGGACGGAAACTGTGCAGAAGCTGGCTGCATCAGGCATTACACAGGGTGTAGAAATGGGGCCGGGCAAAGTGCTTTCCGGACTCGTCAAACGTATTGATCGTGCTATGATTGTTGGGGTGACTGCCAACCCTGATCTCTTGGATAAGAGTCTGGCAGCTCTGACTGGGGAGTAAGGATATGAGTGATTCAAAAACTGCATTGGTAACCGGCGCCAGCCGTGGTATCGGTTTTGTTGTAGCTTCAAAGCTAGCTGAAGCTGGTTTTAATCTGGCGATCTGTGGTACCAGGCAGGAAACAATTGATCAGGCTGCTGAAAAAATTCGTGCGGCTTCTGGCGTGGAAGTGTTGGCCAGAGCAGTGGACGTTTCAGATCGTGAACAGATTCAGGGTTTTGTTCAGGAAACAGCCAAACATTTCGGTAGCCTCAATGTGATGGTGAATAATGCCGGCATTACCCGTGATAACCTTTCCATGCGTATGAAGGAAGATGAGTGGAATGCAGTGATTGATACCAATCTGTCATCTGTATTCAATGCCATGCAGGCAGCACTTAAACCTATGATGCGTGCTCGCGGTGGTCGTATCATCAATATTTCATCGGTTGTGGCAGGCATGGGTAATCCGGGCCAGCTCAACTATTGTGCCAGTAAAGGTGGCGTTGAAGCGATGACCCGTTCTCTGGCTCGTGAAGTAGGCTCGCGGAATATTACTATCAATGCAGTTGCTCCGGGTTTTATCGCTACTGATATGACTGCTGATCTTGGTGATGATGCGCATGCGAAACTCTCCGAGCAGATTCCACTTGGCCGCCTGGGCCAGCCGGAAGATATTGCTGCTGCTGTGTGTTTCCTGGCCAGTGATAGTGCAGGGTATATCACTGGTCATGTTCTGCATGTGAACGGTGGCATGTATATGTAAGTTTGTATTATTCTCTGAATATCAGAGGGTAATTTTGGGTCCAGACTTGTGCGGCTATGGACCATGTGATAGAAGCCGCATCTATTTTTATTTCGGGAGGACTTATGTCTGCAGAAATCGAAGCTAAAATCATTAAAATCGTATCTGATCAGCTGAATGTTGATGAGGGTGAAATCAACCCTGATTCTTCATTCGTAGATGATCTGGGCGCTGATTCACTGGACACTGTAGAGCTGGTAATGGCTTTTGAAGAAGAGTTTGGTGTTGAAATTCCTGACGAAGATGCAGAAGGCATCCAGAGTGTTCAGAACGCCATCGATTATATCGCTGCTAAAGCTGAATAAATACTTATGACCAGACGCGTAGTCGTCACTGGTGTCGGGCTGGTTACTCCGCTCGGTACAGGGACGAACCTAACCTGGGATAATCTCACTGCAGGTAAATCAGGTATCCGCCGTATCAGCCATTTTGATGCTGAAGCGACGGGTATGGCCTGTACCATTGCCGGTGAGGTACCTGACTTCAAGGTGGAAGATTTCATCAATCGCAAGGATGCACGCAAAATGGATAGATTTATCCAGTTTGGTGTTTCTGCCTCTTTGATGGCGCTTGAGCAATCGGGCCTGACCATCGATGATAGCAATGCTGAGCGAGTTGGCGTAGCTGTTGGTGCAGGCATGGGTGGATTGTTAACCATTGAGAAGACCATGCGTGCTTATGAAGCCGGTGGTGCCCGTAAAATTTCACCATTCTTTATTCCACAGACGATCATCAATATGACATCCGGTTGGGTGTCCATGCTGACCGGTGCCAAGGGTCCGAATACGGCTGCAGTAACGGCCTGTGCTACAGGTACGCACGCAGTGGGTGATGCTTTTGAAATCATCGCTCGCGGTGATGCCGATGCCATGGTGGCTGGTGGCTCAGAAGCGGTTATCTGTGAACTGGGTATTGGGGGGTTCTCTGCTGCCCGTGCACTGTCCACGCGCAACGATGAGCCTGAACGTGCATCCCGCCCGTGGGATGTGGATCGTGATGGTTTCGTTATGGGTGAAGGTGCCGGTGTTATGGTTCTGGAGTCACTGGATTCTGCCAAGGCAAGGGGTGCAAATATCCTGGCTGAGGTAATTGGTTACGGTATGAGCGGAGATGCTTACCACATGACTTCACCGTCTCCGGGTGGTGAAGGTGGTGGTCGCTGTATGAAGGCTGCGTTGAAGCGTGCTGGTATTAATCCTGAAGATGTGGATTATATCAATGCGCATGGGACATCCACGCCTGCTGGTGATGTGGCTGAAACACAGGGTATCAAATCTGTGTTTGGTGATCATGCTAAAAAGCTGATGGTTTCATCATCGAAATCGATGACTGGTCATCTGCTTGGCGCTGCCGGTGGAATTGAAGCTGCATTCTCAGTCTTGGCCGTACATAACGGTGTTGTTCCGCCAACCATTAATTTGGAAAACCAGGACCCTGAATGTGATCTGGATTATGTGCCAAATGAAGCGCGTGATGCAGATATCAAGGTGGCTGTTTCCAATTCATTCGGTTTTGGTGGTACCAACGCAACTGTCATCGTACGCAAGTTCGACTAACAGACGAGTGAACTGACGTGATTTTCCGCGTCATATCCAATCAGGGCCGTAAGCTTTCCGCTTACGGCCTTTTTTCTGCATTTCCCGATCAGTTTTCTGCTGTGCTTGAAGACCCCTCAGGATCAGGGAGGCAGTTTCTTGTTTCACAGCATGGTCAGTCGATTTCATTGGCTCAGGACGCAAGTGCTGAACACGCGAAGTTGTTCTTCAAAGGCTGGAAGTCTGCTGTGGCAGGTGCAAATGAAAACTCTCCTGCTATCCGCTGTCTGTTTTATGCAGCTTATGAAGCATGTTCTCTGATTGAAGATTTGCCTGAGCCGAAATCAAGGATACCTGGTCCGGTACTGTGGGCTTTATATCCTACCTTTTCTCTCTGTTTTGATGATGAATCGATCTGTCTGGCTGCCAGGGATGAACAGGCAGTACAAGCCGTGCTGATGATGCTCGATGAATTGGACCATTCACTGATTGTGCCAGCATCACTTGAGTTGCTGGCCAAACCGGACGTCACATCTGCTGAATCCTATAAACAGGCTGTTGAGAGGGTAAAACAGTACATCGGCGCAGGGGATATTTTTCAGGCCAATATTGCCCGCTTCTGGTCCATGCCATTCGAGAAGTCGGATCTGACGAGTCTTTATGATCAACTGCGCAGGGTAAACCCGGCACCGTTTTCATCTTTTGTATCAATTGGCAACGCGAAGGAAAGGCTGACGCTGATTTCTGCCTCACCGGAACGCTTGTTTCGCATTCATGCCGATGGCGAGGTGGACACAAGGCCCATTGCAGGCACGAGGCGGCGCGCAGAGGGCGAGATGGATGATTCATTAAGGGCTGAATTGCTGTTGTCGGAAAAAGAGCGTGCAGAGCATATTATGCTGGTTGATCTGGAACGAAATGATCTGGGGCGGGTGTGTGAACCGGGCAGTGTAGAGGTGAATGAACGGATGGTCGTTGAACAGTATGCGACCGTCCAGCATATCGTATCCAATGTGCGAGGCTTTCTGAAAGATGGCAGTGATGTCATTGATCTGTTCCAGGCCATGTTTCCCGGTGGGACCATCACAGGTTGCCCGAAAGTACACTGCATGGAGATTATTCACGAACTGGAAAACAATGCCCGCGGCCCCTATACCGGCGGTCTGGGTTATATTGCCTGGGACGGTACGGCCGACATGAATATTCTCATTCGTACATTCTGGCATTTCGATGGAGCATTAAACTGGGCAGCAGGCGCAGGTATCGTTGCAGATTCCGACCCAGAACACGAATTGATCGAAACTGAACACAAGGCCGAAGGGCTGCTCAGGGCACTCACCACGCATCATTAGTGGGGTTCTGTATTTGAGCGGGCTGTTTTCAGAAGGGAAAGCTGACAGGCTTTCCGATTGTAAGGGGTTAGTCGTCGAAACCGGCTGAGATGTGATTTTCGAAACGGGTGAATTTGTGCACAAATGTCAGCTTCACGTCGCCAATGGGGCCGTTACGTTGTTTGGCGATGATGATTTCTGCAAGCCCTTCATTTTCAGGTTTCTTGTTATAAACCTCATCACGGTAAATAAACATAATAACATCGGCATCCTGCTCGATTGCGCCTGATTCACGCAGATCGGACATAACCGGACGTTTATCAGCACGCTGCTCCAGCGAGCGGTTCAACTGGGAGAGAGCTATGACCGGGACATCAAGTTCCTTGGCTAATCCTTTCAGGGCGCGTGAGATCTCGGATACTTCCTGTGCCCGGTTGTCAGCGCTGGCACGGCCGGACATCAACTGAATATAATCGATCAGCACCAGATCAAGATGTTTATTTTCACGTTTCAGTCTGCGGCATTTGGAGCGTAGCTCCATCACCGAGATAGCAGGGGTATCATCAATAAAGATTTTCGATTCAGCAAGTGAACCACTGGCCGATGCGAGTTTGCGCCAGTCATCGGCAGAAAAACGACCAGTACGCAGATTCGACATATCTACGCGTGCTTCACAGGCCAGCATACGCATGGCGATCTGCTGGGTGGACATTTCCAGTGAAAATACTGCAACCACACCTTCTTCATCAGAACGCAGTGAGGCATTCTGGGCGAGATTCATGGAGAAGGCTGTTTTACCCATACTCGGGCGCCCTGCGACAATAATCAGGTCACCACGCTGCATGCCTGCAGTCATACTATCGAGATCATCAAAGCCGGTCGCTACGCCGGTAACCAGTTTTTTCTGCGCATAACGTTCTTCAAGCTCTTTGTAGGTTTCCAGCATCAGATCAGACATTTTGCTGAATGCCGGACGTGAGCGGTTGAAGTTCTCAGCGATGGCAAGGATATTTTTCTCAGCGATATCGAGATGTTCAATGACATCCTGTCCGGTTTCTTCATAAACATCACGACTAACATCGCTGCATACAGAGAGTAATTGGCGCAGAACAAAACGTTCGCGCACGATATCGGCATAGTGTTTTACATTTGCAGAAGTAGGGACGGCACCGACCAGATCGGCCAGATAAGCTTCGCCACCGGTAGACTCGAGCTCCTGACGGCGCTCGAGGTGGTCTTTGATTGTCAGTCCATCGACAGGCTGGCCCTTGGAGGCCAGTTCAAGAATAACATAGAAGATACGGGCATTGGCTTCGACATAGAAGTGCTCAGGTTGCAGCGAGCCTTCCAGTTTCTCCAGTGCTTCGGGATCAAGCATGATTCCCCCGAGTACCGCCCGCTCAGCATCATAGGCATGAGGTGGAATACGCTCTCTGAGCGTATCGGTACGCAGGGGAATAGCTTGACTCAATGTTGCTCTGATTCGACCTTGATGGTGATGTCAGCAGTAACGTCCGGGTGCAGACGTACGCGGAAGCTGTGGTCACCAACAGTTTTAATCTGCTCATCAAGCAGGATGTTGCGACGCTCAACGTGCTGACCGTTTGCATTCAGCAGGTCTGCCAGTTCGTTGGTGCTCACTGAACCATACAGATGGGTACCATCTGAAGTGGCGCGAATAACTTCCAGAGTCAGGGTAGACAGTTTTTCAGCTTCAGCCTTCGCTGTAGCCAGAACTTCAGCCTGCTTGGCTTCAAGCTGTGCGCGACGACGCTCGAAAGTCCTGCGGTTACCATCAGTGGCTACAGTTGCTTTGCCATTAGGTAGTAGGAAGTTACGGCCGTAACCCGGACGTACGCTGACTTCGTCACCTACATTTCCCAGACCTTCAACACGTTCCAAAAGAATCAATTGCATTTTATCCTCCAGCAGCCGGAATGTTCCGGCGATAATCAAACCAAATATCCAACAGGCCGACAATCACGAAAGGCACGATCATGACCGACCAGATGAGTAACATCAAATACATCAGCGCGATTGAAAAGTTCAACCCTTTCGCTTTCAGCCAGCTGTGTACTACGGCTACACCCTGTGTTGCCAACAGGCCACCTGACAGGATGGCAGCATTGGCGGCAAAGTAACTTAAATCTCCTGCACCAAGGTTCGTCAACAGCAGCAGGCCTAAAAAGGCATATGCCATCGCTTTACCCAGTCTTAAGTCGAGCAGGCCACTCGCATCACCGGTGTAAAAGTTGTAACGCAGGGCAATATTGCGTGCGAACACCATATCGCCCCACCAGGCAAACCACAGACCCAGAGCAAGCAGCCCGGGAAGGACTGAAATCATGGTCTGACGTGCCTGTTCAAGCATCTGTCTGGCCTCTACATCAGAGGCAGGCATCTGCGTCTGCACTTCATCGAACATCGGCATTAGCATCTGTCCAATGAATTCCCTCAGTCCGAGATCCTGCATCATGGCAGTAATCATCAAACCAAAGAAAACCAGTGCGCCCATTAATAAAGCCAGCAGTTGGGCACTGCGTTTTACGCCGTCGTTGCGCATCATTGTCGCAGCGGCGGCAATGGGTATCAGCCCGTACACAACAAAGGCCATTAATCCCGGCAGCACTGCAAAACCTGCCAGTACTGTTACACCCACGGCTGCCAGTGCAGCAACATGAATACCGAACATCAAACCACCGCCAAAGGTAATCAGGGCGATCAGCGCCGGGGTAAGGATGTGTAAACCTAAACCCAGCGTTGCAATCAGCATGATTAAAAATGGGGGCAGCCCCTGCAACAGTACAGGTAACCATACTGCTGCCATCATCATCACCAGCATCAGTGCCGCACACGGCAGTCGGTGTGATAACACATATGCGACTGCCGCGGGCATGACCTGATTGGGTGTCTGATTATCCATCAGAGCACCTTACGATTGATAATCAATCGTGATGCAGCGGGGTGAATGCCAGCAGAGACAGAACACGTGCGCGTTTAATCGCAGTGGTCAGAAAACGCTGATGTTTGGCACAAGTGCCTGTCACACGTGATGGCAGGATCTTGTAACGTTCGGTAATGAAGCTGCGCAGCATATCCGGGTCTTTGTGATCGATAACCAGGCTGGTATCTGCACAGAATTTGCAGAACTTGCGACGACGCTGGAAACGGCCACCGGCACGGTCACCCTGTGGACGACGTGGACGGTCACCCTGTGGGCGTTGCGGGCGGTCGCCCTGTGGACGCTGTGGTGCAGCTGTTGTTTTTACTTCTTCACTCATCATTAACTCCTAAATCTCTTCTCAGGTCTTATTCCGGAGATTCAGCGGTTTGTTCAACTAACCGGCATGAATCAACCCAGATTTCCACCTGTCCCCAGCAAGGTTCACCATCCCTGCTGTAAAACCGTCTGCGTAAACAACCTTCAACAATCACATGCTGATCTTCGAGAGCTGAAATACGGTTACATATTTCACCAGTCGCTCGTAGCGGCATGGGTTGCTGGTTCTGGACTCCGGCTCGAACTGGCCCCAGTTGCGGGCGTGTCGTGAGCAGTTCTGCAATCAATGACAGAGAACCATCCGGTGTCCAGCGTTTACGCATATTGCGTAGCCGGCCCGAAACTCGGGCGCGGTTAAACTCAGACGCTTGCGTCTGCTCCATCAGTTTCAGCTGCAGGTGCAGCTTCTTCAGTTGTAGCAGTCTCTGCTGCAGGTGCAGCTTCCTCAGCAGCGGCTTCAGCGGCAGCGGCAGCAGCTTCTTCTTCACGCTTGGCCGTAGCTTGAGCGCGACGCAGTAGAGGAGATGGCTTGTCAGAAAGTTCAGTCAGCTTGGTGGTCAGTGAGCGGATGATGCGCTCTTCAAGACTGATAGCATGTTCCAGGGTTTTGATAGCATCAGCACTGCCATCTGTTACCAGCAGCATGTAGTTGCCACGTTTACGATTGGCAATGGAATATGCCATCGGACGTGAACCCCAGTTTTCGCGTTTAACAATGCGGCCACCGACTTTTTCGACTTTAGCGACCAGATCATCGGTCAGTGCTTCGGTGTTTTCCTGAGAGATATCAGGATTAACGATAAAAATAGTTTCGTAATACAAAACGGCGCTCCTCTTGGTGTACAAACGTACGCCCCGGTACGTTTAAGCGCGTCCGGAGCAAGGTATGTAGTTACACAGTTTCCCATGCAACGGCGCGCATATTAATCAGTAAGTGAATGATTGCAAGCGATGATGGATGAATTTGTTTCACCGGGTTATGCTATCATTTATTCAATACTTGGAGTGTGATCATGGATTTACTGATATTTCTTTTGATTGGTGCGGTTGCGGGCTGGATTGCGGGCAATCTGATGAAGGGGGGTGGTTACGGCCTGATCGGTAATATGGTGATCGGTGTGGTCGGCGCATTCATCGGTAAATATGTTTTCGGATTTCTCGGTTTTTCTTTTGGCGGCTTGATCGGTACCCTGATGGCAGCCGTACTGGGGGCTGTTATTCTCATCTTTATCGTAGGCCTGATTAAACGCTAATGCTGTATTCCAGTGTGTGTAAATGCGCTTGTGTTTATATAATAAGTTTGCTTGGCTGAGGAAAAACTTATGGGATTGGGGGATCTTCTGCGTGAATGATATCGAGAATAATGCATTTGTTGCGAACTCAGTCAGGTTGAGTATCAAGGGCTGAAGCGAGACTGTTGAAGTGGACCGCCTTGTCTTCTGCTTGTTCTGTTGAAACATCAAGAGCCCTGCTCGCCTTGTGCAGTAAATCGTCGCCATTAGTCAGCAGGTTACTGTTGTCTAGCTGATCGGCATGCAGTGTGGCTGCACCGATATTCAAATGTGATCCTCTGTTTAATGTGTCTGCCTTTAATGTGTTACAGATCCGTTCAGCCAGAACCAGTGAGGCACTGGTGTCGGTGTAGGGGAGTAATACGGCATAAGTATCATCAAGTTGTTCAATAATATCTGATTCGCGCACATTCCTTTTTATCTGATCAGAAATGTTCGCCATATTCTGGTCACCGATATTGAGCAGCAACAGTGATGTGGCTGTTCCCTGTCTGGCAGCCAGCGTGAGTATGGAGTGAATTGTCTGCATTAAATGCAGTCTATCCTCGTGTGGCGGTGCGTTGACTGATGATTCCACCGGCCATTCTGAAAACTCGGGAATATCATCATGTATGTTGTACCATGGGGCTTTGTAACGTGTAAATGTGTGCCGGGCAGGGCGAATGCCCGGGTCTCCGTCAATGGTGCCCATGCGAAAAATATAATGATTCTGATCTTCACGTTTGGCATAGATTTGAGAGCCACAGTTGGAACAGAAGTAACGTTTCTTGCCGGGTGATGATTCGTAAAACTTCAATAGATTTTCACCAGCGGTGAAATGCAGGTCATTCAGCTGTACCCATGCAACAGAAGAGAATGCGGTGGCGTGTGCTTTCTGGCAGGTAGGACAATGGCAGTGGGTGATTTCCCCCATCTCACCATGAATTTCATATTTGACCTGTCCGCACAGACAGCTTCCTTTCACCATGTTGACTCTCCATGTTATTCGTTCTGCTTGTGACAATAACGATAGCACATATTCACTGTCTATAGCTTATAATCTGATTGGTTGCAGAGCCGGGGTTGCAGACAGATACTTATTCTATTGAGAATGATGCAGGGTCTTGTGGAGGTTCGTATGAAATATATTCGCTTCTTTGAAGAGCTGGGGCTATCCGATGTTGCACTCGTCGGCGGTAAGAATGCCTCGCTTGGTGAGATGTACTGCAACTTGACAGAGAAGGGGATCAAAATCCCCAATGGTTTTGCCACCACAGCCGATGCCTACTGGCACTATATCGAATATAACAATCTCAAAGATGATATTGCCAAAACTCTGGAAGGGCTTGATACGCATGATATGAAGAAGCTGGCTGAATGTGGTTGTCATCTGCGCTCCATCATTGCCCATGCCACAATGCCTGATGACCTTGAGACTGAAATCGTTGAAGCCTATCAATTATTGGTGCAGCAGTATCACGAGCGGCCACTGGCGGTATCTGTCCGCTCATCGGCAACGGCTGAAGATTTGCCGGATGCATCATTTGCCGGGCAGCAGGAGAGTTATCTTAATGTGCGTGGTAAAAAGAGTGTCGTGGAACATATTAAACAGGTTTATGCCTCATTGTTTACCAATCGCGCCATCTCTTACCGGGTTGATAAGGGCTTTGACCATTTGAAAGTCGCTCTCTCTGCCGGTGTTCAGAAAATGGTGCGCAGTGATCTGGCATCGGCTGGTGTGATGTTCTCCATTGATACGGAATCGGGTTTTAACAATGCCGTGTTCATTACCAGTTCTTACGGGCTGGGTGAGAATGTAGTGCAGGGCAGTGTCAGGCCTGATGAGGCCTATGTCTTCAAGCCACTGCTGAAAGAGGGATACAGAGCCCTGCTGGGCCGCACACTGGGCGAGAAGGCCATCAAGATGGTCTATTCCGAATCGATGAAACATCCGACCAAAAATGTGCATGTGCCGTTGGAAGATCAACGTGTCTATTGCCTGAGTGAAGATGAACTATTAAAGCTGGCTAACTATGCGGTGATTATTGAAGAGCATTATTCTGAACTTGCAGGACATCTGCAGCCGATGGATATTGAGTGGGCCAAGGATGGTAAATCAGGTGAACTGTTCATTGTACAGGCAAGACCTGAAACTGTGCATTCGAGACGTGATTACCATGTGATTGAATTCTACAAGTTGAAAGAGATCTCAGCGATTCTTGCTCAGGGCAAGAGTGTGGGAGGCAAAATTGCTACGGGCCGTGCTCGCGTGATCAAGGATGTATCACAGATTGAAGAGCTGGAACCGGGTGAGGTGCTGATTACCGATATGACTGATCCTGACTGGGAACCGATCATGAAGAGCGCTGCAGCCATTGTTACCAATCGCGGTGGTCGCACTTGCCATGCCGCGATTATTTCCCGTGAGCTTGGTTTGCCGGCAGTTGTGGGAACTGGCAGTGGCACAGAAACCATTGTTGATGGTGATATGGTGACGGTTTCCTGTGCCGAGGGGGAGACCGGTTTCGTGTACGCTGGTGAACTGGGCTTTAAGCTGAAGAGAGTCAATGTGGGGGAGCTGGCCCGTCCAAAAACTAAAATTATGATGAATGTTGCCAGTCCTGATCGTGCTTTTGACTTCAGTGCTATCCCCAATGATGGCGTGGGTCTGGCGCGTTTGGAATTTATCATTAATAACAGTATCGGCATTCATCCCAATGCTATTCTGGAGCTTGAAAAGATCATTGATGCCAAGGTGAAACGGGAAATTCGCAGACGAGCCGAAGCTTATGATTCGCCGGTTGATTTCTATGTGCAAAAGCTTGCTGAGGGAATCGCGATGATTGCTGCAGCATTTTATCCGAAGAAAGTGATTTTCCGGATGTCCGATTTTAAATCGAATGAATATGCCAATCTGCTTGGCGGTAAACCGTTCGAACCTGAGGAAGAGAATCCGATGATCGGTTTCCGGGGAGCATCGCGTTATTACTCAGATGCCTTCAGGGAGGCATTTGCGCTGGAGTGCAGGGCAATGCGTCTGGTGCGCGAGGAGAAAGGGCTGAAGAATGTCTGCCTGATGCTACCGTTTACACGCACACCGACGGAAGGGCAGAAGGTATTGGACCTGATGGCCGAGTTCGGGCTCAAGCGAGGTGAGGATGGATTGCAGGTTTATGTGATGTGCGAAATTCCGGCCAATATCATCGCAGCAGATGCATTTCTCGATATCTTTGATGGCTTCTCAATCGGTTCCAACGATTTGACTCAGTTGACGCTGGGGGTGGACCGGGATTCAGCTCTTGTAGCTCATGTATTCGATGAGCGGGAACCAGCCATGCTTGAGATGTTTAAAATGGCCATAACCGCCTGTAAGCGGCGAGGGAAATATATCGGTATATGCGGGCAGGCCCCGTCAGATTATCCCGAGATTGCTGATTTCCTTGTTCGAGAGGGTATTGAGTCGATGTCTCTGAATCCGGACAGCGTTCTGGAAACGACGATGCGAATTCTTGAGGTGGAGAAGGAGAAACAGGACTAAGGCTGATCGCTGCCTAGTGTGACCTCAAAACAGGCACCGTTTCCCGGCTCCGAGATATAACGCACATCGCCATGGTGTTGTTGGGCAATTTTACGGACCAGAGAAAGCCCGAGCCCGATACTGCCATGTTTTTCTTTTCCGGATCGAGCCTGATAAAACGGTTCAAAGATACGTGTCTGTTCCGATTCAGGAATGCCGGGCCCATCATCACATACCCGGATTACAGCGTATTCGGAGTTGCCACTAATGGAGACTGAAATGGGGGCTTCTACAGCGTAACGTTGACCATTCTCAAGCAGGTTGCGTAGTAAGCGGCGCAGCATTAGCTCATCTCCCATAACTGTAGCGGGAGCTCCTGAAATATCACTTTTGTAACTGGCTCCAACTTCCGCAGCCAGAGCGAGAAGGTCGACCTGTTCAAAAGGTTTGACTGAACTGTTGGCATCCAGCTTACTGGCTAGCAATAGTTCATCGACCAGATCATCCAGTTCAGCAATATCAGCTTCCAATCGACTCTTTGTTTCAGCAACAGAAGTTGTATCTATCAATTCAATAGCCATACGCATGCGCGTCAGTGGGGACCTGAGTTCATGTGATGCGCCACTGAGAACATGCTTCTGAGCTTCAATCAGTTTCTCAATCTGCTCAGCGGTGTGGTTGAAGCGCGATGCCAGCGTTGCTATCTCATCCTTGCCGTTGATCTTCGCTCTGGCTTTCAAGTTACCCTGGCCGAATGCATCGACCTGCTTCTGCAACTGTTCCAGACGACATGTTAACCGCCTGGCAAGCGGATAGGCTGCTAAACCGAGCACAATCAATAGCATGGCAATGATAACAAGGGGGATGGGGAATGGTTTGTTGGCGTTGGAAACAATCAACCAGCGACCATCATTCAGGCGCATGGAAAAATTGTTCATGTCATGGTCGTGGTTATGATCCCAGCCATCATTTTTCCGCTCTTTCGGCAGTGGCAGGCGGCTGCCGGATGAAATGACATGTTTGCCATCACGATTATAGAGACTCAGTTTTACCTCGAATGTGCTGGCCAGCTTATTTATCTTTTCGCGCAACACCTCAGTTGGCAGTTGTTGTGGAAGTGATTCACTTATCAACAGGCTCAGACCCGCCTTAAAACGGGCTGGTTCATTACCTTCCGACATTGTTTTCCAGGCCAGACCTGCAAGCAATGCAAACAGGATGAGTCCGCCGAGAAAGGCGAAATAGATTTGCAGGTAGAGTTTATGGCGCATATCCGGACCCATCAATCCTGCTGTCTGGCGAAAACATAACCTGTGCCGCGAATGGTAAGAATTCGGCGGGGTTTTTTAGGGTCGTCTTCAATATGTGAACGGATGCGGGAGATGTGCACATCAATACTGCGATCAAAAGAGTCCAGATCATGACCTTTAAGTTCATCCATAATCTGATCCCGGCTCATTACGCGGCCAGCGTGTCTGGCTAAAATTGAGAGTAGATCAAACTGGTAAGCAGTAAGGTTGATTGTTTGACCATCCAGACTGGCGGAATGCGCATCTTCATGAATTTCCAGTCGTCCAAAATGAAGAGCTGCAGAGTTTGAGCTGTGTTGAGCACGGCGCAGTATGGCTCTCAATCGGGCCAGTAGTTCGCGAGGATTAAACGGTTTTGGCAGGTAGTCATCGGCACCAATCTCCAGACCGATGATTCGGTCCATCTCATCACCACGTGCCGTTAACATCAGTACGGGAAGTGCTGAGAACGCTCTGAGCCTTCGGCACACTTCAAACCCATCCATGTCAGGCAGACCGACATCAAGGATCAGGGCATCAAAGGACTCTCTCTGTAGTCTGCTTAGCCCATCGTTTCCGTTTGCACAGGTGACAACATCCATTTGCTCAGCCGACAGATAGTCGGAGAGCATCCCGGACTGTTGTAGATCATCTTCGATCATCAGGATTTTAGGCATAGTCTCATCTTACCCCTAGTCATGCTGCCAGCCTATATTTGAACCGGCAGTATGACCATATTCCTGCTGATTGCCGTTAGTGAAGACGGTGTAAGCCATCTTTCGCGTGCTCTGCCAGTTGCTGCCTCTGCTCCGCTGTCAGAACATCAGCAATATCGGCTAGCATCTGTACCAGCTCCTGACTGTTCCGGTTAAGCAGCTCAAATGTTGAGAGGCGAACATTTTCCAGTTCCGCTCTGTTGATGTTCTCTTCGGTAAGCAGTCTGGTAAACGCTTTGCGACTGTCCATCAGCTTATCCTTGCCTGATTGCAGACGAGTTGCATAACTATCGGTGATGGATTTGATCTGTTGAGCCTGTTCATTGCTGGCATCGACATGATCAATCAATCGATCAGTCATCTTGTCCATGCGCTTGCTTAAGTCCGCTTCACTCCAGTGATGGTCTCTGTGATGGAAGCCGGCGTATCCGCAGTCGGGTCCGAATGCAGCCCCAGCCAGCCATACAACTCCAATGATGGCCAGCACTCCGAACAGTATTCGTCCACAACTTCTACGTTTTCCACAATGCTCCCGTTTACATGTGTGCCCAGAATCCTGTTGCTCATGTTCTTCTGCTTCCTTGTTCATCGTTTGCCTCCTGTGAATCGGGTTCTTCTCTGGAACCACAGGATGAATGTTAGAAACAGACTGTTTCGCTAAAATTTCCGCTTTGTAAAGTTTTGTTAAGGAGATGATGATTTATTGGCTCCTGCCGGAAAACAGTTCGCAAAAGCAAAATCACCCCGGGGCAACTCTCTCTGCCACTTCTCGCGACAATCACCTCGCATCGTTTCTTTTTCTTACAAACCAGCCACTTACGTGGCTTGTTTGTAAGCTCGTCATGAGCTGTACGGAAACAATGAATATATCAGCGTTTGCTTAACGGCTTAGGGGATGAGTTGTTTGCTTAGCTCGTGTTTGCGTGATTCGGGTATTTCGCGCCAGTCGATATCGAGAATTGCACCCTCTAATGCCCATAGCAGATTCAGTGTGGCGTTGGGGTGTATGGATTTGATCATGTGGTAGGCGGCAATAGCGCCACATGCTTTCAGGTCGTTGAGATTATAAACCTCTATCTCCCTCAACCACAGGCGGGAAACCTTGCCGATGTTTCTCATTTTTCAGTTAGATCGAATGCGGCTGTTGCAAGTTGTTTGCCGTTGATGATCACAGCCAAAGCATGGCGTCCCGTATAATAACGTCGGGTGGAGATGAATTTAAACGAGTGTGAACGTGAAACATGTTTTATCTGCTCAGCGTAGTCGGCTTCAGATATTTTGAACACCTTACGTGCCTGTTTGCCATTGGCTTTCATAAAGTCGATGGCGTATTCGATGCGCAGTTTGCCCAGCTGTTTGTCTTTGCCTTCAACCGTGAAGGAGAAAGGAAGCTGATCACCGGATTTTACTGATTCCGCAACCTGAAGCTTGCCGATGTCGATATGAGTCGGGTCGCTGAACCCGAACAGGCGAAGTACTTCAGCATGCCCCCGCTTGAGTAGTGTGCGACTGGCATGTTTGAGTATCCAGTTGGTTTTATTGCATTTGCCCATGCGAGTGCGCAGCAACTCAATCAGAATATCCGGATTGTCTTTTGAAATGTCGTTTAAATTATTGGCCACGCTGCGGGGAACGTATTCGGAGTCATCTTGCATCAGCTTTTCAATCACGTTCAGGACAGGTCCGGGGTCCTTTTTGAATTCAGGCAGAGCCATGGCCCATGGCAGCCTTGGTCTGCAGCCTTCGCTTGCCAACCTGCGCACATGTTTGTTATCCGACTCAGCCCAGATCTGCATCTGCTTCATCATCCGGTTCCCGTAGCGGATAATGAATGGACGCACTGCCAGTTCGGAGGAACTGAACTGTGTCATGTGTTCAAGTGCATCAATGGAGGCCTCGAAGTCATCCATGCCGTATAACTCGGCGAAAGCTGGAAAAAACATGGGTTCAAAGCCACTGAATCGTTCACAAGCCGTTTTTAGAATCTGCAATGCCTGAGGGTAATCATCGGGGAGAAAAGGGCGCAGTGATTCAGCGATGTGGGTCATACGGGATTTTAGTTCCCGTGTTTGCCATTGTTCATCGAAAACCGTCTGTTTGAAACCCGACAGTTCAAAAGCAGGGTAGTTCTCCCTGATCGCTTCTCCCACCTGATCAATCAGGGCTTCGCTATACAGGTTCTTTAACGGTTCAGGCATGCAGCATAAGATAGAGCGCATCATTGCCTGATGTAAGAGGGAAAGTGAATGAAGCTTGTAAACCTGAGTGAGATCAAACCTGAAGGCCTCTCACACGATGCTGATATTATGAAGCGAGTGTTGCTGGGTGAATCAGAGTTGCCGGGTTCGGTACGCTTATCACATGCCGTATTCAAACCCGGACAAAAGGCGTCTGCGCATAAACATACTGATTTGTATGAGGTGTTTTATCTGCTTGGTGGTACGGGAGTGATTACTGTTGATGGAGTATCGCAGCCATTGGAGAAGGGGAGCTGTATCCGCATTGACTCCAACGAAGAACATGAACTGGTCAATAACGGTGATGAAGAGATGACTGTACTCTATTTTGGATTGAAAGGAGAATGATGTAACAAGGGGCGGAAAAAACAAAAAAGGCGGACCGAAGGCCCGCCTTTTTCGCGAAGTTGAGACTTCTTATTTGTAGAAATCGATCATGGTTTCCAGAGATTTTGGAGTGATCTTGGAAGCATTACCAGCTGAACCAAATGCTTCAAAACGAGCTTTACAGATGTCTTTCATTGCATCTTTAGCAGCTTTGAAGAATTTACGTGGATCGAAGTTGGATGGGTTTTCCTGCAGGTGACGGCGAACCGCACCGGTAGAAGCCATACGCAGGTCAGTGTCGATGTTTACTTTACGAACACCGGATTTGATGCCTTTAACGATCTCTTCAACAGGTACACCGTAAGTTTCGCCCATTGCGCCACCATATTCGTTAATGATAGCCAACCAGTCCTGTGGAACAGAAGAGGAGCCGTGCATAACCAGATGGGTGTTAGGCAGTGCAGCATGAATTTCTTCAATGCGGTCAATACGCAGAACTTCGCCTGTTGGTGGCTTGGTGAACTTGTAAGCGCCGTGAGAAGTACCAATCGCGATAGCCAGAGCATCAACGTTGGTCTGGTTAACGAAATCAACTGCTTCGTCAACGCCGGTCAGCAGCATATCCAGATCCAGCTTACCTTCAGCGCCATGGCCGTCTTCTTCACCCATTTCGCCAGTTTCCAGTGAACCCAGGCAACCGAGTTCGCCTTCAACAGAAACACCACCGGCATGAGCCATATCAACAACGTTCTTGGTAACAGCAACGTTATATTCAAAAGAAGCCGGAGTTTTGCAGTCTGCTTCCAGAGAACCATCCATCATCACTGATGAGAAGCCTGACTGGATTGAGCGCAGACATACTGCAGGCTCAGAACCGTGGTCCTGATGCATAACAACCGGGATATGAGGATACTGCTCAATTGCTGCATCAATCATGTGACGCAGGAAAGGCTCGCCTGCATAACCGCGGGCGCCGGCAGAACCCTGCATGATAACAGGTGAGTCTACTTCGTTAGCAGCTTCCATGATCGCATGAACCTGCTCCATATTGTTTACGTTGAATGCTGGCATGCCATAGTCGTTCTCAGCAGCATGATCCAGTAGTTGTCGCAATGAAATGAGTGCCATTTCTTCCTCCTTATGTTTTTAAGCGGGCCTGTAGCCCAAAATTACTTGCCTTAACGTTGACTCTTCCGAGTCGTTAAATCAAACCTTTAGCAATTACGGATACAGTCGCCTACCGTGACTACTTTCAGTGTGTTCGTTGCTCCAGCTTTACCCATTGGTGTGCCCAGCGTCATAATGACCATGTCTTTTTCATCAACCAGTTCATCATGAAGCATCACAGAAAGAGCTTCCCTCGTTGCGACAGGGGCATCAGTTTCTGAGTAGTTACCCGAAACAGGTTTCGGAATCACGTTGCGGTATAGCGTCACCTTGCCTGCAGTTTCTCCCATTGGAGTCAGTGCATAAATCGGCACAGGTGAGATATGACGGGACATGTACAGGGCCGTATTTCCACTTTGTGTGAAAGCTGCGATTGCCTTGATATCCATGAAGTTGGAAACCTCCATAGCCTGACGCGCAATACACTCATCGATCGAATGTGGTGGAAAGTGAGGGTCACGTGTTTGAGTTGAAGGCATGATATGCTGTTTCTCAGTTTCGATGCAGGTGCGATGCATGGCATTCACAGCTTCAACCGGATATTTACCGGCAGCGGTTTCACCGGAAAGCATGATTGCATCGGTACCATCAATAACAGCATTGGCTACGTCGTTCACTTCAGCTCTTGTCGGGATCGGGTTTTCACACATCGATTCCATCATCTGAGTCGCGACAATCACTGGTGTGTTGTATTTAGGTGCCATGCGAAGCATGCGCTTCTGCACAGGTGGCACTGCTGCATCACCAATTTCCACACCCAGATCACCACGGGCCACCATGACTGCATTGGAACTCTCCATGATGGATTCCAGGTTGCCTGATTCAACAGCCTCAGCGCGTTCAACCTTGGCTACCAGGCCGGCACTGCTACCTTCTGCTTCGACGAGAGAGCGGGCATAATCCATATCAGCACCGTTACGAGGGAAAGAGATTGCAATATAGTCCACGCCAATCGCGCAGGCTGTCTTGATATCTTCCTTGTCCTTGTCGGTCAGTGCTGCAGCAGAGAGACCGCCACCAGCACGGTTAATGCCCTTGTTGTTCGACAGTACGCCGCCAACAATCACAGTACAGTGAATTTCCTGACCGATCACATCATCAACATCCATGACAAGCAAGCCGTCATTAAGCAATAAACGTGCGCCCGGCACGACATCACTAACCAGCTCTTTATAGGTTAGGCCAACGCGCTCATCATCACCGTCATCCAGACTCATTGCACCATCAAGAATGAATTTCTGACCCGGTGTAAGCATGGTTTTTCCGGTTTTGAATTTACCGCATCGGATTTTCGGACCCTGCATATCAGCCAGAATGCCGACGCAAACACCATTATTCCTGGCTGCATCTCGTACGAGGTTGGCACGATTCTGATGATCTTCGGGTGAACCGTGTGAAAAGTTCAAGCGAACAACATTCACACCGGCTTTAATCAACTGGTCCAGGACCTCTGGAGATTCAGAGGCCGGACCGAGTGTTGCTACAATTTTAGTTCTACGAAATTCTGTCACTTAAGCGGCACGCTCCTCGAGCATTGTAACCGCAGGTAGAGCTTTACCTTCGAGGAACTCAAGGAATGCGCCGCCACCAGTAGAAATGTAAGAGACTTTGTCTGCGATATCGTATTTATCAACAGCTGCCAGCGTGTCACCACCACCCGCGATTGAGAAACCGTCAGACTCAGCAATGGCCAGTGAGATGGTCTTGGTGCCTTCACCGAATTGATCGAACTCAAACACACCTACAGGGCCGTTCCAGACGATAGTGCCGGCATTGCGGATAATTTCAGCCAGAGCTTCAGCAGAATCCGGACCGATATCGAAAATCATATCGTCATCCAGGCATTCGTCTGCAGCTTTCAGGGTTGCTTCAGCAGTAGGGGAGAACTCTTTGGCACAAACGATATCAGTAGGCACAGGGATGCTGCCGCCATTGGCTTCAGCATCTGCAGTCAATCGTTTGCAGGTATCAATCAGATCCGCTTCATACAGGGATTTACCAACCGGCAGACCAGCAGCAGCAATAAAGGTGTTGGCGATGCCGCCACCTACAACCAGCTGATCCACTTTAGTGGAGAGGGATTCCAGTACAGTCAGTTTGGTAGAAACTTTAGAGCCGCCAACGATAGCAACCATCGGGCGAGCCGGATTATCCAGTGCTTTACCGAGTGCATCGAGTTCGCCAGCCAACAGAGGGCCAGCGCATGCTACAGGTGCGTAAGTGCCTGCGCCGTGAGTAGAGGCTTGGGCACGATGTGCAGTACCGAATGCATCCATCACGTAGATGTCGCACAGTGCAGCGTACTTTTTGGAGAGCGCTTCATCGTTTTTCTTTTCGCCGGCATTGAAACGTACGTTTTCCAGCAGAACTACTTCGCCATCAGCAACATCGAAGCCACCGTTCAGATAATCACGGATCAGACGAACCGGTTTACCGAGAATGCCGGAAATATGGTCAGCTACAGGCTGTAGGGAGTTTTCTTCGCTGAATTCGCCTTCAACAGGACGACCCACGTGCGACATCAACATCACTTTAGCGCCTGCATTGGCTGCATGCGTGATAGTTGGCATGGATGCACGGATACGGGCATCAGAAGTTACTTTGCCATCTTTGATTGGCACATTCAGGTCTTCGCGGATCAATACGCGCTTTCCGGCCAGATCGAGGTCGGTCATTTTGATTACGGACATTCTCTACTCCTTCAGATAAATATTCATAGCCTCATACAAACAGGTGACAAGGTTATGACATTAGGTTGTTCAACAACGTGTAAACGTTTGTCGCTGCCGGCTTGGCTTAGAAACTCAAACGGGCAATGACAAACGTGGGAGCCGAAGCTCCCACGTTGATTAAGATTTATGCTACGTGACGAACCAGGTTCATCATGTTGCAGGTATAGCCGTATTCGTTGTCATACCAGGCAACGAGTTTGACGAATGTGCCGTCAAGAGCGATACCAGCGCCAGCATCAAAGATTGATGAGTTCTTGCAACCACGGAAGTCAGTAGAAACAACTTTCTCGTCGGTGTAACCCAGAGTAGCGCTCATTTCGCCTTCAGAAGCAGCCTTCATAGCAGCACAGATATCATCGTAAGAAGCGTCTTTTTCCAGCTCACAAGTCAGGTCAACAACAGATACGTCTGAAGTAGGCACGCGGAACGCCATACCAGTCAGTTTACCGTTCAGTTCAGGAAGAACCACGCCTACCGCTTTAGCAGCACCGGTAGAAGACGGGATGATGTTTTCCAGAATACCACGGCCACCGCGCCAGTCTTTCATCGAAGGACCATCAACAGTTTTCTGGGTAGCAGTAGCAGCATGAACAGTAGTCATCAGGCCGCGTTTGATACCGAAGTTGTCGTTGATAACCTTAGCCATTGGAGCCAGGCAGTTGGTGGTGCATGAAGCAGCTGAAACGATAGCCTGACCAGCGTAGTCGTTATGGTTAACGCCATAAACGAACATTGGAGTCTCGCTATCTTTAGCTGGAGCGGACTGAACAACTTTCTTGGCGCCGGCATCAATATGAGCCTGGCAAGATTCAGTTGTCAGGAAGAAACCGGTACAGTCGATAACGATATCTGCGCCAACTTCATCCCATTTCAGATCAGCAGGGTTGCGCTCAGCAGTCAGACGGATGTTTTTACCATCAACTACCAGGTTATTGCCTTCAACAGAAACATCACCGTCAAAACGGCCATGAACTGAGTCGAACTTCAGCATGTATTCCAGGTAATCAGCGTCCAGCAGGTCGTTAATACCTACAACTTCCATGTCGGTGAAGTCCTTTGCGATAGCGCGGAACACCATACGGCCAATGCGGCCGAAACCATTAATACCAATTTTAATTGTCATATTGTTTTCCTCTCCTCTCCGTATTATTTACTTAAGCTACTTCGTTCACTGCAGCGATAACCGCTTCAGTGGTGATACCGAACAATTTGAACAACTCGCCTGCAGGTGCTGATTCACCGAAAGTGTCAATGCCTACAACTTTGCCGTTCAGACCAACATATTTCGCCCAGAAACCGGTCACACCGGCTTCCACTGCAACACGTGCAGTGACAGATGATGGCAGTACAGATTCTTTATAATCTGCATCCTGTGCATCAAATGTGTTGGTTGATGGCATGGATACAACGCGAACGTTTTTATCCGATGCTGCAGCTGCTTCCATAGCCAGTGAAATTTCAGAACCAGTTGCAATGATGATTGCATCCGGGGTGCCTTCTGAATCTTTCAGAATGTAACCGCCGCGTTCGATCAGTTTGATCTGCTCAGAAGTACGATCCTGATGTGGCAGGTTCTGACGTGAGAAGATCAGAGAGCTCGGGCCGGTCTGATTCATAATGGCTGCTTTCCAGGACACTGCAGATTCAACTGCGTCACAAGGGCGCCATACGTCCATATTAGGGATCATGCGCAGTGTTGCAGTCTGCTCAACAGGCTGATGCGTAGGGCCATCTTCACCCAGGCCGATAGAGTCATGGGTAAATACTTCAATGTGACGTACTTTCATCAGAGCAGCCATACGCAATGCGTTACGTGCATACTCAGAGAACATCAGGAAGGTTGCGCCGTAAGGTACGAAACCGCCATGCAGGGAAACGCCGTTGATCATTGCAGCCATGCCGAATTCACGTACGCCGTAGTTCACGTAGTTACCAGCAGGGTCTTTAACAACAGGTTTTGCACCAGACCACAGGGTCAGGTTTGAACCAGCTAGGTCAGCAGAACCACCCAGGAATTCAGGTGTGATACTGGCCAGGCCTTCGATGGCATTCTGGCTTGCTTTACGTGAAGCAATGGTTTCACCTTTCGCAGCAACGTCAGCAATAAATGCATCAGCATCAGCTTCCCAGTTAGCAGATAATTCATTGTTGATGCGGCGTGTGTATTCTGCTGCTTCAGCAGGGTATTCGGCTGCATATGCAGCAAAACGGGCATCCCAGTCGGATTCTGCTGCAGCACCTGCATCTTTATTGTCCCAGCCGGCATAAACATCATCAGGGATTTCAAACGGCTCATGTTCCCAGCCCAGTTCCTTGCGAACCAGTGCGATTTCATCATGACCCAGTGCAGCACCATGACAGTCATGCGTGCCCGCCAGGTTCGGAGAACCGAAACCGATCACAGTCTTGCAGCAGATCATGGTTGGTTTGCCGCTTTCTGCTTTAGCAGTTTCAATGGCAGCTTTAATTTCGTCTGCATCATGACCGTCAACATTGCGGATCACCTGCCAGCCGTAAGATTCGAAACGGCCTGGAGTATCATCAGAGAACCAGCCTTCAACGTGACCATCAATAGAGATGCCGTTGTCATCCCAGAAAGCGATCAGTTTGCCCAGACCCAGTGTGCCAGCCAGTGAACATGCTTCGTGAGAGATACCTTCCATCAGACAACCATCGCCAAGGAATACATAAGTGTTGTGGTCAACGATTTCGTGACCTGGCTTGTTGAACTGAGCTGCCAGAGTCTTTTCAGCCAGTGCCATGCCTACGCCGTTGGTGATACCCTGACCCAGTGGGCCGGTCGTGGTTTCAACGCCTGGTGCATAACCGTATTCAGGGTGACCCGGTGTGCGGGAGTGCAGCTGACGGAACTGTTTCAGATCGTCGATGCCCAGGTCATAACCGGTCAGGTGAAGCAGAGAATAAATTAGCATGGAGCCGTGACCATTGGACAGGATGAAACGGTCGCGATCAGCCCATTTCGGGTTGGTCGGATTATGTTTCATGTAGTCGTTCCACAGGACTTCAGCAATATCTGCCATGCCCATTGGTGCGCCCGGATGTCCGGAGTTTGCTTTCTGAACGCCATCCATTGCGAGTGCGCGAACGGCATTGGCCAAGTGTCTACGGTTGCTCATGTGATTTTTCCCCTTATCGATAGGTATGTAAAATTTTACGAGGCGGAAACATATATAAATATAAGTCCACGCCTAATCAATACTTATTATTTTTTCCATAAGTCTGACTTATGGAAAGTGTTTATTCCCTAAGTTAATTTAGTGATTAAACGTGCAGTGTAGTCTGAACGCGGCGAATGTTACCCACCGAACCAGACAGAACAACAGTGTCGGTAGTCATATAACGACCATCGGCATCAGCGCCCATCTTGACGTGATGACAATAAGCGCCACTGGTCAGACCTGTTGCAATAAACATGCAGTCATCTGATGTGATCAGTTCATCGCGGGTAATGATACGCTTGGTATCAATGCCTTCTTCTTCACACAGCTTGATCTCAAAATCTTTCTGAGGAGCCATGCGACCGAACATCTCTGCACCCATAGCGCGAGCTGCACATGCAGTCACGATGCCTTCCGGTGTGCCGCCGATACCGAACAGGGCATCAGACCCCATGTTCAATACAGCCTGAATAGCGCCGTTTACATCGCCATCAGTGGCCAGGCGAACTTTCGCGCCGCATGCATAAACTTCCTGAATCATCTCTTTGTGACGAGGTTTATCGAGGATGAATACGCGAATTTCCTTGATGTCTTTACCCAGCGCTTTGGCAAGCGCGTTCAGACGATCTGCAACCGGTGCTTCAGGATCAATCCTGCCGCGTGCGGCTTTTGGATAGACCTGTTTGTCCATGTAAAAGCAGGAGCCAGGGCGATACATGCTGCCTGCGGGGGCTGCTGCCAATGTTACAATGGAGCCCGGCATATCTTTTGCAAACAGGTTGGTACCTTCGATCGGGTCAACAGCAATATCAACGCCGACGCCTTCACCAGTACCCACAGGTTCATCATCGTACAGGGCAGGGGCTTCGTCTTTCGCGCCTTCACCAATAACAACAACACCCTTCATTTTTACCTGATTGATGCGTTCGCGCATGGCATCTACTGCCAGGCCATCGCCCTCATCTTTTTGACCGGAGCCAACAAACGGTGCACAGGCACGGGCTGCCGCCTCACATACTTCCACCAGGTCAATCTTTAGATCGCAAACGCTACTCATGCGTATTCCCCCTCCAGGTTTTATGCTTAAATCAGAATTTTTCGCAGCCGCAGTCTAGATGATTTGCGGGCAAAATGCGACCCTCAGAAAGGAAAGTGAAAAAAACCTTTCTTTTCAAGCCCATTCATTCACTTAGTTGTCGTTTTAGTGATTCATGAACAGGGCTGCTGCAAGCCGCCAGAATAGGAGAGCTTAGGCCGGCATCAGGAAACAATGGTTGCCCGTTGAAGTCACCACTTATACAACCAGCTTCAGTGGCGATAAGGCTGCCTGCTGAAAAGTCCCATACCTTTTCTCCCCCATGTATAATAAACTGACCGCGTCCTGCTGCCAGCCATGCCCATTCCAGAGCGCAACTGCCCAAGTTGCGCTGGCTGCGGTAAAGTTTATCACAGGCCAGCTTAACGGCGGTGTCTCGCTGCAATCGTTTGAAATCAACATAACCTACGGCATTATTCAGCTCAGTTTCAGCCGATGCGTGGATATCTGTACCGTTCAATTCTGCGCCGCTACCACGTTTTGCCGTGAACAGTTCATCACGTACCGGATCATAAATGCAGGCCAGTTCAACCAGGCCGTTTTCAATCAGGGCCAGGGAAAGTGCAAAACCGGGCAGATTGGTGGCGAAGTTGGTGGTGCCGTCTAGCGGGTCGAGACACCAGTAACTGCCATTGCTGGTACGCAGGCAGTGCAACTGCTCTTCTTCGGACATCTCTTCACCGAGAAAAGCGATGCTGCTGTCGAGTTGTGCCAGCTTGTCCTGGATGTAAGTCTGGCATGCCAGGTCCGTTTCAGTGACAATAGAACCATCCGCTTTGCCGCTTATAATCACTGACGATCTATATGCAGGCATGATAATCTCTCTGCCTGCCTGTTTGAGAATGGCAGACAGTTCAGCGACTGTAATAGTATTACTATAACTCATTATCTTACTCCGTGGTCGCAATATTAGGCTGCTATTGTAAAAGTGCATCCATCATTGTTTTCCGGTTACCGGTAGTCTGTTATCATGCGGCCGGTCTTGAATGACGCTGCCTCAGGGCTTCCTGCCCTGAAACAGTACGCAGAAACAAAAGCGTGGTTTTGTTTCCGCTCACAACATTATCGGCTAGCGCCTGCAATGTTGGCAACCCGTCCATGGGTTGCAGGCAACAATGAAACATCAATGTTCCCTTAAGGAGGGTGATACACATGGCTTTGAAAGGAAAGATGGTGATTGGTCAGTCTGGTGGACCAACAGCAGTGATTAACCAGTCGCTGGTTGGTGCCGTATTGGCTGCACGCGGGCAGGAAAACATTACAGGTATTCTCGGTGCTCATCACGGTATCGCAGGTATCATGAAAGAAGATTTTATCGATTTAACGACGCAGAGTGTGGACGATCTGGAGACTCTGGCTGCGACACCTGCAGCCGGCCTTGGCTCGGTACGTCTGAAACCGGGAAAAGCTGAATGCGAGCGCGTGTTCGAAGTGTTCAAGAAAAATGATGTACGTTATTTCTTTTATATCGGCGGCAATGATTCTGCCGAAACAGCTCATATCATTGCCGAGATGGCTAAAGAAGCGAACTACGATTTCTGCACCATCCATATTCCCAAAACCATTGATAATGATCTGCGCGTAACTGATCACTGCCCGGGTTATGCATCGGCAGCGAAATTCGTAGCGCTGGCATTTATGGGTGATGATCGTGATAACGCAGCCCTTGCCGGTATCAAGATCAATGTGGTGATGGGACGTGATGCGGGCTTTTTGACTGCAGCTTCAGCATTGGCCCGTCAGGATGAAGGCGATGGTCCGCATTTGATCTACGTACCTGAACGTACCTTTGATGTGGCACAATTCCAGTCCGATGTGAAAGCTGCCATGGCCAAATATGGTCGCTGTGTGGTGGCTGTTTCTGAAGGCATTACCAATGCAGATGGTCAGCCTGTCATGACTTCTGGTGAGCGTGATTCACACGGGAATTTGCAGCTCTCCGGCTCTGGTGCGTTGGGTGATTTCCTCTCCGGTAAAGTCAAAGAAGCTTATGCCGGTGAGACAGTGCGTGTGCGTGCCGATACCTTTGGTTATCTGCAGCGCAGTTTCCCGAGTATCGTATCTGAAGTGGATGCGCGTGAAGCTCGTATGGTGGGCAAACATGCCGTGGAACATGCGGTGGCTACTGCAGAACCGGGTTCTGTTGCCATTCGCAGACTCTCCAGCTCTCCATATGCCTCTGAATGTTTCATTACGCCGCTTTCAACTGTGGCGCGTGAAGCGACTGAGTTGAAAGATGAGTATATCAACGAGGCTGGTAACGATGTAACTCAGGCCTGGGTCGATTATGCCGCACCTCTGGTCGGCGATCTGCCGAAGATGGGTAAGTTGTTCTAAAAGAGATAAACAACGATTCGGGAAGGGCTGCCAATTGGTGGCCCTTTTTCGTTGATGCACATTGCCTATGAAGCCGAATTCAAAGGCGGCTGTACGCTCAAATCTTCAGTTCACTGGAATTTAACCGATAGATTATATGATATAGAGGCTTTGTTGCTATCTGTTGTAAGCATTATTTAATAAAGGAGGTTGATATGGCTATTACCACTATGGGTGTTCAATCTTCTCATGCGATGCTTTTTTCACAGCAGGCAGGGACACAAAATAGTGCTGCTAAGCAGTCTGCACCATTGCATGCAGCCAGTCAGATGAGTTTCAGCGTCAAAAACAATCCTGCTGAATTGATACTTCAGGCTGCGATGGAAAAGATTAACGAGATGTTTGCACCTCATCTTGGTGATGGCGCAGTGGAACAAGCTGCAGCATCAGGCATGGATATGAGTCCGGAAGCTACTGCCGAACGCATTCTCAGCTTTGCTACACATATCTTTGCCCGGGCAGAAAATGATCAGGTTGATCTGCCTGTAGATGAGCAGCGTTCCAGAGAGCGGTTGTTTGATAATATCAGGGTTGGCATAGAGCGGGGTTTTGAGCAGGCGCGTGAGATTCTTGGTGGTATGGATGCCCTTGAAGGGGACGTGAAAGAGACAGTAGATGCCACCTATGAGCACGTACAACAGGGGTTGAATGATCTGGCTCAGTTGCTTGGCCTGTTGTCACCGGATCATACTGAAGTTTGATGGACGGGGCTGCCTTCGGGCAGCCTTATCATGGCATGTCGAATGGATAACCGGGAATTTCGGATGGTTCATCAATATCGATCAATTCAGGATCCATGAATTCCCGTGCATAGGGAAGATAGACTTTGTCGCGAATAAAAAGATCGAAGAGGTCGGGATCGATGTGGTTCCGTTGCTTCATCTTGCCGAGAATCGCCAGAGCTTCGGAGAGTTTCTTTGCTTTCTTATAAGGTCGGTCCCAGGACGTAAGTGCTTCGAACACATCTGCAATCGCCATCACTCTAGCAGGCACGCTCATCTGTTCGCGGGTTAGCCCCAGCGGATAACCTTTTCCATCCATGCGTTCATGATGGCCACCGGCATATTCGGGTACTGATGCCATCTCATCAGGGAATTGCATGGATGCCAGCATCTTGTTGGTGACTACGATATGGTCATTAATGATTTTGCGTTCATCGGCGTTGAGTGTGCCGTAAGGGATCAACAGATTATTGATCTCATCTTCTGAGAAAAAGGGAACCAGCTCATCATCACAGTTGCGCCATGTGCGAGCAGCAATCTGTTTGATACGCTCTTTGAGTTCAGGAGGCATGGATTCCGCACCAATATTACATTGGCGGATAGTGTCGCGTTGATCGGTCAGCTGTTTGATTTCCTCACGGTACTGCTTTTCAATCAGCTCAATTCTATCCTTGTCATGACCGGCTTCCAGCAGAGCCTCAAGTCTGGCGATATTGGCATCGCGTTTGAGTACCTCGAAGCGGGTGTCGATCAGTTCAATGCGGTCAAAAACCGTTTCCAGCTTGGTCGATTTATCAACGATATGGATGGGGGTCGCCAGTTTGCCACAATCATGCAGCCAGGAGGCTACCTCAAGGTTGTATCGCTGTTGTTTGTTCAGGATGAAATCCTTCATGCATTTCTGATCACGACTGGCAGCATCTGCCAGAGCCAGCGTTAAGTATGGGACACGTCTGCAGTGCTCACCTGTGTGTGCAGATGTTTCATCGATGCTGGCAGCAATGGTTTTAATGAAAGAGTCAAACAGTGCTTTCAGATCGTCAATCAGCCGTTTATTGGTCAGTGCTATGGCTGCCTGTGAGGCGAGCGATTGTAATAGATGAATATCATCATCATCAAATGCAACAGGCCCGTTTATCGATTTCTTATTAATCAATTGGATCACACCTATTGTTTTTCCATCGTGATTGATCATCGGCACGCAGAGCATGGAGCGGGTTCTGTAGTTCATTTTTTTATCGAACAGGCGAGGGCCGGAGAAGTCGAAACCTGTATCGTTTTCTTTATATACATCAGGCAGGTTGACCGTTTTATTATTCAGCGCGCAGTAGGTGACTACGAGTTTATTGTTGGGACTGCCATTACCCCGGTAGAGGGAGATCGGCTCGAGTTGAACGGGTCTGGCACTGCTGCCTCCCCGCTTGATACCCAGCGAGGTGGTTTGCACGATTTCGAAGTTGAGCTTCTGTTGATCGTTGATGGTATACAGTGTGCCGGCATCAGCACGGGTAATCTGCTTGGCTCCGATAAGGATGCGCTCCAGCAGATGCGGCATATCATTTTCAGAGGATAGCGCGATGCCGATAGCATTGAGCATGTCAATTCGCGCCACCAGATCAGCATCATCTGTTTGCTGAAGCGCGGATCCCTGTTCAATGCGTTGTAATGCGGTCACCCGGTCTCCTTTTGTAGTCTCATCCCGCCGTTGAGGAGCAGGGGGTATCTGGTTGCCATTCATGAGACATAGTATATGCCAGTTTCCCAATTGTTGCTAAAATGGGCAATGTATATGTGACTCGCCGCACAGGTTAACGCTTTGAATCCAAATACACCGTACTAATCTCTGAGTATGGATTGTATAGTTACCCGGCTTAGATACGACGGATTAAAATGGTGGGAGAAACAATGAGTTGTTCTGATCGTTCCATTACATTGAAATACAGGTTAGCACCTTGAATGTTGCTCTCTTTGGCGCCAGTGGCGCTACCGGTAAACATGTGCTCGCGGCCCTGTTGGCTGAGGGCATAACCGTTCGGGCCTTGTGTCGCAATGGCACTGCTCTGGATGCCTTTGTGGATGAATTGACAGAGGTTGAGGCTGAGGTGACCGTCGTTGAGGGGGAGCTTACAAGCAAGAAAGCTGTGCAAAAGACTATGCGTGGCTGCGATGCGGTCATTTGCCTGTTCGGACCACACCCGCCTTATACGGATCTCTTCTGTGCCGATGCCACGGCCTTGATTGTCGAGTCCATGCATAGTTTGAATATTTCGCATCTGCTTTGCCAGACAGGTGCCATGTTTGGTGATTACCCGGATAACCGGAGCTGGGCGATGCAGGAGATGGTGGATTCCTTTCAGCACAGGCATCCGGAATTAGCAGAGGATCGCAGTGAGCAGGAGCGCATTGTGAAAAGCAGTGGTTTGCAATGGACCTTGATCAAACCACCCAGACTTACTACCGGTGCTGTAAACGAGGAGATTCAGGTTGGTGATGATTTGCCGGTTGGTGTGTTGAGCTCGGCTTCCAGAGCGACGATTGCGCATTGGCTGGTTCAGGAATTGCATCACCCTGTACATATTGGTGAAGCGCTGTTTTTCCTTGATTGAAGAGTATCATCGCCGCGCTGTTTACTGCTCCTGATGAAAGCATTGAGATCTTTTTATCGCGACAAAATGTCACACACCGGAATAACATCTGTTCATGTAGCTTTCGTGCCAAAAAACGGGTCCGGTCATCGACTTGTCTAATGGGTGGGAACGCCCTAGCTTGAGTTGTCATGCGAACCCACGAGGCAAAAATGTTTATTCAAGGCTCCGTCGAGGAGAAGGTTGGAACCTATAGTCTGAAACGACTGCTTGTGTTCAGAAGTGCTGTGATTGCAAGTGAGCTGGCAGCGATTGGTCTGGCTATTTATGCGCTGGATGTGATGCTGCCGCTTCATTTCATGCTCTCGGTTATCGCGGTTTATAGCGCATTCAATCTGTTTGTATGGATTCGCCAGCGCAGCAATACCCAGGCATCTGCCAATGAATTCTTTTTACACCTGGTGATCGATGTGCTGGCGCTTGCTGCGTTGCTCTATTTTGCCGGTGGCTCAAGCAATCCATTTGTGTCGCTGTTTTTATTACCGCTGGTGATTGTGGCGGCAACGCTGCCCAAACGATATGTCTGGGGCATGGCTGCAGTAACGTTGGGTTGTTATACACTGTTGATGCTGATCAATGTGCCGTTGACGCCGGGTATGGCGGGGCATGCCGGTCATGCAAGTCACAATGCTTCGGCAAATGATTTTAGTCTGCATGTGCTGGGCATGTGGTTCAGCTTTTTGCTTGCTGTCGGCCTGATTCTGTTTTTTGTGGTATCCATGGCAGAAGCCCTGCGTCAGCGTGACCAGAAGCTGGCCGAAGCTCGAGAGAAAAACTTGCGTGATGAGCATATGGTTTCATTGGGTACGCTGGCTGCCGGTGCGGCTCACGAACTGGGCACGCCACTGTCTACGATGGCAGTGTTGAGCAAGGAGATGGAACAGGAATACCAGGGACAGCCGGAACTGCTGGACAACATCCGAATCCTTCGTTCTCAGGTGGATCGCTGTAAAACCACACTGGGGCAGATCAGTGCCAGTGCCGGACAGATGAAAGCTGAAAGTGGTCATCGTGAGGATGTGAAGAGTTGTCTGAATCACTGCGTCGGTCGTTGGCAGGAATTACACCCTGATACTTCAATAACTGTGGCATTGAAGGGTAGTGACCCTGTTCCAGTGATCGTAGTGGATGAAACAGTGAATCAGGCTGTCATCAATGTGTTAAACAATGCTGCTGAGGCCTCTCCGGAAAAAATTGAACTTTGTGCAGACTGGTCTGTAGCTGAGTTGAATCTGGAGATTCGGGATTTTGGTGAGGGTTTGAGTCAAACAGCACTCGAAGCACTTGGGAAACCATTCTTTACGACCAAAAAAGATGGCCATGGGCTGGGTTTTTATCTGGCCAGTGAAGTTGTGCGTCGATTGGGTGGTGAAATGAATATCAGTAATCACGCATCCGGTGGGGCATTGGTCACCATTCGCCTGCCACTGCAGAAGCTGAAAACGGAGTAGGGCATGGAATCCAACAGGGATTTACCGAATCTGTTACTGGTTGATGATGACGAGTTGTTCTGTCGCATCCTTGCATCGGCACTGGAAAAGCGCGGGTTTTCTGTGCTTGTCTCACATAATGTGGCTGATGCTGTTGAATTGGTCGGTGATGCAGCCCCTGAGTATGCCGTAGTGGATCTGAGTATGCCGGGCGATTCGGGTCTGGTTCTTGTGGAGAAACTGCACAAGCTTGATGAACACACGCGAATTGTTGTACTGACCGGTTATGCCTCGATTGCCACTGCTGTGGAGGCAATCAAACTGGGCGCAACGCATTATCTGGCAAAACCTGCCGATGCCGATGAAGTGGTGGCGGCGCTTGGTCGGGAAACAGGAGACACCGCCGCAGAAGTTTCAGGACAACCGATGTCCACCAAACGATTGGAGTGGGAATATATCCAGAAGGTGTTGATGGAATGTGAAGGTAACATCTCCGAGACAGCCAGAAGGTTAGGAATGCACCGGCGCACCCTGCAGCGCAAGCTGGCCAAACGCCCAACAAAATCCTGAAGATATTGGCTCGTTCGAGTCCTGTGTGGGGAGTATTGAAGGACTCGAACCGACAAAGATGAAAACCGCCAAGTATGCTGGGATTACTTGGCAAACTATTATAAATCGATAGTTACATCTGCCTGCGACAATTTGACACGCCCTCTGCCAATCCTGAATGATATAATCTTCGCCCCGTATGCAAGCAAACGGGAGATATCATGGAAATTGTTTCACTGATTGATAAAGGTGGTCCGGTGATGTGGGTGCTACTGGGTTACTCAGTCGTTGCAGTGGCCATTGTCGTGGAACGTCTGGTTCATCTGAACTTGTTACCCCGAATCTCTGGAGATATTGAATCCCTTTACCAGGCAGAGGGGAAACGCATTGCACCCGAGGCTGCTATCGCTATCGGTGTGCAGGAGGCTGCAACCCAGGGGGTAAAGGATCTGGCCCGCGTGGCATCGCGAATAGGCAGTGATCAATTGGCGCGCATGGAGTCCGGCCTGCGTACACTGGCATGGCTGGGTAATACTGCGCCTTTGCTGGGTCTGTTTGGAACCATTACCGGCATGATCAAGGCTTTTCAGGTGATTGAACAGGCCGGTGGTAAAGTGGATGCCACAGTGCTTGCAGGTGGTATATGGGAGGCTATGGTCACAACAGGTGCAGGCCTGGCTGTCGCAATCCCGGTGTTGTTCCTGCTGCATTTTCTGGAGGGGCTGGTTGATAAACGCGCCAAATCCATGCAGCGCGTAGCTTCGATAGTCATTGAGCAACTGCCTCACAAACCGGAACATGAACCCAATGATCGCGTCAACCACAGGGATAGCCTGGCTCATGCAATTTGAGGGAACACGCAGAAGTGGCCAGGCTCCGAACCTGACGCCACTGATTGATATCGTATTTCTGCTGCTGGTGTTTTTTATGCTGACCGCCCATTTCGTACGTGATGAAGGATTGCCAATCGAGTTGCCCGAAGCTGCCAGTGCTGTGTCGCTAGAGAATCAGCAGCCTGTTGAGATTAAAATTTCCGCTTCAGGGCAGGTGAGCATTGCCAATCAGCAGGTTTCAATCGATCAGCTTAGTGATTATTTACAGCCTCTGCTTGCAGCGCGTGATGAAAAGCGGGTGATGATTCGCGGTGACGCTGGTCTGAGCCTTGGCGATTCAGTCAAGGTGATTGATGCAGCGCGAATGGCCGGAGCCACAGGGCTGGATATTGTCACAGAGCAGCCGGAGCGTCCCTGAGATGAGTACATTGATTCTGGCACCCTCCGTCAGCCTTTCAGGCCATGGCATTCGCTATGGGGCGATTACACTTTCGCTGCTGTTGCACGGGCTTCTTTTCGCCAGCTATGGTGGTACACCGGCAACAGCTACTCAGCAGCCCATTGAATCGGTTACCCGTCTTAGCTTTCTGGCTCCGGCACCTCAGCCTGTGGCGGCACCCGATATCGTGCCCGAGATCAAACCGGAAAAAGCAAAGCCTAAACCGAAGCCGAAACGCAAGCCGGAGAAGAAGACGGTTCGGAAAAAAGTTGTGAAACCGGTTCACGAGTCCGTTGAAGAACAGATCAGTGAGCCTGTAGCCGTGGCTGCTCAGGAACCCGCCGCGGCATCTGCTGCAGTTCCGCAGATTGATGAAGGTCTGATCAAGCGGGAGACAGAACGCTATCTCACTGAGGTGATGGCGCATATCGAGCAGCATAAATGGTATCCCAAAGCAGCCCGTCGCAGAGGCATAGAAGGCGAAGTGAATGTCAGTTTCACATTGCTTCCCGATGGTTCGGCTTACAAGTTGGTTGTTGAAAATGGTCCTTCCTTATTGGTAGCCGCGGCCAGACAGGCTGTGGAAAAGGCAACACCGATGCCACAGCCACCAGCTGGCATTCACTGTCCGCTTGAGTGCCAGTTTCGTATGCGTTTCAATCTGAAAGCATCCTGAGCTGTATAGATATACACTGAACATCTGTTATTCGTGTCATTGCCTCTTCAATTGTTATAACTGATTGCGTCATTCTGTCGCGCGTCAATCTGTCGCGCGACAATGCGCCGCGCGACAATTTGCCTAATTTTCACATCCTCCCCGCCTCATAATCTTCGCCCCGAACTGATTACAACGGGGAGAGATGATGAACCTGAAAATGAAGAGACATGTGGCAGTTGCTGCCTCATTGCTGGCTTTCTTGGCCTTGCCGAATATTTCCGGCGCAGAAGATATGGGACTGATGCAGGTGGATTCCACTACCATTGATGATCGTTTTGAGTCCAAACGTGGTGAGCCGTCCAATGTCTCGGTGATATCCGGCTCCAAAGTGGAAAAAGCGCATGCCGAGAATATCAAACAGATTCTCGATGCCATTCCCGGTGTTACAGCTGAGCTGCAGAGTCAGGACTCTCTGAAGATTCATATTCGTGGTGTTGAGAATCAACGTTTTATGGGTGAGAAACCCGGCGTTGCGGTAGTGATTGATGGCGTACCTGTCTTTGAACGTACCGGACGCGTGAATATCAACATGGATGACATTGAGTCGATCAAGGTGATTAAGGGCGGAGCGTCTTATCTGTTCGGTGATGATGCGCTGGCCGGAGCGGTAATTATTACCACCAAACGCGGTGCTAAAATGGCAGGTGGTCAGCTCTCGGCCGAGGCAGGCAGTTTCGGCTACAAACGTGGTATGGTACGTGCCGGTTTTGCAGGCGATAAAGTTTCCGGCCATGTGCAGCTGAGTCGCCGTGATGCCGACAGTTATTATTTTCAGGGTAAATACAAGGCCGATTATCTTAATGGTAAGCTGCAGGCTTATCTCTCTGACACGAGTGACCTGACCCTGGGCTGGGAAGTGGCGAAACGTTTCAAGGATAGCCATGGCACTGTGGAAGGCGTTACGCAGGCAGCAGTTGATCCGACCAGTGTAAGTGGTCGCGACTATGCCCGAAACTACAATGTTGATCTGGGTAAATATTATCTGACTTACGCCAACGATCTCTCGGAAAGCAGTAACCTGATGCTCAATATTTACCAGTTTGGTGATCATACCAAATTCTGGACTGCACCGATTCGTACCGGCGTGAATCGGCTTCCCGTTACCGACGTTAATGCCTATCAGAATGATAATGATTACAAGCAGACGCAGCGTGGTCTGAAGGGCGAGTGGCGTGGCGGCAGCGATCATTTAGCCTGGCTGGGTGCCTTTGATCTGCGCGATAACAGTTACAAAAACAAAGTGACTATCCTGCAGGATTTCCGTGCCAGCGCTTTTTCACCCGTTACAACAGCAGGGACCCTGATCAGTGATAATCAGACTAAAGAGCGCATGTATGCCGGCTATGGGGAACTGAAATTCAGGGTGGCTGATGGACTTACCGCGACCATGAATGGTCGTTATGATCATATCAAACTGAGCTATGAAGACTACCTGCCTGCGGCACCGGCCACGGATCTGTCCAGGCGTTTTAATGTGGGCTCATGGCGAGGCGGTATTAACTACGAGATCAATGATTCTGTGGCGCTTTACTCCAATATCACTACCGGTTTCCGTGCACCGACTATTCAACAGTTATTTGCCGGTACGATTTCATTGACAGGCAATGTGGCTGCCAACCCGAACCTTACACCTGAAAGGGCAGTCAATTATGAAATTGGTTTGCGAGGACGTATTGCCGGTGGCGTGGAGTGGGACATTGCAGCATTTCAGATCGACCGTAAGGATTTTATCCTCAACGTGGCCGGTCAGTATGCCACACCGAATAACGGTGTGATAGATCAGTATCAGAATATCGGTGGCATGCGCAACCGTGGTCTTGAGTTTTCCCTGAAGAGTGATCAGGAGCAGATCTTTTCGATGGATGTGGCTTACACACTGCTTGATGCGAAATTCACCCGCTACGACAACTTCAATCTATTGTTGGGTAATCGTTTCAGCCCCAGACCGGGAGCCAACACCAGGATCAGCTATGACAATAGCGGTAATGTGGTGCCGCGTGCGCCAAAACATAAACTGTTCGTCGCTGCGCGTGTGAAACCATTTGAGGGATTCACGCTGACCGGCGAAATGAATGCCCAGAGCTGGTATTACGCTGATGAAATTAATCAGGAGAAAATCGGTGGTCATGCCATATTCGATCTGGTGGCTAACTATGATTTCTCCGTTGGTGCCAACAAGGCCGTGGAATTCAATCTCTTTGCCCGCCTCGATAATGCATTTGACCGTACCTATTACAACACCGCACGCGGCTACTACGATAGTAATGCTGATTTCACCTACAACGCTGAAGACCTCTCTATTGTGGTCAATCCGGGGCGCCGCTGGACAGCCGGCATGACAGCAACTTTTTAATTCACACAGAAACGGAGGTATCAAATGAACAAACAGCTGAAACACCTGATGATTGCAACATCTGCAGCTTTACTGCTTTCCACTTCAGCACTTGCCTGCGGTGGAAAAGCCTGTCCGGCCAGTGACTGCGATTTTAAGGGGGCAAAAGCGCAGGACTGTCCGCTTAGCACTGCCAAAGCACCGGCTTACAAAGAATCGGGCCACTATAAGATTCCGGGCAAAAGCCCGAGATATATCCGCAAGATTCTTAGCAAAAGCGATCTGATTGGCTTGAGTGACAAGCAGCGCAAACAGATTGGTGAACTACTGCTTGCTGCAGAAACAGGGGCAGCAAAAGCGCATGCCGAAGCACAGATTACTGTCGCTGAATTTCGTAGCAAGTTGCATAGTGGTAATTTAAATGATCGCGATATCAAGGCATATACGGCACGCATGGGCGAGCTTCGAGCTGCCAAATTGCAGGCCAATCTGATGGCCTCGGTGAAAGCTTCGCGTCTGCTGTCCGATGAGCAGAAGTCCAGGCTTTATGCCGCTAAAACGGCAGCGGGCGCAAGCAAGTGAAAATCAAAGTATTGGCTGGAGTCATGCTGGCCGTGGCTCTTTTCAGCTTCACAGCACAGGCAGCCATGAGCTGGGCCCCTGCTCCCGCCAAGCATGGACATGGCGGTCATGGTGGCCGCCATGCCGCTAAAACATTTATGTTGCATGATGGTGTGGGAGCTGAACTTTCCTTAATCAACCCCAAACTGAGTGTCATGCCCATGCAGGGAGAGCATGGCAGGGTAACAGTGAAGTCTACAGGCATGGATAACTATCATGCTCTGCTTGCTACTCGCAGCGACGGAAAGCTGTACGAGTCAGCCGTGCGTTATGTTTATATGTTCGGTAAACCATCCGGCGAATCGCCTTCACTACTGATCAAGCATGCAAAAGCGGCACTGGAAATAAAACCGGCGCCGCTTGCCAGAGAACACTGGCGTTATTATTCCAATACCGAAGCCGTGTTTGTTGTTTCTTACAAGGGTAAGCCTCTTGCGAATACAACCGTGTTGCTGAAGACAGCAAATGGAAGCGATGCAGTACTTCAAACTGATGTTGCAGGCAAACTGATCGTCGCACTTCCCGAAGACTTTTCGATAATCAAATCGGGCCGCATGGGTAACCGCCCATCTGAATTTTTATTGACCGCGAACTACGCAGAAGGGGAACAGCGCTTCACCACCACCTTTTCATCCGCATATCACATTAATCCGGAGCATTGGCAGTCAACCGAGCTGGGGCTTGCCACAGTTGTTGCAGGTATGCTGCTGGGTGGCTTGATTACAGTGCGCTCCCGTCGCCGTAAGGAGAAATAATTATGCCATTGTGGAAAAACTTATCTGTGATTCGCAAAGTTGTGCAGCTGCTGGCATTCCTGTTTCTCGTCTATGGTTCGGTGTTTGTCGGTTTCTATTCGGCAGATAAATTATCGGGTGCATTTCCGGTTCTAGCCTGTGCGTATGATGCCAAAACAGCTGATTACTGTGTGCTGATTCCTTTGCAGCATCAGTTTGGTCATCTTCTCGGGCCTGCGATTAATGCAGGTGCTTTCGGCTTGAGTGTGATTATGCCGATACTCACAACGCTTGCGACCTTCATCATTCTGTTTGTGCTCTTGAACAAGGCATTCTGTGGCTGGCTTTGTCCACTCGGTTTCTTCCAGGAAGTGATCGGCATGATCGGCCAGAAATTGCGTTTCAATCGCACCGACTCTCTGGATGACAATCTGGTGGACCGCATCAGGCCTGCCAAGTGGCTGATGCTCGGATTGCTGGTGGTTCTGTTTCCATTGGCATCAGGTATGGGTTTTGTCGGTCATGAACTGGGAGATCCATTCTGTAAAATTTGTCCAAGCCGTATTTTAACCAGCCTTGCCGCCGGACAGTTGAACCAGCTTTATATTGATACCTCTTCCACCGGTTACATGATCCTGTCGATTATTGCCGACACAATGTTCGGCTTGATTCTGGTGCTTTCGCTAAGCATGCGTCAGCCGTTCTGTCGAATCTGCCCGATGCTGGCTATGCATGCGCTGTTCCGCAAAGTGGGGCTGGTGAAACTGGTGAAAAACTATACGCCGCGTTGTGAAAAATGCGGTCTCTGTTCCAAGGCTTGCCCGATGGATATCCGCGAAATCCACACATCGAAGGAGAAGGATATCCTCTTCCCTGATTGCACGCTGTGTGGTCGCTGTGTGGAGTTTTGTCCTGATAAGGGTGTGATGGCAATGAAGTATGCGGTGATTCCAATCAAGGTGTCCGATCCCCAGTATTTCAAGGAACGTAACAAAGCCCAGAAGGCCTGGGAGGGAAAACAGAAACCTTCCCGCCGCGTGAAGAAGGGCTAGAAGTTGGAGGTTCTTTTTTCCGCCATGCTGGCGACATTCATCATCGGCCTCTCATTCGGGGCGGGTGCATGCATGTTTACCTGTATTCCTACCCTGGGGGTGATGCTTTTGGCTCAGGATATCGGTGCTAAAGAGACCGCTTTGCAAACTCTGCGTTTTAACCTTGGCCGTTTAACTGCTTATGCTTTGCTTGCTGCGATTTCAGGGCTGCTCGGTGCTTCACTGGTTGGCCTGCTTGATATGAGTCACGCCAATCTGATCTTTGCTGCTATGCTGTTCTTCTCTGCCGTTCTTTTATGGAGAAAGGGCAGGGTGGCGGGTTGCTCTTCTGCCGGTCAGAAAAAGAGACTCAGGGCGGGACTGTTCGGTATGGGGTTTGCCATGGGCCTTCGCCCATGCGCACCGCTGGCAGCTGTGATGGCAGCGGCAGCCACTACCGGTTCGGGTGCCTACGGTTTGTTGCTGGGGATTTCCTTTGGCGCGGGAGCGATTGTTATACCTCAAATCATTTTCGGCTACGGACTGGGCAGGGCAGGCAGTGAAATTCGTTTGCAACTCAGAGGCAGACAACAGCAGTTGGCACGCCTTGGTGCATCAGTACTGGCGTTTGTTGGCGTTGGAGTCGGCATGGGCTGGATTTCCCTGTGAAAAAAGCTCCTGCACTTCTCCTTATAGGTGATCTGGGTAAGGTGCAGGATTCAATGCAGCAGTCGCTCGGCTTTGAAATACTGAATACTGGTGATGGGCAGCAGTGCATTGATAAGTTTGCCCTGCGTGAGTCTGACATTGTTCTTGTGATTGCAGATCTTCATCAGGGTAAAAACGGCATTGATGCAGCGAAAGATATCAGAGATGACAATGCTGATGTTCCTGTTTTGTTCATGACAGATATGCAAGAGCGCCAGGCTGTTCAACAGATTGGTGAATTCAGTAACTATTATTTGCTGACCAAACCATATTCTGTCGTTTTTTTGAGAGACTGCATCCGATCAGTTCTGCGCAGGTAGTCTCTATTCTCAGGTTGTGTTGTGAAACGTTCTCGATGTTCCACATCTTGCTATCTTCTCTGCGAAACCGGGGGTATTGGTACTATTATTCAACGCCTGAGTATTGATAGTGTCGTTATCATTGCAGTTGTCACAGCGTTGTGCCAGATAAGGCGGGGCTTTTCAATGCTACTCCATCGATATTTTTCTACCCAATTGTTCGATAAAAAAAGTTATGCTTGAAATCGCCTCACGAAAGAGGAGGCTGCCGTGCCCGCAAGGCATGTTAAACTGTGGTGATTAAATAGTCTCATTATATTAGTGGTTGATAATATAATAATCTTCAGTAGTGTGTGCCTGCACTCAAATGCTGGAGGTTATATAAAATAATGAGTACCCAACGTCTTACAACTGTGACGCGAGTGATGCATATTTCCATGATTGTCACAGTGGCATTTCAGCTTATCAGTTCCTTACTGATGTTTGTTCCGGAGCCCGGCAAGCTGGTGACCTATGAAACAGTTCTTTTCTCCCTGCATATTATGCTATTTGGCTGGGGAGCATTTTTAATCAGTAGTATTTATGCCATGACCCGTTTTGCTGAAAAGGATGCCTGGGGCCGTCTGGTTCCATGGTTCTCCAAACGTCATCGTTCTGCATTCTTCAATTCTGCAAAAGAAGAATTACCGGGCGTGTTTACCGGTAATCTCGCTCCGCCTGAAAATAGAGGCGCTTTGGCTGGTGCGATGCACGGGCTGGGATTCCTGACCCTGATCGCACTGGGGCTGACAGGTGCATATGTGATGAATGGCGTGCGCTCAGACGGAACCATGACTCAGGATATGTTGTTGATGTTCGAAGCGCATGAATTTTTCGGTGTAGTCATCTGGACCTTCCTGGCCTGTCATGTGGGAATGGTACTCTACCACCTGGTTCTCGGGCACAAACATATTCTCGATATTTTCGAGCGTCCTAAAATCAAGTGGAAATAAGCGAGTGTATATTATGAACTTCAGAATGAGCAGCTTGTTCGCTGCATTGATCACTGCCGTCATGCTGTTACCGGCTATGGCTGCTGCTGAGGCACCCAAGCACGGTGATACCATGACCGATGAGATGGGCATTGAATTTATTTACATCGGCCCTGGCAAATTTGTCATGGGTACACCTGAAACTGAACCGGGTCGTTATCCCGATGAAGTGCAGCATGAAGTGGAAATAAGCAAAGGCTTCTGGCTGGCGAAATACGAGACCACCTTTAAGCAATATGATGAGTTTTGCAAAAAGACAGGAAACTCCAAAGCAAATGATCGTGGCTGGGGTCGCGGTGATATGCCTGTTATTCATGTGAAATGGCATGATGCCCAGATGTATCTGAAATGGCTCTCCAAAAAAACAGGTTCCAAGTATCGCCTGCCGACCGAAGCTGAATGGGAATATGCTGCGCGTGCTGGTACTACCACAGCTTTTTCATGGGGTGATAACCCGAATGATTTCCCGGACTATGCGTGGAACAGCACTAATGCTGATAAAAAATCCCATCCTGTAGGTCAGAAAAAGCCGAATCCGTGGGGTTTGTATGATATGCACGGAAACGTTTGGGAGTGGACCTGTTCTTTTTACAACGAAGATTTTGAAGGTGATGAGCAGCGTTGCAGTGATGTGAAATCCAATGAAAACCGTTCGGTTCGAGGTGGAGCATGGTACTTCTTCCCTAAAGGTCTGCGTTCGGGTGACCGGCGCGTATATCACCCGCGATATCGCTTGCCTTATATCGGTTTCCGTATTGTTCGTGAACAATAAGAGCTAATAAAGTGTGTTGAAAAAGGTCGCCCATCAGGCGGCCTTTTTTTATGTTCGTGAAATAGAGGCTGCATCTGTATAGAATGCGCCACCATAATTTTTCCCCAAGGTTTATTAATCATGAATGATACAGTCAAACCACACCGTCGTATTACGGATGTTCCACCGCTGGATAAAACAGCGGATGGCTTAGTCAACGGTATTCAGAGGCATTTCCTGCGTACGCTGGGCCAACATTCTACCAGCACGGACTACCATTATCGCTACCGTGCGCTTGCATATGCCGTACGCGACCATCTGATGGAGAACTGGAAAAGTACCAAAGACGCTTATGAAGCGAAGGATGGCAAACGGGCTTATTATTTGTCACTTGAGTTTCTGATGGGGCGTGCGCTTGGCAATGCCGTTCTTAATCTGGGACTTGAGCCACAGGTTCAGGAAGCCCTGAATACATTGGGTCTGAATCTGGAAGAAAAAATCGAACATGAAAATGATGCAGGTCTTGGTAACGGTGGTCTGGGTCGCCTGGCAGCCTGCTTCGTTGATAGCTGTGCAACGCTGCAGTTACCTGTGACCGGATATGGCATTCGCTATGAATACGGTATGTTCCGTCAGAAGATAATCAATGGTCATCAGGTTGAAGAACCTGATCACTGGCTGATTAATGGCAATGTATGGGAAGTTGAGCGCCCTGAATATGCTCAGCGTATCCACTTTGGCGGCCGTACTGAATGTTACCATGATGATAGCGGTGTACAGCGCTGCCGCTGGGTGGATTCACACGATGTGATTGCTATTCCTTTCGATACTCCGGTTCCGGGCTATGAAAATGGTACGGTCAATACACTGCGTCTGTGGAAGTCTGCAGCAACTGATGAATTTGATCTGGGTGAGTTTAATGCAGGTAGTTATCCGGAATCGGTGGCCCAGAAGAATGAGGCTGAGCACATTTCCATGGTACTCTATCCGAATGATTCCAGTGAAAATGGTAAAGAGCTGCGTCTGAGACAGCAGTATTTCCTTGCCTCTGCCAGTATTCAGGATGTGCTTCGTCAGTGGGTTGAACATCACGGAACTGATTTCAGTCAGTTCGCCGAAAAGAACTGTTTCCAACTGAACGATACGCATCCGACAGTTTCTGTAGCCGAATTGATGCGCATTCTGCTTGATGATTATCGTCTGGGTTGGGATGAAGCCTGGGCTATTACTTCGAAAACCATGGCCTATACCAATCATACACTGCTTCCGGAAGCTCTGGAGCGCTGGCCGGTATACCTGTTTGGTCGTCTGCTGCCACGCATTCTTGATATCATTTATGAGATCAATGCACGTTTCCTTTCTGAAATTGCCAAGCATTGGCCCGGTGATATTGAACGCCAGCGTCGTATGTCGATTATTGAAGAGGGTGACGTACAGCAGGTACGTATGGCTTATCTGGCACTGGTTGGCTGCTTCTCGGTCAATGGTGTGGCGCAATTACACTCCGATCTATTGGTTGAAGGCCTGTTTTCCGACTTCTATGCCCTGTGGCCGGAGAAATTCAATAACAAGACCAACGGTGTTACACAGCGCCGCTGGATGGCATGGTGTAATAAACCGATGTCCAAATTGATTTCAGAAACGATTGGTGAAGCGTGGGTTACCGATCTGGATCAGCTGCGTAAGCTGGCTCCATATGCTGATAATAAAGATTTCCGTGCACAGTGGGCGGCCTGCAAACGTGAGAACAAACAGCGTCTTGCGACAGTAGTTGAGAAGGAGTGTGGTGTTACGTTTAACCCGGACGCCATGTTTGATATTCAGGTAAAACGTATTCATGAGTATAAACGCCAGCTGTTAAACCTGCTGCATGTGATTCATCTGTATGACCGTATCAAACGCGGCGATACTGAAAACTGGACCTCGCGCTGCGTATTGATCGGTGGTAAAGCAGCTCCTGGTTATTATATGGCCAAGCAGATTATTAAACTGACCAATAATATTGCAGACGTGGTGAATAATGACCCTGAAGTGGGTGATAAGTTGAAAGTGGTGTTCTTCCCGAACTACCGCGTTTCTGCTATGGAAATCATCGCACCTGCAGCTGATCTCTCTGAGCAGATCTCCACAGCCGGTAAGGAAGCTTCCGGAACCGGTAATATGAAGTTCATGATGAACGGTGCCATGACCATTGGCACACTCGATGGCGCAAATATCGAAATCCGTGAAGAAGTGGGGGAAGAAAACTTCTTCCTGTTTGGCCTGACTGCTGCCGAGGTGGATGCTACACGTGGTAACTATGATCCAAATGCAATTATTGCTGCCGATGTTGATTTCTCACGAGTCATGGAACTGCTTGAGTGTGGTCACTTCAGTCAGTTTGAACCGGGTCAGTTTGCATCCATTATCCATGCTATCCGAAGCCCGGATGATCCGTGGTTAGTGGCAGCAGATTTCCGTTCATATATCGATGCCCAGCAGGAAGCTGCAACGGTATTCCAGGATCAGGATCGCTGGCAGAAGATGAGCGTTCTGAATACTGCATATAGCGGCAAGTTTTCTACTGACCGTACCATGCAGGATTATAATCGTGATATCTGGAAGCTGGAGCCGATTGCTCCGAATGGCCTTACACGCTGATCAGACCGTAGTACTTAACGATAAAAAAACGCGGGGGTTATCAACCTCCGCGTTTTTTTATGTTTCAGATTCGGGAAAGATAACAGTGGCACGGCCACTGCTCATGTTGGTAAGTGATTCTTCTAATTCAGGTTCTTTACCGGCTTCGACTTCGATAAATATCTCGACATCATTCTTATAAACCGTCTGTTTAATGACTATATTACCATGATCCAACAGGCGACGGGTTTGATTTTCCAGCGCAAACGGGACATTTAAAACAGCCGGAACAGTTACAATGTGTTGGCTCAGCGGCAGGGCATCAATGGCCTGCTGTACGGAAGATGCATAGGCACGAACCAGCCCACCGGCGCCGAGTTTAATGCCGCCGAAATAGCGACTCACTACGACTACGATTTCACCGATGCCCTTGTGTTGCAGTACATTCAACATCGGTTTTCCTGCTGTACCCTGCGGCTCTCCGGCATCCGAGCAGCCTCGTTCAATGGATTCTATCGGGTGACCAGCAATATAGGCCCAGCAGTGGTGGCGTGCTTCAGGCTCACGCTTTTTTATCAGGTCGATAAACGCAATAGCATCAGCTTTACTTTCAGCATGTCCTATATCGGCAACAAAACGACTGCGTTTGATCTCCTGTTCGACACAGATATGTTTAGAGGGAATGCTGTAGGAGGAACTCACAGGCTGTTTTGAAGTCAGGGGGCGATGGCCGCAGCTCCGAGCAGGCCGGCATTGTCATCGAGTGTGGAGCGCAGTACGTCTACCTTGCCCTTTAAGGGTGGAATAAGATTGGTGTCCAATTCGGACATCAAAGCAGGGTAGAGTAAGTCCCAGGCACCGCTTAAACCACCACTGACAGTGATGCTGGTAACGTCGAGCAGTTTTACTGCTTCAGCGATTGCCATGCCAAGATATTGACCTGCCTCCAGCATGATTCGATTGGCGCAATCATGACCCTGTTGCGCCAGTTCAAACACTTCTTTTGCATCACTGTGTGCACCACAGCATTCGTTAAAGCGCCGAATGATAGCAGTGGCTGATGCATAAGCTTCAACACAGCCATGATTTCCGCAGCCGCATAAGCGCCCATCGTGATGTTCGATGCAGAGATGCCCGAACTCCATGGCCATCCCATGCTCGCCGGAGTAGGGCGCATGATTAAGTATCAGGCCGCTGCCGATACCGGTTCCAAGTGTGACATGTAGTAAATTGGCGTACCCTTTGCCTGCGCCATAACGGTGCTCTCCAATAGCTGCGCAGAGGGCATCATTCTCGACAGCAACATCGATCGAGAGTTGTTCAGCCAGTCTTTCTGCCAGTGCAAAATCTCTCAGCAGGGGAAGATTGGGTGAGCTGGCCAGAAGCCCGCTCTGACTATGGAAAAATCCAGGGAAACCCATGCCCAGGCTTGTGACAGCATGCATGTCTGCAAATGGCTGAATCACTTCGCACAAAGCGTTGAGAATATGCACTTCAGCATTCTGCTGGGATTGCAGGTTATGCCGGCTTAATTCTGCGGTGCAGCGTGTTTCATCAATAATGCAGCCGTCTTCAGAAACCAGTGCCAGGCGGATATTGGTGCCACCTATGTCAGCAGCAAGAACCTGTCTCATGCGCTGAGCAGTGCTTCATACAGTTTGGCATAATCGGCGGCTGACGCTTCCCAGGAAGAATCGCGTTTCAGGGCATTGCTGCGCATGCGCGACCAGATGGTGGAGTTGTGATACAGAGCAACGGCATACTCTACGGCTTCATCGAAAGCTTCCGGTGTTGCATCAGTGAAGTGGACGCCTGTGGCTGTAGCCTTGGACTGCTTGTGGTCAACAACTGTATCAATCAGTCCACCTGTTGCACGTACAACTGGTACTGTGCCGTAACGCATGGCCATCAGCTGGCCAAGGCCGCAGGGTTCGAAACGAGACGGCATCAGAAAGATGTCACCGCCTGCATAGATATGGCGGGCCAGTTTCTCATTGAAGCCTCGGAAAAAATACATCTGTTTAGGGTTGGCAGCGGCGATCTGATGCAAGGCATGTTCTGAATGGGGGTCTCCTGAGCCGAGAATCGCCAGCTGATAACCGCGATCAATCCATCGCTGGGCATTAGCCAGCAGTAGATCAATACCCTTCTGATCTGCCAGCCGTGAAATCAGTACCATCAAAGGGGTCTCTGCAGAGACGTCGAGTCCGAACTCTTGTTGCAGCGCCTCTTTGCACTGCTTTTTACCGCCGGTTTTTCCAGCTTTATAGTTAGCGACCAGCGTCTCGTCGTTGGATGGGTCCCAATCCTCAATATCCAGGCCATTGACGATGCCGGATAGTTTGCCGGTATGGTGCTGCAGGAAACCATCGAGTTCGCAGCCGTATTCGGGGGTAAGAATCTCTTCGGCATAAGATGGGCTTACTGTGGTAATTGCGTTAGCTGAGGTAATCCCTGCTTTCATGCAGTTAATCTGACCATGAAATTCATAATCATTCGGATGAAAGTGATGGCTCGGGATACCAAGCCGATGAATCCACTCAGCTGGGAAATTACCCTGATAGGCAAGATTATGAATGGTATAAACAGTTTTGGCCTGTGCGATGTTGGCGTGATGCTGATATTGGGTTTTTAGAAGCAGCGGGATCATGCCTGTCTGCCAGTCATGACAGTGGATGATATCCACTTTTTTCTTTAATCCGGCTGCCGCTTCCAGTGCTACACGGTTAAAAAGCAGATAACGCAGTAGGTTATCTTCATAGGCACCGCCGGAAGGTCCGTAGATGCCTTCGCGATCATACAGGTCATCCTGCTCGACAAGTATAAAACGCAGGCCGTTCAGCTGTGCCTGGTGTAGCGGGCAATGGCGTTGTACACCGTCAGCCCACATTTCGATGCTGATATCCATCGGTGTGGTTTTTACCTGGTTTGCGGTCAGGTGCCTGCGATAGAAGGGCAGGATTACAGTTACCTGGTGTCCTATATGCTGCAGGGCATGTGGTAATGATCCAGCCACATCTGCAAGACCACCGGTCTTGGCTAAAGGTGATGCTTCAGAAGCGATAAAGACAATATTCAGCTTGGCCATGTTTCCCTCTCCCCATATAACGCGCCGAGACTAGCACTGATGCGCAAGGCAAAAAACAGTTGTTCCGAGCTCAGTCGTGGTTGAGTTCTTTTGAACAGGTACTATCCTATGGGTGAAAACAGAGCTTTATCGATAAATTGCAGGGAGGAGGGGGCGTGTCTGAATTGACTCAAACAAGCCAATGGCAAAAGCTGGCGGCGCATGCTGAACAGATGAAACAGGTGCATATGCGCGACCTGTTCTCCGAAGATACAGATCGATTCGAAACGTTTTCAACTCATTTCAATGATATTCTGGTTGATTACTCCAAGAATATTATCACTAAAGACACCATGGCAATGCTGATGGATCTGGCCAGAGAACGTGACGTATCCGGCTGGACAGAGCGGATGTTCAAGGGTGAGAAGATTAATAATACGGAAGGACGTGCTGTATTACATACGGCACTGCGTAACCGCTCCAATACTCCGGTAATCGTTGATGGTCATGATGTGATGCCTGATGTGAATCGGGTGCTCAAACAGATGCGTAAATTTACCAAGGCTGTCCGTTCCGGTGAGTGGCGGGGCAGTACGGGCAAGAAAATAACGGATATCGTCAATATCGGTATTGGCGGATCAGATCTTGGTCCGGTCATGGTGACTGAAGCATTGACACCATTTGGTCGCGATAAACTGCATATGCACTTTGTTTCCAATGTCGATGGTACGCATATGGTTGAAACTTTGCGTCACCTGTCCCGGGAAACAACACTGTTTGTTATCGTTTCGAAAACCTTTACTACGCAGGAAACCATCACCAATGCTCGTACAGCCCGCGACTGGTTTTTAACCCGTGGTGGCAGCAAAAATGCAGTGGCAAAACACTTTGTAGCGGTGTCAACCAATGCCAAGGCAGTTTCTGCATTTGGTATTGATACAGCCAATATGTTCGAGTTTTGGGATTGGGTTGGCGGGCGCTATTCATTGTGGAGTGCTGTAGGTCTGTCGATTGCGCTTTATCTGGGCATGGACCATTTCGAGGAACTGCTCGAAGGTGCGCATGAGATGGATGAGCATTTCCGCAGTGCGCCGATGGAGGAAAATATTCCTGTTATTCTGGCTATGCTCGGTGTCTGGTATAATAATTTTTTCGAGGCCGATTCGTATGCCATGCTGCCCTATGACCAGTATATGCACCGTTTTTCCGCTTACTTCCAGCAGGGGGATATGGAAAGTAATGGCAAACGTGTAACGCGAGATGGCGAGCCGGTCGATTACTCCACCGGCCCGATTGTCTGGGGTGAACCCGGAACCAATGGCCAGCATGCTTTTTATCAGTTGATTCATCAGGGTACCAAACTGATTCCGTGTGACTTTATGGCGCCGGTAGAAACAAAGAATCCGGTTGGGCGTCATCATCCGATGTTGCTCTCTAATTTCTTCGCCCAGACTGAAGCATTGATGTGCGGTAAAAATGAAGCTGAGGTGAGAGCGGAGTTGGCCGAGCAAGGATTAAGCGGTGATGCTCTGGAAGCGCTGGTGCCGCATAAGGTGTTCCCCGGTAATAAACCAACCAATTCAATCCTGTTTCAGAAGCTGACACCTAAAACGCTTGGTGCTTTGATTGCTATGTATGAACAGAAAATTTTTGTGCAGAGCGTGATCTGGGGTGTAAATGCTTATGATCAGTGGGGCGTAGAACTGGGTAAAGAGTTGGCGAGAAAGATTTTACCGGAACTGGATGATTTCGAAGATACAAAGAACCACGATGCATCCACCAATGGCCTGATCAACTACTTCAAGGAGCACCGTAAAGAATAATGATGCTTGCCTGATATCGGCCGTATGGTGTCATAATGTTTTGACGTCAAAATGGTAAGGACCTATTCTGTCTGTCGAGAGGATGATATGGATAAGTCTAAGGCCAAGCAGGCCAGCATCTATTTTGATGAAAACATACACAAAGCTTTACGACTAAAGGCAGCAGGGACCAATCGATCGATATCAGATATCGTCAATGAGGCCGTAAAAGGCCTGCTGGCTGAAGATCAGAAGAATCTGGAAGCATTTGAAGCACAGGATTATGAACCGGTAGTCAGTTATGAAGATCTGCTTAATGACTTGAAATCAGAAGGGAAAATCTAGGGTTACTCTGAATAAGTCAGAGTGTCTGCACAGACCATGGACAGTCTGCTGAACAACTACGTGGACGTAGTTGTTCAGAGCAACCTTGGGTTTATATACAGAATTTTCGGCTACATGATGGATTATTGCTGCAGATTAAATTAACATGAAAATCCTTTAACTTGAGCGCAGGGTGAGAGTCTCTGTATTATTCGCCCATCTTGAGAAAGAGTTGTTGATTCAGCTAATAACATAGTTAGGAGCGTCTTCATGAAGGTCAGGCATTTAGTTCTTGTTTCTGCGGCACTACTGGTTTCAATTCAAAATGTGTCAGCAAAAAAAATCAGCGCGCCAGAAGAAGCGTTATTTCCAGTTTCGCCACTGGTTACTGTAAAGGGTGTGGAAAGCTTTTACCCTTCTGTCGCCGGTGATTTCATGGTTTATGCCCAGCGTAAAGGTCATCACTATTCAGTATTGCGAACCTCCACAAATTCACCTTCTTCAGGTGCATATGAACTCAAACCACTGACATTGATTGATGAAATGCGTTATGGCGTCGCTGTAAATGATGGTTCAATCGGTTATGTCAGTAACCGTATGGGGCCGATCTCGTCATGGATGTGGCAAGGTCAGGGCGATGGGCATGTATCTATCGGTAATATGGCAACCTACAGGGGCGGACTGGCACCATTTCATTTGAATGCTTCCAGTGACGGTAATGTCTGGTGTTTTGATTCTACTTTTCAGAAGATGCGATATAACCAGTTGCTATCCGAGTTTAGTAAACCGATGGACTGGGAACTCGTAGGCCAGCAATGGCGGATGTACGATTCTGATAATTTCCGCCCTAAAACCGGTTATTTAGCCACAAAAGAGGGCAAAAAGAATAAGTTTGAGACTCCTGTACTGTTTACCTTTGTCCGATCAAGCAGTCAGTTGGTTATGATTCCCAATGCTTTTAACGGTGCAATTTCACCTGATGGGAAGAGAGTTGCATTTGTGCGTCAGACCAATGGTAACTACGATATATGGATGCAGAACATTGATGGTGGTGGCCTGACCCAGCTGACCAGTTCTCCCTACGGTGATTTTGAACCGGCCTGGAGTCCTGATGGCAAACGATTGCTGTTTGTCTCAAATCGTGATTCTAAAGGTGACGTACATAATACTTCGATTTATATGCTGAATATTAAAAGCATTCAGGTTCAACGTTTGACCAATGCCAGAAGGGCAGTTGATGGTGGCCCGGCATGGCTGGATAACAAGAGCATTGTATTTCACTCGAATAGAAATATTCAATCTCCACAGTCCAGTACCGGTCGGAACTGGAATATCTGGAAGTTGAAGTTAAATTGATGTTGTTTGTGTTGCGGGCTGCCGGATGAAACGTCTCCTCTCTCTTATTGCGCTGTTGCTTCTGGCAACACCGGTTAGTGCAGCAGATTTGCTGGACTGGCTGGAAGAAGTGTCGCAGGCAGAATCAGCTACAGCCTCAACTCAAGAGAGAGTGGTGACCCAGAAGGTAAATCTGCTTACCCTTGAAGGTGGCGAAGCAGAAATGTATCCCAGAATTTCACCGGATGGAAAATACCTTCTGGTTCAGTCAGGAAAGCGAAATAAAAGTGTGATCACTCGCCGGATGCTTGAAAATGGTGATGTGCTGAATGTCATTACAGATGATGCGTTGGCATTCGACTCTTTTGCATGGCATGGCAATGAACAGGTAGTTTTTTTATCCGAACGGGGTGGCAATCTCGGGCTCTGGTCAATTGCTTCAGATAGTCAGGGTGCAGTGAGACGGACACATCGTCTGATCGGAGATTTCATTCAACCGATTGTGTTGAACGATGACAGTATTATCGCTGTTCAACCGGCTGCTAAGAAGAGACGTCACAGTTCATACCGGGGCAAATCGGCTGCATTTAATTTTTCCAACTGGAAACCATCAAAAGGCGAGACTCGCTTGCTTCACATCCAGGATACAGGTGCTATCAATGGCCTGGCTGCCGGTATAAATCCATCTCTTTCACCTGATGGAAAGAGGATTGTATTTTCTATGCAGGCAGGCGAAAGCTGGCATCTGTTTATGATGAATACAGACGGATCTGAGCTTGTTCAACTGACCAATGATCATAGTATTGATGTGCAGCCTACCTGGAGCCCTGACGGGCAGTGGATAGCTTTCACCTCCAACCGTGGAGATATTCGTGCAAACCATGGTAACAAGATGAATTGGGATATCTGGATGATCCATCACGATGGTAGAAATTTAACCCGTTTGACACGCGATGAAGCCAGAGATGGTGGGGCAGCTATTGCGGCAAATGGAAGGCTCTATTTCCATTCAGATCGAAAAGTGCAGAAGCAAGAGCGAGAGCAGCATGGAGTCAAAGGTTCTACCTCGGGCTTTCATATCTGGAGTGTTGCACTGCCAGTTGATGTGATTGGAGAACTCTAGGTAGTTAAACCAGCGTTGATAGCGGGATGGCTAACAACCGGTACTTTCCTTCAGAATCTGATGCATTTTTTCGCGTTGATCGTCTGAAAGAGTGATGTCGCCATATCTGGTTTTCTGAATCAGCTCAGAGGCATTGCGAATCAACTTCAGATTGTTATCGCAATTCTTACAATTCCCGCACATGGCTAAATGCACATGATACCGAAGCCTTTCCCAAGGGCTGAGCTTGCGGTCAAGACTTTCTGAAGCCAGACGACTGATTTGATGACATGCATGTTTCATGACTGAGTTCCCTGTCCAAACCAATTCCATTCCAGGCATTTTCTCAATGCAAGTCTGGCTCTATGTAGCAGGACATGCAGATGAGTCGAAGTAATGTCGCAACTCTTACATACGGTTTCGGTATCCTCACCTGTAATGTCACGCATACGGAATACAATCTGCTGTTTTTCCGGCAGCTTACTGATACATGTTTCTAATACAGAGTGAAATTGATCGCTTTGGCAGAGGTCTTCAGGGTTATCTTTCCAGGCAGATGGTGCTTCACTCCAGCTGCCATTGTCATTGAAATATGCTGACGTAGGATCATTCTCCACTGCTTCATTCAGCGTTCTGCTGCGAATTTCCTTGCGAATATGGTCGATGATTTTATGTTTCAGGATGCCTACAAGCCAGGTGCGAATCGTTGATTGTCCGGCAAACCTGTCAAAGCCTTTCCAGCCCGCCAATAGTGTCTCCTGCAACATATCTGAAGCCAGATCTTCATTGTGCAGGCGCGACATAGCATAGCGATAAAGATAATCGCCATGCTCGTTCAGCCATTGATGTGGATCACTTTCACTATTCACAGGATGACTCTGCCATAAGGGGGGGCTGCTTCAAGGTAAAGCTACCGCGAACAATATGGATTTGATGCTTATAAAGCTTATGCTTCCCGCATGAGTTGCTGTGATGCATAGAAAACAATCGATAGGAATTTTCGATTCCGGAGTAGGAGGGCTTTCTGTCCTCAAGCATATTCATTTACTGCTACCCGCAGAGGATTTGATCTATGTGGCTGATTCAGCTTTTATGCCCTACGGTTGTAAGTCTGAGGGCATTGTTGAAGAACGTTGTATGAAGATAGCCGGTTTCTTGGCTGAACAGCAGTGCAAGGCTATTGTTGTAGCGTGTAATACTGCAACTGCTGCTGCAGTGCATCGACTGAGAGAAAGTTTTGATATACCTGTGATTGGTATGGAGCCGGGAGTGAAACCTGCAGTAGCCAATTCAGGTTCTGGCGTAGTGGGAGTTCTGGCGACCACTGGCACATCGGGAAGCAATAAATTCAAGCAGTTAAAAGATCGCTATGCTGAAGATGCCAAACTGCTTGTACAGCCGTGCCCGGGATTGGTCGAAGAGATTGAAAAGGGTGATCTTTCTTCTCAACGTTTATATGACTTGCTGGATCAATATCTGAAGCCGTTAATGGAGCAGGGCGTCGATACCCTTGTTTTGGGCTGCACCCACTATCCATTTGTCGTATCAGTGATTAGAGAACTGGTGGGTGAATCAGTAACGATAGTTGATACCGGTGATGCCATTGCCCGGGAGTTGAAACGGCAGCTGAACAGACGGGACTTACTGGCTGATGATACATTGCAGGGAAGTCTGTACTTCTGGAGTAGTGCTGCAGATTCAACGCCTGTACTCTCATATTTATGGGGTGAATCCGTGGTAGCTGGATGCCTTGACATCTGAATCATTTATGCAGTTGTAATGATGTGTGGCAAAAACAGATAAATCACTGAAAATATGGAATTATTTCTTGCACAGTGGACATTCGTGACTATGGTTCGCGCCATTCAAATATAAGGATGAAAAAACCATGACTGCACAGAAAAAAGTAACCAAAGCTGAACTGCTGGCTAAAGCCGGTGAACTTGGTCTGAAAGGCGTAGCCAAGAAAAAGAAAAGCGACTTGATTCACACTATTCAGATCACTGAGGGTAATACTGATTGCTTTTCCCGCATCCCTGACTGCTCTGTAAGCCCATGTCTGTACCGGGCTGAATGCCAGGCCTGATCCAGCAGGCTTCACTTGAAACAATAAACGCGGGTCATTATGGCCCGCGTTTTTTTATGGCCAGTAGGTGACTTTAGCGGTACAGGTTTCCGATATTTCGATACGGGAAACACGCAGGCGGGCATTGTCCAACCGGCCGCTCATCTCTTTGTAAAGTTCGAGCGCTACGTTTTCACTGGATGGATTAATCACATCAAAAGGTGCCACATCATTCAGGTTATAGTGATCCCAGGGTTCCAGAGCCGCTTTCAGCTCGGTTTTCATGATTTTGTAATCTATACCAAGCCCCAGTGAATCTAGCTCTTCACATTCGACATACAGTTTTACATGCCAGTTATGCCCGTGCAGTCGGGCACAGTCCCCAGGATAGTCACGCAGGCTGTGCGCAGCGGAGAAATGGGTTTCAATGGAGAGCTCAAAACGTGCCATACTGTTTTATCTATTTCCTTGCGCTGGGTAAAAGCAGGGCAACCGATGCGGGGCGTCCTTCTGCTACCAGAATATTATAGGTGCGTGCTGCTGCTCTTGAGTCCATGCATTCAAAACCGATATGATTGTCAGCCATGAACGCCATAATTTCAGGGCTTGGAAAACGGGTTTGTCGTCCAGTGCCGAGAATCATCACCTCAGGTGCCGATTGGGTGAATGCTGTCAGATCATCAATACTGAGTTCGCTCAGACAATCAGGCCCCCAGGGGGCAGTAACCAGGCCTTTATGAATACTCAGGCCGGAGTGATATGTCTTTTCATTGACCTTGATTTCATGTTCATCATAACCGGTGAACAGCAGGGTTCCTGCTGCAAGTTGTGCACTGATATCGCCTTTCATGGTTTAGTAGCCGATGCAGGAATCAGGGCCTTGCTTCCATCTCTTTGATCTCGTCTTCGTCCGCCTTGAATTTGCCTTCGAGAGACAGCATGACAGGGCTGGCAACGTAGATGGATGAGTAGGTGCCGACAAAAATGCCTGCAATCAGAGCAAAGGCAAAATCATGAATCACTTCACCGCCGAGGAAAAACAGGGCGAGCACCACCAGAAGGGTGGTCAGTGATGTCATCAAGGTGCGGGAAAGTGTCTGGTTAATGGAGCCATTCACCACGTCAACTTCAGTTTCAGGCGTTTTGCGTTTGCGGTTGGCGGCCATGTTTTCTCGAATGCGGTCAAATACTACGATGGTGTCATTTAATGAGTAACCGATCACAGTCAGCAGTGCTGCAATCACCGGCAGAGAGAACTCCTTGCCGGTAAGGGCAAACAGACCGAGTACGATAGTGATATCGTGTATCAGGGCAGCGTCTGCACCGAGAGCAAAGCGGAACTCGAAGCGGAATGTGACATAGATCAGAATGGCCAGCATTGAGATCAGCACGGCCATGATGCCGGCGCGGGTCAGCTCTTCTCCAACCTGCGGACCAACGAATTCAACGCGGCGCATTTCTATGGCATCGGCAGTGAATTTCTCCGACAGCCCATCAAGAATGGAGTTGCTGATGGTGGATGATTTTTCTGTGTCACTGTTCTGCACACGGATGAGAATCTCTTCAGGCGATCCGAATTCCTGGATCATGGCATTGCCATATCCTTTCGGGGATATGGCTGCTCGTACATCGGCAATCGCCGGAGCATTGGCAAATTTCACTTCAACCAGCGTACCACCGGTGAAGTCGATGCTGAAATTGAGCCCTTTGCCAGCCAGGGCACCCAGAGAGACAATCAGCATGATTGCGGAGATGATGAGGGCAAATTTGCGTTTTCCGATAAAATCAAAGTGGTGGTCATTACTAATCAGTTGCATGTCAGAAGCCTCAGATGCTCAATTTTTCGATGCGGCTGCGTTTGGCGGTCGACATCGCGATGATGGCCCTGGTAACCATAATGGCGGTAAACATGGACGCCAGAATACCTACGGAAAGGGTAACTGCGAAACCTTTGACTGGTCCCGAGCCAAACTGGAACAGCACGATGGCTGCAATCAGTGTGGTGATGTTGGCATCCACGATGGTAGACAGTGCTTTGTCATAACCGCCGTCAATGGCTGCCAGCGGTGTTTTACCCAGTCTCAGCTCTTCACGGATACGTTCAAAGATCAGTACATTGGCATCCACTGCCATACCGATGGTTAACACGACACCTGCTATACCCGGCAGGGTAAGGGTGCCCCCGATAATGCTCATGGCTGCCAGAATCAGCAGCATGTTGAAGATCAGGGCTACGTTGGCAACCAGACCGAACATGCGATAATAAACAGCCATGAAGATCAGCACCAGAATCGAACCGATAATGATGGAGTTCATACCCTGATCAATGGAGTCCTGACCAAGGCTGGGGCCGATGGAACGCTCTTCAACAACTTCAACCGGAGCGGGCAGGGCACCTGCACGCAGAATGATGGCCAGGTCATGTGCTTCTTCAGGAGAGAAGCTGCCGGTAATCTGGGCAGAGCCTCCGGCGATGCGTTCGCGAATTACAGGGGCTGAGTTGACTGTGCCTTCGAGGACAATGGCAAAACGTTCGCCCACATGCGCGGCAGTCAGTTTGTCGAACTTGCGAGCACCCTTGCTGTTGAATTTCAGTGTCACTGCATATTCATTGAAGCGTGAGTCAATCGACACACGTGCATCTGAGATTTCGTTGCCGGAAAGTTCAGTGCGTTTTTTCAGCAGATACGGTTGACGGAATGTCTGACCGTTACGGGTCTGTTCAGGTCCGTACATGATAATGTCGCCCATAGGTAGTTGACCTGCAAGCGCCTTATCAAGGCTGCCTTTTTCATCAACAAGTTTGAACTCAAGCTGGGCGGTACGGCCAATCAAGTCCTTGGCGCGTGCACTGTCTTCAAAGCCGGGGATCTGTACCAGAATGCGACGCGCACCCTGTTTAACGATGATAGGCTCAGTTGTGCCCAGTGCATCAATACGGTTACGAATCACTTCAATTGCCTGATCCACGGCAAACTTGCGTGTTTCGTCGGCTACACTTTCTTTCAGGACAAGGGTAAACGTGTTGTCGGCTGCAGGGGAGATATCATAGCTGCCCAATGCATCCGCCAGTAGCTTCGCGGCGGCATCCATTTCTGCAGTTTCCTTGATGACGATGCTCAGTGTATTACCTTCGGCAGATAAGCTGCGGTAGCGGATTTTCGCTTTGCGCAGTTCCTGACGAGCCGAATCAATGTCCTCTTCAACGCCGTGCGCCACAGCTTTGTCCACATCCACATCCAGAACCAGATGTATGCCACCCTTCAAATCCAGACCCAGGGTCATCGGATTGCTAAGGGCGGAAGGCCACCATGTTGGCGGTGTGGTCATGTTTGGAAGCGCTCCCATCAGGGATACGAGCAGTACGGTTAGAATTAACCAGATTTTCCAGCGTGGGAAGCTATGCATGAGTGAAATCCTTTAATGTGGAGCGATTAGTCTTTTGCTTCGTTTGTTTTAGCAGGCTTGTCGGTTTTTGCAACCGCTGCCTCTGCCAGTCCGGCTACGGTGTCTCTGCTCACCTTGATGATGACACCAGAGGCGATTTCAACTTTCACAGTATCGTCATTCACTGCTGTGATTCGGCCATAAATGCCACCGCCAGTCATAACCTTGTCGCCTTTTTTCAGTGAGTCGACCATGTTACGGTGATCCTTAAGCTTCTTCTGTTGTGGGCGAATCAGCAGAAAATAGAAGATTACCATGATCAGCAACAGCGGGATCAGAGAAGCAAAGCCGCCATCCGCACCGGCTGCTGCTTCAGCATATGCCGGGGTAACAAAGCTCATTGCAAAAGCAAAGCTTGCAAGTGAAAAAGAGATTGGTGATTTCATGTTAGGTAAAACTCCTGAATTATTGTGGCGATTATGCTTCACCACGGTAGCGTTGTAAAAACTGATCTCGAAATTGGGGCCAGTTTCCCTCCTCAAGCGCGGTTCTGGCTCGATGCATGAGGTCGCAATAGTAGTGAAGATTGTGCAAGGTATTCAACCTCGAACTTAAAATTTCTTTTGCCATATACAGATGGCGCAAATAAGAACGGGAAAAGTGCTTGCAGGTATAGCAGTTACACGATTCCATGATGGGCCTCTCATCATCGAAGTGTTTGAGGTTTTTGATATTAATCTTGCCATCATCGGTAAAAAGAGTGCCGTTTCGTGCATTCCGGCTTGGCATGACGCAGTCAAACATATCGATGCCGCGGTCAATGCCTTCGATGAGATCATCAGGAGTGCCGACTCCCATAACATAGTGCGGCTTATCTTCCGGGAGATGCGGTGCGAGGGCATCCATCATGCCCATCATCTCCTGTTTGGGTTCGCCGACTGATAGTCCACCGATAGCAATGCCCTCAAAATCAATGGCTGCAATCGCTTCCAGGCTTTGCAAACGAAGTTCCGGATACATGCCACCCTGCACAATGCCGAATAGTGCCTGAGTATCTCCCGCAGGAAGATGTTCACGACATTCTCCTGCCCAGCGCATGGAAAGCTGCATGGACGCTTCTGCTTCCTCTAAAGTAGCGGGGTAGGGGGTGCACTCATCAAAGGCCATGACAATATCACTGCCTAGTTTGCGTTGGATCTCCATGCTCTCTTTGGGGCCCAGGAATACTTCACGGCCGTCAATATGGGAGCGGAAGCGCACGCCATGTTGTTCAATCTTGCGTAATTCACCCAGAGACCAGACCTGAAAACCACCCGAGTCGGTCAGAATCGGACGCTCCCAGGCCATGAATTGATGCAGTCCGCCCATCTTTTCGACCAGATCGGCGCCGGGACGTAACATCAGGTGATAGGTGTTGCCGAGAATAATGCTGGCATTGATATCATCGGTAAGGTCAGCAGGGGTCAGACTTTTTACTGTCGCCTGTGTACCAACGGGCATGAAAACCGGGGTTTCTACAATGCCGTGCGGCAGCTGCATGCGGCCACGACGGGCATAACCCGATTCATCTTTTGCCAGAATTTCAAAGGAGAGTGCTGCCATGGCGCCGCAGACTGACGTCTGCTTAGCCTTGCAGCAAGGGATTCACTTCTTTTTATTCGCCAATGAGGAGACGCGCGTGAAGATCAATACCACAGCGAATAGAATCAGGGATGAAAACAGGGCAAAATCGATAAAGCCCATAAAGGAGTAGTGATCATTGTTTAATTCTACACCGATTCGTCCAAGCGCATGAATCCATGAGAATTGATAAAAGATGATAAGCAGGAACAGGCTGACGACCTTGGCCCCCAGAATGAAAGCAACGCTTTTACCGCTTGGTATATTGCTCTCTTTTTCGGAAAAGTAGGATTGCCACTGAAAGGTTTGCTGCTCGTGTTCTGCAAGCTCTGCGTTATAACGGGGAAAAATGACGCTTTTCGCCTGATAGATTGCACGAACCACAGGAACATGCATAACGATATAGGCCAGGTAGATGATGGTGCAAACCAAAGCTCCCCATTTCAATAACGGGATGGCGAATTCAGCCAGTGCCTGAGGCTCCATCGCAGAGTGATTGTAGGCGATGAATGAAGCCAGACCAATGCTTGGGATCACGAGCAACATCCAGATGATATTTTTTAAACGTTTGAGACGGAGTACCTTGTCATGAACTTGTCTGTTTTCTTTCAGGAACTGCTCCAGTGCTGCGTTATTCTCCGGTTTATTCATCATATCCTCGTGTTGTCTCTGCCTTACGGTTTCATTCAAAACCGCACGGCAGCCTAACTTCGAGGTGGATTACAGCAAGCCTGTGCTGTTTACCTTGCCCTGTTCGGGTCCGATGCAGGGTGATGTTCTTTGGCCCATTTGTGCTCTTTGCCTCTCTTGCCGAGAGCGCCTACACGAATGGCAAGCAGGACAACGACATACAGCACGAGGCAGGAGAACAGGGTTAAATCCACCAGTCCCAGGAATGAGTAGTGTTCATCCATCAGTTCCTGTCCGGTAAGATCCATCAGGTACATCCAGGCAAACTGACCGAAGCCAATCAGCGCAAACATACTGACGAGTTTTGTAACCTTCATGGTGATGACAAGTACAGCATCAATGCGCCGGGCTTCACGGTTATGGTTCTTTCTGAAATAGCTGTGCCAGTTGAATTGGCGATGCTCATCAGGGTGCAGTTGATCATTCAGGCGCGGGTGCACCACGCTTTGTGAGTGGTAAATTGCACGTACTATGCCAAAATAGATCATCACAAAAACGACATAGGCAGCGGTAATGGCAATCGTTCCCCACATCAGGATTGGCAGGGCAGTCACTGCCAGCTCCTCCAGTGGAATGCCATTCTGATGATGGGCCATGGCTATCCAGCCGAAAAAGATACCACCGGCAGCAAGGCAGCTGATCCATATGAGGTTCTGGATCGTTCTGAATCGATTCACCCTTTTTCGAACGGCTTTCTCTTCATGTTCAAATATTTCATGTGCAGCAGCAGTTGTGTCACTCATGGCAGGCCTCAGTGTAATCATTATCAGTTCACAAAATAAAACACTCATAATTGTATTATGATAAGCTAATAAGTCAAGTGTAAGCATGGTTGGTATTTCAAAGCGGGATTGAGGGTGGTGATCTGGACATCCGGTGATGTGAAAGTCTAGTTTTAGACCATGATAGAGTTTCCCGATCCTTCGCTGGCCAACGAAGAGGGTCTGCTTGCTGCCGGTGGCGACTTGCAGCCGCAAACGCTGCTGGCTGCGTATGCGAAAGGTATTTTTCCCTGGTACTCGCAAGATCAACCGATTCTCTGGTGGTCACCGGATCCCCGCATGGTGCTGTTTCCAGCCGAATTCCACTGCTCCAGACGTCTGGCAAGAAGAATGCGGCAGGATATATATAGTGTATCTATTGATGAATCATTTGATGCTGTGATTCAGGCCTGTGCAGAGATTCCCCGTAAAGGGGAGAGCGGGACGTGGATATTGCCGGCAATGATGGAAGCATATAAGCAGATGCATGCGGAGGGTTATGCGCACTCGGTTGAGATATGGCAGAGCAATGCTTTGATTGGGGGCTTGTATGGGGTGTTGCATCACGGTGTTTTTTTTGCCGAATCGATGTTTAGTTGCAAAATCGATGCGTCCAAGATTGCGCTGGCAGCATTGTGTGAATGGGCATTGCGCGATGGCTGGAAATTGATCGATTGCCAATTTCATACCGGACATCTCGAGAGTCTTGGTGCGCGTGAGATAGGGCGAGATCAATTTGTAGCTTTGATTTCTGCGTAGCCGTGATTGATTGTTTGGATGCTTTTCGTTACTAATTCTCTTCAATGCAAGAATGAAGGATGATCTATGAGTTTGAATACCAATCGTGAACAATTAGTAAAAACTGCAGTGCAGGGCGGAGTTGCCCCGGCGCATCAATGGGCGCCGTTTGAAGTCGGCGCGGCAGGTGAGGTTTTTGCCTGGCCTTCTACTGGTGGTATTACTTATAACGTAAAGATCGGTGATTCGGTGTTTGGTTGGGCTGGTGAACATATCGAACCCGGCGTTTCCTCAACGATGAATCACAAAAATCGCAAATGTGAGTCGGGATATCAGTTTCTTGCCTGCTGTGGCAACGAAGTAACCGTGATTTCCGGTGCGGCCAAAGGGCAGAAGGGCACGGTGCTGGGGCATCATGGTGGTGTTGATCACCTGATGCTCGATTTTCCTGATGCCACGCTCGATAAGCTTACCTGCGACGATAAATTTCTGGTTAAAGGTTATGGGCAGGGACTGAAACTGGTCGATCATGAAAGTGTTTATATTTATAACCTTGATCCCGATGTTCTCGATGGCTGGGGCTTGAAAGAGCGACAAGATGGCAAGATAGAGGTGCCGGTAAATGTGATTGTGCCCGGTCATGCCATGGGTTCAGGTATTGGTTCGCTATCTGTGGTTAGCGGCGATTATGATATTCTCTGTCATGATGAAGCTACTGTAAAAGAACATGGTATGGACAAGCTTCGCTTTGGTGATTTTGTGGCGGTGATGGATCATGATAATCGATATGGCCGTACCTATCGCAAGGGGGCGGTTACCATTGGCGTGGTCATTCACTCCGACTCACCTCTGGCAGGGCATGGCCCCGGTATGATGACCTTGATGAGTGCCTGTGATGGCAAACTGATACCGGTTATTTCAGATGGCGCAAATCTTGGTGTGATCAACAAAATTGGCCGCTTTTCGGATGCATAAGCGTGTTGAATAAAGGTTGCGCTTAAGATGCGCGTTGCATGCCTGCAACTCTCTTCGGTCAGAGAGCAGGAAAGAAACTTTGATGTTGTTGATAAGCTGCTTGGGGAGGCAGTGCAGGAAGGTGTTGAACTGGCACTGCTGCCCGAAAATTTCGCATCTATGGGCTGCTCTGACCAGCAGAAGCGGAGCAGTGCAGAAGAGCAGCACGATTCATCTGTATTAAGGTTCCTGGCAGAGCAGGCTGAAAAACATGGTGTGGCGATTATTGGCGGCACGCTGCTGTTGAAAGGGGCAGGGGATAAGCTTCGCAATACTTGTCCTGTTTTCGATGCCCGGGGCAAGCTTCTGACTGTCTATGATAAGATTCATCTGTTTGATATGGATTATCAGGATGAGTTTTATCATGAGTCGGCTTTGATTGAAGCAGGGGATGTGCCGGTTTCTGTCAGTATGGGGCATTTCAAGATTGGTCTGAGTATCTGTTACGATTTACGCTTCCCTGAGTTGTATCGATCTTATATTGAAGAGGGATGCCATGTATTGAGTAATGTGGCGGCATTTACGGCCACTACAGGGCATGCGCATTGGCAGGCGCTGTTAAGGGCCAGAGCAATCGAAAATCAATGTATGTGCTGGCATCTGCACAGTCTGGAAGGCATCCCGATGGCAGGCAAACCTGGGGTCACAGTATGATTATCAACCCATGGGGAGAGGTGGTGGATGAGCTTGCTGAAGGGCAGGGGTTTGTTGTGGCTGATTTGTCCATGGCCGAGCTCAATCGAGTCAGGGAATCGATGCCAGTTTTGAGGCATAAAAAGCTATAACTTGTCAGTGCACGCCGGTTCCATCAATTTGATGCAACAGACTCATGCACAGGCAGATATTTCTGTAAGCGTTGAAACAAAAGGACTTACAGCACCTATCCACAGAAGCTGTGGATAACTCGGTGGATAAGAAATGCATATTTAGGCAACAGCTTACTCATAGAAAGTCGGCCCACTTCGTGCACAAAATTTATGCACATAATATAAGCCAATAAAAACATATGTTTATGGTTTATTTTTCATGTGGTATTTATTATGGTGCGCTAATTATTAAAAGAACTTCATGCGCATATATTAGCAGTGGATAATTCCTTGTTAATCCAGTGTTTTCAACTGTCTTAAGGCTTCAAACACGGCAATCGAACATGCATTGGACAGATTCAGTGAGCGCACTGCTGCGTCATCCCGCATGGGTATAGTGACCGGATTAATGTCGTTTAAAATGATTTCACTCAGGCCTCTGGTTTCAGGGCCGAAAACCAACACGTCACCAGAGCTGTAAGTGACATCCCAGAAGCTGGTTTTGACCTTGGAGCTAAGCCCGTACCAGTTGCATTCCTCACCGATAAATTGACGTACTTCCTGCCAGTTCTGATGGTGGTGAATATCCAGATGTTGCCAGTAATCGAGTCCGGCTCGACGCACTGCTTTTTCGTCCACATCAAAGCCGAGTGGATGTACCAGATGCAGGGTGCACCCGGTGCACCCGCACAGCCGTGCAATGTTCCCTGTATTCGGAGGAATCTCCGGCTCAACAAGTACGATATGCAGTGATGGATTATTCATGCTCTGCAGACTTCAGTAAGCCGCTTTCTAAGGCAACATTTGAATGACAGCTATTCGGCAGCGGTCATAATCAGTTAATGCGACATTTCAGATACCTTAGTGTTAAATGGGAAAGTTGAGATTGAATGACAAGGCTATATCAGGGGAGGTACTGGTTGGATGCTCAGGGTAATCTGGGCGCTGAGGGTGGCCCAGCGATCACGAATATCGTTGCAGCCTTGCAAGCGGTGCAGCGCCAACAAGGCGGAGGCTCGGTAACCCATGGTTATGGTTCTACAGGCGGTGCGCGTGGAACAGTGGGCGGAGGCATGTATTCCGGACGAACGGCATCCGGTAAATCTGTATTCTGGTTTCCGGGCATGTGAGTAGGTTAGCCAGAGTTATACTATAGCGATATACGTATATAGAAACCGGCGAATAGTTCGCAAACAAAAAAGGCAGGGGATGAACCAAGCCGTTCGATAAAGGTGTTGATACCACGACTCAAAGGCAGCGAACAATTCGCTGCCTTTTTTGTGCTTGAACACAACTACCTTGATAAACAGGTCACTTCTGCCTATTTTGCTGTATCTAGTGGATAGGGAGGGCATCCATGGCAAGGGATTCTTCGGCTTCGACAAAATTGTGGGGACCATCTGAATGGTTTGGGTGTGATGTCGAGTCATCATCTAGCAAAGAAAGACAGTCCATTGCGGAAGACGCTCTAAAACCAATCGATGAATTTAACAGGATATGCCCATACCTGTCTTCAGTAACACGATTGGAAAAGAAGTGCTCAAAAAAGGGAGGAGTATGTTCTGTTCAATTGTATTCACAGAACAACGATCAGGTTTCTCTCGAAGGTATTAAGGTCGCTATCTGTCCATCTCGATTGGTAAGCAGAAATGTTCTTCGTGAGATAGCCCATAAGATTTTAGGCGACCAAATATCGCCAATTCTTGTAAAAGAGGTTCCGTATTCAGTCAGCTTGACTAAGACCAACAAAAGCGGGACACCCCAAGCAGCAGGGCGAATTGATTGGCTTCTTGTAGATGGAGATAATCCCACAAGGTTTTGTGCGGTTGAAACGCAGTCCGTTTATATGCAAGGTACATCCCAAGACCATACTTTTAGAGCTTTTATCGAATCCAATGGCGATATGACAATGCCGCCCAATACCCGCAGACCAGACTATAAAAGCTCAGTTCCAAAGCGTTTAGCTCCTCAGCTAGAAAGCAAAGCGCAACACCTTCGCAGCACAAACAGAAAGACAGTGGTTTTGGTAGATGAATTTGTAGGAAGTAACATGTCCACAGTTCAAGAGGTTGCAGTTCCAGAGGCATATAAGGATAACCCAATCAAGACTGAAGAGCACAAGCTCAATACATGTGAAGTTGTATTTGCAATCGTTTCGTTGGACGGCAGTAGCGGGTTGTCTGTAACAAACTATTTGTATTGCACTATTGCGGCAGCAAAAGATGCCCTGAATGCCGTTTCAGCAATGTCCCATCAAGAGTTTGAAGACACAGTAAGGGACCTTGTGGCACCCACAGATAAAGATGGAAACCCAGTCCCTCCAAGGGCAGATAAAGTATTCAATCTCTAATCTTGAGTGGGCTTCTTGATTAAGAGCTCGTACATGATTGCGTGGTGGGTGTTTTTCATTGGCACCTTTGCAACCACCAGATTGTGGCGAGCTGCCATATCAACAACTTCCCGTGCATCATCGTAGGTCATCAAAAACTGACCGTTCACTTGACTAATTTCTAAAAACAGCATCTCGTGGTCAATCGCATTATGTGTATAAAGGCGAGAGCCTGCTTTCTTTCCACCAAGAGAGTATGGAGGGTCTATCAGGAAGGCTGCATGGTCGTTTGCGGCATATTCGTTAATCACATCAAAGGCATCACCCTCTATAAAGGTGATTCTCTCTCGAATGGATCGCAAAAGACTCATTCGCTTAACAAGAGTTTCTGGATACCATCTGGACAAAAGACCTTTTCCATTTTCGCCGGCTTTAACGAGCCCAGCGCCAGGGGCGAGAATACCGCCTCTTTGACAGCGATTTTTCAGAATCGTTCTAAATGCACGCTTTCTCATGGCGCGGGGATTTGACTCAATGATTGACCGAACAAATGTTTCGGTGAGTCTTGCAGATTCAATCTGGTTAAAGAGCCAGTCCGCATCAGCATCGCTATTCCCAAACACTACATGCCATACCGCAGCCACATCTGCATCCATCTCACACAGCACAACCCGATCAGCCAAACCTTCAGCCGCAATAGTCAGCCCTGTAATAGCGCCTCCGGCAAAGGGCTCAACAAAGTGAGTAGGCCTGTAATTCAAAGATGACATCCAACGCCTAACCTCTGGCACCAACCAAGTCTTGCCGCCGGGGTACCTGAATGGACTGAGGTGTTTCACCTGCGCAACATTCACAGTTTTGGTTTTCTTTGAAGCGGTTTTTGCTAGATCAACGAGGGTGTCTGCACAATTGGGATCTGCAAAATGAGGGCGAAGGATATCGAGTGATTCTTTGTTTTTCTCATGAACGAGCACCGTGCTTCTTTGCAGCCCACGCTCGGCCATTCTTGACAACCGCTTCTTTTGTCGAACTAAAGACGTAGCATCATTACTCACTCTTCATTTCCTCCGTGAACGTTCACGGATTGTATTATGTGTATTGACTGAGATCAAGTGATTATTGGTGGTAGATGATGTCTTCTAACTGTACTGATCCTTTTGCCAAGCCAATCCTCATCGCCGGGGTCTTTTTGTCGCTCCCAACAAGGCAGTAGTTATAGAATACTCGGAATATGTCGAGCAACTTGACGATACTTTCAGGGTTGTAGGCTGAATAGCCAAACCACCGTCTTCCTGTTGCGCTTGCCGATGCTATGGGCCGCTCCAGTAAAGAGAGCCTGCGCCGCACCTGCATGAAGAAACAGTCAATACCGTGCATGGATGCCTTGTTGTAGAGCCATGCCTGATGATCGGTGTCATAGTCTCCGTAGTCGGTCAGATAACAGATTGCCTTTTCCGGCTCGCTCATATTTGGGAAGGGATGCAGCAACCAGCGATCCTTCCACTTCCCGATCTCGGCCATGTTACCCATGCGTTGCTTGATCAGCATGAGTTTCACTTCACTTTCGGACAGGCTTGGATTCGCTTTCTGAGCCTGTCGGAATTCCCGGCGCGAGTCAGCCAGAGTCCGGCGCTTTTCATCCACGGTCATATCCTTGTTGATCCGTACATAGAAGGCATCACAGGTTCGGGCTGCGATCTCCGGCTGAAAAGCTGCCAGGCAGGCGGCACGCATGCCGGAATCCTGATCGAGGAAGAAGCGTACCTTCTCCACGCCACCAAACAGTTTGTGCAGGAAGAAGAAATGCCCGTAGAGCGTGTATTCAGAGTGAACCTGCGTGCCTTTGGCAGGGAGCATTCTGGTGCCGGTGATGCGCTCGCTGGATTCTACATCTTCGCGGTGAACTGCATCGTCATATTCATCTTCGATCTGGCCATTAAGTGATCCGTTTAGGCGAGGATTTGCGGAACGCCTTACAGCGTCTTCGTAATCGCCTTGCAGCCACAACCTGGCATGCTCTCTGAATGGGAATGCTACAGCATAGTCTCCGGCGGAGATCGCTACTTCCTCAATCTCAGAGGCGTTCAATGAAGGGTCATAATTGAGATGCATGCCGAAGACGTAGCCGGTTTCGTTATCAGCACTTCCCACGGATGAAAGAATGGTGTTCCGCTTATCTGATCTCTGACTCCAGTTCACCATGTAATCCTGACGGTCCACGCTCACATAGAGCCTGCGGATTGCCATTCCATCCAGCAGTTTTCTTTCCCTGTCTGAGGCAAAGGCAAGACACTGGCGATGCAGGAAGTCGATCTTTGGATACAGAGAGCCTTCCGATATATCCGCTACTTCGCAGATGCGCCGGAACGGCGTTTTGTTCATCAGGAGTTTGAATATCAGTTTGTTTTTATGTGGCTGTTTTTGGCCTGTAGTTGCACGTTTAATAGAGAATGACTTACCGCACTTTTTGCAACGATAGCGTGGCGATCCCGACTTGGTTTTCCCGAATGACTGATATGCGGAAGGACTGACGCTCACGCCTACCGCATGATTTACGCATGCAGGATTAGGGCAACACACTTCCTCGATGCTCAGATAGCTGCTGATTCGCGCCAGCTCTTCGCTAATGCCCTGATTGCTTTTGAGCGGCGGATATTCATTACAGTGGTGGCAGTGAATTGCCGGAACCGACCGGCCTGATCCAACTACTGTATAATTATCACGCCCACGCGATGCGGCACCGGGTCCGCGAGGCTGTTTCTTCGTGCTGGCAGGAACTCCGTAATTTGAACACGCAGGGTTTTTGCAGAAGTTGGCCTGAATGCCATTTGCCTCAACCGGAATCCTTGAAAAAGATTTCTTGCCCAAATGAAAAATGCCTCTAGCCGTTGTGGCTAAAGGCATTATATCATCTACAGAGGGGCTGCATCAACACCTTTGTCGAACGGCTTGGGGATGAACCCTGCCTTTTGATTTGGCTGTGACTTGAATCAGGCCAGGTGTTCGTCGATGAACTCTGTAAGCTTGGCTTTATTGACTGCACCAACCTTGGTTCCCTGTACGTTACCGTCACGGAACAGCATCAGAGTAGGGATGCCGCGCACACCGTATTTGCCCGGTGTATTCGGGTTGTCATCGATGTTGATTTTGGCGATGGTGACCGTTCCTTGCTTCTCATTGGCCACTTCGTCCAGAATCGGCGCGATTTGTTTGCATGGGCCACACCATGGTGCCCAAAAATCAACTACAACAGGGCCGGAAGCTTTCAATACATCTGCATCGAAGCTTTCGTCGCTGACATGAATAATTAAATCTGAAGACATCTGTTTTCCTCGTATGTTTGTGGAATATACGATACGTTAATCCTGGGGGGTATAAGCGTCAACCATGACAGAATTAAATCTATTGGAGCAGAAGCTTCGCAATCACATTATCGAGGCCGGTGGTTTTTTACCTTTTGACCGTTTTATGCAGGCGGCTCTTTATGAACCGGAGCTGGGTTATTACGAATCGAAAACTATTTTCGGTGAAAAAGGCGATTTCATTACAGCGCCGGAACTGGGTCCGTGGTTGTCTTTGGGGTTTGCTGACCTGATTTATTGGGGCTGGCAGCAGCTGGGGCAGCCTGAACAATGGACCCTGCTTGAACAGGGGACAGGTTCGGGCAAGCTGCTGGCTTCTGTATTGGATATTATTGCCCAGTTTTCCATGTCTCCGCCAGGCCGGGTTATATCGGTTGAGCGCAGTAAGCATCTGCAGATGCGTCAACGCGAACTGTTTGCTGAAAAAGGTTTGTCTGTTGATGTTGTGAGCCAGCTTGAAGATCTGCAGCCATGCCGGAACATGGTCGTCTACAGTAATGAATTGCCTGATGCCTTTCCGGTGCGCTGTTTTCATCGCAAAGAGAAGCAGTTTTTTGAGCGCGGCGTTGGTCTGGATGAAAACGGGTTTTGCTGGAAAGATGGTGAGCCCCTGCGCGAAGAGACACTACAGATTGCAGATGAATTGACTGCTGCATGGCCTGAAACATATAGCAGTGAATGGAATCCGGCACTGGCCTCCTGGCAGAAAAAACTGTCTGATATTGTGGAGTCCGGTTTCGTGTTCACTGTCGACTATGGTTATTCGCAACAGGAATATTATCGTCAGGCAAGGGTGGAAGGCACATTGCTCGCACATATCGGTCAGCAGGCTGTTGAAGATGTATTAAGTGAACCGGGTAGCCGCGATATTACAGCCCATGTTGATTTTACCGCACTGGTGAAAGCCGGTGAATCAGTCGGACTAAAACCGCATTGCTGGATGTCACAAGGGGCATGGCTGGCGCAATCACCATCGGTGCAATCCTTTGTACAGTCGCTGGCAGCCCAGCAGGATGAGGTGAGTATGCATTTGATGGCCCATGCCAAACGTGTATTGATGCCATTTGGTATGGGAGAGGTATTCAAAATGCTGGTGCAGTCCAAAGGCATGGAAGCAGACAGACCCGACTATCTGAATCAGTTTGATCATCTGGATCACTTGTCCAGATGATTGCGACTGGAGATAGCGTTCAGGCCAGGGTGGAAAAGGTGCTTCCCGGTGGAGACTCTTCTGTACGCGTACAGGGTGAGACGATTCTTGTTGCTAATGCTGTGCCGGGTGATTTGATTGACATCACCGTCACAGATAAACGGCGTGGTGTATATCGTGGTGAAATCACCAATATCGTCGAAGCTTCATCAGAGCGGATTCAAGCACCATGCTCCGTTGCAGCTCAGTGCGGTGGCTGTGCCATGCAATTTATGCCGATTGAACAACAGGCCGCACTGAAATCATCCTGGGTTGAGTATGCATTCAGGGATATCAGCGAAGCTGATACGGATTTTATTGCCATCAAAGCAGAGGGGGATATGTGCCGCAGGCGTGTGCGCTGGTTTGTTGGCAGTGATGATCAGGGGTACTTCCTGGGTTTTTATGCTCAAGCTACGCATCAGGCTGTTCGTCATGCTCACTGCATGGTGGTGACACAGGAACTGAATGCGGTGCGAAAATTGATTGAGTCTGACATTGCTCTGGATACTGTGAACAGTGTGCAGGCAGTGCAGTTGCATGATGGTATGCATATTATCATTGAGACTGATTCAGCACCGGTCATTGATATTGAGAGTTTGGATGAGCTAGCGCTGCAATGGTGGTGGCGTGATGCGAAGCGGATAACCCGGCCGCTGAAGAAACCGGCGAAACAGTTCCATGATCTGCTACCGGCAGGTGATACTTCCATTGCATTAACGGTTGGACCTGACGATTTTGTGCAGGGGCAGCATGAGGGGAATCAGCTTTTGATTCGTCAGATTCAGCAATGGGCCGGGCCTGTGCGCAGGGTTGCTGATCTGTTCTGTGGTATCGGCAACCTTTCACTGCCACTGGCGGCTTCCACTGGCGCGACTGTTTTCGGCGCGGAACTCAATGCGGCCAGTATTCGGGCGGCATCGAAAAACAGCAAAACCCTGAAACTCAATGCACAGTTTGAAGTAGCTAACCTGTTTGAGGCATTTGCGCTGGCACCTTATATCGGTGCGGATGTTCTTATTCTGGATCCACCCAGACGCGGTGCGAAACGTGTCTGCAACCAGGTTTCACGTCTGCTGCCGCAGATGATTATTATGGTCTCCTGTGATCCGGCTGCAGGTGCCAGAGATGCTGCCATACTTAAGCAACAGGGGTATCGCATGAAAGCCCTGCGTGCACTTGATCTGTTCCCCTACGCGGGGCATGTTGAAGCAATGAGCTTGTGGGTGAAGTCTTGAGACTGATTACGCTGACATTGACCTGTTTGCTGCTGCTTTCATGTCAGTCAGCAGAATCAGATCGGGGCGTATTGCGTGTGGGCCTTGCCCAGATGCCTATTACCATGGATCCACGCTTTGCAACTGATGCAGCATCGGTGCGCGTTCAGGATTTTATTCATCGCGGCCTGTTGCAGCTGGATGAGCAGTTTCAGGTGCAGGGTGATCTGGCTGAGCGTTGGGAGAATCCGGCACCGCTGTTATGGCGCTTTTATCTGAAGCCCGGAGTGAAATTCTCCGATGGATCAATGCTGAAGGCGGCGGATGTTGCAGCGACTCTGAATGCGGTGATGGATGCAAAGCTGACCAGTCCTTTAAAGGCGAGTTTTGCCGCTATTGATACTGTAACGGCTGAAGGCGATAGCGTTGTTGTGATCCGCCTGAAAAAGCCGGACGCCTCGCTGCTTACCAGATTGAATCTGGGTATATTGCCAGCATCGATGGCGCACAAGCCACATCAGGCACGTAAGACGGTCGGTTGCGGTGCATACAAGCTTCGTAGCTGGACAGAAAGCAGCATCGTTTTACAGCGCGTGGATACACAGGCCAGTGTGGCGGCCATTCGTTTCTCCGGTGTTAAAGACCCTGTAACCCGTATTTTAAAACTGACACGCGGAGAACTTGATTTTGTGCAGAATGATCTGCCTCCGCATCTGTTGCCTTATATTAAGCAACAGCAGGGTTTGCATATTCAGACTTCTCCTTCAACAACCTTCTCCTATATCGGCCTGAATATGCAGGATGAGATGCTGGGAGATATCCGCATTCGGCGAGCGTTGATGCTGGCCTTGGATCGCCGTAAGCTGAAACAGGCACTGTTTGCCGACCTGCCTGTGTTGGCCGAGACAGTGCTGACATTCTCGCACTGGGCATCAACACCGTTGTCTGAACTCAAGTTTGACAGGGATAAAGCTGAATCCTTATTGGATGAAGCAGGATTCAAACGTGGTGAGGGTGGCCTGCGTTTTACGATCAATTATCGCACCAGTACTGACCCGACCCGCTTGCGTCTGGCAACGGCTATTGCGGCCATGTGGCAGGAGATTGGTGTGGAAGTGTCCATTGAATCGCTGGAGTGGGGCGGTTTTTATGCCCGCATCAAACGTGGCGATTTTCAGGTATTCTCTCTGGCCTGGGTAGGCATTACCGATCCGGATATTTACCGCTGGATACTGCATTCGGACATGTGGCCGCCAAAAGGAGCAAATCGTGGCCGTTATGCCAACGATCAGATGGATGCGTGGCTGGACAGTGCAGCGGAGGCTGGAACACAGGCCGAGCGCAAAGCAATCTATGCCAAAGTCCAGCAACAGATGCAGCATGATCTGGTTTATATACCGCTCTGGTACGATCCGGTGATTGCTGTCTCAGGCCCTCGCATTTCCGGTTTTAAGCCAAGTCCTGATGGTAATCTGAAAGGACTGATGTCTGTTAAGCTGTCCGGGCAGGGCGACTGAAGGCGTGTTCAGTTTCCATCATGTGGCACTGAGTGTATCGAACCTGGAAGAGTCGGTAGCTTTTTACAGTCTGCTCGGTTTTGATCCGGTGTTTGACTGGCAGGCGGAGGATGATTCACTTTCCATCGTACATCTGAGACAGGGAGAGGCACTGCTGGAGTTGTTCTGTTTTACCACTCCCGTTGCAGCACCGGAATCAACCAGATCTCTGGCAACGGATTTGCCGCGCATCGGCATCAAACATTTCGGGGTAAAAGTAGCTGACATCGCAAAAGCAAAAGATGAGATAGAGAAACTCGGCATCATTGACAAGGTTGAAGTTGTAAAGGGGCGAACCGGCATCGACTATTTCTTTATCACTGATCCCTCGGGTATTCTGGTTGAAGTCGTTCAGGATGACAGGGAGCTGTAGTTCTGCGTCGACTTTTTCAAGCCGTTGTAGTATAAACTGTATGGGAGAGAACGTAGCTCTTCCTTGCTCTCTCTGAAGGAGTGATATGAACAGGCCCGGTATTCATCTCAAACTTCGCCGCATCGGCATCGACACCTACAAGGAGAATGTCGCCTATCTGCATCGCGATTGTCCGGTTTACCGTACAGAGGGCTTTCAGGCCCTGGCCAAGGTTGAAATCAATAGCGTAGATGATCATCAGCAGGTATTGGCGGTACTCAACGTTGTGAATGATGGCCAGATTATGGCTGTTGATGAGCTGGGCTTAAGTGAGCAGGCATTTGATCAGCTAGGACTGGATGATGGGGATATGGTCTGTATTGCCCATGCGGTACCTCCTGAATCGCTGGATGCAGTACACCGCAAGATTGCTGGTGAAAGGCTTCAATCCGAAGATTTCCTCTCCATCATTCGTGATGTTGTTGATCACCGTTATTCGCGCATGGAGATGTCTGCATTTCTGGTTGCCTGCAGCGAGAGCGGCATGGAACGGGAGGAATTGCTTTATCTCACTGAGGCGATGGTGAATACCGGCGAAAAACTGGACTGGGGTGAAGGATTGGTGGCCGACAAACACTGTATAGGTGGCATTCCCGGCAACCGTACGACCATGCTGGTGGTTCCGATTGTTGCTGCTCACGGCATGCTTATTCCTAAAACATCGAGCCGTGCAATCACCTCACCATCCGGCACGGCCGATACCATGGAGGCTTTGGCAAGCGTTGCGCTGGGCCTGGATGAACTGCGAGAAATTGTGCGTCATGAGCGTGGCTGCCTGGCTTGGGGTGGTACTGCAAGACTTGCTCCGGCCGATGATATTCTCATTTCGGTGGAGCGCCCCTTATCACTGGATTCGCCAGGACAGATGGTATCCTCAATTCTGTCAAAGAAGGTGGCTGCAGGTGCTACTCATTTGTTAATTGATATTCCGGTTGGCCCGACAGCCAAAGTGCACCGCATGAATGATGCTCTGCGATTGCGTAAACTGTTTGAATATGTCGGTGATCGGCTGGGTCTGCATCTGGAGGTGGTGATAACCAATGGTGAGCAGCCGATTGGTCGCGGTATCGGTCCTGCACTTGAAGCACGTGATGTGATCAAGGTGCTGGAAAACGATCCTGAAGCTCCACATGATTTGCGGGAAAAATCCCTCAGGCTGGCAGGCCGCATCCTGGAATTTGATCCGGATGTGCGCGGTGGGGAAGGCTACGCTATTGCGCGTGATATTCTCGAAACAGGCCGTGCCATGGCCAGGATGCAATCCATCATTGCTTCTCAAGGGGTGAATGAAAAACCACCGGTGCTTGGAGAACTGATTATGGAGGTGGCAGCTCCAGAAGCAGGTTTTGTCACTGAAATCGATAACCTGCAGATGGCCCGCATTGCTCGTATGGCCGGAGCACCCATGGATAAGGGTTCCGGTGTTGATCTGCTTAAAAAAATGGGGGATAAGGTTGAGGCTGGTGAAATCCTCTATCGTATACATGCTGAATTCCCGGCCGATTTTGATTTTGCAGTGGAGCTGAGCAAAAAAGATATCGGTTTCAGTATTGATGACAAACCGCCTGCACCACGGAATTTCCCTCCGCTATGAGGCTATCCTGTGAACAATCATAATATCGTGCTTGGGTTTTCTGAAAGTCTGCAGCAGGCGCAATCTCTGGCCGCCGAGTTGGGCTTTCCCTGTGACGAGATCAGATTACATCGCTTTCCAGATGCAGAACATCGACTGCAGGTGCCCGGCTCACTGCCGGAAAATGTGATTCTTTTTCTAAGTCTTGATTATCCCAATGAGAAGCTGATCGAACTGCTTCTGGCTGCAGGCGCTGTACGTGAAAATGGTGCGACGCGATTACTGCTTGTGGCACCTTATTTGTGTTATATGCGTCAGGATATCGCCTTTCATGAAGGGGAAGCCGTGAGTCAGCAGATTATCGGCAAGCTGCTGGCTGATACTGTTGATGCTGTGATTACTGTGGATCCGCATCTACATCGTATTACACGGCTGCAGCAGGCCGTACCGCTTGATCATGCTCTTGCCCTGACTGCAGCAGAGCCTATGGCGGCGTTTCTTGCCAAACAGTTTGAGAAGCCGCTGCTGATCGGGCCTGATGATGAATCACGTCAGTGGGTGGAATCGATTGCAAGTGGTCGCGGCTTTGATTTTACAGTGGCAACAAAAGAGCGTTTCGGTGACCGGAATGTCAGAATTCATCTGCCCGAAGACAAGCCGGTTGTTGGTCGTGATGTGGTTATTGTTGATGATATCGCCAGTACAGGGCGCACCATTATTGCAGCTGCCCAATCGATCCTGGCAGGCAAACCGAAATCACTGTCTGTGCTGGTGACCCATGCTTTGTTTGCCGGAGATGCAGAGACCCGTATTCGTGAACTTGCTGTTGATCATATCTGGAGTACCGACAGCATCAAACATCCGACCAATGCAATTCCGCTGACATCTCTGCTTGCTGACGGAGTGCGTAGTGTCTTTAGCTGATCTTATCTATTATATCTAATGCCATACATTGATCATATAAGAGCCTTGAACCACTGGCAGCCGGATAACTTTCTGCCGTTTGTTATTGATGGTCAGCGCATGGGATATATTCGTCATGCCTTTGCTGACCAACTGGCTCGTTTCCCCGAGTGCTTTGTCGTCACGATGGATGAAGTGATGCTGAACCCGCAGCTGACCGGATTTGCGCAGCGCTCGAATGCTGTGGCAGAGGTATTGGAATGCCTGTCGAAAACAGGTGTGGTCAAACCCCTGATGGGGGAGATGTTTCCTGTACTTGCCGAATTCGGAACTCCTGCTGCCATGCAAATTGATCGGGCTATGGTGTCGCAGTTCGGCATTCGCGCCTTCGGACAGCATCTGAACGGTTATGTTGAAACCGGTGATGGTATGATGATGTGGATTGCGCGCCGCGCATCTGACCGCAGGGCTTTCCCCGATCGCCTGGATCAACTCGTTGCAGGGGGCCTTCCACATGGTATTTCACTGCAGGACAATCTGATCAAGGAGTGTCATGAGGAGGCTGATATGCCTGGGCAACTGGCGTGTACTGCCAAAGCTGTCGGCTCAGTCAGTTACTGCTGTGAGGTGGAGCATGGCCTGAGAGACGATACACTTTTGTGTTACGATCTGTTGCTGCCTGAAGAGTTCATGCCGCGCTGCAATGATGGCGAAGTTGCTGGGTTTGAACTGATGCCAATTGAGAAAGTAGCTGCCATTGTATCTGAGACAGAATCCTTCAAGCCCAACTGCAATCTGGTCATAATTGATTTCCTTCTTCGTCATGGATTCATTCATTCTGAGCATGTGGATCATCAGACTTTGTATAACGCATTGCAAAAAGGGTCTTCATGGCAGGACAAATCCATGACGGCTGATAGGTTTCAGGCATGAGTAGAAGTGCTGAAGAAATCATAAGCCGGATTGTGGCTGATCTGAAACCGTTGCAGGGCGTGCGCGTCATTGCTGCCATGTCCGGTGGTGTGGATTCATCCGTCATGGCTGTGCTGCTCAAAGAGGCTGGTCTGGATGTGATCGGAGTATTCCTCAATGTCTGGGAATATTCGCGTGAGGATGTGAACAGGCATGGCTCCTGTTGCTCGCTGGAAGATTCCTACGATGCCAGACGTGTGGCTGATGCAATCGGTATTCCATTTTATGCCATGGATATGCAGGAAGAGTTTCGCCGTGATGTGATTGATCCGTTTATCAATGATTATGAAACCGGACGTACACCGAATCCATGCGAACGATGCAACCGCTTTGTGAAGTTCGGAGCGCTGTTGAAAGTGGCTGATCAGCTGGAGGCACGTTACGTGGCTACCGGTCATTATGTGCAGCGAACGGATGCGGAAGATGGTATCCACATTTATAAAGGTAACGATGCCAAAAAAGATCAGAGTTATTTTCTGGCCACAACAAACAGGGCACAGTCAGAGCGCATTCTGTTTCCGGTAGGTGGTCTGGAGAAAGATGATACGCGCAAACTGGCCCGTTTTTTTAAACTGCCGACAGCAGAAAAACACGAAAGTCAGGATATCTGTTTTATTCCGGCAGGTGATCGCATCGCTTTTCTTAAACGCGAAGGTGCATCCGCTGGTTTCAGGCCCGGCAATATTGTTGATCTGGATGGAAACTATCTGGGGCGTCATGAAGGCATTGCTCACTACACCCTGGGTCAGCGCAAGGGTTTGGGGCTTCCCAACGGGCCTTGGCATGTGGTGGGGTTGGACGGAACGATAGCAGAGGTCGTGGTGGCGCATCCTGAGGATGCATTGATTTCAGCCGTGGATATAGAAGAGATCAGCTGGATTCGTCAGCCAGAAGCTGGTGAGACGCTGACTGCCAAGGTGCGTTATCAGATGCGGCCAGCAGCATGTTCTTTGCGAGTCGAAGGTGAATGTGTGCATCTGATATTTGATGAAAGGCAGAAACCGACTGCGCCCGGTCAGGTGGCTGCGTTTTATGTCGGAGATGAGTTGCTCGGTGGAGGTATCGTCAGCAAGGTCTGCGACTGAAGTGGGGGGGAGTGCAGACCTTGCCGTTTCTATGCTCGAATTAATCAGGATAAAACGTCTATTCTGTTACTTTCAGGGGTCTGAGTAGCTGGGTTTTTCGGCACATCAACCTTAGGAGGCTCCTGAAGTGCTTTCTTCGCATCAGCGATGATCGCTCTGGCAGCATCATTGCCGCTTGGTGCTGCTTTATCATTCACCAGTGAACTCGACAGATGTTGTGCTTCTGCTGAAATTTTAACGGTATCAGTAGCGATCCTGGAGTCTTCCAGGCTGCGCGTATGATTCAACTGGGTCTGGTTGACGTGACTCTGGTCAATAGAGGCAACTGGTGTACTTACAGGTAAAATAATCATGGTTACTCCTTCTCACCGATGTTGCTGGTGAGGCTGTGAGGCGGGAAATCATATCCCTGTTTAAAATTCACCGGAGGAGTCCATGTACCACCGTAGACCTTGAAATGGGCCTTCAGAAATACTTATCGGTAACATAAATCGAGACTTTAGCGTGATGTGAAAAAAACTTTAAATGGACAATTTAATTATATACATAGCTATTTATTGGCATTGCTTTTGCTGGGTAGGCATGAAAGAGATGACGTTTCTGGATTATGGTCAGGATGTTGCCAGCAGCGAAGCTGAATTGGGCCAGATTCAGCAAGAAAAAATAAACTGTATTTTTTTCTAAAGTCCGGGTTTTTCTCTCCGATACACTATAACACAAGGGCTGAGGAACAGTTCTTCAGGGGATGATCCCCACCGTGACAAGGCATGAAGTCGTTCACGTATACAAACACTAAGGAGAGAATAAAATGGCATTAACCGTCCAAACCAACACCGCGGCAATCACCGCACTAAAACATCTAAATACTAACAGCGCAAATATGAACCAGTCATTAGAACGCCTGTCATCCGGTTTCCGGGTGAACAACGCATCTGATGATGCTGCTGGTTTTGCAATTGCATCTAAACTGGATGCGCAGACCCAGCGTCTGAAAGCCGCTTCTATGAATGCGACTCAGGCTCAAGCGATGGTGAAAATGGCTGAAGCGGGTATTAACGAGATCCAGAACATGGTTACTCGTATCCAGACTCTGGCAACTCAGGGCGCATCAGCAAATAACTCACAGGAACTTGGTAAACTGGATGCAGAACGCGCTAAACTCGAAGGTGCTATTGATAAAATTTCTGCCAGCACCAACTACAATGGCGTTAGCCTGCTTAACGGTTCTGCTGGTGCAACTGCATCAGTTGGTGCAGGTGCTACCGGTGTAAGTGCAACAGTAACAGTACAGGGTGCTCCTGCAACTGGTGCTTCCCATGCATATACGCTGGAAAACGTTACCACTGGTGCTAGCAACGCTTTCATCCTGAAAGATACCGTAGCTGGTACACAACAGGCTGTAACTGTAGCCACACCTGCAGTCGGTAATACTACAACTGTATCATTTGGTAGCATGGGTCTGAGCATCGATTTCGATGCCAATATCGCTACATTTACAGCTCAGGCTGTAACTGTAACGGCTGGCGCAGCTCAGGACTTCCAGGTAGGTGCTGACAACAATGTGAATAACGTTGTTCAGGTATCTCTGGACAAGGACTATTCTGCTTCAGGTCTTGGCCTGAGTGGTTCAGCTCTTGGCGCAATGGATACTGTGGCTGAAGCTAAAGCTTACATCGATACTGCTAAAACTGCATTGAACACACTGATCTCTAACCGTGCCGATCTTGGTGCGACTCAGAACCAGTTGGGATTCATCAATGCTAACCTGGCAACCAGTATTGAGCAGGCAACTGCATCAGTATCATCCATCAAGGATGCTGATATGGCTGCAGAAATGGCTCAGTTCACCAAGAACCAGATCCTGGTACAGGCTGGTACATCTATGCTGGCGCAGGCTAATCAGGCTGCACAAAACGTACTCTCACTGTTCAGGTAAGAGACTGGCTAACTCCTCCCCCCGGGATGGGGGGAGGTTAAGCCCATTAAGGCAAGGAGGTTAAAGACATGGCTGCTATAGAATTAATGCAAGCTAGCTCTGTGCTCTCTTCGCCGAATGTGGGATCAGCTGGAGTTCGGCCGACGGTTCAACCGACGAAAGCACCCGTCTCGAGCGAACAGCAAGTACAAGCTGCCGAGAAAAAAGTATCAGAACAGGAAGTTCGGCAGGCAGTAGAAAGAGCCAACTATGAAATGGCAGGAAGTAATGAAGCGATTTCTTTTGGTTATGAAAAAAGGCTTGGCATGTTGTATGTTCAGGTTACGGACAGGAATAGCGGTGAAGTTGTCCGCGAAATCCCATCCAAAGAGTTTATTCAGCACAAGATAGCCATGCGTGAAATGGTAGGATTGTTGCTGGACAAACAGGTCTGAAGATATGGCGGGTCTAAGTTCCATATCCGGCCTTATTGCCGGGTTTGATACCAAAGGAGCTGTTGATGAGCTGCTTGGCATAAGACAGTTTGAGATTAACCAGCTGGTAAAAAAGCAGGAAACCCAAACAGCCAAGCAGGAAGCATTGGCAACACTGAATAATAGTTTGCTGGCGCTACGTAATACTGCAACCGGGATGGCAGATAGTTCGACCTTCTTCGGTTATTCAGCAAGCCTTAGCAGCAGCTCCGCCCTGGTCTCCGCTAGCCAGTTACTGGATGTCAGCGGCACAAGTTCTGTATCAGCAGGACAGCATTCCATTATTGTGCAACAGATTGCACAGGCTGAAAGGCTCTCTTCCTCGTCTGCGATTAAAGATAATGCAGGCACTGTAATCGCCAGTGATTCAACACCATTAAATTTAACCGGTAGCTTTCAGATTGAAGGCGTGACTGTTTCAGTCTCGGTATCTGATTCACTTCAGGATATTGCTGGATCCATCAATGCGAAAAACAGTGGCGCAACGGCGACCGGTGTATCTGCTTCTGTTATCAAGGTCGCTGAGAATGATTTTAGGCTGACGCTTGTATCTGATGCTACAGGCGCGGCAGGTTTTACACTAAGTGGCGCCGACCTCGATGCCGCCGGTGCACTGGCTAATCTACAGATTGGTGCGACAGGGCAGGCCAATGCCCGTACGCAGTTACAGGCAGCTCAGGATGCACAGATTTCTATTGATGGTTTAACCATCAGCCGCAGCAGCAACCAGATTTCGGATGCGCTTGATGGCATCACGCTGGATTTGAAACAGGCTGACCCAACCGTAACCCTGAATATGAGCGTGGCAGTGGATAAAGCCGAACTGCGAGCCAATGTGCAGAGCTTTGTTGATGCCTATAATGAAACAGCCAACCTGATTAACGCGCAGTATCAGTTTGATCAGGAAACCGGCACAAGTGGTATACTCGCAGGTGAAGGCATACTGACAACGATGCAGGCTTCACTTTCAGCTTCACTGCTGAAAGTTGTTCCCGGCCTTGCTTCTGATCGAAACAGTATGGTGCTGGTGGGGGTGGAGCCGGATGAAACAGGCCAGCTGGTCATTAATGATGACCGTTTTACCTCTTTTCTGAATACTGATCCAGCGGCAATACGCGATGTATTTGCTGCGCAAGGTAGCAGTAACAATACAGACCTGCATTTCCTGACCTATGGTTTAAATTCCACGTCGGGCACCTATTCAGTCGATATCACTCAGGCTGCGACCAGAGCAGGCATTGCCGGCACAACAGATCTCTCTTTGGGATTGGCTGCTGATGAAACAGTTACTATTACTGAAGCTGGCTCTTCACGTCAGGCTGTGGTCAGTCTGCTGACCGGTCAGTCGCAAAGCAGTATTATTTCTGCGCTGAATGCAGAATTCCAGGCATCATATACAGAGCAGCACCAGCATGCGACGGCACTGACTGTGCTGGGCCTGCCGGCAACAGGTAGCAATACCTTTGCAGATCTTGCGCTTGGTGTTACAGCAGGAGACAGCATTACGATAGCTGGCAACCTGCGCTCAGGTGGCGCTGTCAGTGAAACGTTTACCGTTCTGGATCCGACAAAAGATACTATTTCCAGTCTGCTGGCTTCTATACAGAGTGCATATAATCAGGAAGTGATCGCTTCAATCGATGCCAATGGAAAGATTACACTTACTGATGTTCAATCAGGTGACAGCCAGCTTACCTTTTCGCTGACTGCCAATAATGAAGGTGCCGGTACGCTTGCTTTCGGCGCCAGTTCAGCGCTGACTGAGGGTCGCTATAGCATGGGTGTTGAAGCAGTGGTTTCCGGCAATGGTATACAGATTCAGTCTGCTTCTTATGGTGCCAGTAGCGGTTTTAGCATCAGTCAGAGTGTTGATGGGCTGGGCATTGCAGACGCAAGTTTCAGCGGTGTTGATGTGCAGGGTACGATTAATGGTCTTGCCACAACATCCGGCGGCCAGCTATTGATCGGCAGTGAAGGCGTAGTCGACGGTATGGGCCTGCTTTATGAAGGAACAACCACAGGAACCAGTGAAGTTGTTGTAGGTATGGGTGTAGCAGCCGGCTTTGATGGTCTGCTTGATCTGTATGCCAACCCTGTGGCGGGAATCATTCAGAACAGCATTTTGTCTTCACAGGATAGTTTTGATTCGCTGACAACCCGTATTGCTAGTCTTCAAGATCAACTGGATCGGCAGAGAGTCATTCTTACCAATTCATTTATTCAGATGGAAAATGCGATGTCGACGTTGCAATCTGCAGGCAGTTTTCTGACCCAGCAGATCGATGCTCAAAACGCAGCAAATTAATTTGAAAATTATTGATATTTAAGGTTACTTTTCCTTCAGTTCCAGCTTTTGTAACCGATAGATTAACAATCAGATAGAGAAGTGATGATCACTTCTATCACACAACAGCAAGGAGGCAGCTATGACGGGGTATCAATCATATCAGGGAAATCAGATCGAGGGGGCAGGGCCATTGGGGCTGATATTGCTGACCTACGATGCACTGTATAAATCACTGGGGCGGGCCAAGCTTTCGATTGAGAACAGTGATTATTATTCTGAAGCTGAGCATACCGGCAGGGCGCTTGAGGCAGTTATAGAGTTGACTACATCTTTAAATATGGACGCCGGCGGTGAAGTGGCTCGTAACCTGGCAAATCTATATTCGTATATGACAACCAGACTGACCGAAAATATGTGTCAGCAGTCTACCGATGGTATTGATGAAGTCATGCAGTTGGTTGCTACGCTTCGCGAAGGTTGGGAATCGTTGAATCAGAATCAGCAAAAAAAGTCCGTTAGCCAGCCGAGCCAACCCCGCAGCCATTCACAACTGCAGACAGCTTCCCTAGCATACGCTGCTTGAGTGATAACGAATTCAATAATGAACTGAAACATCAGCTGGATCATTGCTTCAATGCACTGAAGGCTTTCAAGCGCACTGTCCGGGAGCGTAAATGGAATCGTTTGGCCGATGTGCAAGAAGCATTTGAGACACAGTTTGCAACGCTTCGAACATTGCTGGATTCAACAGACCCCGTTGATGGTGAAAGTGATGCTGGCATTCGTCTGCGCCAGTTGGAACTTGAGGTCAGGCGGGTGCAGCGGCAACTTGCTGTTGAAATGAACGACGTGCGTGAAAATACCCGCACCGTGCAATCAGGGATTCGTAAATTGCAGAAGGCAAAAGACGAACTCCAATAATATTGTACTTTCATGGATGTTCTTATTGTACACAGAAGAGCTGACTAAAAGCCTGCTCGCAATATCTTTCCATACACTGATTTCCCAGTCTTAGAAAAAAACATCGATATTTTCCTTTAGTTGAGTCAATAGTTTTCGATATATGATATATTGTAAAACAACAGCGAGATGAACGCTGCTTGTCTTTTGATGCAAGGAGGCAGTCATGAGTGGATATAAAGCATACCAGGGAAATCAGGTTGAGGGGGCGGGTCCTTTGGGCCTGGTGCTACTCACATATGCAGCGCTTAACAAATCTCTCGGGCAGACTCGTTTGGCCATTCTTGCAGGGGATCTGGTTGCAGAAGCCACGCATACGGGGCGTGCTATGGAGGCATTGATTGAACTCTCATCCAGCCTGAATATGCAAGAAGGTGAGAATGTTGCCCAAAGCCTGTCCAGTCTCTATGTATATATGATGAATAAGCTCACTGAAGGCTTATGCAGCTGTTCAACGGATCATGTTGATGAAGTTATTCATCTGGCGCAGCAACTGCATGAAGGCTGGATGCAGTTATCGGCCCAGCAAAAGAAAGGACATCTGAGCGCAGTCAAAAGGCATGCCGCCTGATCAGGTTTTACGTCGGTGAACTATTGATGATTATCCAGCCAGTTTTCAATCAAGCAACGCATTTCAGCCAGTCGTTTTTTGTTCGGAGCTTCGAATCTGAGTACCATGGCAGGCTGCGTATTGGAGGCACGTAACAATCCCCATCCATCCTCAAACTGGATGCGCATGCCATCAATATCGATGATATCGTAGCAAAGTGCTGAAAAATGCACCCTGGCCTCTTCAACCAGCGCGAACTTACGCTCATCACTACATTCTATACGCATTTCCGGCGTGCTTTCACTATATGGAACATCTGCCAGAAGCTGGCTGAATGTGGAGCCTGACTCGGTAAGCAGCTGCATAACCCGGGCACCGGCATAAGCTGCATCATCAAATCCGAAGAAGCGGTCAGCAAAAAACATGTGACCGGACATTTCGCCTGCCAGAAGGGCACCTGTCTCCTTCATTTTTGCCTTGATGGGGGAGTGACCGGTTCGCCACATGACAGGCTTGCCACCTGCCTTTCTGATGCCGTCATACATGTGCTGGGAGCACTTTACTTCTGATATGATAGTAGCCCCTGGCTTTTCCTGCAGAAGCTGTCTGGCGAGCAATAGCAGCAGCATGTCGCTCCAGATGATTTCTCCCTGTTCGTCGACAATGCCGATACGATCACCATCGCCGTCAAAGGCGATACCAAGATCAGCCTTCTGTTCAATAACCGTTCGCGCCATATCGGCCAGATTGGCGGCAATGGTCGGGTCGGGATGATGGTTGGGGAAGGTGCCATCCGGTTCGCAGTAAAGCTCGATGACTTCACAACCAAGACGACGGTACAGTGGAGCGGCAATCAGTCCGGAGGGACCGTTGCCGGCATCAATCACCACCTTCATCGGTCTTGTCAGCGGACAGTCATTAACGACAAAATCAATATATTGTTCAGCTATGCTTTTCTTGACCGTGGTACCCGGTTTTTCGGCATTATCATGATCCTGAAGCATCAGCTGTTTTAGCTGTTGGATGTCATCACCATGCAGGCTGGATTTGCCGATCATCATCTTGAATCCGTTATATTCTCCCGGATTATGGCTGGCGGTAATCTGAACACTGCCAGCAGCTTCAAGTTGATAGACGGCATAATAGGCCAGTGGCGTTGGTACAATGCCGACATCGATGACATCCAGACCTGCATCATGTAACCCGCGAATCACTGCAGTCTGCAATCCCAGCCCAGAGAGACGAACATCGCGTCCGACAATCACGGGGCGCGACTCAGTTGCGGGTAACATGGCTGCATAGGCTTTGCCAAGCTTGTATGCCAGAGGTTCAGTAATGTCGCTTCCTGCAATGCCGCGAATGTCATATTCACGGAAAGCGTGATGCGGAAAATCAGTCATAGGGTGCCACTCCCTCCCAGGAGCCGAACAGACTAATACGATCACCTGAATCTTGCACTTGCGAAGTGGGGGCTGCTGCCTATGCTGCGCGCCATGTCTACATCTGAACTCAATGAGGAACAGTACCGTGCCGTTTTCCATCGCGGCGGTCCTTTACTGGTGCTGGCCGGTGCCGGTTCCGGTAAAACGCGTGTGATTACCGAGCGTATTGCAGCGCTTGTCGAACGTGATGTACCCGAAGATGCTATTGCGGCCGTAACCTTTACCAATAAAGCAGCGCGTGAAATGCGAGAGCGTTTGCAGGCTCGCTTGGGTGATAAAGCCGATAAACTGCGTATCTGTACCTTTCACTCTCTGGGTTTGGCTATCGTGCGGGAGCATGCCGGACTTATTGGCCGGCGTGCCAATGTGTCAGTGTTTGGTGTCTCTGAGCAAAAATCTGCGATGAAGTCGGTGTTGAGTGAAATGAAGCTGGCAGCCGACTCTGATCAGGTGGACAGGATTCTGTCTCGCCTCTCTTTGCTGAAGAGCGAGTTGATCGAAGGGCATGATAATCAACTGGCTCAGATACGTGAACGTTATGATCTCCTGCTTGAGCGTATGAATGCAGTCGATTTCGATGATCTGATGGTATTGCCGATCCGGTTGTTGAATGAACATTCAGATGTGCGTGCCTTGTGGCAGTCACGTGCGCGCCATTTTCTGGTTGATGAGTATCAGGATTCATCGCGTATTCAGTATCAATGGGTACAACTGCTGGTACCTGAAAACGGAAACCTGACAGTTGTGGGGGACGACGATCAGTCGATCTACGGCTGGCGCGGTGCAGAAGTGAAAAACCTGTTCCAGTTGCAGCGTGATTATCCCAGCCTCACTGTCATTCGTCTGGAAGATAATTATCGCTCAACCGGTGCTATTCTGGATACCTCCAATTCACTGATTGCCATCAATACGGAGCGACTGGGTAAATCCCTGCGCTCTAACCTTGGCCAGGGAAAGCCGGTGCAGGTCTGGGAATCGCCCAATCCGGAAGAAGAGGCGCATCGCGTGGCAGGCGACATCAGGCTGAAGCGTAATAGTACAAAAGATGCCAAATGGGATCATTACTGTGTGTTGTATCGGGCATCGTATCAGGCTCGTGCTGTTGAGATTGCGCTGCGCGAGGCAGGAGTTCCATATCATGTCAGTGGAGGCCTCTCTTTCTTTGATCGTGCCGAGATTCAGGATCTGCTATCTTATTTGCGTCTGATTGCCAATTTTGATGATGACCTTGCTTTCATGCGCGCTATCGGTCGCCCGCGTCGAGGTATAGGTGACAAAGCTCTCGGTGATCTGGGACTGTTTGCGATGGCACATAGCGTTTCTTTGCTCGGTGCATGTCTGCATAATGAGTTGGAACATAAACGCATTGATAGTCTGCGCGAGTTCGGTGACCTGCTTGTGGCTCTGGAATTCCAGTTCAAGCACGGGGAGCCGGATGAAGCCTTTGATGCGGTCCTTGACCTTACGCATCTGGAAGCTGCCATTCGTGCTGAAGCCGATGATGAGGCCAAGGCTGAGATGCGCATGGGAAATTTGATGGAGATCCGGCGCTGGTGGATCAAACATGCGGAAAACGGGGGAACTCTGGCAGAATTTTTACAACAGATTTTCCTCAAAGCCGATCAGAAGGATGATGACCCGACAGGGCAGGTACGTCTGATGACAGTCCATGCTGCCAAGGGTTTGGAGTTTGATGATGTTTATGTGGTGGGCATGGAAGATGGCATTTTCCCACACAAGAGCGCGCTGGAAGAGAATCGTATGGAAGAGGAGCGCAGGCTGATGTACGTGGCGATGACACGTGCCCGTTATCGCTTAACCCTCAGTTATGCACGTGTGCGCAAACGTTTTGGTCAGAAAGAGAAGAGCGCGCCGTCACCATTCCTGCATGAACCCGATCAATCTTCCATGCGCTGGGTAGATCGTGATAGCGATAGCGAAGAGGCGAAGGAAGAAGCACTGGATTTCATGGCAGCGATGCGTGCCCAGCTGGAAAACATCAAGTCCAGATAAGCAGTCATGCAACAGAAGGGTCGGATGACAATTCGCTTTTTCTGAATGAGTTCAGGCAGTCCTTGCAGATACAGACCCGATTTTTCGCATCTTGCGGAACCTGATCCAGTAACGCTTGCGGAAAAGATTCATACCTGCACCAGCAGGGGCTGTCAGGATGCGTATTTGTATCCGCCATCGCGCAATGGTTAAGCTGCCCGCATAGAGGGCGATGTGCTGTACCCATCATGCCTGTTAGCGCCAGCTTTCAAGTATACCAAGACATGTTTTATTCATCTCGATGGCGCGTTCTTCACTGTCGGCTTCATTGTAGCAACGCAGTTCAGGTGCATTGCCCGATGGACGCAAATGGGCAACTTCACCATTACTGAAAGTGATACGAATGCCGTCAGTATTATCAATATTGGCTACACCACCGAATGCGTGGCCGAGAATGGCTTCAGCTGCCTGTATGTTCTGCTGTTCGTCACCACTGTTTAATGGTTTGAGTTTTTCCTGGCTGAGTTCAGTCGGGAATGCTTTCAGACGATCACTGCTGGTGAAACGTTGTGGTAGCTGGCTGAGCAGACCTGAAATAGAACTGTTAAACGATCTGGCCAGCATCAGAATAGCCAGAGGTACAATTACTGCATCGCGCGTTGGCAGAGCGCTGAGATTGCGCCCCTCGATTTCAATATTGGTCGCAGTCAGGAAACCACCATTGGCTTCATATCCGACGACATTGGCTGCACCAGCTGCAATCGCTTCATCCATGGCGGCAATAACAAACGGGGAGCCGATACGGGTACGATCCACCTGATTAAACCAGCCGCATTTTTCCACTGCGCTATTACAACTTACCGGTGTGGCCACATGTCTGGCCCCCAGATAGTGAGCGCAGAGAATGCCGGCTACATCACCGCGTAACCACTGGCCGTGTTCATCTGAAACCAGTGGCCGGTCACCATCACCATCAGCAGAGACAATGCAGTCGAGCTGATGCTCTTGCGACCAGCCCCTGGCCAGAACAACATCCTCAGGACGTATGGCTTCGGTATCCACCGGGATGAACTGATCCGAGCGCCCCAGGTGTACGACCTCGGCTCCCAGTCCTTCGATCACATCGCCGAGGATGTCTCGAGCTACACTGGAGTGCTCATATACACCGACTTTCAATCCCTGCAGACAAGCTGCCGGGAAAAAATCGAGATAGCGCTGTACAAATTCACTGTTGGCTTCACGTTGTTCTGCAGGAAGAGGCGCCTGCAGCGCGTTGCCAGCCTGATCAAACAGATCATTCTCGATGGTGACTGAGCGGGAGCACATGGCCTGCTCATCATGCTTGAGAATTTCACCAGCAGGTTTATAAAATTTGATGCCGTTACGGTCATCAGGGATATGACTGCCCGTGACCATGATGCTGGCAATGCCGCGTTTTATGGCATAACAGGCAACGGCAGGGGTCGGGATAAAACCGCAGTTCACAGGTTCACAACCGGCATCGTTCACAGCTTTGCCAACGGCAGCCATGATACGCGGTGAACTGGGACGGAAATCACCGGCAATTGCCACCTTATCTCCCGCATGAATCTGCTTGCTCTCCAGCAGATATTGTAAAAAGGCCAGAGAGTAGGCGTAACAGACATAATCGGTCATGTCATCGGCCAGACCGCGTGCGCCACTGGTGCCGAACTTCACACCGCTACTCTCCATTAAATCAAGAATCCGGATGGTTTCATTCTCTCTCTGACTCATGGTGTTCTCCCGCTTCCTCTGTTCTGTAATCAGCGAGTATAAACGCTCGCTTCTGTTTTTACAGTCTGCTTATTTATGCAGGGATATAAAGATGCGCTCAGCCAGTGCCTCCGAGATACCGGGAGCCTGGGCCAGTTGTGATCGACCGGCTTTTTTTACGCCTTCAATGCCCCCGAAATGCTTGAGCAGGGCGGTTCGTTTGGCAGGTCCTATGCCGCTGATCCCATCAAGGGCTGAGTTGAACATGCTCTGTTTTTTGCGCTTGCGCATATAAGCACCGGCAAAACGGTGTGCTTCATCGCGCACTCTGGCAATCAGTAACAGGGCAGGGGAGTGAACGCCGGGTTTCAGTGCCGAACCAATACCCTGTCCATCTAGATTGTTCCAGCCCGGCCACAGGGTTTCCTCTCCGAGTTTGCGACTGGCTCCCTTGGCTACCGCGACCAGTTTAAGGTCATGTAATCCTGCATCGTGTGCGCATTCGATGGCGATTGCCAGTTGGCCTCTGCCACCATCGATTAACATCAAATCCGGGCATGGGATACTATCTTCAGCGATGGCTCGAAAAAAACGTGTCAGAACAGCCTGCATGGCCCCGTAATCATCACCTTCGATGACGTCTTTATCAGCTGAAATACCGTCCAGTTTATAGCGGCGGTACAACTCTTTTTGCGTGCCCTGCCAGTTGGCGAAGGTAATCGCGGCAACTGTTTGTTTGCCACCAAGATGTGCATTATCCACGGCTGCAATTAATTCCGGCACGCTTTCCAGTTTCAATAGTTCAGCAAGAGCTGCAAAAGCTGGCTGTTGATCGTCCGATTTTCGACTGGATAACAACTGCACACCTGAATGCCTGGTCTGTTTCAGCCATGTAGCCCTGCTGCCACGTTTGGGGCTGAGGAGGTCGCTGCGGGAATTCGGATGCAACAGACGCATCAGGCGCTTCAGTTCAGCACAATCTGCTTCAGATACTGAAAGAAGAATCTCAGCAGGAGGGGTGTCTGTCCGATAACGTTCCATCATCAGTATTTGAAGGATTTCAAGATCATCTGCATCGGCAGCCTGTGTGATGCGCACATTATGTGTGCCCAGATCACGACCGGCCCTGCGTACACCGATGCTGGCCAGGACACCTGTGCTTTGGCGGATAATGGAAATGGCATCGGCATTGTCCGGCAGGTTACTCTGATCGGAACCGGCAAGAACCGTTCTCAGTGCCATAATGCGATCACGCAAGAGGGCTGCTTTTTCAAACTGCATGGCATTGGATGCCATTTGCATTTCAGCCTGCCATGCGGTCAATAATTTTTCATCCTGACCTTTGAGAAATACGCGTACTTCATTGACCTGTTCGCCATATTCATCGCGGCTGACCAGATCGCAGCAAGGGGCAGTGCAGCGGCCGATCTGGTGCTGCATACAGGGCCGTGATCTGTTGTTGAATACACCGTATTCACAATCCCTGATGCGAAACACGTTCTGCATCACATGCAGGGTTGCATGTACGGCTCCGGCATTGGGGAAGGGGCCAAAATACTCCCCGGCTACGGAACGCTTACCGCGATAAAGGTGCAGTTTTGGATAGGCCTCATCGGTAAGCAGAATGTAGGGGTAGGATTTGGAATCTTTCATTAACACGTTGTAACGCGGTTTGAGCTGTTTGATCAGATTATGTTCCAATACCAATGCTTCAGCTTCAGATGCGGTGACGCTAAAGGTGATATCGCGAATCTGTTGCACCATCGCCTGAGTGCGTGGTGAGTCAGGTCGTCGCTGAAAATAGCTGGATACCCGTTTTCTCAGGCTGCGTGCCTTGCCGACATAAAGCACTTTCCGATTTGCATCGAGCATGCGGTAAACGCCCGGCTCGTGCGGTAAGGTATTTAACTGTACGGGTGCTTCAATCCACATCGGGAACGAGTGAACGATGTATTTCTATGGTTGAGCAGGATGCTGTTGGGCAGCGATCAAACAGTGGACAATCCTGACACAGAGGTTTGGTTCTGCAGTGGCGTTTGGCATGTTCAACAATCAGGGCATGAAACTCCTGAAACAGTGGCAGGCTTTCCGGCAGTCGCTGCTGGAAATAGTGCTGAATACTGTCGTAGCCGAGTTCATGACCGAAATGCTCCAGCCTGACGAACAGACGTTTGGTATAGGCATCAATGACAAATACGGGTTGATCCAGTGCATAGAGCAGGATTGAGTCGGCAGTTTCCGGGCCGATGCCATGCACAGAAAGCAGGCGAGGGCGCAATAAACTCACAGGTAGCTTTTTCAGACCTTTGCGTTTGCCATTATTGAAATAGAACAGGGAGAACTGCTGCAGGTAACGTGCCTTTTGCATGTAGGAACCGGATGAACGAATTATTTCGCCCAGTTGGGGCAGGTTACAGGTGGCTATCGATTCGCAATCAAGCATGTCGTGCGTTTTGAGGCTGGTGATTGCTTTTTCGACATTCTGCCAATTGGTATTCTGCGTAAGAATGGCACCAACCATGACTTCGAACGGCTTATCTGCAGGCCACCAGTGCTGTGGGCCATAAGCGGCCAACAGGGTTTCATAGATCTGCAATGGTGCCAGGCGCATCACTTTTTCGTTTTGCCCTGATCAGTCAGTTTTTTTATTTCCGAGCGGTTCAGGCTTCTGCTGCTACCACGCGGCATGCCCTCTTCAAGACGTATCGGGCCAAAGCGAGTGCGCATAAGTCTGCGAACAGGGTGGCCGACAGCTTCCAGGGTTCTGCGTACTTCACGCCAGCGGCCACGGAAAATGACCACGGTAAGCCATGTGTGACCTCTGGTTTCGGAATCAACAGTCACTTCCCAGCCATCACTCTTGTCACCTTCGCCAATATCGAAGCCACCACGCCGGAGTTTTTCCAGTGTTTCCAGAGTCACCTGGCCGCCTACCCGTACGCGATACTCGCGCGCCAGCTTGGCACCCGGATGGGTTAAGGCACGTGTCAGATCACCATCATCGGTCAGCAGCAGCAGGCCTTCAGTATCCATATCCAGTCTGCCGATCGATTGCACATTGGGTGCTACATCAAGCGAGTCATAGATCAGCGCACGTCCCTTGTCATCACGACGTGTGCATAACTGGCCCATAGGTTTATTGTACAGAATATAGGTATGACTGGTCTGTTGTGTGACCGGTTTGCCGTCCACACAGACAATGTCTCCCGCTTTGATTTTCAGCCCGGGTTCATTGCTGATCTGGTTGTTTACCGAGACACGTCCGGCCTCTACCCAGCGATCCGCTTCACGACGTGAGCAAAGCCCGCAGCGGGCCAGGAAACGGTTGATACGCTCACCATCCTGACTCTTCGATTCTGAAGGTTTGCCGCTCTTAGCTGTTGGCTGTTTTGTCCGGGCGGGTGTTTTCGTCCGGCTTCGCTGCGCCGGTTTCTGCTTCTTCGTGTTCATGCTGTTCGATACTTCCTATGACCATCTGTTGGATTTCGTCTTCGTCCATGAGTTGAGCTGAATCCGGCAGGTCTTTAAGAGACTCCAGGCCGAAATCCACAAGAAACAGTTTACCTGTTCCATAGAGGTGCGGACGTCCCGGCACCTCTTTTCGTCCAAGTACTTTAATCCAGCCACGCTCCTGCAGGGTAGCAATCATCTGACTGGAAACTTTCACACCTCTTAATGCCTCAATTTCCGCACGTGTGGTGGGTTGCCGGTAAGCAATGATCGCCAGTGTTTCCATGGCTGAACGAGAGAGTTTTTGCGGCTTGATTTCCCACAACTGGTGAATCAGCTCGGCATGCTCGGGTGTTGTCCTGAATTGCCAACCACCGGCAACCTGTGTGATTTGAATACCACGATTCTGGTAAAAGGACTCCAGTTCTGCGATCGCTTCACGGATATCAGAGCTTTGAATCTCTTCTTCAAGCAGACCGCGTAATCGGGCCAAACTCAGGGGTTCGTCACTGGCCAAAAGCAAGGCCTCAATCTGTGAACCAAGCAACTGCAGACTCTCACTGTTCATTCAATTGCCTCCTTCGGCAGCAGCGTAATGGACCCGAGACTTTCTGTCTGAACGACGGTGATGGTCTGCTGTCGCCATAACTCAAGAATAGCCAGTACCGTGGTTACCAGTGCTTCACGGCCCGGTTCATCAGCAAGCAGTTCATCGAGCTGCATGCCACCTTTGTGCAGGCGTTGTAAAACTGTGCTCATACGCTCACGTACATTCATTGTTTCGGTAAAGATACGATGTCGAACCTCACCGCCGACGCGTTTCAATACGGCCCGGAATGCCAGCAGCAGGGCATCGAGATCAGCTTCAGGCAGTGGCCGTTCCACATCCCTGGATTCCGGAAAAATTGAACGCACAAAGACATCCCGTCCCAGACGCGGCCGTTCATTCAACTCCTCGGCAAGCAGGCGATATTGTTCATATGCAATCAGCTGGGCAGCAAGTTCGGCACGCGGATCAATCGCATTGCCTTCCTCGTCCATTTCAGGCCTCGGCAATAACATGCGCGATTTCAGCTGCATCAGTGTGCTGGCCATCACCAGATAATCCCCGGCAACTTCCAGATCCAACTCTTTCTGTGTTTCAAGGATTTCAAGGTATTGCACTGTAATGATGGCCAGGGGGATATCGAAAATATCCATCTCCTGACTGCGGATCAGGTGTAAGAGTACGTCCAGCGGTCCTTCAAATTGATCCAACTGGACGGGAGGCAGTGCATGCGGCGCATCTTCATGTGCGATGAGCTCGGACTGCACTGCCTGATTCATACGCGATAACCCATTTTCAGGGTTTTTCGTACTTTTTCCATAGTGCGGCCTGCTTCGATGCGGGCGCGTTCATTGCCTGCACGCACAATGTCTTTCAGATCATCGGGGCGGGAGGCGATATCTGCACGCCGATCACGGATGGGTTGCAGCTCTTCTTCAAGATGTTTCAAAACGCACATTTTACAATCGATGCAGCCAATGCCGGCAGTTGTGCAGCCCTCTTTTACCCACTCATGTTCAGCTTCGCTTGAGTAAACCTTGTGATATTCCCAAACAGGGCAGTTTTCCGGATTTCCCGGATCATCACGACGCACACGCGCAGGGTCTGTCGGCATGGTTTTCACTTTTTTCTCAGTGACTTTCCACGCTTCGCCCAGTTCAATGGTATTGCCATAAGATTTACTCATTTTGCGCCCATCCAGTCCAGGCAGCTTGGCGGCAGGCATCAGCATGGCTTCCGGTTCCGGGAACAGGGGCGGGATGCCCTGACGGTAGAGATGGTTGAAACGGCGGGCAACCTCACGGGTGAGTTCCACATGTGGCACCTGATCCTCGCCCACAGGTACGCCATCAGCGCGATAAATCAGGATATCGGCCGACTGCAACAGGGGATAACCGAGGAAGCCATAGGTGCCGAGCTCTTTCTCGCGCAGCTGCTCAATCTGATCCTTGTAGGTTGGCACACGCTCCAGCCACGATAAGGGTGTCATAAATGAAAACAGCAGATGTAGTTCAGCATGTTCAGGTACTTCCGACTGAATGAAGACAACCGCTTTTTCCGGATCAACGCCAACAGCCAGCCAGTCAATCAGCATATCCCAGATGGTGTCTTTGACAATCGACGGATTGGCATAGTCAGTGGTCAGGGCATGCCAGTCGGCAGCAAAGAAAAAGCAGTTATGTTGCTCCTGCAGTTTCAGCCAGTTTTCCAGTACACCTTTGTAGTGCCCCAGATGCAGACGACCTGTAGGGCGCATGCCGGAAAGAATACGTTTCGGTTTGTTTGGTGGTGTGTCAGAAGTACTCAATCTTTTCCCCTTATCAGTTCAGCCAGCATAGTGGCACTGATGCGAAAGATAGCAAAGCAGTAAGAGCATTGTAACAATCAGAATCTAAATGCAGTGATTCTCAGCTGCGACACTTTGCCATCTGATATATGTATATAAGCAGTAATACATTATCGATATATTCAGGAGTCAGCTGTGGTCTTTATCAATAACAAACCAGAATGATTCAATCAGCAGTACAGCGGACCAACTGGCTGGAGAACAGTCACAACAGAGGTTTTAGTGAAATCAAATTATATATATCTGCATCGCCATTTAGCGATTTATTTGACGGACTGATTACTCTGACTAAGCAAATATTTATTCCTTTCTTCAGGCATTGTAAGGCAATGATTTTTATGAGAAAATGTCCATCCATTCAACAGGATGTTGAGGGAGAGGGTTTTGACGAAACGTAAGGCTTCACTGAGTAGCAGTGAAAACAATGACGATTCAAAAGATGAACTGCAAAACAAGAAGGTAAAATCTCTTGGTCATTTCACGCAGGGTATTGTTCATGATGTTCGTAATGCACTGCATGTGGTCCTTAGTTCAACCCATATGATAGAACGTCGAACTGATGACCCTCTGATTTTGCACCATATTACATCCATAGAAAAAACCATTGAGCGCACGAATGGCCTCATCAACCGAATTCTGGCTTTTGCTGATAACAGGGGTGATCAGTTGGGGGTAGTTGATCTCTCTGCTTCCATCGATGAGTCGGTTTCAATTACCCTGCCGATTTTTCCATCCAGTATAACCATTGAATGGCAGCGCCCGCATGAGCAGGTGCATATTCTGGGGTCTTGCGATCAATTGTATCAGGTAGTATCGAATCTTCTGAAAAATGCCATACAAGCTATTGGGGATGATGAAGGCACAGTCCTTGTTTCACTGAGTAAATCTTATCCCTGGGCTGAAATCAGAGTGAAGGATTCAGGCTCTGGCATTGCCCCTGAGTTTATAGATCAGGTATGTGATGCGTCGTTCACCACCAAAGAAGATGGCAATGGCTTCGGCTTGGCTAATGTGATTGATGTGGTTAAGAAACATGGTGGAACCATGCAGGTGCTAAGCCCTGAAGGGGAAGGTGCCGAGTTTATTATTGTTCTTCCATTGCTTCCTGAACTGGATGTCTGATAAATCGACTAAACGCCACCTTTTTCTTAAGCTGATAAGGCTGATCTCGTATCAAGTAGCTCATGATGATATGCCGGATCAAAAAAATGCTGTTGACCGCTTGCCAAAGTGAATCGGCTTCCTATAATCCGCGCCACAACGAAAGGCGCTTTAGCTCAGTTGGTTAGAGCAACGGAATCATAATCCGTGTGTCCGGGGTTCGAGTCCCTGAAGCGCCACCATACTAATGCTAGTAATAGCAGTGCTTTAGGGGGCCTTTTGGCTCCCTTGTCTTTTGGTTTACATTGGAATCTATTAGATTATATGGGGCGCCCTGTGCCCCATGTGTGCCCCATGCTTTTGATTTGTCTGAAAAATTGATTGCGATCTATAGTTTTTGTAAGAAAATCTGTTTAATTGTATATCAATGAATCATGCTTGACCGAGCTTCTTCAGAGATAGTGAAACTGCTTGTTGGGAAACCCCTTGGCTCTTTGCTATTTGAGCTTGAGTGTAACCCGCCGCTTTTTTTCTTAGGGCATCATCGATATTTACTTTTGGGCGGCCTCGACCAGCAGTTTTTTTACGCGCACTAAATATTTTGATGAACAAGTCGGGAAAAATCTCTGGAATTGGGTTAGGGTCAAATTCAGATAGCTCTGGAAATGAGCGAGTAATAATTATTTTCTCAGCCTCTGATGCAAATGATCGATGGATCACTTTGTTTTGAAATGATGCTTGATTCCAGGCAGCTTTGATATATTCAATTTTTGATACACCTAATAATTTATTGGGCATTTGATTGTAGCATTGTTCGAGCATTTTCATTGAAGCTAGAACCATCGACTCAATTTCAGAGGCAGCCATCATAAAACTTTGATCACAATAGAACCGATGTGATTTATTTACATTTGAATCAGCTATATCAAGCACTCTTGAATATGATAGGTGTAGTGAGTATGCCTCTATGGATGACATAAAGCCTGTAATTGACTTAAAAAAAAATGTTAGATCAAATTCATTTTGATCGATGGTAATATGAGGCGCATTAGCCGAATCCAGATCGCTGTTCTTGCATTCCCACTTTTGCAGAGGTTGACCTAATGGGGTGCTAATGGCGATCGATGGAAGCCGGTAATGGTGCCATAGATTATGAGGGCCATCGAAATATAGTCGAAGCAATCTTGCTTCAATTTCAGGACTATGATTTATTTCAGATAGCTTTTGAGAAATTCCCTTTACATGTTGTTCGGCACTTTGTCTTCCGCGCCATATATGCTGTAATTTTTTTCTATATTCATTGTCTGTAACAAAGTGTTTATCTAAAACTTCCCCTGCAGCATGCATGTTCGTTGTTTGAGTCAATGTTTTTACTTCATGTACCCATACTTTGCTTTTTAGGTGGTCTAGAGGTTCCATGAATTAATTATTTACAAGCTAACCATTATTACAAGCAGAAAGAAAGGTTACATGGGTTAGGGATAGGAAATAATTGGCCCTATGGAAACAAAGCAAACCCAATTATTAATAACTCAAAAGCAGCTTTCTGTTCGGTGGCAGGTATGCGCCTGGACGATTTGGGATTGGTGTAGAAGAAAAAAAATGCCTGATGCATTTGTACTTCCTAGTGGTCGCCGTCGATGGTTTTTATCTGATATAGAGAAGTTTGAGAAAACAAACTTACGTTCAGCAGGTGAATTTAATCCAGTTTATTGTCGTCGTGGAGAAAATGCTGCATCGGCTCGTAAACGAGAAAGTAGACAGAAATTTAAAACAGGCTGCGAGAATAGCAAAAAAAGAGGTCGGCCCAGAAAATCAGTACAGGTTGAAAAAAGAAGAGGAACACAGCAATGAGTATCGACCGACTCAAGAAAGAAGGTCGTTTGCGCTGGACCACTTTATCTACCATAACTATTGAATTGATAGGGCAAGCGGATGCATTGGCAGTTTGGGTGTTTCTTATGTCTCGGCCAGATAATTGGAAAGTAATGCCAGGATGGACTCGAGAAAAACTGGGCATAGGTGAGGTTCGGTGGAAAAAAGCCAGAGAGGAGCTTGAGCTTTTGGGACTCTATCAAGTGAAGGTCGTGCGTGACCCAAACACAGGAAAACTGAAAGGTAGGGAGATTGTAATTCGAGAGGAATCTACCGAAACCACGGAATCTCCGAACTTCGGTAAAAACCAGAGCTCGAAGAATTCCAGTGATGGGGAAAACCATGCACAAATAACAGATCTTGTTTCTACTAACAGAGAAAAAACAACAACAGCACATGTGTTGTTGGGGGAATTTAGTATTGTGATGGATGGTCTTGCTTCAGACGTAATTTCTGAAGTCAATCGCTTGTTACTTTTATCAAGTACTGAACAACAGGCGAGATTCGTGGCCGCAGTCGAATCTGGATACAAGTCAGCTAGGTCGTTGCCAGCATGGATGCGAAGTATGGCCCGCAAGGCTGAAGCTGGGGAACTTGGACCAGCTGTTGGTCAGGAATCTGATATTGAGGAACAAAGAGCTACTGAAATTGAAGCTCGCGTGCAAGAAATTATTACAGATGGAGGTGCTGGGAAGCTAATTCTCTTGGATGGTAAACCCGCTGAGTTAGATGACCGTTATGTACGTGGTGAGGGTTTTGTAGTCTCACTTCCAATAGCTGTGGTTACAGGTCGTGTGTGTGTTTCCGAAAGTTAAAATAAATGACTGGAGAGTTACTTATGATATCTAAATGGAACATTAAAGTTTGGATAATACAAAGGAGGTTTATATGCAATTGAATGGTAGAAGTGAAGGTTTGATTCCAGATAGTGGAAAATTTTTAGATGCGTGGAAGAAAGGGATTTCTGTTGCGGGGGAACACTTCTTTCGTTGCGAAGATATTCACTCTATTGAGAAAGCGACAGACAAAGATCAACTACGCCCAAACTGGAAAGCAATTAAAGAGGGGCTGAGAGAATTAAGTCCAGGGGAGGCTGTTTTTTTGATTGCGATGTATTCCTATTTCAATGCATACAAGGGGCAAGAGTTATTCAAAATGTCCGGGCTCGATTGCACGCCATGTCATGTTTTTGCTCACATTGATCTGGAGCGAAGGGTGATAATTGCTCAGCTTGGAGTCCACTACTGTGGATGGTGAGTGGATGTTTGGCGAGCTGGCTAGCGTCGGCCCTTCCAAGAGTTTGAAACGGGGCCCCACGGTCCCCCATTCCAAACTCTTGGAAGGGCAAGTTGTGCGCTGCTTTTTGTGTCTTTACTCATCTACCTCGGGGCCTGGCTTCGCCAGGGTCGGTAGGTCGCAAAGCCCCAAGCTACGCCCGTGCTGCGCACGAGCAGCGCGTTGCATTTTCTGCGCAGACGGCGCAAGATGCGCCGTCTGCGCGAGATTGAGGAAATGTTGTAAATGCCGCTAAACAATCAGCATAGAAAGGATCTTGCCTGTTGCATATTTGATTGTATGCAACAGCATGGCTACAACAATCCGAAGCAACAACGTATGGCTGATGCAGAAGCACTTTCTGTGGTCCTGTCGCAAGCGATTGCATTGGCACCTGCCGATCAAATTCGAGGGTGGATATCTCATCGTATGCGTACTTCACAAAAACCAGATAGGCGAGAAATAAGAAGTTTGGATCCAGATGAACTGGGTGTTCAGCTTGAAGATATAAGGCGAATAAAAAAGCTGGGTGTGAAACGTAAATATTTGCATGCAAAACTTAATCCTTATCGTGCTGAAATATTGGAATTACACAGGCAGGCAGCATCACTTGCTGCCATCAGGGACTGGTTGCGCAGGTATAGGAGAGTCTCTGCTGATAGAAGTACTATTTTTCGGTCTATTAAAAGATGGGAAAAAGAGGGGGAGCTTCATAGCTAAGCAAATACCAGCAAAAGAACAGGCATCCAGATTGTTTTTAAAGCATATGGATTTACGTGGGTGGAGTAATATTGATCAAAAAAGAGCTGGAGTAAATGGCTATAAGGCGGAGGTGACTTTGAACCGGAGGACTGCTGAATTAGGGCGTGCTGCAGGAAGGATATTTGAGCGAGAAGGGATATTTAGAATTAAAGATATTACAGTTGAAATGGCACGGGCTGAAATTAAAGCCCTAAATCTATCTGGCTACTCATCGGGAACAATTTCTGGATATTCAAAAGCGCTGTCAGATGCTCATCAAATCGTGCACGGAACCCCAGTTGATTTTGGTTCTTTGGTGCCATCCAGAAGTAGCGATGCTCCGACTGATGGGAGAGCATATTTACAGCCTCACATTAAAGAAATTATAGCAAACCAGCCTCCTGTCTATGGTTTGATGACTGAGGTGGTGTATGAAGGTGCATTGAGAGTTTCAGAAATTAATAATCTAAGGCCTGCTGCAGAATTTCCTGCCCAAATATCTGAGCAACGACTTAGCCAGCTTGTTGATTATCGTTTTTCTGGTCGAGAGGGAGTGTATTACACAGTAACCGGAAAGGGCGGCTTGGATAGAACGATCATACTAGGAGAAGAGCTGTCTGAGAGATTGGAAGCCTTTCGCTTGGATGAAACTCGTATGATTAAGAGTGAACGTGGGGAAGATGGTAGATCGTTTGAGCAGCACTATGATTTTCCATCTGGTGAAGAGTGGGCAAAGAATTTTTCAGTAACCAGTAAGGACTTATTTTCTTGGTCACGTGGAGCGCATGGATTGAGACATTCACGAGTACAAGAATTGGTGAAAAGTTTCCAGGAACAAGGGTTCACCTGGGATCAGTCGAGACTGGCTGTAAGTCAAGAAATCGGACATTTCAGAGTGTCAGAAATTAATACCTATTTGAGGTAATAAGGAGTAAGTATGAAGCAATCAGCCATGAGTTTAAATTCAATTCGGTTAATTCTGGATAAGCAGAATCCAATTGGTCCAGATGATCTCGATTTTGTCGCATCTGTGTTCGGAGGGTTGATAGTAACACCAGAGATGCACGATCCTATTGACTTCGAATCTTTTTCAAAAGCTCAGTATGAATTTGCTCAAGTATTAGCAGCTTATCGCAACAGGGCGCTGGACCTTGATTGGGTTGATGTCATTCAAAGGGTAGTGAAACTTTCAGAATTAGAACGGAAATGCATTCAAGACGCAGTGGTAAATCAGCTTGATCTTATCGCTATCAATCAATATGGAAAAATAATCCAGTGTGCATGGGATCAAAATATTCATGATTTGAAAGGTTCGACCTGGGTAATAAATATTCGGGAGTACATTAATGAAGCTGTGGCCGAATACAGCGATTGGTATGAAGGCGATAATCTTCCATCCAAAGTTATACATTGATGTTGCTGTTTGTCCGGGTTGCTTTCTGATCATGGATGAAGTTATCAGAAGACGCGGATATTGAGTTCAAACTTTGAATTGTAAGTGATTGGAAAATAAGGATTGTCTTGTATTTCTCATTGTGCTATAAATAATTCCAATAGTTTAATTCCTATTGGGAAATTGTACGACTTAATAGTAAATATGAGAGGTGATGATGAAGTTTATTTTTAGCTGTTTGTTTTCAGTGTTAGTTATTGTGTCCGATTTTGCTTATGCAGAAGATAAATGGCATTCACCTGTAGGTTGGTCTGCGGTTCCTTGTATTGCGCTTAAATTTCAGCCAACAATTAATGATAATTTGAATACTTCAGAAGATTGTTCCAAGTATGGAGATGAGCCGGAGAATGGTCCATTTGGCAATTGGCAATTTGACTTTGGTAAAATAATTAGTGTTGATGAGGAAAGGCAGACTGCTGTTATTCGGTTCGACAAGTGGATAGAGCTAGAGTTTGGACCAAAAGATAAATTTAAGCCCATTGAACTATATGTTTATTTCAAAACTGAAGTAGAAGGTTCAGTTCCTGCAGGTCAAATGGAATATGTGAAATCGATTATTGGTAAAGAAAATATTCCGACTTCTGTAAATTATCATCTACGGCCAGTTGATCGTGATGATCCAATATATCAGCCATTTTCCCTGCCGGCAGTACAGGCCCAGGCCGTAATAGACAAACTACGCGTGATTACACCTAGATCTCTCTTCGGGTCAAAAGAGATTTTGTTGTATGAGCGCCCTAAGGGCTATACTGCTGTGGAAGAAAAGAAAAAGAGGGTAGAGGCATGGGATCTTGAAGCAGAGGTCGTTGAGTTATTTGGAGTTAAATTTATTTCTGCAACAAAGCAAAAAATGGATGCTGCTTTATTAAGTGCGAGAGTTTCCAAAATTCAAGGATCTAAATTCAAAGATACATATGATAGTTCTGGAGTTCTTGATGGCTCTAAAGATTTACAGCTTCGTTACAATTTGAAGGATGAGTTGTCAGAGGCAGTCTATACTTTCCCCGCTGTACCAGGTCGGGAAAATTTATTGGCCGATAGCTTGAATAGCCTGCTTTCCAAAAAATATGGAGTTGCCAATAAGATAAAGAGGGATGCAAGCAACTTTGATCATTATGATCGTAGGTTTGGCTGGGCCGCTATTGCAGTGATAGCAAGTGAAGGTGAGGTGAGCCTTATATACCAATCAAAGAAACCATTGTTAACTTTCCAGTCGGATAAAGTGAAAAAACAACTAAATGCATTCTAGAATGCATTTGGACTGAGAGAGTCTGGCGTTCCTCGCTGGGCTCTTTTTGTTTGGTAAGTTGGTGCTCTACCGGTTTCTCAATCCGGAGCTTCCACGAGCTGTCCTGATGGACACGAGCTACCGCTTTCGCGGATTTATGCCGATTAGGTTCGACAATACCTTCGCCTTGCTACTTATTTCATCGTGCCGTATCACGGTAGAAACAAAGAACTTCCCATAATTTAAAAATCAGATATCAGATTGATAGCCGACTGTAGCTTGAATGATCAGCGACGACTGATCATAAGGGTGCCCAATTTATAGGGTGGTGGTGTGGCGATTTCATTTGTGCCTCCATTTGTTTTTATATATGAAAACAAAAGGAGGCACACCACGTCCCAATATCGGGAGATGTGAGCCTCCCCATCGGGGTTTTATCAAACATTTCTTCTCACTTGTTGAACTGACGCTCTATCACAAGTCGGGCTGTCTATATGTTGGCCCTTCCCCATGAGAAATCGGGGTTACCGTGAAATATCACGATTTGAATTAGAAAACCTTAAAGGGTGACGCATGATGATGCAAATGCTTGTAAACAATAGTCTTATCATACTATTTTCGATGAAATGATGGTTTGACCTCATCCTTCCAGTTGATCAGTTCATTGCCCGGAAGACTGTGATCTTTGCTCGCATCAGATTTGATAACACTGGCATCAATAGCGAAGCCTTCACCGCTAACCAATCCTTCTGACATGCATTGTTTCAACACAGTTTCAAATAGATGGCGGAAAGTTTCGCTTTCCCGAAACCGGCCATGCCGATTCTTGGAGAAGGTCGAGTGATCAGGCACTTTGTCTTCGAGCCCCAGTCGACAGAAGCAGCGATAAGCCAGATTCAAGTGAATTTCTTCACACAGACGACGCTCGGAGCGAATGCCAAAGCTATAGCCAATGATCAGCATGCGAATCATCAGTTCAGGATCAATCGACGGCCTATCTGTATGACTATAAAAATCCGATAGATACTTACGCAGATCGCTCAGATCAAGATAGCTATCAATGCCTCGAAACAGATGATTGTTTGGAACGTGATCTTCAAGATTGAAGGAGTAGAACAACTTCTCCTGACCACCTGATTGACAACCCATCATCGTAGTCACCTCCACTTTTCAGTGGTTTTATTTTACCATAGAAAACAGAGATACTCGACTGAGTTTTTCAACAAAATAAGCCGACTGTTGCCTGTGGTGACCGGCGAGATACGGCCAACTCCGATCATTCAGCCATTCAACAAAGTTATTAATTAAGTTATCAAGTGGCTTGATAATGAGGGAAAGATCAACCTACCTACTGACGAAATGTGGCGTGGCAACTAATGCAATAATTCATTGTTGTATGCAGCGCTTTCAGCGAATGATTGAGATTTTTGCTCTTCAGTACCTCTCCTAGGTCATCGGCACTCTGATGAAAAGCCAGCCCTAGAGATTTGAAATCATCATTTGTGAACATATTACACATCTGCTCCATTTCAGGTGTTAATCCCAGTTGATTATGGGCGACTTTTGAGGCTTCATCAAACTGTTCTGCAGAGATCAATCCTATTATGCTTTGCACGGCCTTCAAGTGAGATCGCATATTGGCCAGTTGATGCTGCTTCTGTTCAGGGCCAAGCCCGAGGGATATGCGGCTATCACCAGTCTGGTTCATCATGTGCATACCCGAATGTTATTCAGCGTTCAAAATTGACCCCCTAGAGGGGTAAATCAGCGTCCAAATTTGACCCCCCTGTAGTATCCCCAGCTAATGATTTAGTTGGAGGAAAAAACAGGAGTGATCACAGTGGAAACGAAAGCAAAAGTAAGGCGGGATTTTTACGTCCATAAGAAGAGCATCAAACAGATTG